>NZ_FORN01000073.1 GCF_900114015.1 Caulobacter sp. UNC279MFTsu5.1 | reverse complement strand
AGGAGCGCGACGTCTACCTGCCGGCCGGGGCCGACTGGTACGACTACTGGACCGGCCAGAAGGTCGCCGGCGGCCAGACGATCCGCGTCCACGCCCCGATCGACACCATCCCGCTGTTCGTCCGCGCCGGCTCGATCATCCCGATGGGCGCGCCGATCCAGAGCACGGCCACGCCCCAGGCGATCAATGCGGTCAAGGTCTATCCCGGCCGCGACGCCGACTTCACCCTCTATGACGACGACGGCGTAACCAACGCCTACGAGAAGGGCGCCAACGAAAAGGGTGGGGGCAAGTCGGTCAAGCTGCACTGGGACGACAAGGCCGGCAAGCTCACCGCCTCCGGCGACAAGACCCTCTCCGCACAGGCCCTGGCGGCCGTGCAGGTCATCAAATAACCGCTGTCATCCCGGACAAGCGCGCAGCGCGCCGATCCGGGATCGACGTCTGAGCTCAGCGCTCCAGGTCGGTCCCGGATCGGCGCCCGGCTCCGCCGGGCTTGTCCGGAACGACACCGGTCGGGAAGTTCCAAGCTCTACGGCGGGCTCCCGCATTCTTTTGTGGATAAACCCCCTTTCCAACCCCGGCGGCTTGTCCTATATCCGCCCGTTCACGAAGACATTCGGCGGAACGCGCACGCGCGTGTCCGCATGATACGCCCCGAGGCGCGGTCAGCCGCCCTCCGACCAGCGCGAAGGGGCGCCCGTCAGGCTTCCGGTCCCGGTTGTCCTGACAGGGGAATTCCAGCGTCCAGCGTTCTCCCCAGGGGAGAGCGGCGAGGGTGGACGCTAGGTGCATTCGAATTCACGCGCGGAGTCCGTCCGCGCCCAGGGAAAAAACATGGCGCAATCCTTCACCGGCAAGAAGCGGATCCGGAAGTCTTTCGGCCGCATCCCCGAAGCTGTGCAGATGCCGAACCTGATCGAGGTTCAGCGCTCGTCCTACGAGCAGTTCCTTCAGCGCGAGGTCCGTCCGGGCCAACGCCGCGACGAAGGCATCGAGGCGGTGTTCAAGTCCGTCTTCCCGATCAAGGACTTCAACGAGCGCGCGGTGCTCGAATACGTCTCGTACGAGTTCGAAGAGCCCAAGTACGACGTTGAGGAGTGCATCCAGCGCGACATGACCTTCGCGGCGCCGCTGAAGGTCAAGCTGCGGCTGATCGTGTTCGAAACGGAAGAAGAAACCGGCGCCCGGTCCGTCAAGGACATCAAGGAGCAGGACGTCTACATGGGCGACATCCCGCTCATGACCGACAAGGGCACCTTCATCGTCAACGGCACCGAGCGGGTCATCGTCTCGCAGATGCACCGTTCGCCCGGCGTGTTCTTCGACCACGACAAGGGCAAGACCCACGCCTCGGGCAAGCTGCTCTTCGCCGCCCGGGTGATCCCGTACCGCGGCTCGTGGCTGGACTTCGAGTTCGACGCCAAGGACGTGGTCTATGTCCGCATCGACCGCCGCCGCAAGCTGCCGGCCACCACCTTCCTCTATGCCCTGGGCATGGACGGCGAAGAGATCCTGACCACCTTCTACGACGTCGTGCCCTTCGAGAAGCGCACCGCGGCCGGCGCTGAAGGCTGGGCCACCCCGTACAAGCCCGAGCGCTGGCGCGGCGTGAAGCCGGAATTCGCCCTGATCGACGCCGACACCGGCGAGGAAGTGGCCCCGGCCGGCACCAAGATCACCGCCCGCCAGGCCAAGAAGCTGGCCGACGCCGGCCTGAAGACCCTGCTGCTGGCGCCCGAGGCCCTGACCGGCCGCTACCTGGCCCGCGACGCGGTCAATTTCGAGAACGGCGAGATCTACGCCGAGGCCGGCGACGAGCTGGACGTCACCTCGATCCAGGCCCTGGCCGACCAAGGCTTCAGCACCATCGACGTGCTGGACATCGACCACGTCACGGTCGGCGCCTACATGCGCAACACCCTGCGCGTGGACAAGAACGCCGTCCGCGAGGACGCGCTGTTCGACATCTACCGCGTGATGCGTCCGGGCGAGCCGCCGACCGTCGAAGCCGCCGAGGCGATGTTCAAGTCGCTGTTCTTCGACGCCGAGCGCTACGACCTGTCGGCCGTGGGCCGCGTGAAGATGAACATGCGCCTGGAGCTGGACGCTTCGGACGAGATGCGCGTGCTGCGCAAGGAAGACGTGCTGGCGGTGCTCAAGCTGCTGGTCGGCCTGCGGGACGGCCGCGGCGAGATCGACGACATCGACAACCTGGGCAACCGCCGGGTTCGTTCGGTGGGCGAGCTGCTGGAAAACCAGTACCGCGTCGGCCTGCTGCGCATGGAGCGCGCCATCAAGGAACGCATGTCGTCGGTCGACATCGACACCGTGATGCCGCACGACCTGATCAACGCCAAGCCGGCCGCGGCCTCGGTGCGTGAATTCTTCGGCAGCTCGCAGCTGTCGCAGTTCATGGACCAGACCAACCCGCTGTCGGAGATCACCCACAAGCGCCGCCTGTCGGCGCTTGGCCCGGGCGGTCTGACCCGCGAGCGCGCCGGCTTCGAAGTCCGCGACGTGCACCCGACCCACTACGGCCGCATCTGCCCGATCGAAACGCCGGAAGGCCCGAACATCGGCCTGATCAACAGCCTGGCCACCCACGCCCGGGTCAACAAGTACGGCTTCATCGAGAGCCCCTACCGTCGCGTCGCCGACGGCAAGCCGCTCGACGAGGTCGTCTACATGTCGGCCATGGAAGAGTCGAAGCACGTCATCGCCCAGTCCAACATCAAGGTGTTGAACGGCGAGATCGTCGACGACCTGGTCCCCGGCCGGATCAACGGCGAACCGACCCTGCTCCAGAAGGAACAGGTCGACCTGATGGACGTGTCGCCGCGCCAGGTGGTTTCGGTGGCCGCGGCCCTGATCCCGTTCCTGGAAAACGACGACGCCAACCGCGCCCTGATGGGCTCGAACATGCAGCGTCAGGCCGTGCCGCTGGTGCAGTCCGACGCCCCGCTGGTCGGCACGGGCATGGAGGCCGTGGTCGCCCGTGACTCCGGCGCCGTGGTCATCGCCAAGCGCACCGGCGTGGTCGAGCAGATCGACGGCACCCGCATCGTCGTCCGCGCCACGGAAGAGACCGACAGCGCCCGTTCGGGCGTCGACATCTACCGTCTGAGCAAGTTCCAGCGTTCGAACCAGTCGACCTGCATCAACCAGCGCCCGCTGGTGAAGGTGGGCGACAAGATCAGCGCCGGCGACATCATCGCCGACGGTCCGTCGACCGAGCTGGGCGAACTGGCCCTGGGCCGCAACGCGCTCGTCGCGTTCATGCCCTGGAACGGCTACAACTTCGAAGACTCGATCCTGATCTCCGAGCGCATCGTCCGCGACGACGTCTTCACCTCGATCCACATCGAGGAATTCGAAGTCATGGCCCGCGACACCAAGCTGGGTCCGGAAGAGATCACCCGCGACATCCCCAACGTCGGCGAGGAAGCCCTGCGCAACCTCGACGAAGCGGGCATCGTGGCGATCGGCGCCGAGGTCCAGCCGGGCGACATCCTGGTCGGCAAGGTCACGCCGAAGGGCGAGTCGCCGATGACGCCGGAAGAAAAGCTGCTGCGCGCCATCTTCGGCGAAAAGGCCAGCGACGTCCGTGACACCAGCCTGCGCCTGCCCCCGGGCGTCGCCGGCACGATCGTCGACGTGCGGGTGTTCAACCGTCACGGCGTCGACAAGGACGAACGCGCCCTGGCCATCGAGCGCGCCGAGATCGACCGCCTGGGCAAGGACCGCGACGACGAGTTCGCGATCCTGAATCGCAACATCTCGGGCCGCCTGCGCGAGCTGCTGATCGGCAACGTCGCTCTGTCGGGTCCCAAGGGCCTGTCGCGCGGCCCGATCACCGCCGAGGGCCTGGCTGAAGTCCAGCCCGGCCTGTGGTGGCAGATCGCCCTCGAGGACGAGAAGGCGATGGGCGAGCTGGAAAGCCTGCGCCGTCTGTTCGACGAGAACCGCAAGCGCCTGGACCGCCGCTTCGAGGACAAGGTCGACAAGCTGCAGCGCGGCGACGAACTGCCCCCGGGCGTGATGAAGATGGTCAAGGTCTTCGTGGCCGTGAAGCGCAAGCTGCAGCCGGGCGACAAGATGGCCGGCCGTCACGGCAACAAGGGCGTCATCTCGCGCATCCTGCCGATCGAGGACATGCCGTTCCTCGCCGACGGGACCCACGTGGACGTCGTGCTGAACCCGCTGGGCGTGCCCTCGCGCATGAACGTCGGCCAGATCTTCGAAACCCACCTGGGCTGGGCCTGCGCCAACCTGGGCAAGCAGATCACCAACCTGCTGGAAGACTGGCAGGCCGGCGGCCAGAAGGAAGCCCTGGTCCAGCGCCTGGGCGAGATCTACGGCCCGGACGAGGAATTGCCGGAAACCGAGGAAGAGCTGGTCGAACTGGCCCGCAACCTCGGCAAGGGCGTTCCGATTGCCACGCCGGTGTTCGACGGCGCCCGCATCAGCGATATCGAGGACCACCTCGAAATGGCCGGTGTGAACCCGTCGGGCCAGTCGATCCTGTTCGACGGCCAGACCGGCGACCAGTTCAAGCGTCCGGTCACGGTCGGCTACATCTACATGCTGAAGCTGCACCACCTGGTCGACGACAAGATCCACGCCCGTTCGATCGGTCCGTACTCCCTGGTCACCCAGCAACCGTTGGGCGGCAAGGCCCAGTTCGGCGGCCAGCGCTTCGGGGAAATGGAAGTGTGGGCTCTGGAAGCCTACGGCGCGGCCTACACCCTGCAGGAAATGCTGACGGTGAAGTCCGACGACGTGGCTGGCCGGACCAAGGTCTACGAGTCGATCGTTCGCGGCGACGACACGTTCGAAGCCGGGATCCCGGAAAGCTTCAACGTGCTGGTCAAGGAAATGCGCTCGCTCGGCCTGAACGTCGAGCTGGAGAACAGCTGATCCGGATCTCCCTCCCTGGCCTGAAGGCCGGGGAGGGCCCCCATCAGCCCGCTCTCCAACTTTGAATTTTCGCGGGTAGTCCCGCAGAAGGAACCAAGATGAACCAGGAAGTCCTGAACATCTTCAATCCGGTCCAGGCCGCTCCGACCTTTGACCAGATCCGCATCTCGCTGGCCTCGCCGGAAAAGATCCGCTCGTGGTCGTTCGGCGAGATCAAGAAGCCCGAGACCATCAACTACCGCACGTTCAAGCCCGAGCGTGACGGCCTGTTCTGCGCCCGTATCTTTGGCCCGACCAAGGACTACGAATGCCTGTGCGGCAAGTACAAGCGCATGAAGTACAAGGGCATCATCTGCGAGAAGTGCGGCGTCGAGGTCACCCTGGCCCGCGTCCGCCGCGAGCGCATGGGCCACATCGAGCTGGCCTCGCCGGTCGCCCACATCTGGTTCCTGAAGTCGCTGCCCTCGCGCATCGCCATGATGCTGGACATGCCGCTGAAGGACATCGAGCGCGTCCTGTACTTCGAATACTACATCGTCACCGAGCCGGGCCTGACCCCGCTGAAGCAGCACCAGCTGCTCAGCGAGGACGACTTCATGCGCGCCCAGGACGAATACGGCGACGACAGCTTCACCGCCGAGATCGGCGCCGAGGCCGTCCAGAACCTGCTCAAGGCGATCGACCTGGAGAAGGAAGCCGAGAAGCTGCGCGAAGAGCTGGCGGGCAACCCGTCGGACATGAAGCAGAAGAAGTTCAGCAAGCGCCTGAAGATCCTGGAAGCCTTCCAGGAGTCGGGCAACCGTCCGGAGTGGATGGTGCTGACGGTCGTGCCGGTCATCCCGCCGGAACTGCGCCCGCTGGTGCCGCTGGACGGCGGCCGCTTCGCGACCTCGGACCTGAACGACCTGTATCGCCGGGTCATCAACCGTAACAACCGCCTCAAGCGCCTGATCGAGCTGCGCGCCCCCGACATCATCATCCGCAACGAAAAGCGGATGCTGCAGGAGTCGGTCGACGCCCTGTTCGACAACGGCCGCCGCGGCCGCGTGATCACCGGCGCGAACAAGCGTCCGCTGAAGTCGTTGGCCGACATGCTGAAGGGCAAGCAGGGCCGGTTCCGCCAGAACCTGCTGGGCAAGCGCGTCGACTATTCGGGCCGTTCGGTCATCGTCGTGGGTCCGGACCTGAAGCTGCACGAGTGCGGCCTGCCCAAGAAGATGGCGCTGGAGCTGTTCAAGCCGTTCATCTATGCGCGCCTGGACGCCAAGGGCCTGTCGGGCACCGTCAAGCAGTCCAAGCGCATGGTCGAGCGCGAACAGCCCCAGGTGTGGGACATCCTCGAAGAGGTGATCCGCGAGCACCCGGTGCTGCTGAACCGCGCCCCGACCCTGCACCGTCTGGGCATCCAGGCGTTCGAGCCCAAGCTGATCGAGGGCAAGGCCATCCAGCTGCACCCGCTGGTCTGCGCCGCGTTCAACGCCGACTTCGACGGCGACCAGATGGCCGTGCACGTCCCGCTGAGCCTCGAGGCCCAGCTGGAAGCGCGCGTCCTGATGATGTCGACCAACAACATCCTGTCGCCCGCCAACGGTCGCCCGATCATCGTGCCGTCGCAGGACATCGT
The DNA here is from genome assembly GCF_900114015.1 of Caulobacter sp. UNC279MFTsu5.1. Lineage (GTDB taxonomy): Bacteria > Pseudomonadota > Alphaproteobacteria > Caulobacterales > Caulobacteraceae > Caulobacter. The sequence continues at coordinate 12,048 of NZ_FORN01000073.1, read as the reverse complement.
CCTGGGCCTGTACTACCTGTCGGTGGCCCGTGACGGCGAGCCGGGCGAAGGCAAGATCTTCGCCGACCTGGGCGAGATCGAAGCCGCCATGGACGCCGGCGTCGTGTCGCTGCACGCCAAGATCAAGTCGCGCTTCACGGAAGTGGACGCCGACGGCGTGGCGCGTCGCCGCGTGATCGACACCACCCCGGGCCGGATGAAGATCGCCGCCCTGCTGCCGCGTCACCCGGCGATCGGTCACCGACTGATCGAGAAGGCCCTGACCAAGAAGGAAATCGGGAATCTGATCGACGTGGTCTATCGCCACTGCGGCCAGAAGGCGACGGTGATCTTCGCCGACCAGGTCATGGGTCTGGGCTTCAAGGAAGCGGCCAAGGCCGGCATCTCCTTCGGCAAGGACGACATCATCATCCCGAAGCGGAAGGAGGCGATCGTCGCCGAGACCCGCACCCTGGCCGAGGAGTACGAGCAACAGTACGCCGACGGCCTGATCACCAAGGGCGAGAAGTACAACAAGGTCGTCGACGCCTGGGCCAAGGCCACCGACCGCGTCGCCGACGAGATGATGGCCGAGCTTCAGATGAAGCATAAGGACGAGAACGGTCGCGAGAAGGAAATCAACGCCATCTACATGATGGCCCACTCCGGCGCTCGCGGTTCGCAGGCCCAGATGAAGCAGCTGGGCGGCATGCGCGGCCTGATGGCCAAACCCTCCGGCGAGATCATCGAGACCCCGATCGTCTCGAACTTCAAGGAAGGCCTGACCGTTCAGGAGTACTTCAACTCGACCCACGGCGCCCGTAAGGGCCTGGCGGACACCGCGCTGAAGACCGCCAACTCCGGCTACCTGACCCGTCGTCTGGTCGACGTCGCGCAGGACTGCATCATCGTCGAGGAAGACTGCGGCACCACCAAGGGCATCACCCTGCGGGCCGTGGTCGAAGGCGGCGACGTGCTGGTCTCGCTGGGCACCCGCGTCCTGGGCCGTTTCTCGGCCGAGGACATCAAGGACCCGGCGACCGGCGAGATCGTGGTTCCGGCCGACACCTATCTCGACGAGAACATGGCCGACGCCATCGAAGCGGCTGCGGTGCAGTCGGTGAAGGTGCGCTCGGTCCTGACCTGCGAAGCCAAGATCGGCGTCTGCGGCGCCTGCTACGGCCGCGACCTGGCGCGCGGCACGCCGGTGAACATCGGTGAAGCGGTCGGCGTCATCGCCGCCCAGTCCATCGGCGAGCCCGGCACCCAGCTGACGATGCGGACCTTCCACATCGGCGGCACCGCCCAGGTGGCCGAGCAGTCGTTCTTCGAAAGCAGCAACGACGGCGTGGTCCGCGTGACCGGCGCCACCGTGACCGCTTCGGACGGCGCCCTGGTGGTCATGAGCCGCAACACGGCCGTGAGCGTCCTGGTCGACGGCAAGGAACGTGAGAACTACAAGCCGCCGTACGGCGCGCGCCTGAAGGTCAAGGACGGCGACAAGGTCAAGCGCGGTCAGCGCCTGGCCGATTGGGACCCCTACACCACCCCGATCATCACCGAAGTGGCCGGCCGCATCCGCGCCGAAGACCTGGTGGACGGCTTCTCCGTTCGCGAGGAGACCGACGAAGCCACCGGCATCGCGCAGCGCGTGATCGCCGACTGGCGGACCTCGGCCCGCGCCTCGGACCTGCGTCCGGCCATGGGCGTGCTCGGCGAGGACGGCGCCTATGTTCGCCTGGCGAACGGCGGCGAGGCCCGCTACCTGATGTCGGTCGGCGCCATTCTCTCCGTCGCCGACGGGGACATGGTCAAGCCGGGCGAGGTCATCGCGCGGATCCCGACCGAAGGCGCCAAGACCCGCGACATCACCGGGGGTCTGCCGCGCGTCGCCGAACTCTTCGAAGCCCGCCGTCCGAAGGACTGCGCGGTCATCGCGGAAATGGACGGCCGTGTCGAATTCGGCAAGGATTACAAGAACAAGCGCCGGATCAAGATCACGCCGGACATCGACGCCGACGGCAACCAGCCCGAAGCGGTCGAGTTCCTGATCCCGAAGGGCAAGCACATCGCGGTGCATGATGGCGACTACATCACGCGCGGCGAGTACATCATCGACGGCAACCCGGATCCGCACGACATCCTGCGCATCCTGGGCGTCGAGGCCCTGGCCAACTTCCTGGTCGACGAGATCCAGGAGGTCTACCGACTGCAGGGCGTGCCGATCAACGACAAGCACATCGAGACGATCGTTCGTCAGATGCTGCAGAAGGTCGAGATCGTCGAGCCGGGCGACACGGGCCTGATCAAGGGCGACCATCTGGACAAGCCGGAGTTCTTCCACGAACAGGACAAGGCCATCGCCCGCGGCGGCCGTCCGGCGACCACCCAGCCGGTGCTGCTCGGCATCACCAAGGCCAGCTTGCAGACCAAGAGCTTCATCTCGGCCGCGTCGTTCCAGGAAACGACCCGCGTCCTGACCGAAGCCTCGGTGCACGGCAAGACCGACACCCTGGAAGGCCTGAAGGAAAACGTCATCGTGGGTCGCCTGATCCCCGCCGGCACGGGTTCCTACCTGCGCAGCCTGCAGCGCGTCGCCGCCAAGCGCGACGAGCAGCTGGCCCAGCAGCGCGAAGAAGCGATGGAGCCGCTGCCCGCGGTCATCGCCGAAGAGGCGTAAGGCTTCCTTCGAGGACTGAAACGGAACGGCCCGGGAGCGATCCCGGGCCGTTTTGTTTTGATCCTCCCCCTCTGGGGGAGGTGTCGGCGAAGCCGACGGAGGGGGCGTCCCTCCGCCTTCAACCCTCCCGCAGCACCGCCAGCCGTTCCAGCCTCGGCGTCGCGAAGTCCAGGAACGCCCGCACCAGCGGCGGCATGAACCGGCCGCCGACCGTGACCAGCTGCACCGGCAGGGGCGGGGGCTCGAAATCCGGCAGCAGACGGAGCAGCCGTCCCGCCGCCAGGTCGTCGGCCACCTGGTAGGATAGCGCCCGGCCGATCCCGCGCCCGGCGACCATCGCCGCCAGGGCCGCCTCGACATTGTTGACCCGCAGCCGCGGCTCCAGCCGCACGGCCCGGGTCTTGCCCGCCTTCTCGAACCGCCATTCCGGCGAGGCCGAGACCGCGGTGGTCAGGATCGTCTCGTGCGCGGCCAAGTCCGCCGGCTCCAGCGGCGTCCCGCGCCGGGCCAGGTAGTCGGGCGCGGCCACGACCAGCCTGCGCACCTCCCCCAGCTTGCGGACCAGCAGGCTGGAATCGGCCAGCGGTCCGATCCGCAGGGCCACGTGCAACTCGTCCTCGATCAGGTCGAGATTGCGGTCGTGCAGGGTCAGGTCGGCCTGGACGCCGGGATGCTGGGCCAGGAAGTCGGCGACCACCGGGGTCAGATGGCGGCCGCCGAACACCGTCGGGCCCGTGATCCGCAGCACGCCGCGCACCGCGTCGGGGGCCGGGGCCTGGAGGGCGGTCTCGTAGTCGGTCAGCAGCCGCCGGGCCCGCTCGGCCAGGTCGCGGCCGGCCTCGGTGGGGGCCAGGCGCCGGGTCGTGCGCTCGATCAGCCGCGCGCCCATCCGCTCCTCCAGCGCCGCCAGGGCCCGGGTCATGGCGGCGGGCGAGCGCCGCAGCCTGCGCCCGGCGGCGGCCAGGGAGCCGGTGTCGATCACCGCGACCAGCAGGGCCAGTTCGTCCAGACGGTCCATTCCGAAATCCGCAATTATCTCTTGCCGATTTGCTCAATTCATTTCGCTTAGAGCAATGGCGAATATCTGGACCTCAAGAGAGAGGGAAAGCTCCGATGTCCGACACCGCCATCGTCCTGCACGGCACGCCCTTGTCGGGTCACACCCACCGCGTGGGCCTGATGCTTGACGCCCTGGGGCTGGCCTGGCGCTTCGCCGGCGCGCCGAAGGAGGTGCGCGCCTCGCCGGCTTTCCTGGCGCTCAATCCGCTGGGCCAGATTCCGGTGCTGCAGGACGGCGACCTGACCCTGGCCGACAGCAACGCCATCCTGGTCTACCTGGCCCGCCGCTACGCGCCCGACGGCGACTGGCTGCCTCAGGAGCCGGTCGCCGCCGCCCGTGTGCAGCGCTGGCTGTCGATCGCCGCCGGCGAGGTGATGCACGGCCCGGCCATCGCTCGGATGATCGCCCTGTTCGACTTCCCCGACGACCCGGCCCGCGCCGCCCGCATCGCCGCCCGCGTGCTGGCCTTCATGGACGGCCACCTGGAGGGCCGAACCTTCCTGGCCGCCGACCACGTCACGATCGCCGACCTGGCCTGCTATTCCTACGTCGCCCACGCCCCGGACGGCGGGGTGGCGCTGGAGCCCTATCCCGCCGTGCGCGCCTGGCTGGCCCGGGTCGAGGCCCAGCCCTGGTTCCGGCCCATGCCCGATTTCGCCGAGGCCGCCTGATGGACGGCCCGTTCCACGCCGGCGAGCTGGCCGCCCAAGCCCGGGCCGGCGTCGGCGCACCGGGGGCGGGGGGCATCCGGCCGTTCATGCCGGACCAGCACCGCGAGTTCTTCGCCCTGCTACCCTACCTGTTCGTCGCTACGATCGACGCCGACGGCTGGCCGGTGGCCACGGTGCTGACCGGCCGGCCTGGCTTCGTCCAGAGTCCGGACCCCACGACCCTGACCGTCGCGGCCTTGCCGTGTGCGAACGAGCCCGGCGCCGAACTGTTCGCCGCCGGCCGGCCGTTCGGCGCCCTGGGCCTGGACTTCGCCACCCGTCGCCGCAACCGCGCCAACGGCCTGATCACGGCGGCGGGGCAGGGCGGGCTGACGCTCCAGGTGCTGCAGAGCTTCGGCAACTGCCCGCAGTACATCCAGACCCGCGCGGTGGAGGCGGGATCGGCCTCGACCCTGCCGGCCGAGGCGATCGCCTTCCCGACGCCCGAGGCCCTGGCCCAGATCGCCCGGGCCGACACGATGTTCGTGGCCACCAACGCCGGCGGCCAGGACGGGGGCGTCGAGAACGGCGGCGTCGACATCTCGCACCGAGGCGGCCTGCCGGGCTTCGTCAAGGCGGCGGGCGACATGCTGACCATCCCCGACTTCCGGGGCAACCGGTTCTTCAACACCCTGGGCAACCTGATGACGGACCCCCGCGCGGCCCTGCTGTTCGTCGACTTCGAGACTGGCGACCTGCTGCACCTGCAGGGTCGGGGCGAGATTGACTGGGCGCCGGCCGTCGGCGAATGGCCCGAGGGCGTCCAGCGCCAGTGGCAGTTCACGGTCGAGCGCGCCTGGCGCCGGCCGGCCGCCCTGCCTCTGCGCTGGACGTTCGACGACTATTCGCCGGTGACGCTGAGCACGGCCGCCTGGAACGCGGCGCCAGCCCTGGTCGCCTGATACCCTGACGGGTGCGGCGCAACGTCGCGGTTTCGCCTGCGGGATCAATCGGCTGGAAGGTTAAGCCTTGCTTGAGGTGTTGCGGTGCAAACCTGAGGGATCGGTTTCCCCAGACATTGGCGCCCCATGCGTTCGGACATTTCCACCAAGGTCAGCCTGACCGTCGTCGCGGCCTTCATGACCCTGTTGCTGGCCTTGCTGGCCATCGTGGGCAAGAACTCGCTGGACTTCGCCAAGGCGCAGGCGGTCAGCCAGCAGGAGGCCAGCATGCGGGTGGCCTGGGACGCGGTGGGCGGCCCGGGCGCGGTCTTCGCCCGCGACGGCGACAAGCTGACCGTGGGCGGCAAGCCCCTGAACGGCGACATCGCCACGGTCGACCACGTCAAGGACCTGGTCGGCGGCACCATGACCATCTTCCTGGGCGACACCCGCATCGCCACCAACGTCCAGAAGCCGGACGGCAGCCGCGGCCTGGGCACCACCCTGGCCAAGGGGCCGGTCTATGACGCGGTGCTGGGCCGGGGCGAGCCCTATCGCGGCGAGGCCAAGGTCCTGGGCAAGCCCTATTTCGCCGCCTACGACCCGATCCGGAACGCCTCGGGCGAGGTGATCGGCATCCTCTATGTCGGCGTGGCCAAGGCCGATTATTTCCAGCCGGTCTATCGCCAGCTGATCTGGCTGGCCGTGGCCGGCGCAGCCCTGGCCGGCCTGGGCGTCGCCGCCTCGGTGACCGTGGTCCGCCGCCAGCTGTCGCCGCTGCGCGACCTGCGCGAGGCCATGAAGCAGGTGATGGGCGGCGACCTGACCGTGGCCCTGCCGTTCGCCGGCCGCCGCGACGACATCGGGCTGATGGCCGATGCGGTCCACGCCTTCCGCGACGAGGCCCGCGAGAAGGGGCGCATCGAGGCGCAGGCCGAGAGCCATCGCCAGGCCGCCGAGGCCGAGCGCCGCCTGTCGGCCGATCGCGACCACCAGCAGGCCGAGCAGCAGGCTCTGGTCGTGTCGCGCCTGGCCCATGGCCTGGACCGGCTGTCGGCCGGCGACCTGACCGTGCGCCTGACCGAGGCCTTCGCCCCCGACTACGAGCGCCTGCGCGCCGACTTCAACCAGGCCGTCGAGCGTCTGGAGCAAGCGATGGGCGCGGTGATCTCGGCGGTGGGCGGCCTGACGGCGGGCGCCAACGGCATCGCCGGCGCGGCCGGCGACCTGTCGGCCCGCAGTGAACAACAGGCCGCCAGCCTGGAAGAGGCCGCCGCCGCCCTGACCGAGATCACCAACGCCGTCCGCGTGGCCGCCGACGGCGCCCGCGGGGCCCGCGAGGCGGTCAGTCAGGCCCAGGCCGAGGCCGGTCGCTCGCGCACCGTCGTCGACGAGACCATCCAGGCGATCGGCGGCATCGAGGCCTCCTCGCACCAGGTGGCCCAGATCATCGGCGTGATCGACGAGATCGCCTTCCAGACCAACCTGCTGGCCCTGAACGCCGGGGTCGAGGCCGCCCGCGCCGGCGACGCCGGCCGAGGCTTCGCGGTCGTGGCCCAGGAAGTGCGGGCCTTGGCCCAGCGCTCGGCCGACGCGGCCAAGGAGATCAAGGTCCACATCGCCGACTCCGCTCGCCAGGTCGAGGCCGGCGTCGTGCTGGTCGGCCGCACCGGCGAGGCCCTGCAGAAGATCGCCGGCCAGGTCGGGGCCATCGACGGCGTCATCGGCCAGATCGCCGCCTCGGCCGCCGAACAGGCCTCGGGCTTGTCTGAGGTCAACACCGCCGTCAGCCACATGGACCAGGCCACCCAGAAGAACGCCGCCATGGTCAACCGCTCGGCCGCCGACAGCCTGACCCTGGTGCGCGAGGTCGAGGGCCTGGCCGCCCTGATCAGTCACTTCAAGGTCGGCGCGGCTAGCGCTGGTCGTTCTGACGCTCGACCTTCGTCCGACGCGCGTCGGCCTTCCGCGCATCGTCCAGCCGCTTAAGGGCCTGCTGCTCGGCCGATCTCTGCCGGCCCAGCCCGTCCTGTTCGGCGCCCAGCACCCAGGGGATGTCCTTGCCCTTGCCCGGATCGTCGCGGTTGCGGTGATCGACCCCGACGCCCATCGGGGCGTCGCGATAGGCGCGGTCGGCCTGCTGCTTCAGCGCCTGGGCGTCGAAGCCCCGCCGCTTGGCCGCGTCCATCGGCGCGTCATAGACCGGCGCGTTGCGCGCCTTCGCCCCGAACACCTCGTCGCAATGCTCCTGCTCCCGCCGGTTGAGGCCGACGGCCTGGGCGTTGGCGCAACCGGCGCTGCTGCCGCGCAGGGCGGTGCGCAGGTCGCCGCGCGGCCCTTCCGGCAACGGCGCGGGGTGGACGCCCGTGGCGCGGTCGGCCGGGGCGGGCGGACCAGGGACGGGGGCCACGCCCAGCGGCTGGATCCAGGACGGCGCGACCCGGCGCGGCGCGCGCGGCTGGACCGGCGAGGCCGCCGCGGCGCGATCGGGGCTGGCGAGGTTCTCCGGCGTCGGCCGGCGGGGCATGAGGTCGCGCTCCAGGGTGACGCGGACGGCGTCCTCGTCGTTCGACCGGTCCTGGAAGCGCGTCATCGCCGGCCAGCCCAGGACGGCCAGGACCACGGCGTGCAGCAGCAGCGACCCGCAGAGGACGGCGCCGTTTCTCAACCGGGTTTTGCGCGCCGCGGATGGGGGCAAGGACAAGCTCGACTGGAACAAGGTGGGCAGGTTTGCCACCGCAAGTGGCGAAACCGTGACCGGGGACCGTTAGATGGGATGCCGGGGCGCTTGCGCCACCAGGGTTTTGCGGCGTCGGCCGCCCGGGATCGCGCTCGGCCAGGCCGTCATCTCGATGGGCGAAAGCGTGGCCGTTAGGGGGCCATTAACCGACGCAAACCCGCGAATTGACTCGGCATTGACGTCGGATGCGTTCGCGAGTAGTTTCCGCGCTCTTTTCGAGGCGGACCCTGTCCGTCCTGATGAGCGCCCGTCCCTTACCCGACGGATCAGCCCGCCGGAACGCTGCCCGCGTCCCGGCGAGTTTCGTGTTTATCAGGTCCCCATCCGGGGCCGAGAAAGCCGGAATAAAAACGACAAGGACCCTGAAGCGCTTCGGCCGAAAGGCACACGCTTCCATCAGAGCAGAGACTTAATGCCTACCGTCAACCAGCTCATCCGCAAACCGCGCCAGCCTAAGCCGGTCCGGAACAAGGTGCCCGCCCTGAAGGGCTGCCCCCAACGTCGCGGCGTTTGCACGCGCGTCTACACGACGACCCCGAAGAAGCCGAACTCGGCGCTTCGTAAGGTCGCCAAGGTCCGTCTGACCACCGGCATCGAAGCCGTTTGCTACATCCCGGGCGAAGGCCACAACCTGCAGGAGCACTCGGTGGTGCTCATCCGCGGCGGCCGCGTCAAGGACTTGCCCGGCGTCCGTTATCACATCCTGCGCGGCGTCCTCGACACCCAAGGTGTCAAGGATCGTAAGCAGCGTCGTTCGCTCTACGGCGCCAAGCGTCCGAAGTAAGGAAGAAGAAGAATGTCCCGCCGCCGTCGCGCCGAGAAACGCCAAGTCCTGCCGGATCCCAAGTTCGGAGATCTGATCGTCACGAAGTTCATGAACTACGTGATGTACGAGGGCAAAAAAGCCGTCGCAGAAAACATCATCTACGGTGCTTTCGACATCCTGGAAAACAAGCGCAAGGACCAAGGTCCGCTTGAGACCTTCCACTCCGCCCTGGACAACGTCGCCCCGGCGATCGAAGTCCGGTCGCGCCGCGTCGGCGGCGCCACCTACCAGGTGCCGGTGGAAGTCCGTCCGGACCGTCGCCGCGCCCTCGCCATCCGCTGGCTGGTGACCGCCGCTCGCAAGCGCGGCGAGAACACCATGACCGAAAAGCTGGCCGGTGAGCTGCTCGACGCCTCCAACAACCGCGGCACCGCGGTGAAGAAGCGCGAAGACACCCACAAGATGGCTGAAGCCAACCGGGCGTTCTCGCACTACCGCTGGTAAGCTTTCTTATCAGCACTCTTTCAGGCGCGGGCGGTTTGAGATAAACCGCCCGCGCCGCACGTTTAAATGTCCCTGCCCCAGCTTGGGGTCGGGCAGTCACGCAGAGCTAGATCCATGGCCCGCCAGCATAAAATCGAAGACTACCGTAACTTCGGCATCATGGCGCACATCGACGCCGGAAAGACGACGACGACCGAGCGGATCCTGTATTACACGGGTAAGTCGCACAAGATCGGCGAAGTCCACGACGGCGCCGCCACCATGGACTGGATGGACCAGGAACAAGAGCGCGGCATCACCATCACGTCGGCCGCGACGACCGCTTTCTGGAAAGAAAAGCGCCTCAACATCATCGACACCCCCGGACACGTCGACTTCACGATCGAAGTCGAGCGCTCCTTGCGCGTCCTCGACGGCGCCGTGACGGTGCTGGACGGCAACGCCGGCGTCGAGCCGCAGACCGAGACCGTCTGGCGCCAGGCCGACAAGTACAAGGTTCCGCGGATCGTCTTCGTCAACAAGATGGACAAGATCGGCGCCGACTTCGACAAGTCGGTCGAGTCGATCCGCGACCGCCTGGGCGCCAAGGCCGTTCCGATCCAGTTCCCGATCGGTTCGGAATCCTCGCTGAGCGGCCTGGTCGACCTGGTCCGCATGAAGGCCGTGATCTGGGACAACGACGCCCTGGGCGCGAACTATCGCGACGAGGAAATCCCCGCCGACCTGATGGACAAGGCCGTCGCCGCGCGCGCCTACCTGGTCGAGAACGCCGTCGAGCTAGATGACGACGCGATGGAAGCCTATCTGGGCGGCGAGGAGCCGACCGAGGAAACCATCAAGAAGTGCATCCGCAAGGCCGTGCTGACCGGCGCCTTCTATCCGATCCTGTGCGGCTCGGCCTTCAAGAACAAGGGCGTCCAGCCCCTGCTCGACGCCGTCGTCGACTACCTGCCGTCGCCGATCGACATCCCGCCGACCAAGGGCATCGACTTCAAGACCGAAGCCGAAGTCGAGCGCCGCGCCTCGGACGACGAGCCGCTGTCGGTCCTGGCGTTCAAGATCATGGACGACCCCTTCGTCGGTTCGCTGACCTTCTGCCGCATCTATTCGGGCAAGCTGGAAACCGGCATGAGCCTGCTGAACTCGACGCGCGACAAGCGCGAGCGGGTCGGCCGCATGCTGCTGATGCACTCCAACAACCGCGAAGACATCAAGGAAGCCTATGCCGGCGACATCGTCGCCCTGGCCGGCCTGAAGGAAACCCGCACGGGCGACACCCTGTGCGATCCGCTGAAGTCGCCGGTGATCCTGGAGCGCATGGAGTTCCCGGCCCCGGTCATCGAGATCGCCGTCGAGCCCAAGTCCAAGGCCGACCAGGAAAAGCTGGGCGTCGCCCTGGCCAAGCTGGCCGCCGAGGATCCGTCCTTCACCGTCTCGACCGACTTCGAAAGCGGCCAGACGATCCTGAAGGGCATGGGTGAACTGCACCTGGACATCAAGATCGACATCCTGAAGCGGACCTACAAGGTCGAAGCCAACATCGGCGCGCCGCAGGTGGCCTATCGCGAGTCCCTCGGCAAGCGCGCCGAGATCGACTACACCCACAAGAAGCAGACCGGCGGCACGGGTCAGTTCGCCCGCGTCATGATCACCTTCGAGCCGGGCGAGCCGGGTTCGGGCTTCGTGTTCGAAAGCGCGATCGTCGGCGGCGCGGTGCCGAAGGAATACATCCCCGGCGTCCAGAAGGGCCTGGAGTCCGTCAAGGACAACGGCCTGCTGGCCGGCTTCCCGCTGATCGACTTCAAGGCGACCCTGACCGACGGCAAATACCACGACGTCGACTCCAGCGTGCTGGCGTTCGAAATCGCGGCCCGCGCCGCCTTCAAGGAACTGCGTGAAAAGGGCGCCCCCAAGCTGCTCGAGCCGATCATGGCCGTCGAGGTCGTGACCCCGGAAGAGTATCTGGGTTCGGTCATCGGCGACCTGAACGGTCGTCGTGGCATGATCCAGGGCCAGGACATGCGCGGCAACGCCACGGTGGTGAACGCCTTCGTGCCGCTGGCCAACATGTTCGGCTACGTGAACACCCTGCGCGGCATGTCCCAGGGCCGCGCCCAGTTCACCATGCAGTACGACCACTACGAGCCGGTGCCGCAACACGTCGCCGACGAAGTGATCAAGAAGTACGCCTAAGCTAACCCCAGAAACTCCCATTAATTTGAGGCCCCTCTGGGGTCCCGGAGCTAGAGAAAAATGGCCAAGGAAAAGTTCGAACGTAACAAGCCGCACTGCAACATCGGCACGATTGGTCACGTTGACCATGGCAAGACGACGTTGACGGCCGCGATCACCATCATTCTGGCCAAGACCGGTGGTGCGACCGCGAAGAACTACGCCGACATCGACGCCGCGCCGGAAGAAAAGGCCCGCGGCATCACCATCAACACCGCGCACGTGGAATATGAGACGGCCAACCGTCACTACGCGCACGTCGACTGCCCCGGCCACGCCGACTATGTGAAGAACATGATCACCGGCGCGGCGCAGATGGACGGCGCGATCCTGGTGGTGTCGGCGGCCGACGGCCCGATGCCGCAGACCCGCGAGCACATCCTGCTGGCCCGTCAGGTCGGCGTGCCGGCCCTGGTGGTGTACATGAACAAGGTCGACCTGGTCGACGACGCCGAGCTGCTGGAGCTGGTGGAGATGGAAGTGCGCGAGCTGCTCA
>NZ_FORN01000035.1 GCF_900114015.1 Caulobacter sp. UNC279MFTsu5.1 | reverse complement strand
ACGGCGAACCGCATAGGCGTGACGGATGTCTTGGTAGTTCATCCAAGACGTGAAAGTGGCCCAGAAGAGGGAGAAGGGAAGCAAGAACCAGCCGATCCGGCGTATGCGATCAGAAGTGTCACCCTGCCCGCGTTTGACAGACCGAAGGATAATGACGGCCACCACCAACATCCCCAATCCAACCACGGCAAATAGCGCGTCGAACCAGAAGGCGGGTTTGATTTGGTTGAGGGAATGGGTGAGGTCGAAAACTTCCAAGGTGTCCTACGCGCGACGGTTGCTAATGGAGCTTCGCAATGTCGGACAACGTCCGCAACGGGTCGAAAGCCGCCGCCCCGCCGCGCGCCGCGACCGGACTAGACACCACCGCCCGCCGCGCGCCATATCCGCCCATGCGCGACCACGACGCCGACGTCATCATCGCCGGAGCCGGCATGGCCGGGACCACCCTGGCGCTCGCCCTGGCCTCGGCCGGGGTCAAGGCCGTGCTGGTCGATCCCCAGCCGTTCGACGCCCAGCTGGCGCCGACCTTCGACGGCCGCTCGTCGGCCATCGCCTATTCGTCGTTCCGCCAGTGGCGGGCCATCGGGGCCGGCGAGGCCCTGGCCCCCCACGCCCAGCGGATCGAGCAGATCCTGGTCACCGACGGCAAGACGCCCGGGCCGGCCTCGGGCGGTCCCTCGCCGTTCTTCCTGCGCTTCGACAGCGGCGAGATCGCCGACCGCTCCGAAGGCGAGCCCCTGGGCTATCTGATCGAGAACCGCCAGATCCGCGCCGCCCTGGCCCAAACCGTGATCGACAAGGGGATCACCGTGCTGGCCCCGGCCGCCGCCAAGGCCCTGGAGGTCACGCCCGCCGCCGCGACCCTGACCCTGACCGACGGGCGGACCCTGTCGGCGCCGCTGGTGGTCAGCGCCGAGGGCCGCTTTGGCGTGCTGCGCAAGGCCGCCGGCATCGGCGACATCGGCTGGAGCTACGGCCAGAGCGGCGTGGTGGCCACCGTGCGGATGCAGCATCCGCACCAGGGCGTGGCCCACGAATACTTCCTGCCCGGCGGGCCGTTCGCCATTCTTCCGTTGACGGACAATCGCGCCAGCCTGGTCTGGACCGAGAGCACGGACCGGGCCGAGGCCCTGCGCCACGCCGCGCCCGAAGCGTTCCACGCCCACCTGATGCGGCGGTTCGGCGATTTCCTGGGAACGGTCGAGATGGCCGGCCCGACCTTCGTCTATCCGCTGTCGCTGTCGCTGGCCGAGCGGCTGGTCGCCCCGCGCCTGGCCCTGATCGGCGACGCCGCCCACGGCGTGCACCCGATCGCCGGCCAGGGCCTGAACCTGGGCCTGAAGGACGCCGCGGCCCTGGCCGAGGTGGTGGCCGAGGCCCTGCGCCACGGCGAGGACATCGGCGCCGAGGCGACGCTGGAGCGCTACGCCCGCTGGCGGCGGTTCGACAACGTGACCAACGCCCTGGCCTTCGACGGTTTCGTGCGCCTGTTCTCCAACGACAACCCGCTGCTGCGCCTGGCGCGCGGCGTCGGCATGGCGGCGGTCAACCGCATCGCCCCGGCGCGGCGGTTCTTCATGCACGAGGCCGGCGGCGGGGTCGGCGACCTGCCCAAGCTGCTGCGGGGCGTGGCGCTTTAAGCCTAAACGACAAGCACGGCCTTGCGGCGACGCGTGGAAGCGCCAACCTAGGCCCATCGCCTCGTCGACCGGACGCGGCGCCGGAGTTGCTTGATGACCGCCCAGACCGCCGCGGAGACCCCCGCCCACCCTGAATTGAGGCGCGGCCTGACCGTGGCCATGGCTGTCGCCACCGGCGTCGGCGTGGCCAACATCTACTACAACCAGCCCATGCTGGGGGTGATCGAGGCCGACTTCCCGGGCCAGGCCCTGGCCGGCTTCATCCCGACGGCGACCCAGCTCGGCTACGCCCTGGGCCTGTTCTTGCTGGTGCCGTTGGGCGATCTGCTGGAGCGGCGCGGCGTCATCCTGCTCCAGTTCCTCGTCCTGGCCGCCGGCCTGGTCGCCGCCGCCCTGGCGCCCACCGTGGGACTGGTGATCGTCGCCTCGCTGGTCGTCGGGGTCTGCGCCACCGTGGCCCAGCAGATCGTGCCGTTCGCCGCCCACCTGGCGACTCCGGAACGGCGCGGGGCGACGATCGGGACGGTCATGGCGGGACTGCTGTGCGGGATCCTGCTCAGCCGCACCCTGGCCGGTTTCGTCGCCACCCATCTGGGCTGGCGGGCGATGTTCTGGCTGGGCGCGCCGATGGCCCTGGCCGCCTGCGCCCTGATGGCCGCGGTCCTGCCGCGCAGCCGGCCCGAGGACGGCGGCCTGCGCTATGGTCCGTTGCTGAAGTCGCTGGGAAGCCTGTGGCTGGAGCTTCCGGCCCTTCGCCGCGCGGCCCTTACCCAGGCTCTGCTGTTCGCCGGCTTCACCGCTTTCTGGACCATCCTGGCCCTGCACCTGAAGGAGCCGCGCTTCGACCTCGGCGCCGACATCGCCGGCCTGTTCGGCGTGGTCGGGGCGGTTGGCATCCTGGCCGCACCCCTGGCCGGCCGGGTCGCCGACCGGCGCGGGCCGCATCTGGTGATCCTTCTGGGCGCGGGACTTTGCGTCCTGTCCTGGCTGGTGTTCGGCCTATGGAACGCCGTGGCCGGCCTGATCGTCGGGGTGATCCTGATGGACTTCGCCGTGCAAGGCGCGCTGATTTCCAACCAGCACCTGGTCTACGCCCTGCGTCCCGAGGCTCGGGCCCGGATCAACACCCTCTTCATGGGGGTGATGTTCCTGGGCGGCGCGGCCGGGTCGGCCGGCGCGACCACGGCCTGGACCCTGGGCGGCTGGACGGCGGTGTCGGCCCTGGGGGCCGGCGCGGCCCTGCTGGCGCTGGTCCTGCAACTGGCCGGACGCAAGGCCTGGCCGTCGCGGACCTAGTCTTCCAGGCTGCGGGCTTCCTCGGGCAGCATGATCGGCACGCCGTCGCGGATCGGATAGGCCAGCTTGGCGGCGTTGCTGATCAGCTCGCCCCGGGCGCGGTCGTAGAACAGCGGCGCGCGGGTAGCGGGACAGACCAGCACCTCCAGCAGGCGCGGGTCCAGGTCGGCGGGCGGAGGCGGGGGGGCTGCGGTCATGAGGAAGTTCTAGGGGTTTTTTTGAGCACCGCACACCCCCTCAGTCGCCCCCTCAGTCGCTACGCGACAGCTCCCCCAAAGGGGGAGCATCTATTGCGGCGTAGATCCTCCCCCTCTGGGGAGGTGGCCCGAAGGGCCGGAGGGGGATCGTCACCGCTACTGCAGCATCGTCGGATCTTCGTCGTCCCCCGCCGCCGCGTCGATCTCCAGCAGGGCCACCAGGGTCTCGCGGCGTTCGACCAGGGTCGGGGCTTCCAGCAGGGCCTGCTTTTCGACCGGCTCGAACGGCAGGGCCATGGCCAGGCTGTTGATCAGGGCGTCGGACGGCGCGGCCTCGGCGCTGCTCCAGTCGATGGCCAGGCCGCGATGGTCCAGATAGCGGCGCAGGGCGTTCAGCAAGGGCAGGGCGTCGCCGGCCGCGGCGCTGTCGGGCGCCCCCTCGCGCAGGTCGGCCTCGAACGCCGTGAAGTCGGCGCGCACCTGGCGATAAGGCCCGCGGGCCGGCAGCTCGTCGCCGACCCGAAAGCGGCAGACCCCGGTCAGGGTGACCAGGTAGCGGCCGTCGCTGGTCTCGGCGAAACTGGTCACCCGGCCGGCGCAGCCGACCGGCGCCAGGTTGGGCCGCTCGGCCTCGCCGCCCGGGCGGGTCTGGACCATGCCGATGATCCGCTCGCCCGACATGGCGTCGTCGAACATGTTCAGATAGCGCGGTTCGAAAATGTTCAGCGGCAGCTGGCCGCCGGGCAGCAGCAGGGCGCCGTCCAGCGGGAACACCGGGATCACCAGCGGCAGATCGTCCGCCCTTCGATAGGATCCCGGCATGCGACGCTCCCTTTGGATCTAACTGAACAGGATGGATGACAGCCGCTTGCGGCCGGCCTTGGCCACCTCGGACGCGTAGCCCGCGGCCTCGAACACGGTCAGCAGCTGCTTGCGGGCGGCCTCGTCGTTCCAGGCACGGTCGCGTTCGATGATGGTCAGAAGATGGTCCGAAGCCGCCTGAAGATGGCCGGCGCCGGCCAGGGCCTTGGCCAATTCGAAGCGGGCCTCGTGGTCGTCGGCGTCGGCGGCCAGGCGCTTTTCGAACGACGCGGTCTCGGACGGCGCGTCCTCGGCCAGGGCCAGGGCGGCGCGGACGCTCTCCAGGTCCGGGTCCTTGGCGCCGGCCGGGGCGGTGGCGGCCACCTCGGCCGCGCCCTGCAGGTCGCCGCTGGTCAGGTAGCACTTGGCCAGGCCGCCGATGGCCTTGACGTTGGCCGGGTCCATCTGCAGCACCTGGGCGAAGGCCTGGGCCGCGCCGCCGACGTCGCCCAGATCGACCGACTCCTTGGCCATGGCCAGCAGGGCGTCGACGTCGCTCTCGGCCGGCGGGCCGGCCAGGCGGTCGATGAACGCCTTGACCTGGCTCTCGGGCAACGCGCCCTGGAAGCCGTCGACCGGCTGGCCGTTGACGAAGGCGTAGACGGTCGGGATCGACTGCACGCGCAGCTGGCCCGAATAGCCGGGGTTCTTGTCGACGTCGATCTTGACCAGCTTGACCGCGCCGCCGGCGGCGTTGACCGCCTTTTCCAGGGCCGGGGTCAGCTGGCGGCACGGGCCGCACCAGGTGGCCCAGAAGTCGACGATGACCGGCTGGGTCTTGGAGGCTTCGATCACGTCGGCCATGAAGCTGGCGTCCGTGCCGTCCTTGATGTGCGCGCTCTTGCCCCCCCCTTGCCCATTAGGGCCGCCGGCTTGGATGGGAGCGGGTTTGTCGCCGATCAGGGCCATGGGGTCTCTCTAAATACGCGGGTCTTGAACGCACGGGGCGCCGATTGGATCGGCGGTGGCGGGACGGCGCCGTCCCTCTCGGCGGCCAAGATGGTCTCTCGGCGCGCGGTTCGCAATCGGGCGATCGGCTTAATGAACGACCGTCATGGCGGCGAAATCGACGATCATCGGCGTGACTCCCAGCGCGGCCAGGAATCGGCGGAAGCCTTCTTGCGAAACGGCCGTGGTGGCGTCGTTGGCCAGGGGGTGGAAGTTGACCGGATCGGCCTTGGCCAGGGCGGCGTCCAGCACGAAGCGCACGCGGCGTTCGGAGTCGTTGATCAGGCCGAAGGCGGTGACCGAGCCCGGCGTCACGCCCAGGGTCTGAACCATCAGGTCCGCGCTGCCGAACGACAGCCGGCCCGAGCCGATCACCGTGTGCAGGCGCTTGAGGTCGATCGCCGTCTCGCCCAGGGCCGAGATCAGCCACAGCTGGCCCTTGGCGTCCTTCAGGAACAGGTTCTTGGTGTGGCCGCCGGGCAGGGCGGCCTTGATCTCCAGCCCCTCCTCCACGCGGAACACCGGCGGATGGTCGAGGGTGGAATGGGCGACGCCGTGGGCGTCGAGGAGGGCGAACAGGTCTGCCCGGCTCTTCATCGTGCTCTTCATGGGGGACTTCCTAGCCGAGCCCGCGCCCGCTAGACCAGACGGCAAAGCCGGCGCCCACGAAAGAGACCCGCATGGAACTGGAGTGCTACCCCACCGAAGCCCGCCCGCCGGAGATCGTGCCGGGCCGGCCGCAACGGGCCTGGATGGACCATTTCGCCGACCGGCACCCCTATCGCTGCCTGCCCCTGACCATGGCCAACACCACCGGCTGGGAGATCCTGTGCCCGGTCGGCTTCACGGCGACCTGGGACGGCGGGGCGCACCAGAACTGCATCACCTTCCGGGCCGACCACCCGCATCCGGGCTTCGACGACTTCGTCAAGTCGCACTTCTCGCGCGGGACCATCACCTTCCACACCGGCTACCTGTTCCGCACCCCGCCGGGCTGGTCGATCTGGACCATGGGCCCGCCCAACCACGTCAAGGACGGCGTCCAGCCGCTGGCGGGCCTGGTCGAGACCGACTGGCTGCCCTTCCCCTTCACGATGAACTGGATCTTCACCCGCCCGGGCGCGGTGCGCTTCGAGAAGGGCGAGCCGTTCTGCTTCTTCATGATGATCCAGGACAAGCCGCTGGAGCAGGTGCAGCCGGTGATCCGCTCGATGAACTCCAACCCCGATCTGCGCAAGCAGTACGACACCTGGGCCGCCAAGCGCGGCGAGTTCAACGCCCGGATCTTCAAGCGCGAGCCCGAGGCGATGAAGGAGGCGTGGCAGCGCTTCTACTTCAAGGGCGAATATCCCGAGGAGGTCGAGGCCCCGGCCCCCGTGGCCCACGTCAACAAGCGGCGGCTCAAGGCGCCGAAGGTCGGGTGACGACGCGAACGCACCGCACGCCGCTGTCGATCTGGATCGTCGCGATTATCTGGATAGCGCTCACGGTGCAGCCGCTGTTCAAGCTCATCGGCGGCGGGCCATACGCGTTCACCTCGTTCTGGTTCGGCATGTGGGCCATTCAGCTGGCCGTCGCGGCCTATCACACGATCGCCCTGCTCCGGCTCAGTCGCTGGCCGATCGTGCTGCAGGTCATGGCCCTCGCGGGGGGCTTCCTGACCCAAGCCTTGACCGGAAAGCTCGGGCCGGCGCCGCTGTCGGTGTTGGGTCTCCTTCTGATGTGGTTGCCGTTCGGATTTTATCTGGCCCTCACCCTGCCCCACTGGCGCAAAATGAACTGGGCGCCGTTCGGGGGCCTCTATCGGCCGCAGGATCAGGTCGGGGTGTTCGCCTAGAACGCTCTCCAGACCGTTGTCATCCCGGACGAAGCTAGGGCGGATCGACTTTCAGCCGCGTTCCCGATGAGTCCGCCATTCTCGCCCTCGTGGCGAGAATCCCTCTGACCGCCGCAAGTGCGGGAGCGTGGCGCGCCAGCGCGCCAAAGGCATCTCACCGCCAGCTTAACCGGGGATTCCCGCCACGAGGGCGGGAATGATGGACAAAAGGGGCGGGCTCGGGTGTTGGCTCGGTCGCGCCGAATGTCGACCCGCCTGTGTCCGGATGACGCTCTTGGACGCCCTTGTTTCGGCGCATGGACGGTGGCCGGGCCGCCAGTCGGCGCCGCGGGCGGAATGATCACACGGGTCGAACGCACCGGATGAAACAGGCTCCACAGAATACTCTGCTTGACAGAGTATCTGATCGTGATAACTCTGCCTGACAGAGCGCTCTGGGCGCGAACTTCAAGGAGGCTGGGATGGGCATTTCCAAGAGCGAGGCGGCGTCGGCGTTGGCCGATATCGAGAGCACGACCGGTCGCGGCCGATTGCTGAAGAGCTACCAGGTCGGCGGGCCGATCCTGATGGTCTGGGGCGTCGTCTGGGCGGCGGGCTACACCGCCATGGGCGTGCTGCCGCCCGAGCGCTGGGGCCTGGCCTGGCTGGTGCTGGACGCGATCGGCATCGCGGCGACCATCGTGCTCAGCCGCCGCGCCAGGGGAGCCGCCCAGGGCGGCGCCAAGGCCGGGCAGGGCTGGAAGACGATGGCCAGCGTCTTTACGATCTTGGCCTTCATCGCCGCGACCTTCACGGTGTTCCGGCCGACTTCCCTCGACCCGGCGATGGTGTTTCCCGGCCTGGTGGCGGGCCTGGTCTATAGCGGCGTCGGTATCGCCTACGCGCCGCGCTATATGTGGATCGGCGCCAGCGTGTTCGCCGCCACCCTGATCGGCTGGTTCTTCTTCCAGCCCTGGCTGGCCTTCTGGATGGCGGCGGTCGGCGGCGGTGGGCTGTTCGTGGGCGGCCTGTGGCTGAGGAAGGCTTGAGCGTGGCCGAGCTGGACGAACTGATCCACCAGCCCCTGCGGCTGAAGATCATGGCCGCGCTGCACGCCGAGCGCGACGCCGAGCCGGTGGAGTTCTCGCGCCTCAAGGCCGTCACCCAGGCGACCGACGGCAACCTGGGCAGCCATCTGGCGACGCTGGAAAAGGCCGGCTATGTCGAAATCACCAAGGACTTCGTCGGCAAGAAGCCCCGCACCCGCGCCGCCCTGACGCCGGTCGGCCGCAAGGCCTTTCGGCGGCATGTGGACTACCTGCGCGCCGTGGTCGAGGGCGTGGACGGGGACGTCACCTAACCACCGCTCATCCCGGCGAACGCCGGGACCCAGATGGAATGGCTTTGGGGCCGACGCCAAGAACGCTGAGCTCTTCCAATCAGCCACCCAGCTTTGGGATCTGGGTCCCGGCGTTCGCCGGGATGAGCGGATTATGGGGCTGGCGAAAAGATCAAACCGCCTTCACCGCCGAGACGATCGACTTGACCACCTTCCGGACCAGGGCCGGGTCGTCGCCCTCGGCCATGATGCGGATCAGGGGCTCGGTGCCGGACGGACGGACCACGATGCGGCCCGAACCGTTCAGCTGGGCCTCGCCGTCGGCGATGGCCTCCTTGACGGTCTTGTGCTCCAGCGGCTTGCCGCCGGCGAAGCGGACGTTCTCCAGCAGCTGCGGCACCGGCTCGAACTGCCGGCCCAGGGCGCTCATCGGCTGGCCGGTCTGGATCATCACCGCCAGCACCTGCAGGGCGGCGATCAGGCCGTCGCCGGTGGTCGAGAAGTCCGACAGGATCACGTGGCCCGACTGCTCGCCGCCGATGTTGAAGCCGCCCTCGCGCATGCGGGCCATCACATAGCGGTCGCCGACGCCGGTGCGCTCCAGCTTCAGCCCGTTGTCGGTCATCAGCCGCTCGAGGCCGAGGTTGGACATCACCGTGGCGACCACGCCGCCCGCCTTCAGCGTGCCGGCCCGGGCGAAGGCCAGGGCGACGATGGCCATGATCTGGTCGCCGTCGACCACCACGCCCTTCTCGTCGCAGATCACCAGCCGGTCGGCGTCGCCGTCGAGAGCGACGCCGATGTCGGCGCGATATTCGCGCACCATCTTGGCCATGGCTTCGGGATGGGTCGAGCCGCATTCGGCGTTGATGTTCGTGCCGTTCGGGGCGACGCCGACAGTGATCACCTCCGCGCCCAGCTCGTAGAGCGCCGTGGGGGCCACCTTGTAGGCGGCGCCGTGGGCGCAATCGATGACGATGCGCAGGCCCGACAGGCTCAGATGGCGCGGGAAGGTCGCCTTGGCGATCTCGACATAGCGGGCCTGGGCGTCATCGATGCGGGTGACGCGGCCCAGGCCGCGCGGCGGGGCCAGGCCCTCCTGCAGGCCCTCGTCCATCAGGGCCTCGATCTTCAGCTCCTGCTCGTCCGACAGCTTGTAGCCGTCGGGGCCGAACAGCTTGATGCCGTTGTCGGCGAAGTCGTTGTGCGAGGCGCTGATCATCACGCCCAGGTCGGCGCGCATCGAGCGGGTCATCATCGCCACGGCCGGGGTCGGCAGCGGGCCGAACAATCGCACGTCCATGCCGACGCTGGCGAAGCCGGCCACCAGGGCCGGCTCGAGCATGTAGCCCGACAGCCGGGTGTCCTTGCCGATCACCACCAGGTGGCGGCGGTCGTCCTGCGAGCGGAACAACTTGCCGGCCGCCAGGCCGACGCGCAGGGCGACCTCGGCGGTCATCGGATGCTTGTTGGCCTGACCGCGGATGCCGTCGGTGCCGAAATAAGCGCGCTTGCTCATGGTCTTGTTCTGGTCTCGGTTAGGCCTTGGTCGAACCGCGAAACGATCCGAAATGCAGATTTATGAGGGCCGGGTCCTCACGAATGCTAAAGCCTGGCCTCGAAATATCCGCTTCGACAGCAATAGTCCGGTCGAAGCGTTCTACAAAGGATCATGGCCCATGTGCGGCATCATCGGCATCGTCGGCACCAAACCCGTCACGGAGCGCCTGATCGACAGCCTCAAGCGGCTGGAATATCGCGGCTACGACTCGGCCGGCGTGGCGGCCGTCGTCGTGGGCGGCAAGGTCGAGCGCCGGCGGGCCCAGGGCAAGATCAAGAACCTGGAGGCGGTGCTGGTCGAACAGCCCCTGGCCGCCCAGAACGGCATCGGCCACGTGCGCTGGGCCACCCACGGCGCGCCCAACGTCGGCAACGCCCACCCCCACACCGCCGGCCGCGTCACCCTGGTGCACAATGGCATCATCGAGAACTTCGCCGAGCTGAAGGCCGAGCTGAAGGCCGCCGGCCGCGTCTTCGGGAGCGACACCGACACCGAGGTCATCGCCCACCTGATCGACGCCGAACTGGCCACCGGCCTGGAGCCGCTGGACGCCTTCAAGGCCACGCTCGACCGCCTGACCGGGGCCTACGCCCTGGCGGTGCTGATCGAGGGCGCCGACAACCTGATCCTCGGCGCGCGGCGCGGCAGCCCGCTGGTGGTCGGCAAGGGCCAGGGCGAGATGTTCCTGGGCTCCGACGCCCTGGCGGTCGGCCCGTTCACCAACCGGGTGATCTATCTGGAGGAAGGCGACTACGTGGCCCTCGACCACGACGGCGCCCGGATCTTCGACGTCTCGGGCGCGCCGGTCGAGCGCGCCGTGAAGCTCGTCCCCGCCTCGGCGGTGATGATGGAGAAGGGCAACTACCGGCACTTCATGGAAAAGGAGATCCATGACCAGCCGGAGGGCTGCCAGCGCACGATCTCGGCCTATGTCGACGCCCTGACCGCCCGCACCGCCGTGCCGGGCGACATCGACTTCAAGGCCCTGGAGCGCATCCAGATCGTCGCCTGCGGCACATCCTACATCGCCGGGGTGATCGGCAAGTACCTGATCGAGCAGCTGGCCGACTTGCCGGTCGACGTCGAGATCGCCTCGGAGTTCCGCTACCGCCAGCCGGCCCTGCGCCCCGGTTCGCTGGTCATCGCCATGTCGCAGTCGGGCGAGACCGCCGACACCCTGGCCGCCCTGCGCTACTGCAAGGCCAAGGGCATGAAGAGCGCCGTGGTGGTCAACGCCCAGGAATCGACCATGGCCCGCGAGGTCGACGTGGTCTGGCCGATCCACTGCGGACCGGAGATCGGCGTGGCCTCGACCAAGGCCTTCACCGCCCAGGTCAGCGTGATGATCGCCCTGGCGGTGGCGGCGGCCAAGGCGCGCGGGATGATCGACGCGGCCGAGGAGCAGCGGATGGTCCGGCTGATGCTGGAGGCCCCGCGCCTGATCGCCGAGGCCATCGGCCTGGAGGACGCCCTCAAGGAGATCGCCACCGACATCGCCAAGGCCCGCGACGTGCTGTTCCTGGGCCGCGGCCCGATGTCGGCCCTGGCCCTGGAAGGCGCCCTGAAGCTGAAGGAGATCAGCTACATCCACGCCGAGGGCTACGCGGCCGGCGAACTGAAGCACGGTCCGATCGCCCTGGTCGACGACCAGACGCCGATCATCATCCTGGCCCCCTACGACAGCTATTTCGAGAAGTCGGCCTCGAACATGAGCGAGGTGATGGCGCGCGGCGGCCAGGTGGTGTTCATCACCGACCCGCAAGGCGCCAAGCACGCCCCGGCCGGCGCCCGGGTGGTGGTCACCGCCCCGGCCAGCGACCCGCTGGTCTCGACCCTGGTGATGTCGGCCCCGATCCAGCTGCTGGCCTACCACGTGGCGGTGGTGAAGGGGGCCGACGTGGACCAACCGCGGAATTTGGCGAAGTCGGTGACGGTGGAGTAGGGATTCATAACCCGCTCATCCCACGAAGGCGGGGATGAGCGGGTTATGAGAGGCGATGAACGGCCTTTAGGAAATGCCGGCCAGCTTCGAATTGCGCGCCGAATAGCCGAAATAGATCGCGCAGGCCGCCGCCGCCCAGGCCGCGAACAGGATCCAGGTGTCCAGCGGCAGGCCGTAGATCAGGTAGCCGCAGAACGCCACGCTGAGCGCCGGCACGACCGGATAGAGCGGCACGCGGTAGCCGCGCGGCAGGTCCGGCTGGGTCCGCCGCAGGATGATCACCCCCAGCGAGACGATGGCGAAGGCGATCAGCGTGCCCATGCTGGTCAGGTTGACCAGGGTGTCGAGCGGCACGAAGGCGGCCAGCAGGGCGATGAAGGCCGCGACGATCCAGGTGTTGAGGTCCGGGCTCTGGGTCCTGGGATTGACCCGCTGGAACACGCGCGGCAACAGGCCGTCGCGGCTCATGGCGTAGAGGATGCGGGTCTGGCCGTACATGACGACCAGGGTGATCGAGAAGATCGAGACGATGGCCCCGACGCAGAGGATCAGCGAGGTCCAGGCCTGGCCGGTCAGGTTGCGCAGGATCACCGCCAGCCCCGCTTCCTGCCCCGCGAACGCCGTCCAGGGCTGGGCGCCGACGGCGGCCAGGGCCACCAGGATGTAGACGCCGGTGACGATCAGCAGGGACAGGATGATGCCCAGCGGCAGGGTGCGGCGCGGGTCCTTGACCTCGTCGCCGGCCGTCGAGACCGCGTCGATGCCGATATAGGAGAAGAAAATCGACGAGGCCGCCGCCCCGATCCCGGCCACGCCCATCGGCGCGAACGGTTGCAGGTTGCCGGCGTGGAAGCCGCTGAAGGCGATGACCACGAAGAACAGCAGCACAAGCAGCTTCAGCACCACCAGGATCGCATTGACCGTCACCGACTCCTTCACGCCCCGCAGCAGCAGGACCAGGCAGGCGCCGACCAGCACCACGGCCGGCAGGTTGAACACCCCGCCCGCCCCCGGGGCCTTGGCAATGGCGTCGGGCATGCGCCAGCCGATCAGGTCGGAAAACATCTCGTTCAGGTACTGGCCCCAGCCCACCGCGATGGCCGAGGCCGAGACGGCGTATTCCAACAGCAGGCATGCGCCGACCAGGAAGGCGACGAACTCGCCCAGGGTGGCGTAGGCGTAGCTGTAGGACGACCCCGACACCGGGATGGTCGAGGCCAGTTCGGCGTAGCACAGGGCGGTCAGGGCCGCGGTGATCCCGGCGATCACGAACGAGACGACGACGGCCGGACCGGCGGCCGGCACCGCCGTGGTCAGGGCCACGAAGATGCCGGTGCCGATCGTGGCGCCGACCCCCAGCATGGTCAGCTGGAACAGGCCGATCGAACGGTGCAGGCCCTCGTCGGGCAGATGCTCGCCGCCCTCGGCGACGACCCGGCTCACGGGCTTGCGGCGAAACAGGTCGGCCGCGCGAAACTGGCCCATGGAGATCCCCGAGGTCTGGAAAGGCGGCGGCAACCTAGCCTTGGCCGACTGCTCGCGGCAACTCGGCTCCGCCGACGACAGCGGAGAAGGGCGCTCTTGCCGCCCCTCCGACAACGGCTAAGCTCGGCCTCGACGAGGTGGAGGAGGCCCATGTCCATCACCATGACGCCGATCGGCAGGGTCCATGGCGGCCGCGACGTTCCCGAGGACGACGACTGGGGCCGGAGCCGAGCGCGCATCGACCTCGACCCCGCCCGCTTCGACGCCGAGGCGCTGATGGGCCTGGACGCCTTCAGCCATGTCGAGGTGGTCTATGTGTTCGACAAGGTGACCGACGACCAGATCGTCGCCGGCGCCCGCCACCCGCGCGGCAACCCGGCCTGGCCCAGGGTCGGCATCTTCGCCCAGCGCGGCAAGAACCGGCCCAACCGCATCGGGGTGACGGTCTGCGAGATCGTCGCGGTCGACGGCCTGTCGCTGGAGGTGCGCGGCCTGGACGCCATCGACGGCACGCCGGTGCTGGACCTCAAGCCGGTGATGGCCGGCTTCGCCCCGCGCGGCGCGCATCGCGAGCCCGACTGGGCGCGGGAGATCATGAAGGACTACTGGTAGACCAGGGTCATTCGTAGACGAGTTTCTGGGCGAAGAACGGCAGCATGTCGCTATAGACCCGCCCGGTCTCGCCCCAGGTGCGGTCGCCCCAGCCGCCGACATATTCCTCGGCCTCGTGCGGCACGCCGAACTCGACGAGGGCGCGGGAGAAGGCCTGGTTGGAGACCACGTGGTCGGGATTGGGGTCGTTGCGGCCCCAATCGAACTTCAAGCCGCGCAGGGTCTTCAGGTTGTCGGCGTAGCGCGGCAGGTTCAGGCCCAGCAGAAAGCTGTCCTGCAGCTTGGCGGTCCGCTTCATGTCGACGACCATGCGCCCGTCCGCCTCCTTGCGCGCCGGCAGGTCGACATAGAGCGGCGGCCGGTCGGGATTGGGCAGGTGGGCCTGGTAGATGGCCACGAACAGTTGCGAGAAGCCGTCGGCCTTCAGGTCGTCCAGCGACCTGGCGTTCTGGATCAGATCCCAGTTGGGCCGCGAGGACATGGTCTGCAGGCCAAGCCCCGTGCCCACCGGATGCAGGGCGTAGACCGAACCGAAGACGTCGGCGTGGCGCATGCCGAACGCCAAGGCCCCGTAGCCGCCCATCCGGTCGCCGGCCAGGCCGCGCGAGTCGCGGCCCGCCAGGGTGCGAAACTGCTTGTCCGTCCAGGGCACGAGCTCGTCTGCCATGAACGCGTCCCAACGACCGGTGACCGGCGAGCTGGTGTAGATCGAACCGCCCAGCGGCGTGCTGAAGTCGGCGGCGACCACGATCACCGGCGGGATCGCCTTGGCGGCGATCGCCTGGTCGAGCAGGGCGGCGAAGCCGTCGCGGTCGAAGGCCGGCCGTTCGTCCTCAAACAGGTTGTGCAGGTAGTAGATGACCGGGTAGCGCCGGCCCGAGGCGTCGTAGCCATCGGGCAGATAGACCCGCACCCGCCGCTGCGGGCTGACGCCGATCTTGTTGCCGTCGAAGGCCTTGGACGCGACGACGAAGTCGCGCACCTGGCTCTGGGCCAGGGCCGGCGGAGCCGCCAGCAAGGTCATGAAGGCCGCGAGCAGCAGGCCGAGCCGGATCATCGGGACTCTCCGTGTCACACCCAGGGAGAACGCCACGCCACTCAACTGAAGATCATCAACGCCCGGCAATCGGGCGCATTTACGGCGGCTTAAAGCATTTTCGAGCGAAGTGGACGCCGGTTCGCGTGAAGAAAATGCGCCAAGACAAAGATTACCGCCGCTCGCCTTCGAACATGTAGTCGCGGGTGATCGGCAGGGCCCCGACCTTCTTGGCGACCTGGATCTGGAAGACCATGTGGCCGCCGTAGCGGAAGCCCAGCTCGGCCCCGCACAGATAGAACTCCCACATCCGCCGGAACCGCGCGTCGAACATCGTGGGGATGTCGGGATCGGCCAGGAAGCGCAGCCGCCAGTGCTTGCAGGTCTCGGCGTAGTGCAGGCGCAGGATCTCGATGTCGGTGATCCACAGGCCCGCCGCCTCGACCGCCTTGACGATCTCCGACAGGCCCGGGATGTAGCCGCCGGGGAAGATGTACTTGGCCGTGAAGGCGTTGGTCGCGCCCGGTCCCGACATGCGGCCGATCGCGTGGATCACCGCGCTGCCGTCGTCGGCCAGCAGGCGTTTGACCGTGTCGAAATAGGTCTGGAAGTTCGGCGCGCCGACGTGCTCGAGCATGCCGACCGAGACGATGCGGTCGAAGGTCTCGTCGAGGTCGCGATAGTCGGTCAGGCGGAACTCGACCTGGTCGGACAGGCCGGCCTTCTCGGCCCGCTCACGGGCCAGGGCCAGTTGCTCGGTCGACAGGGTGACCCCGGTCATCCGGGCCCCATGGTCGGCCGCCAGGGTCAGGGACATGCCGCCCCAGCCCG
Source organism: Caulobacter sp. UNC279MFTsu5.1 (assembly GCF_900114015.1). GTDB lineage: Bacteria > Pseudomonadota > Alphaproteobacteria > Caulobacterales > Caulobacteraceae > Caulobacter. Next base: position 48,553 of record NZ_FORN01000035.1, on the reverse strand, counting down.
AGCCGATGTCCAGCACCTTCATGCCCGGGGTGATGTTCAGCTTGGCGCCGATATGGGCCTTCTTGGCGGCCTGGGCCTCCTCCAGGGTCATGTCGGGCCGGGCGAAATAGGCGCAGCTGTACTGCATGTCCGCGTCGAGGAAGCGTTTGTAGAGCTCGTTTCCGACGTCGTAGTGATGGGCGACGTTGCGGCGCGCGGCGATGCGATCGTTGAGCGACTGCATCGTGCGCTTGACCGCCTTCCTGGCCCGGGTGATGGGCGTGCCGCGCTTGGGCGTGCGCCCGCCGCTCCGGCCGACGATCTCCAGCAGGTCCCACAGGGTCCCCTGCTCGATCTTCAGGTCGCCCTCCATATAGGCCTCGCCCAGGCCCAGGCTGGGATTGGCCACCAGGCGGCGCAGGCCGCGGGCGTTGACCCGCATGGTCACCGGCGGACCCGAGCCGTCGCCGGCCTTCTTCACCGAGCCGTTGGGAAGATGGACGGTCAGGTCGCCGACCTTGACCATCCTGTTCAGCAGCGCTTCGATCATGACCGCGACCCTAGCGCGAGCGCGGCCGGAGAAAAGGCGGAAATTTTCGTCCGCCTCCCCTTGCAAACCGGCGGCCGCGAACCGGTCAGCGCTCGCTGTCGAGATGCGCCATCTGGGCCTCGGCGTAGCGCGCGCCGGCGGCGGCGTCCCTGGGCACGGCCCGTTCGATCGCCGCCAGGTCGTCGGCCGACAGCGCCACGTCCAGCGCGCCGAGCGACTCCGACAGCCGCGCGCGGGTGCGCGCCCCGACCAGGGGCACGATGTCCTGGCCCTGCGCCGCCACCCAGGCGATGGCGATCTGGGCGACGCTGACGCCCTTTTCCTGCGCGATCCTGCGCAGCGCCTCGACCAGGGCCAGGTTCTTGTCGACATTGTCGCCCTGGAAGCGCGGGGAATAGGCGCGGAAGTCGCCCTTGGCCTTGCCTTGGTCCTTGTCCCAGTGGCCGCTGATCAGGCCGCGCGACAGCACGCCGTAGGCGGTCATGCCGACGCCCAGCTCGCGCAGCACCGGCAGGATCTTGTCTTCGACCCCGCGGGTGATCAGCGCGTATTCGATCTGCAGGTCGACGATCGGATGGACGGCGTGGGCCCTGCGGATCGTCTCGACGCCCACCTCCGACAGGCCGATGTGGCGCACGAAACCGGCCTGGACCATCTCGGCGATGGCGCCGACCGTGTCCTCGATCGGCACGTCGGGGTCCAGGCGGGCGGGACGGTAGATGTCGATATGGTCGACGCCCAGCCGCTGCAGCGTATAGGCCAGCGAGGTCTTCACCGCCGCCGGGCGGCCGTCGAAGCCGATCCAGCCGGCCCCGGGGTCGCGTTGGGCCCCGAACTTGACGCTGAGCACGGCCTTGTCGCGCCTATTTCCTTTAAGGAGGCCGCCCCTGAGCGCCTCGCCGATCAGCATCTCGTTGTGGCCCATGCCGTAGAAGTCGCCGGTGTCGATCAGGGTGATCCCGGCCTCAAGGGCGGCGTCGATCGTCGCCAGGCTCTCGGCCCGGTCGGACGGGCCGTACATGCCCGACATGCCCATGGCGCCCAGGCCCAGGGCCGAGACGACCGGACCGGTCTTGCCGAGTTGACGCGTTTGCATGGGAAGTCTCCGTGAAAGGCGCCGGGGAGGGCGTCCGTGTTCGATGGCGGCACTATGCAGCCCCGCCTCGCGTGCGATAATCCGGCCATCACCGCACGAGCTGTTCGGAAATTCGCACAATGGCCCAGCCCGATCTCGCCGATCTCGACGCCTTCACCGCCGTGGCGCGGGCCCGCGGCTTCCGTGGCGCGGCGGCCCAGCGCGGGGTTTCGGCCTCGTCGTTGTCCGAAGCCCTGCGTCGGCTGGAGGCGGCCCTGGGCGTGCGCCTGCTCAACCGCACCACCCGCAGCGTCACCCCCACCGAGGCCGGCGAGCGGCTGCTGGCCCGCCTGACCCCGGCCCTCGCCGACGTCGGCCTGGCCCTGGACGAGGTCAACGCCTTCCGCGACAGCCCGACCGGCGTGCTGAAGCTGAACGTGCCCGGCGCGGTGGCCCGCATCGTCTTTCCCGACCTGATCCCCCGCTTCCTGGCCGCCCATCCCGGCATCCGCGTCGAGATCAGCGTCGAGGACGCCTTCGTCGACGTGCTGGCCGCCGGCTTCGACGCCGGGGCCCGCTACGACGAGCGCCTGGAGAAGGACATGATCGCCGTGCCCCTGGCCGGGCCGCAGCGCTTCGTGGTGGTCGGCTCGCCGGCCTATTTCGAGCGGCGCGGCCGGCCGAGCCATCCGCGCGAGGTGCTCAACCATCCCTGCATCCGCCACCGCTTCGCCAGCGGCGTCAGCCACGCCTGGGAGTTCGAGAAGGACGGCGAGGTGATCCGCGTTCAGCCCGAAGGCCCGCTGATCACCTCCAGCGGCGAGCTGGAACTGGCCGCCGCCGAGGCCGGCCTGGGCCTGCTGGCCACCTTCGAGGGCTTTTGCGCCGATCGCATCGCGGCGGGCCGGCTGGAAACCGTCCTCGACGACTGGCTGCCGCCGTTCAGCGGACCCTATCTCTACTATCCCAGCCGCCGGCACATGCCCGCGCCCCTGCGGGCGTTCGTGGATTTCGTGAAGGCGGAGCGGCGGTAGGCGCCGCTGGACGCCCCCTCCGCCGTGCAGAACCCATCCAACCCAGGTGAAATCTGCCCCAACACCCCCGCCCTAAGCGTCGCATTAGAAAGGCTGTTCTTGCTTATGCGCCTTGCGGGGCGTAACGGGTCCGCTCCCGCCGCCGATGGCGGGGCTTACAAGACGAATTGGAGGCTGCGATGGGTTACCGGGTCGCCGTGGTCGGCGCCACGGGCAATGTGGGCCGTGAGATGTTCAACATCCTCGAGGAAGTGAAATTCCCCGTGGACAAGATGCATGCCATCGCCTCGCGCAAATCCATCGGCGTGGAAGTCTCGTTCGGCAGCCAGATCCTTCGCTGCGAGGACCTGGAGACCTTCGACTTCTCGACCGTCGACATCGTGCTGATGAGCGCGGGCGGCGCCATCTCCAAGGCCTGGGGCGAGAAGATCGGCGCCGCGGGCGCGATCGTCATCGACAATTCCAGCCACTTCCGGATGGACCCGGACGTGCCGCTGGTGGTGCCGGAAGTGAACCCGGACGCCGTCGACAAGCTGCCCAAGAACATCATCGCCAACCCCAACTGCTCCACGGCCCAGCTGGTGGTGGTGCTCAAGCCCCTGCACGACGAGGCCAGGATCAAGCGGGTGGTCGTCTCGACCTACCAGTCGGTCTCGGGCGCCGGCAAGGAAGGCATGGACGAGCTGTGGGAGCAGACCAAGGGCGTCTTCGTCCTGGGCGCGCCCGAGCCGAAGAAGTTCACCAAGCAGATCGCCTTCAACGTCATCCCCCACATCGACGTCTTCATGGAAGACGGCTTCACCAAGGAAGAGTGGAAGATGATGGCGGAGACCAAGAAGATCCTGGATCCGTCGATCAAGCTGACCGCCACCTGCGTGCGGGTGCCGGTCATGGTCGGTCACGCCGAGTCGGTGAACATCGAGTTCGAGACCCCGCTGGACGAGGACGACGTCCGCGAGATCCTGCGCGACGCCGACGGCGTGCAGGTGGTCGATAAGCGCGAGGACGGCGGCTACATGACGCCGAAGGAAAGCGCCGGCGAGTTCCCGGTCTATGTCTCGCGCATCCGCACCGACCCGACCGTGGAGAACGGCATCGCGCTCTGGTGCGTGGCCGACAACCTGCGCAAGGGCGCGGCGCTGAACGCCGTGCAGATCGCGCAGCTGCTGCATGAGAAGGGTCTCATCAAGCAGAAGCTCCCGGCCTAAGCCGCCCCTCCGCAACAAGCGGGTGGACGATTTCAGGGCTCCCGGGACATCAGGTCCCGGGAGCCTTTTTCATTTGCGACCTTGAGGAACGACGCGATGTCGGCCGATTTGACCAAGAGCCCGGAAGAAGCCCGGACAGCTTTGATCGCCGGTGTGGGCTGCTACCTGCTGTGGGGCGTCCTGCCGCTCTATTTCCACCTGCTGTCCCTGCTGGGCGTCGGCGCGTGGGAGATGGTCGCCCACCGCACCCTGTGGGCCGCCCCCTGGGCCTTCCTCGCCGTGCTGATGGCCCGCCAGGGCGGGCAGGTGGCGGCCGTGCTGCGCCAGCCCCGGACCTTGGGGATCCTGGCCCTGAGCACGGCGGCGATCTTCATCAACTGGTCGATCTACGTGTTCGCGGTCACCGCCGGCCACGTGATCGAGGCCAGCCTGGGCTACTACATCAACCCGCTGATGAACATGGCGGCCGGCGCCCTGCTGTTCCGCGAGCGGATCAGCCGCGAAGGGGCCATCGCCATCGGCCTGGCCGTGATCGGGGTGGCGATCCAGACGGCGGCCCTGGGCCACCTGCCGATCATCTCGCTGGGGGTGGCGCTGAGCTTCTGCCTCTACGCCATCCTGCGCAAGCAGGTGAAGGCAGACGCCCAGACCGGCCTGTTCATCGAATGCGTCTACCTGGCCGTGCCGGGGCTGGTCTACGTGCTGCACCTGCAGGCCGCCGGCGCCGGCCACTTCGCCACGGGCGCGGGCGTCACCACCCTGCTGCTGCTGGCCGGGCCGGCCACGGTGGTGCCCCTGGCGCTGTTCGCCTGGTCGGCGCGGCGCATGCCGCTCAGCGCCATGGGCTTCCTGCAGTTCATCGCGCCCACCCTCCAGTTCCTGATCGGCGTCGTTCTGGGCGAGGCGTTCACCCCAATGCGGGCCCTGTCGTTCGTGTTCATCTGGCTGGGCGTGGCGGTGTTCGCCTATGGGGCCTGGAAGCGGACGCGGGCGGTGGCGATCGCCTGATCCCACGGCGTCATCCCTGACCTGTGAGGGGATGACGCCGGATTCGAACACCAGCTAGGTTGGCCCTCTCACGAGAGCCGCCCCATGCCGACCCGACGCTCCCTGCTCGCCGCCGCCGGCGCCCTGGCCATGACCGGCGCGGCGCGCGACCCGCTCGACGACCTGCTGGCCGGCGCGGGCGACCCGCAGGCCGCCGTCCCGGCTCTGGCGGGAACCGCCTTCCGCGGCGCGCCCAAGCCTCTTGCGGCGACCGTGGCGCGCGGCCTGGCCGACGTCGCGAGCGGCCGGGCCATGACCGAGAGCTCCCCGGCCCGCATCGCCTCGATCTCCAAGCTGGTCACGGCGCTCGGCTTCATGACCCTGGTCGAGGCCGGCAAGGTCGGGCTAGACGACGACGTCTCCGACATCCTGGGCTGGTCCCTGCGCCATCCGCGTTTCCCCCAGGCGGCGATCACCCCGCGCCGGCTGATGTCGCACACCAGCGGCCTGCGGAACGGCCCCAGCTACCCGGTCGCGTTCGGCCGGCCGCTGAGCGCAGCCCTGACGCCCGGCGGCGTCCAGTGGGACGGCGGCGCGTGGTTCGGACCAGCCGAGGAGGCGCCGGGCGACTGGTTCGCCTATGCCGACGTCAACTACGCCGTGGTGGCCCAGTTGATCGAGCGGCTGTCGGGCCAGCGCTTCGACCATTTCATGGCCGGGCGGGTGCTGGGGCCGCTGGGCCTGGAGGGCGGCTTCAACTGGAGCGGGGTCTCGCAGGCGGTCCGTGACCAGCGCGCCGTGCTCTATCGCAAGGCTCCGTCCGACGACGGACCCTGGGACGCGGCCGGTCCCTGGGTCGCCCAGCTGGACCAGGCCCTGCCGCCCGCGCCCCAGGCCGCCGTCCGGGTCGCGCCCGAGGCGGCGGGACGCTCGCTGGACAGCTACGTCCCCGGCGAGAACGGCTTCGTGTTCGCGCCGCAGGGCGGCCTGCGAGCCTCGATCAACGACCTGAACACGATCGGCCGGCTGCTGGTCCGACGCGGCGCCCCGATCCTGAAGCCCGAAACCTTCCAGGCCATGACCAGCCCGGCCTGGCGGTTCGACCCGGCCCGCCCCAACGGCGAGGGCTATGGCGGCCTGATCCGCGCCTACGGTCTGGGCGTCCAGACCCTGACCGGGACCCAAGGCTACGACAATCCGTTCGACGGTTGCGAAGGCTGGATCGGCCATGCCGGCGACGCCTACGGCCTGACCTCCGGCCTTTGGGTCGCCCCCAACACGCGCCGCGGCCTGGCCTACCTGCTGACCGGTCAGGCCGGGCCGCTAAAGCGCAACAAGGGCCGCTCGAAGCTGACCCGCCAGGAAGAAGCCCTGGCCGCGTGGCTGGCGCGAGCCTGACAGCAACCGTCGGGCGAGGCATGGCGCGGCGCGAGGCCTTGGGCCATGCTCGCACCCCATGACCGGTCCGCAACATCCGCCCTGCGACGAAGGCGTCGTCCGGGCCCATCCCTGTCCCGAAGGCGAGACCTCCGCGTCCCGCAAGCGCCTGGCCCTGGCCGCCACGGTGCTGGGCTCGAGCATGGCCTTCATCGACGGCTCGGTGGTCAATGTCGCCCTGCCGGCCATGCGGACCGCGCTGAAGGCCGACGCCGCCCAGGTGCAGTGGATCGTCAACGCCTACCTGCTGCTGCTGGGCGCCCTGGTGCTGATCGGCGGCTCGGCCGGCGACCGCTATGGGCGGCGGCGGATCTTCGTGATCGGCGTGAGCCTGTTCGCGGCCGCCTCGCTGGGCTGCGCCCTGGCTCCGGACGCCGGCTGGCTGATCGCCGCCCGCGCCGTCCAGGGCGTCGCCGCGGCCATGCTGGTCCCGGCCAGCCTGGCGATCCTGGGCTCGACCTTCAGCGACCAGGAGCGCGGTGCGGCGATCGGGGCCTGGGCCGGGTTCGGGGCGGTGACCACGGCCGTCGGCCCGGTGCTGGGCGGCTGGCTGGTCGACCACGTCTCGTGGCGGGCCATCTTCCTGATCAACCTGCCGCTGGCCGCCGCCACCGTCTGGCTGGCCCTGGCGGCCGTGCGCGAGAGCCGTGACCCGGAGGTCGAGCGTCTGGACTGGCGCGGCGCGGTCCTGGCCGCCGCCGGCCTGGGGGCTTTGACCTGGGGCCTGACCGCCGCCGGCCACCGCGGCTGGACCAGCCTGCCGGTCTGGACCGCCCTGGCCCTCGGCGCGGCCCTGCTGGCGGGCTTCATCGTCAGCCAGGCCCGCGAGAAGCATCCGATGATGCCGCTGGCGCTCTATCGCTCCCGAACCTTCAGCGGCGCCAACCTGCTGACCCTGGCGCTGTATTTCGGCCTGACCGGCGCCCTGTTCTTCCTGCCGTTCGAGCTGATCGCCCGCCACGGCTATTCGGCGGCCGGAGCCGGTGCGACCCTTCTGCCGTTCTCGGTGATCATGGGCGGCCTGTCGGGCCTGGCGGGCCGGCTGGCCGACCGGTTCGGCGCCCGGCCGATGCTGACGGCCGGCCCGATCCTGGCCGGGATCGGGTTCGGCCTGTTGGGCGCGCCGTGGATCGGCTCGGGCTACTGGACCGGCGTGCTGCCCGGCCTGCTGGTGGTGGCCCTGGGCATGACCGTCGCGGTCGCGCCCCTGACCAACACGGTGATGAGCGCGGTGTCCGCCAGCCACGCCGGCGTCGCCTCGGGGGTCAACAACGCCGTCGCCCGGGTGGCCGGCCTGCTGGCGGTGGCGGTGCTGGGCCTGATCTATTTCGCGCCGGGACCCCAGGGCTATCCGTGGGTGATGGGGATCAGCGCCGTGGCGGCGATCGTCGCGGGAATCGTCGGGGCGCTGATGATCGAGAAAAAGCCCCGCGCGAAGGCCTAGAACCGCTTGGCCACGCCCACCGCCAGCTGGAGGTCGGGCGTATCGCGGTTCAGGCCGACATAGGCCGAGGCGTCCAGCTGCAGGTCCTTGACCGAGGCCGGCGTCCAGGCCGCCGTCAGGTCGAAACTGGCCGAGGTGACATGGCCGGACGGATCCTCGTCGCGGTCGGCCCACAGCTCGACGCCCAGGGCCACCGGCCCGAACGAACGCCCGACCCCGACCGCCCCGCCGAAGCCCGCGTGGCGGCCCGCGCCGTCGGCGTCCGGACGCGCGTCCAGCTCCGGCGACAGGGCCAGCGACCAGTCGCCGTTCAGCGGCAGCGAGATCGGAACGATCACCCCGCCCTGCCAGGCGTCGCCGCCGATCCCCTCGGCCCCGACCGGCGCGACGAGGAAGGGTTGCAGGGCCACCGAGACGCCGTCGCCCGCCGGATTCCGCAGCGACCAGCGCAGGGCGAAGGTGACATCGCCGGTCCCGTCGACGGTCGAGACCGCGCCCGAGGCCCGGTCCTTCTGGCGGACCCGTTCGTGGGCCGTCCAGCTGATCTGGCCCTCGACGGTCGGGGTCAGGCCCAGGCGCAGTTCGACGGCCCCGAAGGCCAGGTCGTCGGTCGAGACACCGCCGCCCCGGCTCCAGGCCCCGTCGGCCACGCCCAGCTCGGCCTGGAAGCGCCCGGCGTCGAGCACGCAGGGCGGCGAGCCCTTGCCCGGCCGGTCGGCGCAGAAGTCGCGCGCCCCATCCTGGGCGTGGGCCGCGGAACCCCACGCCAGGGCGGCCAGGCCGACGACGCCCGCGATCCTGATCTTGGCCCCGACCTTGCCCATGTCCGCCTCCGAAGGTTCGCTAGAGCATTTTCGAGCGAAGTGGATACCGGTTCGCGTGAAGAAAATGCGCCAAAACAAAGATCTAGAGCGCGCCGTACGCCGCCTGGACCAGCCGCACGGCGCGGGGGTCGCCGATCAGCTCGGTCCCCTGCTTGTTCATCACATAGGCCCCCGAAACGCCGCGCGACGGGTCGGCGAAGGCGCACGAGCCGCCCCAGCCGCTGTGGCCGAAGGCCTCGGCGGTCGGGCCGTAGAAGAAGTTGGGCGTGTTGCGCATGAAGCCCGCGCCCCAGCTGATCACATAGGGCAGGACCAGGTCCTGGCCGGCGATCCGCTCGGCGCTGGCCTGGGCGATCACGGCCGGCGACAGCACCGGGACGCCGTCCAGCTCGCCGCCCGAGGCCAGGGCGCCCATCAGCCGCGCCAGGGCCGGGGCGGTGGCGTGGCCGTTGGCCGACGGGATCTCGGCCCGCCGCCAGTCGGCCGTGCCGCGTCCCCCCGGCGCCGCCCACTTGGTCATGAAGGCGGCCTTCACGGCGTCGTTCATCGCCCCGAACTTGGGCAGGGCGGTCGGCCGCATCAGCTCGGCGCAGCGGGCGTGCTCGCTGTCGGGCAGGCCGATCCACAGGTCCAGGTCCAGCGGCTGCGCCAGGTCCTCGCGCAGGGCGGTCCCCATGGTCCGGCCGTCGACCCGGCGGAAGATCTCGCCGGCCGTGAAGCCGAAGGTCACCGGGTGATAGCCGCTAGCCGAGCCGATCGGCCACAGCGGCGCCATGGCCGCCAGCTTGGCGGTCGTGGCCGCCCAGTCGAACCAGATGGCCGGGTCGGTCTCGTCGGGAAAGCCCGACAGGCCGTCCTGGTGCGACATCACCTGGCCGACCGTGACGTCCTGCTTGCCGGCTTGCGCGAACTCCGGCCAGACCGAGGCGACGGTTTGATCGTAGGTCAGCCGTCCCTGGTCGACCAGCCGGGCGATCAGCAGGGACGCCACCGCCTTGGTGGTCGAGAACAGCGGCGTCAGGGTGTCGGGACCGAACGCCACCTCGCGCTTGCGGTCGGCGAAGCCGCCCATCAGGTCGACGACCACCTCGCCATGGATCGCCAGCGCGAACCGCGCGCCCAGCTCGCCGCCGTCCTCGAAGTTGGCGGCGAACGCGTCGCGGACGGCGGAGAAGCGGTCGGGGCAGAAGCCGGTGATGTCGACGGTCATGGGCAAGGGTCTAGCCCAGGCCGCTTCCTGTTGTCATCCATCGACAGATCCTCCCCCTCTGGGGGAGGTGGCCCGGAGGGCCGGAGGGGGAGCGCCGCGCAAGCTCCCTCAGTCGCTTCGCGACAGCTCCCCCAGCAGGGGAGCATCTAGGCCCTAGGCCAGCCGCTCGATCCGCACGGTCGGCGAGGTCTGCTTGATCCGCGCGGCCATGGCCACGATCGGCAGCTCCGGCGCGTTCCAGATGTTGGCGGCGGTCACGGTTTCGGCCACGCCGCCGACGGCGCGGGCCAGGCCGTAGGAAAGGGTCTGGCCTTCCAGGATCGAGGCGGCGAACAGGGCGGTCAGCAGGTCGCCGGTGCCGCTGGGCGAGCGCGCGGCCTTGGCGTGGGCCGCCAGCCAGGCCTCCTTGCGGTCGACATAGACCACGCCGATCTCATTTCCTCTTTGTACGGACGACACCAGGGTCGGCTTGTTCAGCAGCCGGCCGGCGCGCACCGCGGCCTGGGGGTCGCGCGAGTCCATGCCGGTCAGGCGCTGAAGCTCCCAGGCGTTGCAGGCCACCACGTCGGCGCGCGGGATCAGGTCGCCGGCGATCGCCTCGGCCACCTCGACCGGCACGTAGAGGCCCTTGCCGGCGTCGCCCATGGTCGGGTCGATGATCACGGTCGGCTTGCGCGCGAAGGCGCCCTTGGGTCCGCCTTCGCGCGGCGCGGCGCGCACGGCGTCGATGGTGCGGGCGGCGGCGCGCACCTGGGCGGCGCTGGCGAAATAGCCGGTGATAACCATGTCGGTCAGGCTCAGCAGGCCGTTGGCCTCGATGCCGTCGAGCATGCCCTCCATCACCTCGATGGGCGCGGCCGCCCCGCCCGGGATGCCCCAGCCGGGATGACGGCCGTAGAGCACGGTCGGCACGACCATCGAATCGATGCGGAACTGCACCAGGGCGGCGGCCTGGGCCGTGCCGCCCACCTGGCTGCCCGCGACATGGCTGGAAATGATCAGAGCTAGCGGCATGACCAGCGGCTTAGCCGAGCATGGGGGACTTGAATAGGGCAAGCGCCACTATGACGCAGCGCAGGTCGACGAACAATGTTATCTGATTGGCGAGCATCTCGACATCCGCCTCGGCGCCCAACAAAAAGGCCCGCCGCGTTTCCGCGGCGGGCCCTTCGGTTCGCTCGGGGCGAAGCCTAGTAGCGGTAGTGGTCCGGCTTGAACGGACCCTTTTCCGGCACGCCGATGTAGTCGGCCTGGTCCTTGCGCAGGGTCGACAGCTTGGCGCCCAGCTTCTCCAGGTGGAGGAAGGCGACCTTTTCGTCGAGGTGCTTGGGCAGGGTGTAGACCTCGTTCTTGTACGCGGCCTTGTTGGTCCACAGCTCGATCTGGGCCAGGGTCTGGTTGGTGAAGCTGGCCGACATCACGAAGCTGGGGTGGCCCGTGGCGTTGCCCAGGTTCACCAGGCGGCCTTCCGACAGCACGATGATCTTCTTGCCGTCCGGGAACTCGACGTGGTGGACCTGCGGCTTGATCTCGTCCCACTTGAAGTTGCGCAGGCCGGCGATCTGGATCTCGGAATCGAAGTGGCCGATGTTGCAGACGATGGCGTTGTTCTTCATCCGGCGCATGTCGTCGACGGTGATGACGTCCTTGTTGCCGGTGGCGGTGACGAAGATGTCGGCCTTGTCGGCCACGTCCTGCAGGGTCTGGACCTCATAGCCTTCCATCGCCGCCTGCAGGGCGCAGATCGGGTCGATCTCGGTGACGATCACCCGGGCGCCGCCCTGGCGCAGCGAGGCGGCCGAGCCCTTGCCCACGTCGCCATAGCCGCAGACCACCGCCACCTTGCCCGACAGCATCACGTCGGTGCCGCGGCGGATGGCGTCGACCAGCGATTCCCGGCAGCCGTACAGGTTGTCGAACTTGCTCTTGGTGACGCTGTCGTTGACGTTGATGGCCGGGAACGGCAGCTCGCCCTTCTGGGCCATCTGGTACAGGCGGTGGACGCCCGTGGTGGTCTCTTCCGACACCCCGCCGATGGCGTCGCGGATGGCGGTGTAGAAGCCCGGCTTTTCGGCCAGGTAGCGCTTCATCACGGTGTAGAGCGCTTCTTCTTCCTCGTTCTGCGGATTGTTGAGGATCGAGGGATCCTTCTCGGCCTTCGGACCCAGCACGCACAGCAGGGTGGCGTCGCCGCCGTCGTCGAGGATCAGGTTCGGATAGCCGCCGTCGGCCCATTCGAAGATCTTGTGGGCGTATTCCCAGTACTCGACCAGGTTCTCGCCCTTGAAGGCGAACACCGGCACGCCCGAGGCGGCGATGGCCGCGGCGGCGTGGTCCTGGGTCGAGAAGATGTTGCACGAGGCCCAGCGCACTTCGGCGCCCAGGGCGGTCAGGGTCTCGATCAGCACGGCGGTCTGGATGGTCATGTGCAGGCTGCCGGCGATGCGGGCGCCCTTCAGGACCTGGGCCGGGCCGTATTCGGCGCGGGTGGCCATCAGACCGGGCATTTCGGTCTCGGCGATGGCGATTTCCTTGCGGCCGAAATCGGCGAGCGAAATGTCCTTGACGATGTAGTCGGCCACGGTCGGCTCCTGCGGTCGGGGGATGGTCTTGCGCGGTCTATACCGCGCCCGGCCCCTTCTCGCAATTAAGGCATAAGGATTTCTTTATATGCTGGGACCGAACGCGGCGGCGACACAGCCGTCCATGTCGAGTTGCACCACTCCGTTCCGTGGCGGGTCGGCGGTGGGAAGCCAGTCGCAGATCCTGGCGATCGCTTCGGGAACCTGGGCTGGCTCGCCCCGTGTAACATAGCGCTCGATGTCCGCCGACAGGTCCAGGCCCGACACCTCGGCATAAACCTTTGGAAACAGGGCGTCGGCGGTCTGGCTTCCGCCCGCCGCGGCGTGTTTGGCCTGAGCCAGCAACACGTCGCGCAGCGCGCCCTTGCCGCTGCCCCGCAGGCGCTCGTCCCACCGCAGCGCCAAGTTGAAGCCCTGGAAATAGGGCCAGTTGAACAGCTCTGGATCACGCCAGTAGTCGGTCGTCATGCGCTCGGCGCTGACCGGGCCGGGCCACGCGTGGCCGCTTAACGCCGTACCGAAGTCGGCGGGCGAAAACACGCCCGACTTCACCAGGCTTCGATAGCCCAGATAGTCGGCGAAGCCCTCCGAGAACCAGTAGCCTTTGGGCTCGTCGGTGCCCGCCGGCAGGCCGCCCAGGGCGCGCGCCAGCCATGCATGGGTGATCTCATGGGCCAACACCTCAGTGAACTTACTTAGCCACACGGCCTTGGACGCATAGAGCGCAGCGCTGTCCGCGCCACGCCCCTGGCCGCCCCAGATCATCACGTCCGGGACGGGGACCTGGTCGATGGTGATCAGGAAGGATCCGGGCGGCGCCCTCCAGTATTGACGCTGGTAGGCGACGAGCCGGGCGGCGTTGTTGGCCACAGCGTCGTCGCCAAAGTCGAAGTCGCCGCGTAGGGCCACGCGCAGCCGCGAGCCGTCGGGCAGGCGTCGCTCGACGATCCGCACCGTCGGACCCGCCAGCAGATAGCTTTCCCGCGCCTCGCGGAGAGTAGTGTCGCTCGCCGCTTCCAGATCGGACGCCAGGGTCCAACCCGCCGGCATCGCGCCCAGCCGCACCGTCGCCGGCACATCGAGCCTCCCTTCGAGATAGGCGATCACCGTCTCGCCCAGGAAGCTGACGCCCTGAGCGCCCTCGGCGGGTCCGGCCTCGACGCCCAGGCCGCGCCGGCCTCGCACGCCGGTCTTAACCCGATAGCGCAAGTGAAGGGTCGCCGAGGGCGCGTGGTCCAGGATCAGCGTCTTGGCGTCACCAGGCGTGATCCGGCCGCCGTCGACCGAGACTTCGGTCACGTTGAGCCAGAGATCCGTGGCGTAACCGAAGCGATCGGGCAGGCGCACCACCGTGCGTCCGTCAGCGTCGCCCTGGAAGGTCATGTCGACCCACACAGCGCGTCGTTCGGGACCTTCGCGCAGGGTGATCTCGACCGCGATGGGCGGTTGTGCCGACGGTGCGTGAGTTTGGGAACGGGCGTGGGTCGCACCCGCCGACAGCAAGGCAACTAGAATCAGAACAGAAAAGCGCATTCGGCCCCCGAGCCCACTTCGGGTCACCTAAGCCGTCGGACGCGGGTCGCGCAACCCTGGCGGATCACCAGAAACGCTTGGCCTCGGCGAAGGTGACGTAGGCGCCCTGGGCGTCGGCCAGCAGTTCGGCTTCGCGCTCGGCGCCGTTCGCGGTCAGGCGGCCGGCGGCGAAGGCGGCCTCGGGGTCCTCGCAGGCCGTCGCCACCTCGCGGGCCAGGGCCTCGCGCCCGGCCTGGTCGTTGAGCAGCCCCAGGGCGTCCTGCAGGTCCCGGGTCGCCGCGACGAAGCGGCCCAGGCGCTTGGGATGATCGGGAAACAGCCCGCCCAGGTCCTCGAGGGCGTAGCGCAGCTTCTTGCCGCGAATGCGCAGGTGGTGACGATCCTCGGGGCTCAGGCCGGCCAGGTCGCGGCCGTCCTTGCGGATGCGGCGCCGGCGCTTGTCCAGCGCCTTCCTGGCGAAGTCGGCGGCGGACTTGGCGCGGATCTTTTCCAGGCGCTTGTCGGTGGTCCAGGCGCCGGCCTCCAGCCAGGCGGCGGCGTCGATGGCCAGGGCGCGGAAGCGGGCGCTGTCCACGGCCTCGCCGGCCTGGGCGTAGGCCTTGGTCTGAGCGGCCAGCAGGGCCTTGCCGAACGCCGCCAGGGCGCGGGCCTCGTCCTGGACGGCGGCGCCGGGCTCGGCGTCGGCCGGGTCCGGCGCCGGACGCCCCTCGACAGCCGGCCGCCAAACGTCGGCGACGAACACGTCCAGGTTCCGCGCCGCGCCCAGGGCGTCGGCCAGCCATTTCAGCTCGGCCTTGACGTGGCGGGCGGCCGGATCGGCGGCCAGGGCCTTGAAGGTCGACAGCAGGGCCCGGAAGCGCCGCGCCGCCACCCGCAGCTTGTGCACCCGCTCGGGACCCGGACGGGTCCGCAGGCCCTCGGCGGCGGCGCACAGCCGGTCCAGGGCGGCGCGCCCCAAGGCCTGCAGCGCCTCGCCGACGGTCGCGTCGGGCGCCAGGACCGCCTCGGCCCGCGGCCCCTCCGCCTCGCCCAGGGCCAGGACGTAGCCGCGCTCGGCCTTGCTGACCAGGGACAGGCGCAGCGGCGCGTGGGCGGCCAGGTCGCGCGCCAGGTCGAACAGCACGCGTGGCGCGCCGGCCTTCAGCTCCAGCTCCAGCTCGCTGATCCCTGCCCGCCGATCGTCGGCCAGCAGTTCGCCCTGGTCCAGGGCCGCCTCGATGGTCGCGCCGTCACGCTCGATCAGCCGGGTCACGCGCGTGACGTTGGCGGCGAACACCGGGGTCAGGGCGTCGCCGTTGATGATCTTGGCGGCCGGGGTGCGGGCCAGCAGGTCGCGGTCGGGTTCAGGCCCTTCGACCGGGTTCTCCCACTCGCCGCGGGCGAAGACGCCGCCGGAGGAGGCCGATTTGAGGGTCTGCTTGCGGCCGTTCTCGCCGTCGCGGACGCGCAGGCCGAAACCCGCCTTGCGCAGGGCGTGGTCGGCCGTGTCGAAATAGGTCGCGTCGAGCTGTCGAACCGCCTCCCGCCCTTCGAGCCGGGCCAGGATCTCGCTCGAAGCCTCCGGGGCGATCAGGAACTTCAGCTCGATTTCGTGATCCATGCGACCTTATAACCTGACGCGCCGGCTTTGGCTCCATGAGCCGTTGCTCGCCTTCGCGCGCGGGACCCGGCGGGGCTCGCACGCTGGACGTGCTTGCCAATCAAACTGGCGGAGTCCAAACCTGCGCGCCATGAGCCAGATCAACCTCGCCCACCCTCGCCACGACTGGACCCTCGACCAGGTCGAGGCCCTGTTCGACCTGCCGTTCATGGAGCTGGTCTTCCAGGCCGCGACCGTGCACCGGGCCTGGTTCGATCCGTCGGAGGTGCAGCTGTCGCAGTTGCTGTCGGTTAAGACCGGCGGCTGCGCCGAGAACTGCGGCTATTGCAGCCAGAGCGCCCACTTCAAGACCGGCCTGAAGGCCGAGAAGCTGATGGACGCCGAGGTGGTGATCGCCAAGGCCCGCGAGGCCCGCGACGGCGGGGCCCAGCGTTTCTGCATGGGCGCGGCCTGGCGCGAGCTGAAGGACCGCGACCTGCCCAGGCTGGCGGCGATGATCGGCGGGGTGAAGGCCCTGGGCCTGGAGACCTGCGCGACCCTGGGCATGCTGACGCCGGACCAGGCCAGGCAGCTGAAGGACGCCGGCCTCGACTACTATAATCACAACCTCGATACCGGCCCGGAATATTACGGCGACGTGGTCTCGACCCGCACCTACCAGGAACGGCTGGACACCCTGGCCTACGTCCGTGACGCGGGCATGAGCACCTGCTGCGGCGGCATCGTCGGCATGGGCGAGCAGCGTCGCGACCGCGCCAGCCTGCTGCACCAGCTGGCCACCCTGCCGGCCCACCCCGACAGCCTGCCGATCAACGGCCTGGTGCCGGTCAGCGGCACGCCGCTGGGCGACAAGGTGCTGAAGGAAGGCCAGATCGACTCGATCGAGTTCGTCCGCACCATCGCCGTGGCCCGGATCGTCTGCCCCAAGGCCATGGTCCGCCTGTCGGCCGGCCGCGACGAGATGAGCCGCGAGCTGCAGGCCCTGTGCTTCCTGGCCGGCGCCAACTCGATCTTCGTCGGCGGCAAGCTCTTGACCACCCCCCTGCCCGGCCAGGACGAGGACAGCGCCCTGTTCCAGGACCTGGACCTGCGGCCGATGGGCGTGAAGACGGCGGCGCCGGAAACGGTGGCGGCGGAGTAGCGGCGGCGCCGTCGCTCCAAAGCTGAGCCTTGCCCAATTGGCGTCACAACCTAAGGTGAAGATCGTGTCGATCACGATTCATCGCCTGGGGGACGCCTCGTGAAACTATTCATTTCGGCCGCAGCCGCGGCCCTGCTCGTCGCATCACCGGCGCTGGCCGCGCCGACGGCCAAGGCCGCGACAACCGTCGCCGCGCGGCCGGCGCTGCCGGATCCGGACGTCCCCTACACCAAGTTCGTCCTGAAGAACGGCCTGACGCTGCTGGTCCACGAGGACCACAAGGCGCCGATCGTGGCGATCAACATCTGGTACCACGTCGGCGCCAAGGACGAGCCCCGCGGCCGTTCGGGCTTCGCCCACCTGTTCGAGCACCTGATGTTCAACGGCAGCGAGAATCACAACGACGACTTCTTCAAGGTCACCGAGCGCATCGGCGCGACCGACATGAACGGCACCACCAACAACGACCGCACCAACTACTTCCAGAACGTCCCCAAAAGCGCGCTGGACACCATTCTGTGGCTGGAGAGCGACCGCATGGGCCACCTGCTGGGCGCCCTGGACCAGCCCCGGCTCGACGAGCAGCGCGGCGTCGTCCAGAACGAGAAGCGCCAGGGCGAGAACCGTCCCTACGGCCAGGCCTGGAACCTGATCACCAAGGCCACCTACCCCGAAGAGCACCCCTACGGCCACACCGTCATCGGCTCGATGGACGACCTGAACGCCGCCAAGCTGGATGACGTGAAGGAGTGGTTCCGCACCTATTACGGTCCGACCAACGCCACCATCGTGCTGGCCGGGGACATCACGCCGGCCGAGGCCAAGACCAAGGTCGAGACCTATTTCGGCGACATCCCGCCCGGCCCGCCCGTCGCCCATCCCAAGGTCTGGATCGCCAAGCGTTCCGGCGCCCAGCGCGAGGTGGCCTATGACCATGTCGCCCAGCCGCGCCTCTACAAGGTGTGGAACATCCCCCAGGACGGCGACGCCGACGCCCGCCTGCTCGACCTGGCCTCCGACCTGCTGGTCTCGGACAAGGGCTCGCGCCTCTACAAGCGGCTGGTGTTCGACGAGCAGATCGCCACCGACGTCACCGCCTACGCCTGGACGCGCGAGATCGCCGGCCAGTTCGTGATCGAGGTCACGGCGAAACAGGGCCAGGACCTGGCGCGCATCGAGCGCGAGGTCGACGAGGAGGTGTCCAAGCTGATCGCCGCGGGCCCGACGGCGGCGGAGCTGGACCGCGTGCGCACCCGCCGCGCCGCCAATATCCTGCAGGGCCTGGAGCGGATCGGCGGGTTCGGCGGCAAGTCCGACCTGCTGGCCCAGAGCCAGACCTTCCACGACTCGCCCGACGCCTGGAAGGAAGACCTGGCGGTCCTGAAGACCGTGACGCCGCGCCAGATCCAGGGCGCGACCCAGCGCTGGCTGTCCGACGGGTCCTATACCCTGTCCATCCTGCCGGTTCCGGACTTCGCGGCCAGCGGGCCGGGGGCCGACCGCAAGACCATGCCCACGCCGGCCCAGACCGCCAGCCCGGTGTTTCCGACGGCCAAGCGCCTGACCCTGTCCAACGGCCTGAAGGTGATCGTCGTCGAGCGCCACGCCGCCCCGACCGTCGAGCTGAGCCTGATGGTCAACACCGGATACGCCCCGGACTTCGCCGGCGAGAAGACCGGCACGGGCTCGCTGGCGATGTCGCTGATGGACGACGGCACGACGACGCGCGACGCCATCGGCATAAGCGAGGAGCTCAGCGGCCTGGGAGCCAGCCTCTCGACACGTGGCGGCGGCGAGGCCTCCTATGTCAGCATGAGCACCCTGGCGGCGACCTTGACGCCGTCGCTGGCCCTGTTCGCCGACGTGATCGAGAATCCCGCCTTTCGTCCGGCCGACGTCGAGCGCGAGCGCGCCCTGGCCATCGCCGGCGTCCAGCAGCAGAAGCGCAACCCTTCCAACATGGCGTTCCGGGTGATCGGACCGGCGATCTACGGGCGCGACCACCCTTACGGTCGCATCTCGACCGAGAAGAGCCTAAGCGCCCTGCGTCGAGACGAGCTGGCCGCCTTCCATGCCCGCTGGTTCCACCCCAACAACGCCGTCCTGGTGGTGGTCGGCGACGTCGAGGCCGGCAAGCTGACGCCGGCCCTGGAGACGGCGTTCGCCGGCTGGCAGCCCGCCGCCGTGCCGCCGATCGCCGTGCCGCCCGCCGCCGGCGGCAACAAACCCCTGGTCTATCTGGTCGACAAGCCCGACGCCCAGCAGTCGATGATCCTGGCCGGCAACATCGCGCCGCCGCGCAACGACCAGGACGAGATCGCCATCGACACCTTCAATACGGTGCTGGGCGGCGCCTTCGTCTCGCGCCTGAACATGAACCTGCGCGAGGACAAGCACTGGTCCTATGGCGCCTCCAGCTTCGTGGGCGGCGGCCGTGGGCCCTGGCGTTTCAACGCCTACGCCTCGGTGCAGACCGACAAGACCGCGGAATCGGCGGCCGAGCTGCGCAAGGAGCTGACCGGCGTCGTCGGGCCCAGACCCGTGACCGCCGAGGAATTGGCCATGGCCCAGAACAACATGACCCTGTCGCTGCCGGGAGCGTGGGAGACCAACAACGCGGTCGCCGGCTATCTGACGGACATGGCCTATCGCGGCCGCGCCGACGACTATTACGACGGCTACGCCGACAAGGTGCGGGCGGTGACCCTCGCCGAAACCGGCGAGGCGGCCCGCAAGGTGGTGCGTGACGGGGCCCTGGTCTGGGTGATCGTCGGCGACCGCAAGAAGATCGAGCCGGGCCTGGCGGCGCTCAAGCTCGGCGAGATCCGCCACGTCGATGCGGACGGCGACCCCGTCCCCTGAGCGCGGTCCGACCCGGTTCGGCGAGCGGCTTCAGCGCTCCTCGTCGAACCGGTTCGACACCAGTTCGATCAGGGCCTCGACCGCCGCGTCGGCCTCGGGGCCCTCGGCGGCGATGTCGATGGTCGAGCCGATGCCGGCGGCCAGCATCATCAGACCCATGATCGAGCGAGCGTCGACGCTGGTCCCGTCGCGGGCGACCGTGACCTCGGCGTCGAAGCCCGAGGCCAGCTTGACGAACTTGGCCGAGGCGCGGGCGTGCAACCCCCGCTCGTTGACGATCTCGACCGTGCGCGCCGCCATGCGACTCATTTTTCCCCTGCCAGCACGTAGGAGGCCACGGAGATATATTTGCGTCCAGCCTCCTGGGCGTGGGCGACGCAGGCCTGCAGGTTCTCGCGCTGGCGCACGCTGGCCAGCTTGATCAGCATCGGCAGGTTCAGGCCGGCGATCACCTCGGCCTTGGTCTGCTCCATCACCGAGATGGCCAGGTTCGACGGCGTGCCGCCGAACATGTCGGTCAGCAGAATCACGCCGTCGCCGTCCTGGTCGACCGCGGCGCACGCCTTCAGAATGTCCGACCGGCGACGTTCCATGTCGTCCTCCGGGCCGATGCAAATGGCCTTCACCGCGCCCTGCGGTCCGACCACATGTTCCATGGCGGAGACGAACTCCTCCGCCAGCCGCCCGTGCGTGACTATCACGAGCCCGATCATGCCTGATCTCTCAAACGGATCCCCATAACCCGTGGCGGCAGGGAGGCGGCCGCGCGGGCCGCCTTGATACGCTTGTTAGTCGGTGACTCCAAGATGCTCAAACACCCGCCTGATTTTCCCCGGCGCGCCGGGTTCCAGAGGCCACAGGTCCAGCACCGGCGTGGAAACGCCTTCGATGACCTGGAACGTGGGATCGGGCAACCGCTCGACCGCCCGCGGCCCATCCACGCAGCGTACCAGAAGATCGATCCGGCAAAACGTTCGATGCGGCTGGGGCAGCACGCCCAGGCCGCGGGCCTCGATCAACCCGGCCAGGGCGTCCGGCGCGCGGCCATGCAGCCTGCCGCCGGACACGAACACCAGGGTGCGGTCGTCGGCGACCAGGACGAAGCCCTGGTCGAGGGCCCGCAGCATCAGGTCGCTCTTGCCGACGCCCGACGGGCCTTCGATCAGCGCGCCGCGCCAGGTTCCGGCGACCCGCCGGGCGATCAGGCCCGCATGGCGGATCATTCGCGCGCGCCCCCATCGCGTTGGCCGCCGTGATGATGGTGACCGTTGTGGGCGCCGGCCTCGGGCAGGTCGACCACGAACCGCGCCCCGATCACCTTGCCCTTGGCGTCCTTGCGGTTCTCGGCTCGCATGGTCCCGCCATGCGCCTCGACGATCTGGCGGGCGATCGACAGGCCCAGGCCCGAATTGCCGCCGAACGCCTTGCCCTTGGGCCGCGAGGTGTAGAACCGCTCGAAGATCGTCTCCAGATTGTCGGGCGGGATCCCGGGGCCGTCGTCGTCGACCGTGACGATCAGGCGATTGTGATGATCGCGCAGGCCCGGATCGCGCTTGAGCGTGACCCGCACCTCGCCGTCGGCGGCGCTGAACGAGCGGGCGTTGTCGATCAGGTTGCGGAACACCTGGCCCACCGGGGTCTCGCGCGCCACGATCCGGGCGTGCTGCGGCGCGCCCTTGGCGTCGAAGGTCACCCGCACGCTGCCCGGGGCCTCGCCCGGACGCAGCTGGGCCTCGTACAAATGGATGACCTCGGCCAGCAGGCCGTTCAGCTCGAAGGCCCGCGGCGCCTCGCGCGACAGCTCCGCGTCCAGCCTGGAAGCATTGGAAATGTCGGTGACCAGCCGGTCCAGGCGGGTGACGTCCTGCTGCAGGATGCCCAGCAGCCGGGCCCGGGCGGCGGGATCGGTCACCAGGTCCAGGGTCTCGATCGCCGAGCGGATCGAGGTCAGGGGGTTCTTGATCTCGTGGGCGACGTCGGCGGCGAAGCGCTCGATGGCGTCCATCCGCTCGGACATCGAATCGGTCATCTCCTCCAGGGCCCGCGACAGGTCGCCCAACTCGTCCTTGCGGTCGGAAATGTCGGGCAGGGAGATGGCCCGCGCGCCGTCCAGCCGCACGCGATCGGCGGCGCTGGCCATGCGCAGCACCGGCTGGGCGATCAGGCGGTTGAGCAGGAACGACGAGATCAGGGTGGTGGCGATGGCGATCAGGGCGAACGGCAGCAGGGCCTTGCGCTCGGCGGCGATGATCTGGTCGACGTCGCCGGCCTCCAGGGTCAGGACGCCCAGGACCGCGCGCACGTGCTGGATGGGGATCGACACCGACACCACACGCTCGCCCATCTCGTCGATGCGGGTTCCGGCCACGGGCTCGCCCAGCTTGGCCTGGGCGATCTCGGCCGCCAGGGCCTCGCGCGCCGCCTCGGCGACCCGGGGCTTGGTGTCGGGACTGTGGGTCGGCAGGCCGAAGGCCGGCTGGCCGGGCTTGCGGGCCGGCGGCAGCGCCTTGGACTCCACGCGGTCGGCGACGACGTAGCTGTCGGCCAGCTGGTTGCCCTCGGCGTCGAACAGCCGGGCGCGCTGCGAGCGCGGGATGAACAGGCTCTGCAGGATGTCGCTGGCCTGGTCGGGGACCAGGCGCGGCTCGGGGTCGCCGACCGTGGCGGCCAGATCGATCACGTTGGCGATCAGCTCGCCTTGGGTGGTCAGGCTGTCGATGCGCGTGTTGATCAGGCCGCTGCGCAGCTCGTTCAGCACCAGCGCCCCGCCCAGCAGCACGGCCAGGGCCAGCAGGTTCAGGCCGATGATCAGCCGGCCCAGGCGCGAACCCCTGGGCCAGCCGAACTTGGGCCAGCCGAGCCTGGGCCAGGTCAAACGCTGTTTCGGCTCGGCCTCCGGCCCGGGCTCCCCGGCCATCTTGCGATCAGGATTCGCGATATCGGTAGCCGACGCCATACAGGGTTTCGATGGAATCGAACTCCGGATCGACCTGGCGGAACTTCTTGCGCATGCGCTTGATGTGGCTGTCGATGGTGCGGTCGTCGACATAGACCTGATCGTCGTAGGCGGCGTCCATCAGGTTGTCGCGGCTCTTCACGAAGCCCGGGCGCTGGGCCAGCGACTGCAGCAGCAGGAACTCGGTGACCGTCAGGCGCACCGGCTTGCCGTCCCACAGGCTGTCGTGGCGCGCGGAGTCCAGCGTCAGCTTGCCGCGCTTCATGATCTTGGAATTGGCCGAGCCGGGGGCGGCGCTGGCGGCGTCCTCCTCCTCGGGGCGGGCGCGGCGCAGCACGGCCTTGACCCGCTCCAGCAGCAGGCGCTGGCTGAACGGCTTGTGGATGTAGTCGTCGGCCCCGAGGTTGAAGCCGAGGATCTCGTCGATCTCGTCGTCCTTGGAGGTCAGCATGATCACCGGGATCTCGGTGGTCTGGCGCAGGCGGCGCAGCACTTCCATGCCGTCCATGCGCGGCATCTTGACGTCCAGGATCACCAGGTCGGGCGCCTGGCTCTCGACCGCGTCCAGCCCCGACGCGCCGTCGTAATAGGCTTTGACCACGTGGCCATGGCTTTCCAGCGCCAGCGAAACCGAAGCGACGATGTTCTCGTCGTCGTCGATGAGAGTAATATCGGCCATCGAGCCCTATGGGTCCTTTCGCGGTTTTCCTGCCGATACTATCGATCGGCGTCGCCCTCTACAACGCGCGGGGCGGCTAAGCTTTCCCCGCCTTTTGCGACCCCAGCGTGGCGCGATTGCGGCGCGCGCCCGCCAAGGGCGCCCACAAGGCGTTGCGGACGGCAACCTCACCTTAAGGTCTTGTATCCCATAAGGGAGCTTCGGGGAGCCCTTTGCCGATGAGCGACCAAGTCCATTACGAGCTGTTCGTGCGCCGCAAGCCCGGCGCGCAGTGGACGCTCGACATGGCGACCGAGATCCGCGCCCACGCCCTGCAGACCGCCGAGGAGGCGCTGGAGCAGGGGCGGGCGATCGCCGTGCGGGTCAGCAAGGAGACGCTCGACCCCGAGACCCGCGAATACAAGTCGATCTCGATCTTCACCAAGGGCCAGGTCGACGGCGGCAAGCCCAAGAAGGTGCAGGAGGATCTGGATCCGCTCTGCGTCCAGCCCGCCGACCTCTACACCGCCCACGCCCGTGACCGCATCGGCCGCCTGCTGGAAGGCTGGCTGGCCCGCCACAACGCCACCCCGTTCGAGCTGCTGCACCGTCCCGACCTGGTCGAGAAGCTGGAAGCCTCCGGCACCGACCTGCAGCACGCCCTGCAGAAGATCGCCATCCCCGAGGCCGAGGCCCGGGGCATGTCGGTCCACGAGCTGATCCGCACCTTCCAGGGCCTGGTCGAGCGCACGGTCGCCAACCTGATGAAGCAGTTCAAGAAGGGCGCCCTGCCCGACCTGGACAAGGAAGGCTTCGCCCGCGCCGCCGAGCGGCTGTCCGCCGATCCCGACCGCGCCTTCCTGCTGGGGGCCGGCGTCGCCGCCTCGATCGCGCCCGGCAAGAACTGGTCCGAGAAGATCGCCCGCCTGCTGGACCTGGCCGACGCCGCGCCCAGCGACCCCAAGGCCCGCGCCGCCGCCCTGGCCGCCATCGAGACGCCCCTGGCCGAGATCATCGGCTCCAAGGCCGGCATGGCCGACCTGCTGGGCGCCAATGACAAGGGGGGCGACGCCGACCTCGGCACGACCCTGGCGGCCATGACCCGCCTGGCCGGCGGCGCCCAGGTCGAGGGTCTGATCCGCGTCGAGGCCGGGGTGCGCAACTGCATGCCCGAGCTCTCCGGCACGGCCCGGCGCCTGTGCGACTGGCTGAGCGGCGAGGCCTTCCCCGCCGTGCGGATGTCGATCGCCCAGCGCGTGCTCAAGGAGCTGAACGGCGTCCGCCGCCTGAAACCCGCCGACGCCGAGGCCGAGATCGAATACCTGCGCGCCCTGGCCATGAGCCTGACGGCCGCCGCGGGCCGCATCCTGCCGCCGGAAGACATCACCAGCGCCTTCACCACCCGCTCCAAGACCCTGCTGAACGGCGAGTTCATCGAAGCCCTGCTCGGCCGCGACCGCTCGTCGCGTGAAGAGATCCAGATGCTGATCCGCCTGGCCGAGAACGTCATGGGCGCGGTCAACAAGCGCATGGCCGCCCGTTGGCTGTCGGCCAACGTCCTGGCCCTGCGCTTCGAGCGCGAGCTGCGCCAGGGTCCGGACTCGGCGGCGTCGAAGCTGGCCGCCCTGGCCGCCCTGCAGAAGGCCCTGGTCCGCTCGGGCCTGGTGGTCGAGGACTACGAACCGCTGTGCGTCCGCCTGGGCGAGGTGGGCGGCATGATCGAGACCGACGCCCGCCTGGTGGCCATGCTGGTCCGCGCCCCCGCGCCCCTGCCCCAGAAGCTGGCCGTGCTGATCAAGCTGGCCATGGGCGAAGCCGGCCCCACCGGCCCTGTCGCCGACAAGGCCAAGGCCGAGGTCATGAAGCTGGCCCGCGCCCCGGAAGCCCGCGAGGAGCTGGCCGGCTCGCCCGAGACCATGGACCTGCTCAAGGGCATGGTTCAGCAGAAGGCGGCGGCTTAACTCAAACATCTTGTCATCCCGGACGAAGCGCGCAGCGCGAAGATCCGGGATCAGGGCGTGAACTCGGCGTTTCCGGCGGTCCCGGATCTGCGGCCCTTTGGGCCTTGTCCGGGATGACAACAGGATAGGAGCCTAAAGCCCCAGCGCCCCCGCCAGCGCCTCGACCACCCGGTCCACGTCGCCGTCCTCCATCCCCGGATACAGCGGCAGGGTCAGGCAGCGGGCGTACCAGGCGTCGGCGCCGGGCAGGTCCAGGGCGCCGTAGCGGGCCTGATAGTAGGGCTGGCGGTGCACCGGGATGTAGTGGACCTGGCTGCCGACCCCGTGGGCCTTCAACGCCTCGACCACCGCGCGACGGGTGGTTCCGGCGGCCTCGAAGTCGATCAGCACGGTCAGCAGGTGCAGGGCCGGGTCGGACCAGGCGGGGCTGGTCGCCAGGCGCACGGTCGGGGCCAGGGCCGCCAGCTTGTCGGCGTAGAGCGCGGTCAGGGCCCGCCGCCGGGCCACGAAACGGTCCAGCTTGGCCAGCTGCGAGATTCCCAGGGCGCACAGCACGTCGGGGATGCGGTAGTTGAAGCCCAGCTCCGGCATCTCGTACCACCAGGGCTCCGCGCCCGCCGGACGGACCATGCCGTGGCTGCGCAGCGATCTCGCCCGGGCCGCCAGGGCCGCGTCGTTGGTGGTCAGCATGCCGCCTTCGCCGGTGGCCAGGGTCTTGACCGGATGGAACGAGAAGCTGGCGAAACTGGAAAAGGCCCCGTCGCCGACCGGGTGCGGGGTCCCGTCGAAGGCGGCGACCGAGCCCAGGGCGTGGGGCGCGTCCTCGACCAGCACCGCCCCGGCCCCGGCCGCCAGGTCGCGCAGAGCCGGCAGGTCGCAAACGTCGCCGCGCAGGTGCACCGGCAGCACGGCGCGCACACGGCGGTCTCCAGCCCGCTTCAACGCCTCGGCCAGGGTGTCCGGCGTCATCAGGCCGCTGGCGGGATCGACGTCGGCGAACACCACCTCGGCCCCGACATAGCGGGCGCAGTTGGCGGTGGCCAGGAAGGTGACCGACGGGACGATGCAGACGTCGTCCTGGCCGACGCCCAGGGCCAGCATGGCCAGGTGTAGGGTGGCGGTGCCGTTGGCGACGGCGATCGCGTGCCCGGCCCCGACCCTCCGCTTGAAGGCGGTCTCGAAGGCCTCGACGGTCGGGCCGGTGGTCAGGAAATCGGCCCTCAGCGCCGCCGCCACCGCCGCCACGTCGTCGTCCTCGATGGTCTGACGGCCGTAGGGCAGGAACGGGAGCGCCCCCTCCGACATCAGGCCTTCTCGGCCAGCATGGCGTTGAGGCCGTCCTCGCTGAGCCAGTCGTCGTTGCTGTCGCTGCTGTAGCTGAAGCCTTCGGCGACGTCCTTGGTCCCGGCCTCGCCGCGGAACGGCTTGCGCGGATACTCCACGAAGGTCGGCTCGATCACGTAGCGGTCGGCCAGCTCGACCGTGGCGCGGGCGTCGTCGGCGCTGATCATCATCTCGTGCAGCTTCTCGCCCGGGCGGATGCCGACGATCTTGACGCCGACATCCGGCGACATGGCCTTGACCAGGTCGGGCATGGTCATCGACGGGATCTTGGGCACGAAGATCTCGCCGCCGCGCATGATCTCCAGCGACGACAGCACGAACTCCACCCCCTGGTTCAGGGTGATCCAGAACCGCGTCATCC
This sequence comes from Caulobacter sp. UNC279MFTsu5.1, assembly GCF_900114015.1. Taxonomy (GTDB): domain Bacteria; phylum Pseudomonadota; class Alphaproteobacteria; order Caulobacterales; family Caulobacteraceae; genus Caulobacter. The sequence goes on along the minus strand of NZ_FORN01000035.1, from coordinate 21,807 downwards.
GCGCGTCGGTGACCGGCAGCTCGGTCGCGCCCTGGCCCAGCAGGCGCTTGTACAGCGGCACCACGCTGCCGCGCGAGCCGACGACGTTGCCGTAGCGGACCACCGCGAAGCGGGTGCCGATGTCGCCCGACAGGTTGTTGGCGGCCACGAAGGTCTTGTCCGAGGCCAGCTTGGTCGCGCCGTACAGGTTGATCGGGTTGCAGGCCTTGTCGGTCGACAGGGCCACCACCTGCTTGACGTGGTTGTTGAGGCTGGCCCAGACCACGTTCTCGGCGCCCAGCACGTTGGTGTGGATGCATTCGGAGGGGTTGTATTCGGCGGCCGGCACCTGCTTGAGGGCGGCGGCGTGGATCACGATGTCGACCCCGCGCAGGGCCAGGGTCAGGCGCTCGCGGTCGCGCACGTCACCCAGGAAGAAACGAAGCTTGGCGTAGGTCGCCTCGTCGAACTGCTCGCGCAGCTCCAGCTGCATGTCGCTCTGCTTCAATTCGTCGCGGGAGTAGACGATCACCTTCCGCGGGGCCGAACGTCGCAGGACGGTCTCGATGAATCGGCGGCCGAACGACCCGGTGCCGCCGGTCACCAGGATGACCTTGCCGTCCAGATCGAGGGTTTTCGGTGAAAAGCGCCCCAATTTCAGCCTCCTGAGCCTCCACCGCCGTTTCGGCGCGCGAGACGAGTCATGGTTAACGCCCCTTTGTGCCCGCCAGACGTAAAGAGGACGTCAATCCCGTCGTGCCACAAGGGCCCATGCGCCGCGCCCTCGCCCTGCCCCTCCTGTCGCTGCTGGCCGCCGCCAGCCTGGCCGCCCCGCCCGCCTTCGCCGGTCACGGCAAGGAGGAGAAGAAGGCGCCCGCCACCTATTTCGCCCTGCAGCCCCTGACCGCCACCACCATCCGCCGCGACGGCCGCCGGGGCGTCATGACCCTGGAGACCGGGGTGCAGGCGCTGGACCCGGCCCTGATGGAGCGCGCCCAGCAGTCCGAACCCCGCCTGCGCGCCGCCTTCGCCCAGGTGCTGATGACCTACACCGCCGGCATGCCGCGCGGCGCGGCGCCGGACCTGAACTATCTGGGCTCCCGGATGCAGGACGCCGCCGACAAGGTGCTGGGCCGCAAGGGGTCCAAGGTGCTGCTGGGTTCGGCGATGGTGAACTAGGGCCTCACCTCTTCCGCCGTTCGCGGAAGAAGCCCCGCAGCAGGTCCGCGCTCTCTTGGGCCATCACCCCGCCGGTCACCTCCGGCCGCCAGTGACAGGTGGGCTGGGCGAAGAACCTCGGGCCGTGGACCACCGCCCCGCCCTTGGGGTCCTCGGCCCCGAACACCACCCGGCCGATCCGCGCGTGGCTGATCGCCCCGGCGCACATGGCGCAGGGCTCGAGAGTCACCACCAGGGTCAGGTCGGTCAGGCGGTAGTTCTGCAGCCTGGCGGCGGCGATCCGCAGGGCGGCGATCTCGGCATGGGCCGTGGGGTCGTGCGCGCCGATCGGGCCGTTGCCGGCCCGGGCGAGAATCTCGCCGGTCGCCGGATCGAGGATCACCGCCCCCACCGGCGTCTCACCCGCCGCGGCGGCGGCGCGGGCTTCCTCCAGCGCCAGGGCCATGGCGGCTTCGTCGGTGAGCGGGGCGGCGGCTATGGTCGGGACTCCGGCGTGATAAGGCGGACGTGGCGGGCCAAGCCGCCCTCGACCGCCCTTCTAGCAAGCTTCGCATCGGCCGTGACCAGGGGAACGCCGCGCTTCAACGCCAGGGCCAGGTAGAAGGCGTCATAGGCGGAGAAGGCATGGTCCCGCGCCAGATCGTGGGCGGGCCTCGCCAGCGCGCCCAGCGGCGCGACCTCGTCGATCAATCGCGGCAGTCGATCGACGGCCTCGTGGGCGATCGCCCTCGAAATCTGGTTCCGCCGGACGAGCTTGATGGCGACCGAGGTGAATTCGGCGAAGATCAGGTCAGGCGCGATCCGTCGATCGTCCGGCCTCATGAACGCCGTCACCACCGCCGAACGCGGTCCCGGAAGAAGCCAGTCGGCGGCCACCGAAGCGTCCAGCACGATCTCATCGCTCATCACTGTCCCGATCTTCACGGATCAGATCGACGACATCGACGGTGAGCGGCGGCGACGCCTTCTGGAACCAATCGACCATCGCCGCGAGCCGGTCGTTGGCCAGTTGGTCGAGCAGGGCGACGCAAGCGCTGGCCCGATCCCCGCCGTGCTCGGCGACGTGCTCGTCGATCATCCGCAGGGCGCGCGTGTGGAGCGCCGCGAGCGGCAGGACGATGGCTTCCGTATCCCGATGCCGAAAGACCGCCCCTTCCTCGGCCACGCCGGACGCGTCGGCCTTCACGAAGCTCACCTGGCGGGCCGCGAGATCGAGCCCGGCGGTCTTCCAACCGGCGTCCAGCCAGGCGGCCGCCTGCGAGTGGCCCGCGCGGGTGTTCGACCACCAAGGCTGGGCGTCATGGGCCGAAGGCGGAAGGGAAAAGCCCAGGATGCGCTCAATCTCGGCGAAGGAGAGCCGGACCTCGTCGTGCTGGAACATCCCTTCGAGATGCCGCTTCAAGGGTTCGTACTTCGTAGGCTTCATAGTATTTTTCTGCCCCATATACGAAGTATATACTATTTTTGGAAAGCGTCCACCTTGATCCCTCGCCCGATCGGCGCCATCAGAAAAGCCGCCCATCGTGAGATGCGCCCCGCCCTTGAAGGACTGACGCCGTGACCGAGAAATACCAGCCCCACCTGCACGACAACGCCTTGCTCGGTCACGACGACGAGCATGAGGTCCAGGATGGCGAAGGCGGCGAGGGCGAGCGCGTCGCCAAGATGCTGGCCCGTTCGGGTGTGGCCTCGCGACGCGAGGTCGAGCGGCTGATCGAGGCGGGCAAGGTCGCCCTGAACGGGACCGTGCTGACCACCCCGGCCGTCAAGGTCCGCCCCGGCGACATCCTGACCGTCGACGGCAAGATGATCGACGAGCCCGAGCCGACCCGGATCTTCCGCTACCACAAACCGACCGGCCTGCTGACCTCGCACACCGACCCCAAGAACCGCCCGACGGTGTTCCAGGCCTTGCCGCGCGACCTGCCGCGCGTCATTTCGGTCGGGCGCCTGGACCTCAATTCCGAGGGCCTGCTGCTGCTGACCAACGACGGCGAACTGTCGCGCGCCCTGGAGATGCCGCAGAACGCCTGGGTGCGCCGCTACCGGGCCCGCGCCTTCGGCGACACCACCCAGGCCAAGCTGGACCGGCTGAAGGACGGCATCACCGTCGAGGGCGTGCGCTACGGCCCGATCGAGGCGCGACTGGACAAGGCCCAGGAAAAGGCCGGCGGCGGCAAGAACGTCTGGATCACCCTGACCCTCAGCGAAGGCAAGAACCGCGAGGTCCGCAAGGTGCTGGAGGCGATCGGCCTGAAGGTCAACCGCCTGATCCGCCTGTCCTACGGCCCGTTCGCGCTCGGGACCCTGCTGCCGGGCCAGGTCGAGGAGGTCGGCCCGCGAGTGATCCGCGAGCTGCTGGAAGGCATCATTCCGGCCGAGAACATGCCGACGGGCGACAAGCCGCGGTTCGTCGGCGTGGCCGACCCGCTGAAGGCGCCCGGCCAGGCGGGCGGCGGCGACATGCAGCGGCGGGGCGTGCCCCGGGCCGGCAAGATGACCCAGGTCGCCATCCTGACGCCCGAGGAGACGGTCGAGGAAGAAAAGTTCGTCCGCAAGCCGGGCTGGGCCAAGCCGAAGAAGAAGCCGGCGATCGCCGGCCGCGGCCCCGTGCGTCCGGCCAAGAAGTCGATCGAGAGCAAGATGATCGGCCCCAAGCCGCTGTCCTACCGCGACGCCGCCGCCAAGCGGATTCGCGACAAGGAGCTGGCCGAGAAGAACGCGGCCGACAAGCGCGCCGCCCAGGGCAAGGAAGCGCGGCCTTCGAAAACGGCCGCCAAGCCGAAGCCCGGCGCGCTGCGGGCCAACGGCTACAAGCCGCTGACCGAGGGTCCGGCCAAGACCGGCAAGCCCGGCGGGGCGCGTCCCGGCGGCAAGCCCAGCACGGTCAAGGCGGCCGGCGCGCGGTCGGACGGCCCCAAGGCCGCGCCACGCTCCGGCGGCAAGCCGGGCGGTTCGCGTCCAGGCGGCTCGGGCGCCCCGCGCGGCAAGCGCTAGCGAGCGGTTGGCGTCCCCGTCGGCGGGCTAAGCGTCACGGGCTAGCCGCGCAACGCCCGCGCCAGGTTCCCCGTCCGCCTCACCACCGTGACCAGGCCGCCGGCCGCGATCACCACCAGCCCGCCCAGCAGCACCTGGCCATGGCCGCGCCAGAGCGGTTCGAACATCGAGACCAGGCAGATGACGGTCAGCGCCGCCATCCGGTGCTGCTTGGCCATCGGCCCGGAGAAGTCGGCCGGCTGGCCCAGGCCCCGGCCCAGCTCGCGGACATAGGCGGTCAGCACCGCCAGCACCGCCGCGATCCAGCCGACGGCCGCCCCGCCATAGATCCCGGCCGACTGCGCGCCATAGCCGGCCCCGGCCAGCAGCAGCACATCGGCCACGCGGTCGGGCAGTTCGTTCCAGATCGGTCCCGCCGGTCCGCCCCGGCCGTGCTCGACCGCCACCAGCCCGTCCAGCAGGTTGCACAGCAGCCGCGCCTGGATGCACGCCGCCGCCAGTCCGAACAGCGCCGCCCGCAGGAGCCAGCCGTCCAGCGCCCCGGCCGCCATGATCAGCGCCCCGCCCAGGACCGCGAAGGCGACGCCGCCCGCCGAGACGACGTCCGGATCGACCTTGGCCTCCGCCAGACGACGCGCCATCCGGCGCGCGAGGGCGGCGTCGCGGACCTTCAGCGGGCGGCGGTTGTCCAGGTCCTGGGTCATGGCGTCTCCTCCAAAACGAGAACTAGGCTATAGCTAAACCGGTTCACCGCCAGGGGCGCGTCGCAAGGAGCCGCATGGACATCGTCGCGACCGTTCGGGCCTTCCTCGCCGCCCAGCCGCCGGCCCTGCTGCTCGGCCTGGCCGGCGTTGTGGCCCTGCTGAGCGTGGCCGGGGCGATCGTCACCCTGCTGACCGCGCTCAAGCCGGACAAGGACTATCGCGAGCTGCGCCAGCGCATCGCCAGCTGGTGGGTGATGGTCGCCCTGCTGGCCGGGGCCCTGCTGCTGGGCTGGCAGGCCACCGTGCTGGCCTTCGCCCTGATCTCGTTCATGGCCCTGCGCGAGTTCCTGTCCCTGGCCCCGATCCGCAAGGAGGACCGCCCGGCGATCCTGGCCGCCTATCTGGCCCTGGTCGCCGCCTACGGCTTCATCGCCGCCGACAAGTACATGTTCTACCTGGTGTTCATCCCGGTCTGGACGTTCCTGGGCCTGCCGTTCCTGATGGCCATGCTGGGCCAGACGCGCGGATTCCTCACGACGGCCGCCACCTTCCACTGGGGCCTGGTGACCTGCGTCTACAACCTGGGCTTCGCCGCCTTCCTGATGCGCACGCCGGCCAGCGATCGCCTGCCGGCCGGGGCGGCGGGGCTGGTGTTCTTCCTGTTGCTGGTCACCGAGTTCAACGACGTGGCCCAGTACGTGTTCGGCAAGCTGCTGGGCAGACGCAAGATCGCGCCCACGGTCAGCCCCAACAAGACCTGGGAGGGCTTCCTGGGCGGCTGGCTGGCGACGGGCCTGCTGATCGGGTTCGCCGGGCCGGTGTTCACCCCGCTCGCGGGCCAGGGCCTGCTGGTGGTCGCTGTCGCCCTGCCGCTGGCGGGCTTCGCCGGCGACGTGACCATGAGCGCGGTCAAGCGCGACATCGGGGTCAAGGACACCTCGCACGCCATCCCCGGCCACGGCGGGGTGCTGGACCGCGCCGACAGCCTGACCTTCACCGCCCCGCTCTATTTCCACCTGATGGCGCTGTTCGCGCTCGACAGGTTCTGACCATGGGCTGGCTGCGCTTCCTGCTGCTGGTGCTGGCGGCCCGCCCCCTGGCCCTGTTCCTGACCGGGGCCGACGTCGTCGGGCGCGAGCGCCTGCCGCTGAAGGGGCCGGCCATTATCGCGGCCAACCATGCCAGCCATGTCGACACCCTGTTGCTGCTGGCGATCTTCCCGTCGCGCGCCGTGGCCCGGGTGCGGCCGGTGGCGGCGGCCGACTATTTCCTGCGCGACCCGGTGATCGGCTGGTTCTCGCGCCATGTGATCGGCATCGTGCCGGTGGCGCGGCTGAAAGCGGGCTCCGGCGAGGACGTCCTGGCCCCCGCCCGCGCGGCCCTGGCGGCCGGCGACATCGTGGTGGTGTTTCCCGAGGGCACGCGCGGCGACGGCGACGATCTGGGCCAGCTGAAGGGCGGCGTGGCGCGCCTCGCCCAGGCCTTTCCCGAAGCGCCGGTGACGCCGGTCTGGATCCAGGGCGCGGGCCGCGTCCTGCCCAAGGGCGAGACGATCCCCGCGCCGCTGAACTGCGCGGTGCTGGTCGGCGAGCCGCTGGACTGGACGGGCGACCGTGCCGCCTTCATGGCCCGGCTGCGCGCCGCATTGCTGGCCTTGAAGGACCAGGCGCCGCCGCTGCGCTGGTCCTAGAGCCCTACAGAACGGCCAGCCGCGTCCAGCGGCGCAGCGGCGCCCAGCGCGCCACGATCTCGGCCAGGGCCACGTAGCCGGCCAGCATCAGCGGCGCGATGACCAGGGTCTCGGGCGGGAAGGCGTGCGGCGGCTCGGGCTTCAGCGCCATCGGCTGGATGAATAGCAGGATCAGGATGTTGTTGGCCGCGTGGGCCCCGATGGCGAACTCGATCCCGCCCAGGCGCAGGGTCATCCAGGCCAGGCCCACGCCCATGGCCAGCCGCACCAGGAAGGCGTCGAGATTGGGATCGAAGTGGATCGCCGAGAACAGCAGGCCGCTCAGGACCAGCACCACGCGGGGATCGGGGAACCAGGCGCCGACGATCTTGACCAGCCAGCCCCGGAAGACCAGCTCCTCGGCGGCGGCCGCGATCAGCAGCAGGGACACGGCCAGGACCGCATAGGCCAGGCGGCCGGCCAGGTCCGGGCTGATCGCCAGCAGCGGCGCGCCCGGCGCCTTGGGGTCCAGCGCCGCCGAGGCCAGCAGCAACGGCCCGATCGTCACCGCGAACAGGCCCAGGCCCAACAGCAGCAGCCGCCAGCGGAAGCTGGACGCGGCGGTGAAATAGGACGCCAGCCGGCGGCGGTGCAGCAAGGCCGCGACGCCCACGAAGGCCAGGGCCATGCCGCCGTTGACGAAGGCCAGCAGGCTGATCACGAAGGCGATCTGGGTCAGGCCGGCCGGCGTTTCGCCGCGGCCGATCATCGCCATCAACCGCTCGGCCGACTCGACCCCGCCGCCGGCGATCGCGAAGGCCACGAACACCGCGATGCCGCAGATCACGGCCGCCAGCAGCGCCGCCAGCACGCCGATGGGCAGGGTCAGCAGCAGCGGAACGATGCGCCGGTCGCCCGGCGTCAGATCGTCCAGGAACGGCGACCGTCGAAGCTCTGCTAGCACCACTGTTTTCGATCCTGACCCCGGTTCATCGCTAGGCGTTCGACGCGCGCGACGCAAGCGGCGCGACAACGCGGCTTGCCGCGATGGCCGGCGCTTGGCACACATCGGGGCAGGAAGCGGGGCGCGCATGACCGACAACACGCACAAGGAAGCACAGCATCTCCACCGCCTGATCCTGTTCTCGGACGCGGTGTTCGCGATCGCCATCACCCTGCTGGCCATCGAGATCCACCCGCCCGAGCACTGGCATGGGGTGGCGGACCTGTTCGGCCAGATGCAGCACAAGCTGATGGCCTACGCCGTCAGCTTCGCCGTCGTGGGCGTCTACTGGATCAGCCATCGCCGCACCTATTCGCGCCTGCGCCGGGCCGACGGCGTCCTGGACCTGCTGAACCTGGCGATGCTGGGCCTGCTGGGCCTGCTGCCGCTGGCCACGGAACTGCTCTGGGAAAGCGGTTCGGCGCCGGCGGCGCTGGTCTATGTGGGCCTGGTGACCGCCATCGGCCTGGCCCACGCCGTGGCCTGGGGCTACGCCGCGCTCTTCGGGGGACTGTCGGAACCGATGTCGACGATCGAGAAGATCTACGTGCTGCTGCGCGTGGCCCTGCTGCCCGGACTGATGTGCAGCCTGACCTTCATCAGCCTCATCACCCGCACGCCATGGGGCTGGCTGGGCATCGCCGGGGTCGTGGCCGGGCTGTCGATGGTCAATCGCCGGGTGGCCAGGCAGGCCGCGGCCCCGGCCGCCCAGACGGCGGACGCCTGATCGTGCGCATCGTCTCGGGCCGGTATCGCGGCAAGGCCATCGTCACCCCGTCCGGCGACACCACCCGCCCCACCTCCGACCGGGCGCGGCAGGCGGTGTTCAACATCCTCGAGCACGCCGCCTGGGCGCCGGAGCTGAACGGGGCGCGGGCGATCGACCTGTTCGCCGGCTCCGGCGCCCTGGGCCTGGAGGCGATGTCGCGCGGGGCGGACTTCTGCCTGTTCGTCGAGACCGACGACGCCGCGCGCGGGGCGATCCGCGAGAACCTGGAAGCCTTCGGCCTGTTCGGTCAGGCGCGCGTGCACCGGCGCGACGCCACGGACCTGGGTCCGCGCCCCGGCAGCGTCGGCGCGCCGTTCGACATCGCCTTCCTCGACCCGCCCTACGCCAGGGGCCTGGGCGAGAAGGCCCTGGACCAGCTGGTCGCCGGCGGCTGGCTGGCCCCCGGCGCCATCGTGATGTTCGAGCGCGGCCGCGACGAGGCCGATCCGGCGCCGGCCGGCTTCGAGCGGCTCGACGCGCGCGACTACGGGGCGGCGAAGGTGTTCTTCTTCCGCGCGCCCCGATAGGTCGGCCGGCGCCTCACCACCCCCGGGCGGTCACCCGGTTGTCGGCCTGTGCGCGCAGGTTCGCCGCGCCCTCCCGCGTGATCCGATAAGGCCCGCCGCCGGTGCTGGCGATGAAGCGCCGCCGCTTGAGGGCCTTGAAGACCGCCAGGGTGCAGTCGCTCAGGCGCCAGCCCTCGCCGGTGATGCAGTCGGCGCCGACGACGCGGCCCTTGTCGTCGCGCAGGAGTTCGATGCGGGCGCCCTGCGCCAGCGCGTGCAGCGTGCGTTGCTGCGGCTTGGAGATATTCAAGGAAAAGGTCCGAGGATCGAGGCATGGGAACGCGCGCCGGGGCCTCCTTCGGAGGCTCGCCCAAGGATCTGGACGTGACGAAGTCACGTCCGGGCGAGACGCGCGGACGGAGCGGGGCCTGATCAGCTTACGAACGGGAGGTTCGGAGCCTTAGGCCCGGGCCTCGAACACAATCTCGGACATGAACCACACGGGGTTTCGGATGGGAAAACCTAACCTGGAGCGCCCACGGTCGTCATCCCCCGACGTGTTCGGGGGCTCAGAACCGGGCCGGCCGGTGTCTTTTCCGCAACGCGGCTTGGGTCCTTCGCACGAAAGCCGTCGTGCAGGGCCAATCCCTACTTCTTCTTGACCTTGGCCGGCGTGGTCTGGGCCACCTTGACCGGGGCGCCGTCGCTGCGGGCCTCGGCCACCAGGCCGGCGCAATCGATGTCCTTGGCCTCGCCGCCGGTGACGAAGGGCAGGATGGCGGCCAGGGGCGAGAGCAGGCTGCCCAGCGCGACCGCGACGCCGCCCTGGGCCACCGCGCCGCCCGTCTCCAGCCCGACCTTCGGCGCCATCAGCGGCCCCCTGATGGTGATCGGCATGAACAGCCGCACCAGGCGCGGCTTCTTGCTGTCGCCGTCGATCTTCAGGTCCAGGCGCTCGTTCCGCAGGTCGACCGTCCCCTTGCCGCGGGCCAGCACCACGCCGGTGTCGGCGACGATCCGGTTGGCGGTCATGATCCCGTCCCTGACGCTGAAGTCGGCCACGGCGCAGCGGACGCTGGTCTCGCGGTTGTCCTTGCTCAGCAGCAGGATCAGGCCCTTGGACGCGTTGACGCCCAGCAGTTCGGCGAAGGCCTGGCGCATCTCGCCCTTGGGCGACACCACCGTCACCTGGCCGTTGGCCGACGAGGCGGCGCGGTGCACGGAATTTCCGTAGCCGGTCAGCTTGGCCCGGGCCATCACCCCGCCCTCGATGGCCGGCTTGCCGCCGCTGCGGATCGGGATGAAGTCCTCGAGCTTGGCGTTGGTCAGGCGCATGTCTAGGTCGGTGCGGGGAACCTTGGGATTGGCGTCCAGCCGCACCTTTCCGGACAGGTCGCCGCGCGAGAAGGTGAAGCCGATCGGATCCAGGGTCAGCACGCCCTTCTCCAGGGTCAGGTCCGCCCGCACCTTTCGCAGCGGCAGGTTGGGCGCGTTGACCGTCAAGGCGCGGTATTTGACCTTGGCGTCCATCGCCTTGACGCGTTCGACCTGCAGGGTGGCGTCGGGCAGCAGGCGCTGGGCGGCGTCGCGCTGGGCGGCCTCGACCTTCTGGCCGGCCGAGGCGGTCTCGCCCCGACCGGTGGCCGGCGCCGCGCCGACCAGGCTGCCCAGGTCGTCGAAATCCAGGCGCCGGGACCGCAGGTCGGCCTCCAGATAGGGCCGCTCGCGCCCCATCAGCACGAAGAGGTCGCCGGCCATGTCGCTGTCGCCGACCCGGCCGTTCAGCCTGTTGAAGTCGAAGCGCTGGCCGTTGCGCGTCAGGCGGCCGCTGATCCTGTAGGGCGGGGTGTTGGGCAGGGCCAGGCCGGTCAGGGCGTAGAGGCGGTTCAGGTCGGCGCCTGAGACGGTCAGCTGGGCCTCGAACAGGCCCAGATTGAACGGCTTGGTGATGTCGCCCTTGGCCGTGACATGGGTCGAGCCCGCGTCGACCTTGGCGTCGAACGGATAGGGGCGGTCGGGCGAGATGTTCAGCAGCGGGCCGCCGGTGACCAAGGCCGTGAACGGCGCGCGGTTCAGCTGGCCCTTGCCCTCCAGCACGAACCGGCCGCGGCCCTCGCTGGTGACCTGCTCGTTGGAGCTGACCGTGCCCAGGAAGACGACGTCGCGCTGCTGGTCCACATAGCGCAGCCGGCCGTCGTTGATGATGAAGTGCTGGATGGCCGGCAGCTTCAGCGGCTTCCTGGGCGCGTCGGGGTCGCCGAACGTCCAGTTGGCGCGGCCCGAGCCCTCGCGCAGCAGGCGCATGTCGGGGCGGTCGATGGCCAGCAGCGGCAGGATCACGTCGCCCTTCAGCAGGGGCAGCAGCTTGATCTCCACGGCGATGCGGTCGACCTCGGCCATGGGGGTTCCGGCCGGCGAGCCCTTGGGATCGGCCTTGGCCGCCCAGTCGGGCTGGGCGATGCGGACGCCCAGGACCTCGGCCTTGGGCGACAGCGACCAGGGATGGACCCGCAGGTCGCCGGTGATCGTCACCTCGCGGTTCAACCGCACCGAGGCGAAACGGCCCAGCGGACCGCGAAACCAGTTCCAATCGAAGAGGACGAGGAAGACGACGATCGCCGCCGTCAGCAGGATCGCGCCGAGCATCCCCCAGCGGGCGCGCGGCGGCAGGTCGCGCAGACGTGCGGCCAGGCCGGGCGCCCGATCAGGCGGCGAAGGGGAAGCGAGCGTCGTCATGCCCGTCCTCAACGCGCGGACGGGGTCCTTGTGTCCCGAAATCGGCCAAACGCCCCCCGAAGGGGCGGTCGGGTCTAGTAGACCAGCCTCAGGCTGCCGACGCCGATCGCGGCCAGCGCGAAGGCGACGATCGCCACGATCTCATAGGTCTTGAAGAGCGGTTTGCTCGGCGTGCGCATGATGGAAAGTCCCCCCGTCCCGGATTGAAGCGTGCGGCCCCGCCCCACGCAATCCCCGGGCCAAAAACATGAGTCGCTACGGCAGCTTGCCTGGCCAGACCAGGAAGCCGTCCGCGTCTCGACCCGCGACGCGGTAAGTCGGATAGGGCGCGTAGGGACCGTCCCCGTAAGGTCCTCCCGCGTAGCCCGGATGACCGGGAGCCCGACGCCAGCCGCCGTAGCGGTCGCCCTGCAGCGGGCCGTCCACCACGTCCAGCGGCCGGCGGCCGTCGCCCCAGCGGTCCACCTCGCTCCAGCCGACCTGGGCCTCGCACTCGACGCGGTCCCAGCGATAGGCGCCGCCCGGGCCGGTGACCCGCCGCACGACGCACTCGCCCGGCCAGGCCTGGGCCGACGCGGCGGTCCCCACGCCCCAGGCCAGGGCGGCGAGCGCGAGCGCGAGCGACGGAAGCAGGCGGCGGGTCATGGCGAAAACTCCAGAAAGGTTAACAAACCAGAGCCCCGAAGCGGTTTCGCCCGTTTTCGCCTTCGACGCGAGCGTGGCCATGAAGATTCATCAGGCGATTGCCAGGACGGCGCCGGCCGCCTAGCGTTCGGTCAAACAGTTGTTTGAGGCGGGCATGGCGATCGAGGCGGTGATCTGGGATTTCGGCGGGGTGTTCACCACCTCGCCGTTCGAAGCGTTCCGGCGGTTCGAGGCCCGGCGCGGCCTGCCCGCGGACTTCATCCGCCGGGTCAACGCCGCCGATCCCGACGCCAACGCCTGGGCGCTGTTCGAGCGTAACGAGATCGACGCGGCGGCCTTCGACGCGATGTTCCTGGAGGAGGCGACGCGCCTGGGGCATCCGCTGCGCGGGGCCGAGGTGTTGCCGCTGCTGTCGGGCGACGTGCGGCCGCGGGTGGTGGCGGCCCTGGACGCGTGCAAGGCGCGTTTCAAGGTCGGCTGCATCACCAACAATGTCGTGACGGGGCACGGAACCGGCATGGCCGGCTCGGCCGAGAAGGCCCAGGCGATCGCCGACATCCTCGCGCGGTTCGACGCGGTGATCGAAAGCTCCAAGGCCGGGGTCCGCAAGCCCGATCCGCGCATCTACGCGATGATGTGCGAGCAGCTGGCGGTCGCGCCCGCCGCCTGCGTCTATCTCGACGACCTGGGGGTCAACTGCAAGCCGGCGGCCGCCCTGGGCATGACCGCCATCAAGGTGACGACCGAGGACCAGGCGCTGGAGGACCTTGCGGCGGCGACCGGTTTGGCGTTCTGAAGGTTCGACAAAGTCGAACCGCAGGAGCCGCCATGTCCCGCCCCGCCAAGATCGGCGCCGCCGCCGCCCTTTCCCAGCTGGAAGGCTGGGCCGCCGTGTCCGGCAAGGACGCGATCGGCAAGACCTTCCGGTTCGCCGACTTCAACGCCGCCTTCGGCTTCATGACCCGCGTGGCCCTGATGGCCGACAAGCTGGACCACCATCCCGAATGGTTCAACGTCTACAACCGGGTCGAGGTGGTGCTGACCACCCACGACGCCGACGGGGTCAGCGACCTGGACGTGACGATGGCGCGGTTCATGGATTCGGTCGCGGCCTGACGCCCCTTCGTTTCCCCCTTCCGCCCGCCCTGGTTCCAGTTCAAACTATCGTTTGAATTATGATCGGGAGGACGCCGCCAATGGCGCAGAGCACGGGCCGGGTCGCCGGCAAGAAGGCCTTCATCACCGGCGGGGCCCAGGGTCTGGGCGCGGCGGCCGCGCGGCGGCTGGCGCAGGAGGGCGCCAAGGTCAGCCTGGCCGACATCAACTTCGCCGGGGCCCAGGCCGTGGCCGACGAGATCAACGCCGCCCACGGCGCGGGCACGGCCTTCGCCTTCGCCCTGGACGTCACCCAGGAAGACCAGTGGGTCGCGGCGCTGGAACAGGCCGACGCGGCCATGGGCGGGATCTCGGTGCTGCTCAACAACGCCGGGGTCGCCGGCGACAAGCCGCTGGAGCAGATGGAGTTCGACCTCTGGAAGAGGATCATGTCGATCAATGTCGACAGCGTCTTCCTGGGGGCCAAGCACGCCCTCAAGTACATGCGAGCCTGCCAGCCGGGCTCGATCATCAACATCAGCTCGATCGCCGGCCTGATCGCCAACCACAATTCGCCGGCCTACAACGCCTCCAAGGCCGGGGTCTGGCTGCTGAGCAAGAACATTGGCCTCTACTGCGCCAAGATGGGGCTGGATATCCGCTCCAACTCGATCCACCCGACCTTCATCGACACGCCGATCCTCGACCCGCTGAGCCAGCGCCTGGGCAGGGAGGAGGCCCACGCCAAGCTGGGCCGGCAGATCCCGCTGGGCCATATCGGCGAGCCGAACGACATCGCCAACGCCGTGCTCTACCTGGCCAGCGACGAGAGCAAGTTCATGACCGGCGCCGAGCTGAAACTGGACGGCGGCATTTCGGCGATGTGAGGAAACGCGGAGCAACCCCCTCAGTCGCTTCGCGACAGCTCCCCCAGAGGGGGAGCATCCTGGCGTCTTAGATCCTCCCCCTTTGGGGGAGGTGGCCCGAAGGGCCGGAGAGGGTCAGCGCGGCGCCCGCTTGGCCAGGATCCGCTGCAGGGTCCGCCGGTGCATGTTCAGCCGCCGCGCGGTCTCCGACACGTTGTGGCCGCACATCTCGTAGACCCGCTGGATGTGCTCCCAGCGGACCCGGTCGGCGCTCATCGGATTCTCCGGCGGGGCCGGGGCGGCGTCCTTGGCGGCCAGCAGGGCGCGGGCCACGTCGTCGGCGTCGGCCGGCTTGGAGAGATAGTCGATCACCCCCGCCTTCACCGCCGCGACCGCGGTGGCGATGTTGCCGTAGCCGGTCAGCATGATGACCTTGGCGTCGGGCCGCACGTCCCGCACGGCCTCGACCACCTTCAGGCCGGTGCCGTCCTCCAGGCGCATGTCGAGCACGGCGTGGGCCGGCGCCTGACTTCGCAGGGCGCTCATCGCCTCGGCGACCGAGGCGCACAGCGTCACCGCGAAGCCGCGCTGTTCGAGGGCGCGACCCAATCGCGTCCGCAACGGCGCGTCGTCGTCTAGAAGCAGCAGCGACTTGTCGGGCAGAGCCGCGACCATTTCACCGATATCCGCCATGAACTTCAGCGCCTCCCTACGCCGACACTCAACCAGGCCACGAGCAAGCTATCTTGCTGCCCAATTCGCGAGTGTCGCAAGTGATTCATTTACAGCTCGCTCGCTCCGATGATCGCCGGCGCCTCCAGCGCCGACCTGGGCCAGCGCGCCGCGACCACCGCGCCGCCGCGCCGTCCGTTCTTGAAATCCACCGTCGCACCGGTTCGTTCCAGCAGCGTCTTGGCGATGAAGAAGCCCAGGCCCATGCCGATGTGGCCCGTCCTCGAGCCCTCCGCCCCCGGACGGGACGTCACATAGGGCTCGCCCAGCTTGGCCAGGATCTCGGGCGAGAAGCCCGGCCCGTCGTCGCGGACCTCGATCACCACCGCGCGGGCGTCGAAGCGGGCCACGACGATGACTTCGGCCCGGGCGAAGTCGACGGCGTTCTCGACGATGGTCGTCAGGGCGTGGAGGATCTCGGCCCGCCGCCAGATGTCGGGCGCCGAATCGCCCGGCGGGCCGTTGACCACCGCCTCGACCCGGATGCCGTGGATCATGTGCGGCTCGATCACCTCGTGGACCAGTTGCACCAGGCTGATGCGTTCGTGGACGGCGTCCTTGGCCTCGGGCATCTCGGTCAGGCGGGCCAGGATCTCGCGGCAGCGCGCAGCCTGGCCGATCATCAGCTCGGCGTCCTCGCGGGTCTGCTCGTCCGGGGCGTTGCGGATCATCTCGCGGGCCACGACCGAGATGGTGGCCAGGGGCGTGCCCAGCTCGTGGGCGGCGGCGGCGGCCAGGGCGCCCAGGGCCGAGAGCCGCTGCTCGCGGGCCAGCACCGTCTCGGTGACGTTCAGCGCCAGCTCCATCCGCGCCGATTCGGTCGCCGCCTGCCAGGCGTAGGTCCCGGTCATGGCGATCCCCAGGACCCGCGCCAGCACGATGGTCATCAGGGTCAGGCCGCCGGGCACCGGCCCCGGCCCCGCCGACGGCGGGTAGGGCGTCGGCAGGTAGAAGAAGGTCAGGACCACGCAGGCCGCCACCGCCAGGACCCCGATCGCCACGGCGAACCGGGCCGGCAGGGTGGCGGCGGCCAAGGTGACGGGGGCGATCAGCAGCAGGGAGAACGGATTGACGATCCCGCCGGTCAGATAAAGCATGCCCGCCAGCTGCAGGGTGTCGAAGGCGATCTGGGCCGTGGCCTCGCCCTCGCGGGCCATCCGCTGACCGCCGAACGCCAGGCCGATCAGCACGTTCAGCCAGGCCGACAGGGCGATCAGGCTGAAGCACAGGGCGTAGGGAACCTTCAGGTCCAGGACCAGGCCGGCGACCAGCACCGCGATCGTCTGGCCGATCACCATCAGCCAGCGCTGGGCGATCAGGGTGCGAACCCTCAGGCGTCCGTGACGCAGCCCTGGCCCCGCCCAGGACCAGTCCTCGTCTTGCGCCGCCTCGACGTCAGGCTTATCGAGCCCCGTCCGAGGCGAACCATGCGGCGCATTCTTGAGAGACGCGTCTGCCATGTCGCACCATAAGGCCAGAAATTTCCGTCTGGCGAGAGCCAAAGGTTCAAAGCCCATGTCGCGTCATCGGTTGCTTCCGATTTTGGCCGGTCTCCTGGCCCTGCTGGTGGCTGGCGGGCTGATCCTCAAGTCGGGCGTGCTGGACAGGGCCCCGCCCCCGTCCCTGGTCGGCGGACCGTTCCAGCTGGTCGACCAGAACGGCAAGCCGACCACCGAGGCGGCGCTGAAAGGCCAGTGGAACGCGGTGTTCTTCGGCTTCACCTATTGCCCGGACGTCTGCCCCGGCACGCTGCAGGCCCTGGCCGCCGCCAGCGACCAGCTGGGCCCCAAGGCCAAGGACCTGAAGATCGTCTTCATCTCGGTCGATCCGGGTCGCGACACGCCGCAGGCGGTGAAGGACTTCCTGTCGGGGCCCACCCTGCCGAAGAACATCCTGGGCCTGACCGGCACGCCGCAGCAGACGGCCGCCGCCGCCAAGGCCTACCGCGTCTATTACAAGGCCGTCGGCGACGGGCCGGACTACAGCGTCGACCACTCCACGGCGGTCTATCTGATGGATCCCAAGGGCCGGTTCGTCAAAGTGATCCCCTACAACCTGCCGCCCGACGAGATCGCCCGGCAGATCCGCGACGCGATGGAAGGCCGCCGCTAGCGTCTTCCGGTCCCATTACGCTTTACCGCTACCGGAAGGCTGTACTTTCCTGCATCTCGGCATGTTATGTTGCATCGCAACATTTTGGATGCGCCATGCTCTACGCCCTGCATGAGGCAAGCTTCTACGCCTCGACGCCCCTGCGACTCGCGGCCCGCACGGCCCGTGACTTCTGGGGGTCCCCCCTGAATCCGGCGGCCGAGACCGATTTCGGCCGCCGGATCCACGCGGGCGCGGACCTATTCTCGAACGTCACCCGCCGCTATGGCAAGCCGGACTGGCGGATCGACACCGTCAAGGTCGGCCAGGTGGACGTGCGCGTGCGCCCCACCGTGGTCTGGGAAAGCCCCTGGGCGCGGCTGATCCAGTTCGACCGCGACATGGCCGACATGCGCCGGGCCGGCCGGTTCCAGCTGGATCCCGCCGTCCTGATCGTCGCCCCCCTCTCGGGTCACTACGCGACGCTGCTGCGCGGCACGGTCGAGGCCTTCCTGCCCGACCACGCGGTGTTCATCGTCGACTGGGTCAACGCCCGCGAGGTCTCGGTCCTGCAGGGCCGCTTCGACTTCCACGACTATATCGACAACATCCGCCAGATGCTGACGGTCCTGGGGCCGCGTCCCAACGTCGTGGCCGTCTGCCAGCCCGGCCCGCCGGTCCTGGCCGCCGCCGCCCTGATGGCCGAGGACGGCGATCCCTCGCGCCCGGCCAGCATGACCTTCATGGGCTCGCCGATCGACGCGCGCCTGTCGCCGACCGTGACCAACCAGCTGGCCGAGGAAAAGCCGTTCACCTGGTTCCAGTCGAACATGATCTACACCGTGCCCCCGCCCTATGGGGGCATGGGCCGGCGCGTCTATCCGGGCTTCGTCCAGCTGGCCAGCTTCATGAGCATGAACGCCGAGAAGCACCAGGCCGCGCACCGACGCTATTTCCAGGACCTGGTGAAGGGCGACGGCGACAGCGCCGAAAAGCACCTGGAATTCTACGACGAATACCTGGCGGTGCTGGACCTGACCGAGGAGTTCTATCTCCAGACCATCGACATCGTGTTCCAGCAGCACCTGCTGCCCAAGGGCGAGCTGACCCATCGCGGGCGGCGGGTGCGGCCCGACCTGATCACCGACATCGGCCTGATGACGGTCGAGGGCGAGAACGACGACATCTCCGGCATCGGCCAGACCCAGGCCGCCCACGGCCTGTGCTCGTCCCTGCCCGAGGCCCTGAAGGAGGACTACGTCCAGCCGGGCGTCGGCCACTACGGGGTGTTCAACGGCCGCCGGTTCCGCGAGGAGATCTACCCCCGGGTCCGCGACTTCATCCTCAAGAGCGACCCGAACTTCGGGGGCTGAGGCCAAGGTCCTTCTCCTGTGGGGAGAGGTGATCACATATGACCCAAAGACGCTGTCATCCCGGACGAGCGCGCAGCGCGAAGATCCGGGACCGGGGCGTGAACTCGGCGCCTGCGGCGATCCCGGATCGGCGCCCGGCTTTCGCCGGGCTTGTCCGGGATGACAGCGTTTTTGGCGGTGAACCTCTATGCGATCACGCTGTCCCCACGGGGCAGGAGCTTGCGCGACTCCCGGCCAAGAGCGATCTAAAGGACATGAACCTCTTCCGCCCGCAGCGCTACGCCGACGGTGACCAGCTGGACGTGCGCGGCTGCGCGGTGCGGCTGAAGGTCGACGGCAGGGCCCGGCGGATCTCGCTGCGGGTCGACCGGGCCAAGTCCGAGGTGGTGGCCCTGGCCCCCACCCCGCGCCGGCTGTCCGAGGCCGTGGCCTTCGCCCACGAGAAGGCCGACTGGATCGCCGGCCAGCTGGCCGCCCTGCCCACCCGCCAGGTCATCGCCCCCGGCGGAGTCCTGCGGCTGCTGGGCACGCCCTACCGGCTGGAGGTCGGTCCCGGCCGGCCGAGGATGACCGAGGACGCGCTGATGGCCCCGGACGACAGCGCCTGGGGCCTGCGGATCCTGCGCCTGGCCAAGCGCGAGGCCCTGACCCGCCTGACCGAGCGCACCGCCCACCACGCCGCCGCCCTGGGCCGTCCCATGCCCTCGGTGGCCATCGCCGACCCCAAGGCCCGCTGGGGCTCGTGCCGGCCGGCCCGGCCCGGCCATCCGGCGGCGATCCGCTACAGCTGGCGGCTGGTGCTGGCCCCGTTCGCGGTGGCCGACTATGTCGTCGCCCACGAATGCGCCCACCTGGTCGAGGCCAATCACGGCCCGCGGTTCTGGGCGCTGTGCGAGCAACTGGCCGGCGATCCCGCGCCGCACCGGCGCTGGCTGCGGGCCCACGCGGCGGAGCTGCACGCGATCTCGGCGTGAGGGCGGCGGATGTCGGCCGCCTGGTCGGAACCCGAGTTCCGCTTTCCGACCCCGCCCGGAACTTCATACGGTCCGCTATCGAGACCTAAGCCCCGCGGTCCTTTCCGATGGGCGCCTGCGACGAGGCCTACGAGCCCGAGGTCGACGGCGCCAGGGCCGCCAAAATCGTGCAAACAAGCCCCTCCGGCCTGTAGTCCAGATTGACCGGACCCCGCAGATCCGCGGCAAGGCTGCGCTGCAGAAGGCGGACACCAAAGCCTTGCCGCTGGGGCGGAGCGACGGTGGGGCCGTCGCGTTCTTGCCACACGATCTCGACCGTCTGCGGATCAGGACAAGACCATCGAAGATCGATGTAGCCCCGCTCGTTCGACAATGCGCCGAACTTCATCGCATTTGTGGTCAGCTCGTGCAGAGCCATCGACAGGGCCAAGGCAAGGGGAGGATGCAGCGAGACCTTCGGACCTGCCAAGCGCAGTCGGCCAGCATCAATAATGTTGGGCAGAATGACCTCGCGCGCGATTTCCGCGAGCTGGCTGCCTTCCCATTGCTGCCGCGTCAGGACGTCGTGCGCCTTCGAGAGCGCCATCAACCTCGCCATGAAAGCCGCCCGGGCCGCAGGCAGGTCTTCAGCGCCCCGAAAGGTCTGCGCCGCGAGAGATTGGACCGTGGCCAGGTTGTTTTTGACTCTGTGATTGAGTTCGCGGACCATAAGTTCAAGCTGCTCGATACCGCGCTTTCGCTTGGTGACATCGCGATAGAGCAGCACCAATCCTTCGGCCGTCGGCAGAATGCGCAGTTCCATCCAGGCCAGCCCGCCGTCGCGTGTTGGCCATTCTCGCTCCAAAGTTACGGGCTCACCGCTCTTAATCGCTTGTCGGTAGAGATCTCTCAGGGGTTCGAAATAGGCCTCCGGCCAGGCCTGTTCGTGAGACAGGCCCAATATGTCTTGGGCTTGACGCCCCTCCATCGCCAGGGCCGCCCGGTTTATCAGTAGGACCGTGAGATTTCGATCGAGCAGGATGAATCCGTCGACGAGGCTGTCCAAGATGCTGGCGGCCAGATGTGGTGACAGCGATGGAGCCGAGGCGGACACGGACTTCGTCATGATCTGCTCCACAGGGTGGCGCCCTCGCACGGTAGATGGCATCGCGCACGGCGCCCACGATCACGAACACTGTTCTACGACATCCGTCTCTGCGTGGGTACCGAAGCCGAAGTTGTGCTCCTCGGCGCATCCCATCCATAGGGACGTCAGCGAGCTGACCTTCCCCGCGCCCGCAGTCGGCGGCAAGCTCCAAGGTCCGCTGTCAGCACCGTCGCCAATTTCCGGACCCGACCCCCAAGCAGACGTGCCCTTCACACGACCTGCACGCGCCTTTGCAAGATGGCCTATGATCTGGAGAGCGGTGCTGTGGGGCGGCAGCCGTCCGCCTTTCACCCCCAGCTGAGATAACGGGCGGACACTCTGGGCGCCAACCTCTACGGACCTTCACCGCCATGACCCTGCCGAAAATCGCGAAGTCTCTAGTCGCTTGCGCAGCAGCCGCAACGCTGGGCCCACCCCTTCTTCTAGGTGTCCTTCGATTTCTCAAGCTATTGTCATCCACTCCGCTATATGCCGGACTGGGCTCAGTAATCATGTGGTTGATTATTCAGTGTTGCTTTTCACTCACAGCCTTGATCTTGCTTTGGGCGCCAGCACAGGCCTTGATGCAGAAGCTGGGCCGCACTGGGTGGGTGGTGCTCTCGTGTGGCGGATGCCTATTCGGTTTTGGAGCCGCGCTAGCTATCGACTACATTTTGCAGACCGAAGAACAGCAGGGTGTCGGGCCTGGGATTTGGACCTTCGACGCTATAGCCTGGGGCCTTTGCCTCTATGGCCTTGCCTTGGGCGGGCTTTGTTCGAGCCTAGCGTGGATATTTCGAAGGCCGGACAAGGATGAAAACTCCATAAGAGCTTGAAGGAGAACAGATCACAGCGTCGGGGCAAGAAGTTCGCCTTCTGGGGCACTCGTTAGTTAGGGCCGCTTTCCATCCTTCTCGGTCGTTGTTAATGTCCGCTCGACGGATAGCCAACAAAGTTCTGCGATTTCAATATCCTAAACTTTTTCGGCCTCAATCTGTCCCCGCCTTCCAAACCCGCCGTATCCTGGTCTCACCTCGACGCAGGGAAAGGGCGCATGGCCAGCGACCGATGCGGCGGCGAGGGGCGATCGAGCGGGAAGCTCCGTCGGCGGTCCTTTTGGATCAAACCTCGCGTCTCCAGGGCCGGCCGGGCATGGAACACTAAAACGGCGTGGCGCGAGGGCTGGCGGATCAGCAGGCGGGCGGTGACAGGCCCGCGGTCCGGGACCAGGGTTCGTTGACCTGGCCCGCCCGTGGAGGCTTCAAGGCGGCGAGGCTCGAACAGGGCTCAGCGCCGCGGGCTTCCGGATAACGACCGCGCGGAGCGATCGGGCTTCGTCGAAACGGTATTCTTTTTCCAAACT
>NZ_FORN01000034.1 GCF_900114015.1 Caulobacter sp. UNC279MFTsu5.1 | reverse complement strand
GCCTTCCCGCTCGTCCACCCCCGAAGGCCGCATCGGTCGCCGTACGTGCGCCCTCCCCATGCCTTCAGGTGCAAGCAGTATGCGGCCGGTCTGAGGGGGTGAGGACAGATTGGGGTCGAGAAAATTCAGGGTATTGAAATCATTGATCTTCGTTGGCTATCCGCCAAGGACAGACGCCTTTCGAACCCTCTCCCAGCGGGAGAGGGAGGGGCCCAAGCGAAGCTTGGGAGGGTGAGGGATTAAACCGTCTGACGGCGCGCCGGCAGGGCGTCGGCGAGAAATCGGACAGGGCGTAATCTCTCTCCCTCCCACGACTTCGTCGCGGGTCCCTCCCTCTCCCTCTGGGAGAGGGTTCAAGACAGCGCCTTCCCGTTTGGCTCTTCCTCCCCCACATTCAAGCCTCATGACCGCCGCCCGCCGCCCGCCCCGCAAGCGCCTGTCCCGCCCGGTCCACTGGGCGCTGGACGGCCTGGGCGCGGCCCTGTTCGCCACCGGCGCCGTCGGGATCGTCACGCCCGGCCTGCCGACCACGGTGTTCTGGATCGGGGCGGTGATGTGCTTCCTGAAGACCCGGCCCCACGCGGTGCGGCCGCTGCTGCGTACGCCGATCGTCGGACCGGCCATCCGCTGGTACCTGCGCTGGCGGCCGTTCGGCGGAGCGCGGCGCCGGGGCAACACTTCCAAACAGGCTTGAACCGCCGCTCGCGCCGCGCGTGTGGAGCCCCTATCTGTGCTCCACCATGGCCGACGAGATCGACGACAACGAGGACGGCGGACGGCGCCGCGCCCTGAGCAACGCCCGGGTGCTGGGGTTCATCGCGCGCTTCTGGCTGCGCCGGAAGGGGTTGTTCGCGGCCGGCGTCGGCCTGACCCTGCTGGCCATCGGCTTCGACCTGGCCCTGCCCTGGGCCTCGGGCCGGCTGATCGACGTGGTGTCTCGAGGGGGGAGCAAAGGCCCGTCGGCCGTCGACGCGGCCTGGGTCGCCTGGGCGGCCTTCGTCGGGGTCTATCTGGGCTTCTCGCTGATCCGCAACCTGGCCATGCGGTTCTGGATCCCGCTGGCGGCCCGTAACATGGAGGAGATGACCAACGAGGGCTACGCCCGCGTCCAGGCCTTCTCGTCCGACTGGCACGCCGACAGCTTCGCCGGCGCGACGGTGCGCAAGCTGACCCGCGCCATGTGGGGCTATGACAGCGTCACCGACGCGGTGACCATCTGGCTGGCCCCCAGCCTGATCGTGCTGGTCGGACTGTCGGTGATGCTGCTGCTGCGCCAGCCCCTGGCCGGGGCCGTGGCCCTGGTCGTCGTGGCCGCCTACATCGCCGTCAACCTGGTGGTGACCGCCCGCTATGTCCGCCCCTTCAACCTGAAGTCCAACGCCCTGGATTCGCGGATCGGCGCCAGCCTGGCCGACGCCGTCACCTCCAACCCCACGGTCAAGAGCTTCGGCGCTGAGGCCCGCGAGAGCGCCCAGATCGCCCAAGCTACCGCCGCCTGGCGCCAGGCGGTGATGGTCACCTGGAACAAGTTCACCGACGTCTGGCTGGGCCAGAACCTGCTCTTGGTGCTGCTGCAGGGCGGGCTGACGGCGGCGATGATCCACGCCTGGAGCCGGGGGACCGCGACGCCCGGCGACGTGGCCTTCGCCATCACCGCCTTCATGCTGATGAGCGGCTACCTGCGCAACATGGGCGAGAACATCCGCATGCTGCAGAAGGGCCTGGACGACACCGAGGACCTGGCCGCCTGGGAGGGCCTGGCCCCGCAGATCGCCGACGCCCCGGACGCGCCCGAGTTCCAGCGCGGCCCCGGGGCCATCGCCTTCGAGGACGTGACCTTCCGCTACAAGTCGGCCGGCGCGCCGCTGTACGACCACTTCTCGCTGGAGATCGCGCCCGGCGAGCGGGTGGCCCTGGTCGGGCCGACGGGCTCGGGCAAGTCGACCTTCGTCAAGCTGGTCCAGCGGCTGCACGACCTGCAGGGTGGCCGGATCCTCATCGACGGCCAGGACGTGGCCCACGTGACCCAGGGTTCCCTGCGCCGCGCCATCGCCGTGGTGCCGCAGGACCCGGCCCTGTTCCACCGCATCCTGCGCGAGAACATCGCCTATGGCCGGCCCGACGCCACCGACGAGGAGATCGTCGCCGCCGCCAGGAAGGCCCGCGCCCACGACTTCATCCTGCGCCTGCCCCAGGGCTACGACACCCTGGTGGGCGAGCGCGGGATCAAGCTGTCGGGCGGCGAGCGCCAGCGCGTGGCCATCGCCCGCGCCTTCCTGACCGACGCCCCGATCCTGGTGCTGGACGAGGCCACCTCCTCGCTCGACGTCGAGACCGAGGGCCAGGTGCAGGAAGCCGCCGAGGCCCTGATGCACGGCCGCACCACCATCGTCATCGCCCACCGCCTGTCGACCGTGCGCGGCGCCGACCGCATCCTGGTCTTCCAGAACGGCCGGGTGGTGGAGGAAGGCCGCCACGGCGAGCTGAAGGCGGCGGGGGGCGTGTATGCGCGGCTGAATGCGGTCAGCGAGGGCGTCGGCTAGGGCTTTACCCCCTTTGGCGGCGGCGCCAGCACCGCCGGCGGCGGATCCTTTTGCTCGCAGCCCATCGGACCGAGGGTCAGGTGGTACCTCTCGCCCGCGATCTCCAGATCCGGAAGCGACGGCGGCAGGGCCTTGAGGCGGCCGCCCGCGAAGACGTCACGGATGTTGAACGTCGGGCAGTTGGACAGGTCGGCGACGGCGTACTCCTCCCACTTGCCCGTGACGGCCTTACGATAGATGACGATCTCGCGTCCGTCCGACAGCAGAAGCTCGGGCGCGCCCGCGCCGTCAATCTGGCGCAGCGTGCCGATGCACCACGCGTCATCTGAGTCCGAGCAATAGCCCAGCGGGATCGCCCCTGGCGCCGTGAACTGCGCGGCGAACTCCTGGGGCAGGACCGCACCGGCCGGCAGCATTTCGAGCTTGGCCAGGATTTTCCGGTTGGTCTTGTCCTGTGTCCGGGCGGGCCGGTCTTCCCAAGGCCTGTCGTAGCGGCTCTTCAGCAGGGCGGCGATCTTCGCCCCCTCGCGGACGTCGGCCCTCGGACTGTGCTTCATGGCTTCGAACGCCTTCTGGCCGTAGCGCCCAGCGTCGAAGCGCAGGAAGCGGAAGTCGAAATCCATCGCCTTCACCTTGCCCTTCTCCAGCCGCGCCACCTGGTTTTCCACCGACAGCCGCCGGGGATCGGCCACCGGCGTGAACAGCGCCAGCAAGACGGCGATCACGACGAAGGCCATGGCGATGTTGGTCGCTTCCAGGGTCTTCATCCAGGCGCCCGGCCGCACGGCGGCCACCGCGTAGCCGACGGCGTGGCCGGCGGCGACCAGAACGCAGGCGGCGACGATGATGCGGTCGGGGCTGAGGCCGTACTGGCCGATCCGCAAGGACAGGCCATAGGCCGCCAATACCGTGATCGGAACCAGCAGCACCCCGGCCAGCCGCGCGGCCCATTTCAGCACCACGGCGGTCTTCTCGGTCCCGTCCTGGTAGGCGGCGTTGGTCAGCAGGATCAGGAAGGCGTCGGCGACCAGCAGGATGGCCGTGGCGCTCTTGGTCTTCCACAGCGGCTCCAGGCCGGTGAACGGCAGGGTCAGCAGGAAGGCCGCGGCGATCAGGGCCATCAGCGGCAGCAGCCAGGCCAGCAGGGTCAGGGCCACCGTGCGCACGCCGCGCACCAGGGCCGAACGCACGTCGGTCAGTTGGACGGCGGCGGCGAACATCACCGCGGTGGCGGGGAAGATGAACCACTCGCGCTGGATCAGCTTTTCGATGGCGTCGACGCCGATCAGCTTGAACAGGGCCGAGGCCAGGAACAGCAGCAGCCAGAAGGCCCCGGTGAAGCCCGCCGACAGCACCCCCTGCACCCCGTGCTTCCAGGTGACGTCGAAATAGGTCGCGAAGCGGGCGATCCATCGCCGTTCCATATCGGCCGGCTGGACCAGGTGGTGGCCGATGAAGACCAGGGCGGCGACGCCCAGGAAGGTCTGCGGCCCCAGGCCGTTGACGCCGGTGGCGGCGGGATCGCCGCTCCACACGCCATAGGCGCCGAGGCCGGCGGCGACCAGGGCCGCGACGCCCTTCCAGATCGCCAGGGTCCGCCAGCGCAGGGCCGACACCCCGGCCAGCACCACGAACGGCGCGAAGATGAAAGCCAGCAGCAGGGCGGCGTAGAGCTCGCGCTGGGTGGCGGGCCAGACCTTGGACTTGTCGGCCTGATACAGGCCGTACAGCAGCAGGCCCTGGGCCAGCCCCGTGGCCAGGCGGATGATCGTCGCCCGGCGGATAGCGCGGGGATCGGACGGGGCGGTCTCGTTCTGGGCGTCGGTCATCTTGCTGCAACCTCGAATGTCGTGGAGTCAGAGATCACGCCGCGCGGGCGGCGCCTAGGGCGAAGCTTTCGGGCGCGACCTTGCCGGGGGACGGGGCGGCCTCTAGGTTCCGCGCCGTTCAGGAGTCCGCCCGCATGGCCTATCGCTCGCTTCGCGAATTCATCGACGTCCTCGAGGCGAAGGGCGAGTTGGTGCGGGTGACCGAACCGGTCTCGACCGTGCTGGAGATGACCGAGATCCAGACGCGCCTGCTGGCGACCGGCGGGCCGGCGGTGCTGTTCGAGAACGTGCTCCTGCCCGACGGTTCGCGCTCGCCGATGCCGGCCCTGGCCAACCTGTTCGGCACGGTCAGGCGCGTGGCCATGGGCGTCACCCTGGGCGGCGAGCCGCGCACCACGGCCGGCGAGCTGCGCGAGGTCGGCGAACTGCTGGCCTTCCTGCGCCAGCCCCAGCCGCCCAAGGGCCTGAAGGACGCCCTGGACATGCTGCCCCTGGCCAAGACGGTGATGGCCATGCGCCCGGGCACGGTGAAGAAGGCCCCGGTGCAGGAAGTGGTCCTGACCGGCGACCAGATCGACCTGTCGAAACTGCCGGTCCAGACCTGCTGGCCGGGCGAGCCGGCGCCGCTGATCACCTGGCCGCTGGTAGTCACCAAGGGTCCGGGCAAGGACCGCGAGGACGACTTCAACCTGGGCATCTACCGCATGCAGGTGCTGGGCAAGGACCGCTGCATCATGCGCTGGCTGGCCCATCGCGGCGGGGCCCAGCACTATGCGCGGCACAAGAAGGCCGGCAACCGCGAGCCCCTGCCCGCCTGCGCCGTGCTGGGCGCCGATCCCGGCACGATCCTGGCCGCCGTGACCCCCGTGCCCGATACGCTCAGCGAATACCAGTTCGCCGGCCTGCTGCGCGGCGCCAAGGTCGACCTGGTCCCCGCCAAGACCGTGCCGCTGATGGTGCCGGCCCACGCCGAGATCGTCCTCGAGGGCCACGTCCTGCTCGACGAGTACGCCGACGAAGGCCCCTACGGCGACCACACCGGCTACTACAACAGCGTCGAGAGGTTCCCGGTCTTCCAGGTGACGGCGATCACCATGCGCAAGGACCCGATCTACCTGACCACCTTCACCGGCCGGCCGCCGGACGAACCGTCCGTGCTGGGAGAAGCGCTGAACGAGGTGTTCATCCCGCTGATCCGCCAGCAGTTCCCGGAGATCGTCGACTTCTGGCTGCCGCCCGAGGGCTGTTCCTACCGCATCGCCGTGGTGTCGATGAAGAAGGCCTATCCCGGCCACGCCAAGCGGGTGATGCTGGGCGTCTGGAGCTATCTGCGCCAGTTCATGTACACCAAGTGGGTGATCGTCGTGGACCACGACATCGACGCCCGCGACTGGAAGGACGTGATGTGGGCGATCAGCACCAAGATGGACCCGGCGCGGGACATCACGGTGATCGAGAACACCCCGATCGACTATCTCGACTTCGCCAGTCCCGAGAGCGGCCTGGGGTCGAAGATCGGCCTGGACGCCACCGACAAGCTGCCGCCCGAGACCCATCGCGAATGGGGGAACGAGATCCGCATGGACCAGGCGGTGATCGACGCGGTCAGCGAGAAGTGGGCCCGGCTGGGGCTGCCGGGGGATGGCAAGCCGATCTGGAAGTAAGGCGTGGGAGGACCCCCTCAGTCGCTCCGCGACAGCTCCCCCAGAGGGGGAGCATCTGGCGCGATCAGATCCTCCCCCTCTGGGGGAGGTGGCCCGGAGGGCCGGAGGGGGCAGGCGCCAACGCATCACGCCGCCCTCTTGGGCCGATGCACCGCGGTCACCAGCACGTAGCTGAGCAGCATCAGCAGATACCAGGCGCCCAGCTTGGCGGGCGACACCATGGTCCAGCCGTGGCGTTGGCTGGGATAGGCCCAGGCGCCGGCCAGGGTGCCCAGGTTCTCGGCCAGCCAGATGAACAGGGCCACCAGGACGAAGCCCAGCAGCAGCGGCATGCGACGCGGCGTCCGGTCCACCGTGAACACCACGAAGGTCCGGCCGAACAGCACCGCCGAGGCCGCGAACAGACCGACCCGGATGTCCGGCCCATAGTGGTGGGTGAAGAAGTTCAGATAGGCCAGGACCGCCAGGACCCAGGTCGTCCAGATCGGCGGATAGCGCACGAACCGGAAGTCCATCAGCCGCCAGATCCGGGCGATGTAGCTGCCGACGCAGGCGTACATGAAGCCGCTGAACAGCGGCACGCCGGCGATCTTCAAATGGCCGGGCTCGGGATAGATCCACGCGCCGTGGGCGGTCTTGAACATCTCCATCGCCGTGCCGACGACGTGGAACGCCCCGATCACCGCCGCTTCGTCCCGGCGCTCCAGCTTCAGGGCCAGCAGGCTGACCTGGATGGCCAGCGAGGCCAGCACCAGAAAATCGTAGCGGGCCAGGGCCGCGTCCTTGGGCCAGACCAGGTGCGTGCCGACGATCAGGGCCAGCATCAGCCCGCCGAACAGGCAGGCCCAGGCCTGCTTGAGGCCGAACAGCAGGAACTCGTGGGCCCAGCCGTTGATCCGCGAGCGCTCGGCCCAGGGCCGAACCGCGGCGTCGAAGGCCGTGACCCGGTCCTTGATCCACGCTTTGAAGCCCGGCCCAGGGGCGCCATATGTGCGTCCATGACCTCCTCGATCTTCCCGCCCGCCGCCGACAAGACCGCCCTGGAGCGCGGCGCCGCCATCGCCCCGCGCTTCGACGCCCACGGCCTGGTGGCGGCCATCGCCCAGCACGCCGACACCGGCGAGATCCTGATGTTCGCCTGGATGAACGACGAGGCCCTGAAGCTGACCCTCGACACCGGGATCGCCCACTATTTCAGCCGCTCGCGCGACGCCCTGTGGAAGAAGGGCGAGACCAGCGGCCAACTGCAGGTCGTCACCGAACTGCGGATCGACTGCGACCAGGACGCCGTGCTGATCAAGGTCCGCCCGCAAGGCGACGGCGGCGCCTGCCACGTGGGCTTCCGCTCGTGCTTCTACCGCGTCTGGGAAAACGGCGCGCTGGTCGAGCGCGAGGCTTAGGGCGCTTCTCATCGCTCCAGCCTGGCCCGCCCGCGTGAAGCCGGCGGCCAGGGACCGTGCAGACCGCGTCAAGAACGCGCCCGAAGAACGTCGTTCCGCCAGTCTTGCGCACGGCCCGATCTGTGGCATCGTCACCCCGGGGACTTCGAGGGGGCGACACATGGCCGAAGCAGCTCTGCAAACCGGCGCGCGAGCGAGCGTCTCGCGGCAATTCTATTTCGCCATGGCGCTGACGTGCCTGGCCATCGCGGTGCTCGGCTTCGTGCCGACCTATTTCGCGCCGATGGTGCAGGGCCGGTTCAAGGGTCCGCCACTGGTGCATATCCACGGCCTGGTGCTGTTCGCCTGGATGGCGTTCTTCTGCACCCAGACCTGGCTGGTGGCCCAGGGCAAGACCCTGGCCCACCGCACCTGGGGCGTGCTGGGCGTGTCCATCGCCACCGCCATGGTGTTCGTGGTCACCGCCATCGTCTCGTGGCGAATTTCCCAGGCCTCGCTGCCCGGCCAGCCGGCGGGCCTGGCGCACGGGGTGCGCGCCTTCGCCTGGGTGAGCATCGGCGAGATCGCCTTCTTCATCGGGGCGTTCGCCCTGGCGATCGTCTACGTCAAGCGGCCGGAAATCCATAAACGCCTGCTGCTGCTGGCCACGATCTCGCTGCTGGGCGCGCCGATCGCCCGCTGGTTCCTGACCCTCCTGGCGCCGTCGGCCCCGCCGCCCCCGGCCGCGCCGCCGTCCGGCCTGCCGGCGATGTTCGTCCCGCCGGTGTTCGTCGCCGTTCCGCCGGCGCTGATCGGCGACATCCTGCTGCTGGTCGCCATGTGGGTGGACTGGCGCACCCGGGGCCGGCCCCACCCGGTTTATCTGATCGGCGGAGGGCTGATGGTGCTGCTGCACGCCACCCAGGTCCAGGTCGCGGAATCGCCGGCCTGGCAGGCGGCGGCCGCCGCCATCGGCCACATCACGGGCTGACGGCTTGCGCCGGGGCGTGGGGCGACCGACAAAGCCTGATGACCACCGCCCCATAACCACTTCTCAAGCCCTGATCGCCTTCGGCCTCGCCGCCGGCCTGCTGACCATCACGCCCGGCCTCGACACCGCCCTGGTGCTGCGCACGGCCGCGGCCGAGGGTTGGCGGCGCGCGGCCGCCACGGCGATCGGGATCGGCCTGGGCTGCCTGGCCTGGGGCGCGGCGGCGGCGTTCGGGGCCGGGGCCCTGCTGGTGGCCTCGCACGCCGCCTATACGATCCTGAAATGGGCTGGGGCGGCCTATCTGGTCTGGCTGGGCGTCGCCCCGCTACGCAAGCCGCGCGAGCGCTTCGACACCGGGGCGGGCGCGGCGGCGCCCTCGGGCGGCCTGGTGGCGGCCCTGGCCAAGGGCTTCTGGAACAACCTGCTGAACCCCAAGGTCGGGGTGTTCTACGTGTCTTTCCTGCCGCAGTTCGTCCCGGCCGGCGCCAGCCCCGCCGCCTTCGGCCTGCTGCTGGCCGCGATCCACGTGGTCATGGGCCTTATCTGGGCCGGCGGCCTGATCCTGGCCACCGCCCCGATCGCCAAGGCGCTGAGAAAGCCCGGCGTCGTCCGCTGGCTGGACCGGGCCACCGGCGGGGTGTTCGTGGCGTTCGGCGTGCGGATCGCGCTGGAGCGACGCTAGGGTCGCTAGAAGCTCCGCAGATAGGCTTGGAACATGTCGGCCATGGCGTCGGCATAGGCCTCGATCTCGGCGGGCGTCCGGGGACTTTCCGAGAAGGCCTTGCCCACCTGGCTGAGCGTGGCCTTGATCAGGTCGCCGGCCAGGACGCGCGTCGCCTCGGAGGCCCCGGGCAGCACCTCGCGCATGAAGCCCTGGACGATGTCGGCGCCCGCCGCCTTGGCGTCCTGGGCCTCGGGCGCGTCGCGATAGAGCGGCGCCGCGTCGCTGAGCGCCACGCGCATGGCCGCCTCCTCGCATTCGGAGCGGACGAAGGCGTGAACTAGGGTCCGCAGCCGATCCAGGGGCGGCCGCGCGACGTCGGCCAGGATGGCGCGCAGCAGGTCGGTGGTCTGGCGCCATTCGTCGCTCTGCAGCCGAAACAGGATCGCCGCCTTGTTCGGGAAGTACTGGTAGACCGAGCCGACGCTGACCCCGGCCTTCTCGGCCACCCGCGCCGTGGTGAAACGCCCCGCGCCCTCCGTGGCCAGAACCTGAACAGCCGCCTGCAGGATCGCCGCCACCAGGTCGTTGGAGCGGGCCTGGCGAGGCTGCTTTCGTGAGGAAATCCGGTGGCTTGGGCGATCGGTCATGGCGTGCGCGGGCAATGCGAATAGGAAACCTGACGGATTAGTCGCATTTTTTGTCCGGCGCAACGACACGCGCTTTTGCACTGGAAATACCGATGAACACCCTGACCACCACCCCGCTGGCGCCCTTGCTGGAGCGCCTGTTCGCGCAGGCCGACGAGACCTCGCCGATGGACCTGCCCGCCGCGGCCGCCCTCACGCCCGAGGACCTCGCCCGCCTGATGCGCAGCAAGACCCACTATGTCGACTTCTATGGCCAGATGAAGGACATGCCCCTGGCCGTCTCGCGCGAGACCGGCGTCCTGCTCTACATGCTGGCACGCGGCGCCAAGGTCCGCACGATCGTCGAGTTCGGGACCTCGTTCGGCATCTCGACCCTGCACTTGGCCGCGGCCCTGCGCGACAACGGCGGCGGGCGCCTGATCACCAGCGAGTTCGAACCCTCCAAGGTGGCGCGGGCCCGGGACAACCTGACGGCGGGCGGCCTGATCGACCTGGTCGAAATCCGCGAAGGCGACGCCCTGCAAACCCTGGCCGTCGATCTGCCCGAGACGATCGATCTGGTCCTGCTGGACGGCGCCAAGGCGCTGTATCCCGAAATCCTGGACCTGCTGGAAAGCCGCCTGCGGCCCGGCGCCCTGATCGTCGCCGACAACGCCGACTACGCGCCCGACTATCTGGCGCGCGTGCGCTCGCCGGCGGCGGGCTATCTGTCCACGCCGTTCGCCGAGGACGTCGAGCTGTCCATGCGGTTGGGCTGAGGGCGGCGGCAAGCCCAGGGCTTCAGCCCCAAGATCGGTTGTCATCCCGGGCGTAGCGAAGCGGAGACCCGGGACCGCCGGAAGCTCCGAGTCCACTCCCCGGTCCCGGATCTTCGCGCTGCGCGCTCGTCCGGGATGACAACGTCAGGCGGGCTCCGGGTCCAGCGCGCCCCTACCCCTCCGCCAGCGCCTTCACGCCCCCGCCGTCCCCCGGCGTCACGACGAACCGCTTCAGCACCCGGGTCTCGTACTTGGGGTCCAGGATCGTCGACACGGCGATCAGCTCGCCCGTCGCCCGGCCGTGCTCGAGGGTCAGCAGCAGGAAGCCCTTGGCGCTCTGGTCGGTGAACTTCACCTCCTTGTTGCGCGCCGCATAGGCCTGGTCCAGCGGCGCGCCGGGCAGGTAGTCGCCGTAGCCGGGCGAGGTCACCGAGGTGACGCCGAACTCGGCCGCCACCCGCGTGGCCCCCGCGTCGTCCCACAGTTCATTGGCCCAGAAGGCGTGGCTGTCGCCCGACAGCACGATCGGCCGGGCCTTGTAGGCCTTGAAGATGTCGTGGACCCGGGTCCGGTCGGCCGGATAGCCGTCCCAGGCGTCCAGGTTGCCGGGCAAGCCGGCCAGGGACAGGCCGCGGCCCTGTTCGACCGGCTTGGCGACATAGGCGGGCAGCTTGGCCAGCAGGGCGCCGTAGGCCGCCTCGCCCATGGCCGCCTTCAGGTCGGGCGGGACCACCCGGGCCATCACCACCTGGTTGCCCAGCACCTGCCAGGCCGTGCCGGCCTTTATCGAGGCGTCGACCTCGCGCGCCAGCCACTGCTCCTGGCCCTGGCCCATCATCCGGCGATCGGGATCGTTCAGCTTGGCCACGAAGGCGGCGACGTCGGGCTTGCCGTCCTTGATCGGCAGGTCATGGGCATAATCGAGCTGGTGGGTGCGGGCCGTCAGCCGGGTCTCGGTCATCAGCAGGGTGACGACGTCGCCGAACTGGAAGCGGCGCCAGGAGGCCTCGGGCAGGGTCCCGGCCGCCGGTTCGCGGATCGGCATCCACTCGTAATAGGCCTTGATGCCGGCCGCCTTGCGCTTGGCCCAGTCGCCCTCGGTGGCGGGCTGGTGGTTCTCGGCCCCGCCGATCCAGCTGTTGTCGGCGGTCTCGTGGTCGTCCCAGACCACGATCCACGGCGCGCGGGCGTGGGCGGCCTGCAGGGCCGGGTCGGTCTTGTAGAGGGCGTGGCGGCGGCGGTAGTCGTCCAGGCTGAGCAGCTCGCGCGGCGGGTCGGGCACGCGGGTCCGGGCGGTCGGCGAGGCCATGCCGTAGTCGTCGGGCGCGGCGCCGTACTCGTAGATATAGTCGCCCAGGTGCAGCACCGCGTCGACGCGCGGCAGCCTGGCGACGGCGTCATAGGCGTTGAAATAGCCGTTCGGATAGAGGCTGCACGAGACCACGGCCAGGACCACGTCGCGGACCTGGCCCTTGGGCAGGGTGCGCGTGCGGCCGCCGACGCCCTTGCCGACCGGCTTGCCGTTCCTCACGTACCGGAAGCGGTAGAAATAGTCCGTCGCCGGCTTCAGGCCGGTGACGTCGACCTTGACCGTATAGTCGCGGGCCGACACCGCCGTGGCCTGGCCCTGGCGGACGATGGCCTTGAAGCCCGGGTCCGTGGCCACGTCCCAGCGCACGGCGATCGGGGCGGTGGTCGCCTCGGCCGTGATCCGGGTCCACAAGACCACCCGGTCCTCCAGCGGATCGCCCGAGGCGGCGCCGTGCAGGAACGCGGCCCGGCCGGCGAAATAGGTCCGGGGCTTGGCCGCAACGGCCTCGCCGGCCGCGCCCGCGCCGCCCAGGCCGAAGAGGGCCAGGGCCCTGCGTCTGTCGATGGTCATGCTCAACTCCCCGGGGATTCGCCGCGCCGCTTGGCGTTCTCGTGCGTTAGCCCCCGGAGACAACAGCAGGATGACGACGCCTGTCCAGCCAAAGCCGTGGGGACACGCGCATGCGCATGTCCCGGCCGTGTCCACCCCTACCGTCGCAGCGAGAACGTCGCGCCGTAATGGCGCGGGTTGCCGGCGATGAAGCTCGGGACGCCGCCGGCGGCGGCCATGAGCAAGGTGGTGCGGAAGGCGCGCATCGACTATCCCCTTCGGACGCAAGGCTTGAACCTGAGCCGTTAGCCGCGGGCGAGGTCGGCGATACCGACATCCCCCTGACCGAGACATGAAGACGCCTTGATCCCGCCGCCCGACCCGACCGCGCCGCTCGTCGACGACGAGATCGACGACCTGGACCTTCCCGATGCGGAGGCCGGGGTCGGCGGCGAGGTCGTGCGGATCGCGCTGGGTCCGGACCTGGCCGGCCAGCGGCTGGACAAGGCCCTGGCGACCGCCGCGCCGGAGCTGTCGCGCGCCCGCCTGCAGGCCCTGATCGCCGCCGGCCAGGTGTCGCTGGTCGTCGAGGGCCGCGACCCGCGGCCGATGACCGACGGCAAGGCCAAGGCCCCGGCCGGCGTCTACCATGTGCGGGTCCCGCCGCCGGTCGCCGCCGAGCCGGAGCCCGAGGACATCCCCCTCAGCGTGCTCTACGAGGACGCCCACTTGATCGTCGTCGACAAGCCGCCGGGCATGGCCGCCCACCCCGGTCCCGGCTGCGAGACCGGCACCCTGGTCAACGCTCTGCTGTTCCATTGCGGGGCCAGCCTGTCGGGGATCGGCGGGGTGGCGCGGCCGGGCATCGTCCATCGGCTGGACAAGGAAACCTCCGGCGTGATGGTGGCGGCCAAGACCGACGCCGCCCACCAGGGGCTGTCGGCCCTGTTCGCGGCCCA
This sequence comes from Caulobacter sp. UNC279MFTsu5.1, assembly GCF_900114015.1. GTDB lineage: Bacteria > Pseudomonadota > Alphaproteobacteria > Caulobacterales > Caulobacteraceae > Caulobacter. Next base: position 51,193 of record NZ_FORN01000034.1, on the reverse strand, counting down.
CGACATCGACCGCATGTACCTGGCCCTGACCCGCGGCGCGCCGCATCCGGCGGTCGGCACGATCGAAACGCGCCTGGGCCGCTCGCCGCATGACCGCAAGAAGATGGCGGTGCTGAAGACCGGCGGCCGCGAGGCGGTCACCCACTATCGCGTCGAGAAGACGTTCGGCTCGCCGGACAAGCCGGTGGCCGCGCGCGTCGCCTGCCGGCTGGAGACCGGCCGCACCCACCAGATCCGCGTGCACATGGCCAGCAAGGGCAGTCCTTGCCTCGGCGACCCCGTCTACGGGGCCGGCGCCCCGGCCGCACCGGTCAAGGCGGCGCTGACCCAGATCGGCTTCACCCGCCAGGCCCTGCACGCCGCGGTGCTGGGCTTCGTCCACCCGATCACCGGCCAGACCCTGCGGTTCGAGACCCCCTTGCCCCCCGACATGGCCGCGCTGGAGGCCGCCCTTGAAGCCCTGTGACGTGGTCCCCAGCTAGACCTTGCCTGGCCGATACATTCAGGCCCTAATTCGGTTACAGACCGGGCCCACTGTGGCGGGGTCGGAGGTTTCGTCCATGTTCGCGTCCCGCATCGCCCTCGCCGCCGCTCTCCTGGCCCTGCCGCTGGCCCTGCCCGGCGCGGCGCTCGCCCGTTCGGCCGACGACGAGGTCGTGACCACCGCCGCTTCGCGCGCCACCCGCCCCCCAACCGAGGCCGAGCTGGAGAAGGCCAAGGCCGACGCCCAGGCCCGCGACGCAGCCGAACGCGCCAAACCGGCCGCCGTCGACCCGCTCTCCGCCTGGATGGCCGACGCGCCGCCGGTCCAGGGCGGTCCGATCAACTACGCGCCGCGCGCGGACCTCGACGTGAACGGCTATCCGCTGGACAAGGACGGCAAGCGCCAGGTCCACGGCGAGGTCGGCGTCAGCGTCGGCACCGGCGGCTATCGCAGCGGCTATGTCTCCAGCCTGATCCCGATCGGCGAAACCGGCACCCTGGGCGTCGCCGTCAGCCAGACCGACTTCGGCAAGCACGGCGGCTACGGATACGGCGGCTACGGTGGATATGGCGGCTATGGCGGCGGATACGGCTACGGCTGGGGGCCGCGCGGCGGGACCTCCCAGTCCCTGGCCCTGTCGCTGGACATGCGCGGCGGCGGCGGGCGGAGCCGGTCCGACACGCCGGAAGGCTGCGCGCCCGGCTTCCGCGACGGCGACCGCTATGTCGAGCCGGTCTGGGTGACCCAGATGCGTGGCGACAAGAGCTGCGCGGCGGCCGCCGAACGCCCGTAGGTCCGCCCCTGAGACCTATCGTCTCGGGGCCGAACGGGCCGGCCTTGTTCGCCGATACTTAAGAGCTTGCGGTCAAGGTGCCCGCCTCAGGGCGTCATCGGACCGATCTATGCAGCCGGACATCACCGCTTTCCACCACCCCGCCACCGGGCGGGTGACCTATCTGATCGCCGACCCGGCCACCCTGCTCTGCGCGTTCGTCGACCCCGTCCTCGACTACGACCCGCTGACCCAGGCCGTCGACACCCGCTTCATGGACGCCATCATCGCCGACGTCCGCGCCAGGGACCTGGGCCCGACCTGGATCCTGGAGACCGGCCTGCACACCGACCACCTGTCGGCGGCCGGCCACCTGAAATACGAAACCGGCGCCTCGATCTGCATCGGCGCCCCGGTGCTGGACAGCCTCAAGCGCCTGGTCCCGGTGCTGGGCGGCGACGGCGTCGACCTGGACGGCTGGGACTTCGACAAGCTGGCCCAGGACGGCGAGTCCCTGCCGATGGGCGGCATCGAGATCACCGCCATCTCCCTGCCCGGCCGCCTGCCGGGGGCCACGGCCTACCAGGTCGGCGACGTGGTCTTCGCCGGCTCGGCCCTGCTGCCGCCCGACCAGGGCCTGGACGACAGCGCCGCCCCGGGCGCCGACGCCGCCGGCCAGCACGCCGCCGCCCGCCGGCTGCTGGGCCTGCCGCCCGAAACCCGCCTGCTGGTCGGCCGGACCGGCGCGGCCGCCGACGCCTGGAACACCACCGTCGCCGACCAAAAGGCCCGCAACATCGACGCCGGCGACGCCGTGCCGGCCGAGGCCTTCGTCGCCCGCCGCGCCGCCGTCCCGGCCGCGCCCGGCCCGCTGGCCGCCCCGGCCCTGCAGGTCGGCGTCCGCGCCTTCCGCCTGCCGCCCGAAGGCGAGGACGGCAAGCGCTTCCAACCCGTCGATATCAGTTCTATTTAAAAACCCACTTGCCTTGCCCTAGCCGTCACGCCTAGATGCTTCGCACGCGAATAATCGGGAGACGCCGCCGTGGCCGAAGACAAGAGCGCTGAACTGACCGCCGCCCAGGCCGACAACCTGCCGGGCCTGCTGGGCCTGGAATGGCAGGAAGCGGTCCCGGGCCGCGTCGTCGGCCGCATGACGGTGGCCAAGCATCACATGGCCCCCAACGGCTTCCTGCACGCCGCCAGCGTCATCGCCCTGGCCGACAGCGCCTGCGGCTACGGCTGCGTGGTGTCGTTGCCCGACGGCGCCAGCGGCTTCACCACCATCGAGCTGAAGTCCAACTTCCTGGGCACGGTGCGCGAGGGCGGCGGCGTGGCCTGCGAGGCCAGCCTGGTCCACGGCGGCCGCAACACCCAGGTCTGGGACGCGATCGTCACCGCCGAGGCCACCGGCAAGACCATCGCGCTTTTCCGCTGCACCCAGATGGTTCTCTATCCGAAAACCTGAGGCCCGCCGGGCCGGCGCGTCGGAAACCGCGTCCCACGACACAAAAGCTTGTCACAGGCTCTTGCGCTCTTCGGGCGACGCCGCTAGGTATCCCGCCCTCACTCAAGGCGCGCCCCCGGGCGGCCTGCGAAGACCCCCTGGAGAGGTGGCAGAGTGGTCGAATGTACCGCACTCGAAATGCGGCGTGCCTGGAAGGGCACCGTGGGTTCGAATCCCACCCTCTCCGCCACTACCCATTGATTTTATTAGATAGTTCGCCGCTGGCGAACACCCTCCTACAACTGGAGTAGCAGTCCCGCGCCCGTTGGCGACACGGGGCCATTGTCGGGTTATTTTTCTTGGCCGGCGGGCGATCGTCGGAAGGCGCGGTACTTCAGCGCGGCCGAAGTCACGAGCTTGGGTTCCATTTCCCGGTACATCTCGCGAAAATAGGTTTGGGCCTTCGGCGTCGTCATGCCTTGAAGCGCCAGAGTGACCATCCTTTGGTGGGAAACGGCGCACTCGGGCGCAACGCCATTAGCAACGGATACAGCCACCGTGAAGGCGTCCCCCTCTCCAGGGCCGCTAGCGCAAAGCCCCGAAGTTCCGCCGCCCGCTCCGGCGACCCCGCCAGACGTTCGAAGTCGAACCCCTGTTCCCCGACCCATTGCTCCCCCGCCGGCTCAGCGGATCGGCACAAGCATCGTGAAGGTCGCGCCGCCACCTGGCGTTCGCCCCACCTTCACCGCGCCGCCGTGGGCGGCCATGGCCTCCTGAACGATGGTGAGGCCGAGCCCCGCGCCGGGGGTCCGGTGCTCCCGTCGCCAGAAAGGCTCGAAGATCCTCCGCCCGTCTTCGTCGGCGACACCGCCGCCGTGATCGATCACATGGATCTCCCCGGCCGATGTCACCCGCACCTCGACGGTCCCGCCAGGCGGCTCGGCGCGGGTCGCGTTTCGCACCAGATTGGTGAGCGCGCTCTCCAGCACGGCGACGCCCCCACGGGTCGGCAGCCGCGTCACCATCGGAACGAGAGCCAGGTCCCGTCCCTCGGCGAGCGCCAGGGGCGTGCAGTCCGCCACCACGTCTCGGGCCAGGGCCACGAGATCGAGGGGCTCCTCGAGCGGTACGTCCCCGCGCTCGAGCCGCGCCACGAACAGAAGCTGGTCCACCAGGCTCCGCATCCGCTCCACGTCGCGCCGGAGCGCGGCGGTGAGTTCGCTCTCGGGCTGACTGTCGACGCGCGCCGCGAGGATCGCCAGCGGGGTCCGCATTTCGTGCGCCGCCTGGGCCGCGAAGCGCTGCTGGCGGCTGAAGCCTTCGTCGAGACGCGCGAGAGCCATGTTGATGGAACGGACGAGCGACACCAGCTCGCTTGGCACCCCGACGCCCTCTGGCAGCCGCATCTGGCGGGTGCGCAGGTCGATCTGCGCCGCTTGGGCAGAGGCCCGCTCGAGGGGCTCCAGCGCCCTGCGGATCACCAGCGGCACGATCAGGATCGAGCCCAGCAGAACGATGGCCATGACGCGCAGGACATTACCGCCCGTTTGCGCCGCAAGGGCCGGCAGGTCCGCGAGCCGGAAGCGGTTGCCCGTGCTGACGACGGTGACCTCGCCCCAACGGGTGCGCTCGGCGGTGGCGACGACCATCGATCCGGCGAGCGGCCCTCGCGTGAAGGCGAAGGTGGCGCTGGCGAAACGGGGCAGGCCCTGCATCTCGAGGGCGTCCACCAGGTCCCTGGACGAGCCGGCAAGCGGTTGGCCGGCGTGGATCGCGGCCAAGCGCACCTGCGGGCGGTCATGCCGGAATGCGCGCAGCGTGGCCGTGTCGCCGATCCGCGGCGCCCCTCCCGGACCGGCCTCCAGCGAGCGGACGACCAGGTTCGCGGCGTTCAGATGCGCGAATGCGTACTGGTCCCCGGGCTGGGGCGACAACACGAACTTCAGGGCGATCACCACGATGGCCAGCAGCGATTGCATGGCGATGAACCAGGCGATGAGGCGCCCCCCGAGCGAGGTCGAGAACCGCCTCATACCGCCCTCAGGAGATAGCCCACGTTGCGGACGGGATGGATCACGACGCCGGCCTCGAGCGCCGCGAGCCGCTTGCGCAGGCGCGAGACGTGCCCGTCCAGCGACTTCGGCTGGATCTCGTCGTCGAGGCCGTATACGGCCTCGAGCAAGCTGTGCCGCTGGACCACGCGCCCCGCCCGGCGGATGAGCGCCTTCAGCGCCAGCAGCTCGCGCCGCTTCAGAAGCAGCGGCGCGTCCCCGACGAACAGCTCCTCCCGATCGGGCGCGAAGGAGAGGCGTCCGCAGATGATCCGGGGCGCCGGCTCCGCGCCGGGCCGCCGCAGGGCCGCGCGGATGCGCGCCATGAGTTCATCGGTGAAGAAGGGCTTGGTGAGGTAGTCGTCCGCGCCCGCGTCGAGGCCTCCCACCTTCTCGTCGAGTTCATCCCGCGCGGTGAGCACGATCACCGGCGTCCCAGGCTGAAGGGTCCGGATGAGGGGGAGGAGCTTCACCCCGTCGCCGTCCGGGAGCCCGCGATCGAGCAGCACCAGGCCGTATTCGGCGATGGCCAGGATGTGGCGCGCCTCTTCGAGCGAGCCCGCGCGGTCCACCAGGAATCCGGCCTTGGCGAGGTTCGCGGCCACAAGCGCCGCCATCTCGGGCTCGTCCTCGATCAACAGGATGCGTGTCATGCGGGCGGACGACCGTCAGGAGCAGGGAAGGATCGGCGCGGGCGCACCCTAGCACAACCTTGGGCGCGTAGGCGGGTCGCCGTCCTGTCGAACGGAGCCCTCCCATGGCCAACCTGTCCCTGCCCACCCCCGCCGCCGCCGTCCTCGCGGCCCTTGTGCTGGCCGTCCTGGCCGCGCCGCGGCTCCTGCGCCACGCGGTGCGCCTGCGTCGACGACGCGGCGGAGCCGCCAGGGATCGGCTCTGGAACCTGTTCTATGGGCTCGACTGGGGCGAGGTCGCCACCAACAACTACGGCTTCGCCCCAGCCGACGGCGACGCGCCCGAGCGCCATCAGTTGCAGATGTACGCCGAGCTCCTTGCTCTGCTGCGCGCACGGGGCGGCCCGGGTCGGACCACCGACCTCCTCGAGGTGAGCTGCGGTCGCGGCGGGGGACTGGCGCATCTGGCCCGCCTCTGGCCCTCTCCGCTGAAGGCGATCGGACTGGACGCCTCGGAACAGGCGATCGCCGCCTGCCGCCGCCTGCACGGCGACGTCCCGGGTCTGACGTTCGTGCGCGGATCGGCGCTCGCCCTGCCTTTCCCCGACGGCGTGTTCGACGTCGTGGTCAATGTGGAGGCCTCCAACGACTATGGGGACTTCGCTGGCTTCTTCCAGGAAGTGTGCCGGGTCCTGCGCCCGGGCGGGGTCCTGCTCTACTGCGATACGCGCCGGGCCGAGGAGGCCGAACGCGTCGCCGCCACGATGCGGGCCGCCGGCCTGCAGGGCGACTGGCGTGACATCACCGAGCACGTGGTGGCCGCCTGCCGGGCGGACACCCCGCGGCGCCTGGCGCTGATCCGCCGACGGGCGCCGTGGTTCCTCAGGCTGGCGTTTGAGACCGACCTGCGCAGCTATGCGGCGGTCGAGGGCAGCGCGAAGTTCGAGGCGTTCGCCGCACGAAAGCGGCTGTACCTCATGACCTGCGCCGTCAAGCCGCCGCTCCTCCTCGGTGCGCCCGTCAGCCGGCCCGCCGCGGACGTGATCGCCCGATGATCGGGTCGCCGGCGCCAGCCTCAAAATCGCCGGACCACGCCCAGCGCAAGGCTGGTCTGGTTCCTGGATCCTCGCAGCCGGACGAGCGGGCTCCCCGCGGCCTCGTCCATCAGGCGCTCGTAGGCCGCCGATCCGATCACGCTCCATCGAGGGTCCAAGCTCCAGCGCAGGCTCAAGCCCACCTCTCCCGCCTGCAGGCCCGGGTCCGGTGCGTAGCGGGGCAGGCCGCTGGGCTCCGCGCGGCCGTCGACCCCATAGTAGCTGCGCATGAAGTCCCGATCGGCGTAGGTCAACGCACCCCGCGCCCCGAGCACCACCCGCGGCGACAGCGGCCGCTCGAAGGACAGGCTGGCCTGCAGGGTCTGGCCTTGGTGGGTCCCGGAGACGTCGTGCAGGTAGTCGACGCCGGCGACGAGGCGGCCGCCGCCAAGGTCGCCACTGTATGTGAGACGGACGCCCGCCTCGACCGCATCATCCAGTTCCGGCAGCTTCCGCACGACGGGGTCGGAGACGTCGTGGCGTCCCAGTCGATAGTGTAGCAGCGGCCCGAACACGAGGCGGGGGTCGCGCGCGACGTCGACCACGGCGCCCCCGCCGCCCACCACGATCGTATAGCCGGCCCGCTCGTAGCGAAGCACGACGAAGGGGAGCGGCCGGACCTTGTAGTCGTCCGAGCCTGGGTAGTCCGGGCGATAGAGCGCCCCGGCCCCGACCGCCACCTGCAGCGGCGCGTCACTGGCGGCGGGAGCCGCAAGGGCCGGCCCCACCTGCACGATCAAGGCCGAAAGGCCCCCCACGAATCCCATTTGACGCCGACGCATCGCACCCCTCGATCAAGCCGCTGGAAGACCCGGTGACCGATGGCGGATAGCCTACGGAGGTTGCGCGGGGGCGCCGGCGGGAGGTCGAAGATTTCGTCTGCGCCGCCGAAGGGCGCCGAGCGACACCGACGCCAGCGGTCCGGGCGGCCAGCATGTCAACAAGACCGATAGCGCCGTTCGCGCCACCCACCGCCCCACCGGTCTGGTCGCCACCGCGCAAGAACAGCGCTCGCAGCACGCCACCGCAAGCTGGCGCGACTGAAACTCGCCATGATGATCGAAGAACAGCGGGCCGCGTCACGCGACAAGGCCCGCCGATCGCAATGGAGCCTCCACCAGCAACTTGAGCGCGGCAATCCTGTCAGAACCTACAAGGGGGTCCGCTTCACGCCGAAATCGGCGACCTGAACCCAAACGGGGTGGGCGAAATCCTGCGAATTTCGCCCACCCCTTCCAACCGGAGCCGCTTCCGATCCTGGGCCCGACGCCTTCGGCCGCTCACCATCCGTTGCAGCCGTTCATCAGGTCGGGTTGCAGTCGATGCGAGGTCGCCTAACATCTTGCCGCCCCCTACATTTGGATTCCCAGAGCGATGCCGGAAGTGATCACAACGTGTCGCCTCACGCGAGATACCGCCGGGCTGCTTGAGAACATCGCGGAAGAGGTCTTCGACGAGGAAATTAACGCCCAACGGCTTGCAACCTATTTGGAGTCGCCGGGGCACCTGATGATCATCGCGGTTTGCGGAAAGCAGGTTATCGGCCAGGTCGCGGCCTATGTTCACCGCCACCCCGATCAAGCATCGGACGTCTACATCGACAATCTGGGCGTGGCTCCGCCGTTCCAGCGACGTGGTGTGGCGCGACGCCTTGTCGACGAAGTGTTGGCATGGGGCAAAACGCTGGAATGCCGCCAGGCGTGGATCGTTACGGACACCGAGAACAATGCCGCTCTCGCCCTCTACGAAAGTCGGGGCGCCACGGCCGAGCCGATTGTGATGTTCTCCTACAAGCTCTGACCTGCCGCCGGTCGTGGACATAGCCGCGACCGCAGGCGTGGGTTCCGGGGTGTTCGGCGCGATCAGCGCCTACAACGGCTTTGGCCAGACCGCCGAACTCAAGGAGATCAATGCGAAGCTAAACCGCGTAATCGGTTTGCAGTTGGAGACCCTGCAGGCCACCAAGGATCTCGGAATACAAATCCGGCAAGATCTCGAAGTGACCCTTGTCATAAGCTTGAATCAGACCTCGGCCGATTTGGGAATCCACCGATTCACAGAAATCTCAACCCGCCCTAGACGCGCTCTTTCGGCTGGCTATTGCGCGATCTTGCCCGCCACGATGCCGCCGGCGCCGCGCGCGACATAGACCGTTCCGTACTCGAGCGGGTCGCCGGCGAGCACGCCGCCGTCGTTGAACCGATGGACATCATCGTTGATGCGCACCCAGTTCTTGCCCTCGTCATCGGAGCGCCAGATGCCGGTCTGGCCCTTGATCTTCCCCGCCAGGTAGACCGCGGGATAGGTCTGGTTGGGCGGGGCCTTGCCGAAGCCGATGTGCCAAGCCTCGTCGACTCCTTTTATGCCGGCCAGCGGTTTGGCGGCTTCCGCCGAATGGAGCAGGCCGAACGGCCCGGCCAGCCACAGGTCGCGCGCGCGTCCGGGGACCACGGCGAGCTCGGAGTCGTTCCAACCGGGGACGGGAGGAATGCCCTTGATCACCGGTTTGAAGCTCTTGCCCCCGTCGACGCTGATCAGGATCTGCCCGCCCGCGCCGTCGTGGACATAGAAGACCCCGTCGACGGCTCTGTCGGCCACCGGGACGACCTTGCCGTCGGCGTCCTGCGGCCAGCCGGCCGCCGGCGTCCAGGTCTTGCCCTTGTCGAAGGAGTAGTAGCCCTTGTCCCGCGGCATGGTCCAGACGATCGAGGTCGCCTCGGCGGAGACGGCGAGCTTGCCGATGGAGCGCCAGTTCCCCTGAGCATCCTGGGGCGTGTAGGGCGGCGACGAGGGGAAGGCTTTCCAGGCCAATCCGCCATCCTCGGAATAGAAACCGTAGGGCTTGGCGTCCAGCGAGCGCGCAACGAAGGCGGGCTTCAGCCAGGCCACATCCACCGACCGATGGCTCGGGCCGGTGAAGAGCCCGGAGGCCGGCGGCGACTTGGTCACGTCGTCCCAGCTCCCCCCCGCCACGTCGCCCAGGGCCGCCATCAGCGTCGCGCCGGCCGGCGGCGACACCATCTGAATGATCGCTGTTTCCTCGAGGTTGTCGTCGGCGAAGTCGAACTCGACCGTCTTGCCGGAGTCCGCCGCCGACAAATTGCGGGTCATCCACACGCCGCCGCCGGTGCCGTAGATCAGTTCATCCGGATTGAACGGGTTGAGCTTGACGTCGGAAAGCCAGCTGCCCATCACCTCGCCCTCGCGCCACGGGAAGCGCGTGACGAAACGCGACTTCGCGCGCAGCGCCGTCCAGTGCGCGCCCCCGTCCCTCGACAGGAAGATATCGTCGGGCTCGGGCCACCAGCGGTCGATGGTGGAGGCCACGATCGTGCCCGGATGGCCGGGGTCGACGTCGATGCCGGAATAGCCGAATTGCCGCTGGCCGAGGATCGGCTGAATGGGCGAGATGTCCTTCCCCTTGCCGGTCTTGAGGTCCATCTTCCAGACTCCGCCGACCGCGACGTTACTGGGATTGAGATCGGACTTGGACTTGCCGTCGCCGGCGGCGAAGGTGACGTAGAGGAAGCCGTCGGGGCCGAACACCGCGTGCTGCGGCGTCTGCCGGGGCGCGCCGGGGACGAGGGCGAAACTCGCGCCCCCGTCCCGGCTGACCCAGAGGCCGCCCTTGTCGTCGCCGGCGCCCACATGACCCGCCCCCACATAGATCGTCTGGCTGGGCGAGCCCTTGGCGCCGGAGTTCGGGTCGATCAGCACCAGGGACACGTTGGCGCCCGGGAAGCCTCCTGCCTTGCTGAAGGTCTTGGCGCCGTCCGCGCTCTTCCACAGGCCGTTCTCGTTGGAGCCGAGGAACAGGACGTCGCCCAGGTTCGGGTCGACTTGCAGGCGTTCGCCCGCGCCGCGCCCGTCGGCATTTCCACCGAGCCGGATGGTCAGTTCGGTCTTGTTCCAGGTCGCGCCCCGGTCGTCCGAGCGCAGCACCGCCGCGGTGCGGGCCCACTGTCCCAGATAGAGTCCGCACGCCAGGTAGAGCTTGTTGGAATCATTGGGGTCGACCGCGATGCTGAGGATGCCGGCCAGGTCCCCCTCGGCGTGGCTCAGGCTATCGAGCAGCGGGATCCAGCGCTTGGCGGCGAAATCGTAACGGTAGGCGCCGCCGACATCCGTGCGGGTGTAGAGGAGGTCCTTGACCTTCGGGTGATAAACGAAGCCGTCGACATAACCCCCGCCGCCCCACGGTACGGTGCGCCAGCTGTAGGCCGCGTCCGCCGCGTTGGCCGCGTTGGCCAAGCAGAAAGTCGTCGCGGCGGCGGCCAAGCCGGCGCCGAGAGCCCGGATCTTCATAGCAATTCCCCCCTTCACGCCTTGATCCGCGCCGTGTTCGTTGCGCGGTCGCGTGGACTGTTAATTGCAATACCAAAACCAAATAACATATATAAAATCAATACCAATCGCGTGCGTGCGGGAGAGCGATGATCTTCACGTTTATCGCGAGGCCGGTTTTTCGCGACTTCTTGGCGAGAACTGACCCGGCACGCCATCCGCATCTCGCCAGAAACGAGGCGCAAGCTTCCACTAATAAAAATGACTTGCCATTTTTTCTGTCGGCGGCCGTCGGGGTCGTCCAGGGATAGCGAATTTGATAGCCGAGACTGCTCGCCACCGAGAGCAACCCGTGGGCGGGAACGTTGGTGCAGTCCTGGCCGCTCGGGATGCAAAGGTTGTAGGCGTAGTAGTTGAAGCCAGACGGACGGATGATGGTGCTCACGTGTCCGCTGTCAGCCTTTGACGTGCAGGAGTTGGCCAGGGATTTGAGGAAGACGACAATGGCGCCGTCCATCATCACATAGGTGAAGCTGGTGCTGTCGTAGGACAGCGTCGCGCGCCTGCCGTTTGGCGCTGCGATCCCGGGCCGGGCTCCGCGTGCGATGTTGGCTAGGACCTGCAGGTCCAGGGCCGCTTCCCCCTTCCACGCTCCCGCCGATATCCGCCGCCAAGCCCCGCCCGCGAACGCCCCGCCAGCTTGAGCCGCCGAGAAGACCCGCCATCGACGACGAACGATCTGGAGCATCCCCGCCCTGGCGCCGGCGCGCGGAACTCGTCCAGCAGGCGGCCGCCCGCGAGCCGAAGGCGGTCGCCAGCCGCGCGCCGGCCGGCTAGCGTCGATGCGAGTCGCCTGAGCGGAGTCCTGTCGTGAGCGCCGATCCAACCTCCCCTCCCCGCCCCTGGTGGAAGGACGCGGTCGTCTACCAGATCTATCCGCGCTCGTTCCTCGACACCAACGGCGACGGGGTGGGCGACCTGCCGGGGATCACGGCGAAGCTGGACTATCTGCAGGCCCTGGGGGTCGACGTGGTCTGGCTCAGCCCGCACTTCGACAGCCCCAACGCCGACAACGGCTACGACATCCGCGACTACCGCAAGGTGATGGCCCAGTTCGGGACCATGGCCGACTTCGACGCCATGCTGGCCGGGATGACGGCGCGGGGCATCCGGCTGATCATCGACCTGGTGGTCAACCACAGCAGCGACGAGCACGCCTGGTTCGTCGAGAGCCGCAAGGGCCGCGACAACCCCTACCGCGACTACTACATCTGGCGCGACGGCAAGGATGGCGGCCCGCCCAACAACTACCGCGCCTTCTTCGGCGGCCCGGCCTGGACCTTCGACGAGGGCAGCGGCCAGTACTACCTGCACTATTTCGCCGCCAAGCAGCCGGACCTGAACTGGGAGAACCCCAAGGTCCGGGCCGAGGTCCACGACCTGATGCGGTTCTGGCTGGACAAGGGCGTGTCGGGCTTCCGGATGGACGTCATCCCGTTCATCGCCAAGCCGCCCGGCCTGCCGGACCTGACGCCGGAGGACCTGCGCGCGCCGCAGTTCGTCTACGCCGCCGGACCCCGGCTGCACGACCATCTGCGCGAGATGCGCCGCGAGGTGCTGGACCACTACGACACCCTGACCGTCGGCGAGGCGTTCGGCGTGCGGCCCGACCAGGCCCGCGACCTGATCGACAGCCGCCGGCGCGAACTGGACCTGGTGATCAATTTCGACATCGTGCGGATGGACATCGACGGCTGGCGCAAGACGTCCTGGACCCTGCCCCGGCTGAAGGCGCTGTACGCCCAGCTGGATCAGGCGGCCGGGCCGTTCGGCTGGAACACGGTGTTCCTGTCCAACCACGACAATCCGCGCTCGGTCTCGCATTTCGGCGACGACGATCCGGCCTGGGTCGAGCGCTCCGCCAAGGTCCTCAACACCCTGATCCTGACCCAGCGCGGTACGCCGTTCCTCTACCAGGGCGAGGAACTGGGCATGACCAACTATCCGTTCCAGACCCTGGACGAGTTCGACGACCTGGAGGTGGCCGGCCGCTGGCGCGACGTGAAGCATCGGGTGTCGGAGGCCGAATACCTGGCCAACGCCTGGGCCATGGGTCGCGACAACAGCCGCACGCCGATGCAGTGGACGGCGGGACCGCACGGCGGCTTCACGACAGGCCAGCCCTGGCTGGCGGTCAATCCGAACGCGGCGACGATCAACGCCGAGGACCAGGCCGCACGGCCGGACTCGGTGCTGGCCCACACCCGCGACCTGATCGCCTTCCGGCGCGGTTCGGCCGACCTGCGCGAGGGCGACTACCGCGACCTCGATCCGGACCATCCGCAGGTCTTCGCCTATCGCCGCGGAGAGGGACTTGTGGTGCTGCTGAACTTCGGCCGCGAGACGGTGCGCTACGCCCTGCCCGACGGCCTGGCGGTCGAGGGCGCGGCGTTCGGCGCGGCGCAGGTCGCGGACGGGGTCGTGACGCTGGCGGGCTGGGACTTCGCGATCCTGGCCGTCAGCGATCGGCCTTAGGCCTTCGGAGTCGGCGCCCGAGCCAGAAGATCCCGAAGCCGACGCCGATCGGCACGCCGCCGAAGACCAGGGCCAGCAGCAGCATGCCGCCCAGGTCGCCCCCGCCGCTTCCCACCATCGAAACGATGAAGGCCAGCGAGCACAGGCCGCACAGGGCCATCATCAAGGCGCCCACCGCCATCAGCAGCGCGCCGAACAGCCTGCCGACCGGATCGCGCCGGTCCTGGTCCGAACTCATGTCGCCCTCCCCTGGCCCCGTGTTTGTCCCAGCGCGAGCGCCCGGGCGCCCGCGGCGCCGGGACGGTAGAAGGTGTTGTAGGTGTCGAACGGGATGATCCGCCCGTCCGGCTCGACGAAGTGCACGCACGAGCGCTTCACCGTCCCCAGGTCGAAATTGTAGCGGTCCAGGAACTGCGAGATCACCACGCGGAAAGTGTGCTCGTAGGCCAGGCTCTGGGGCACGACGGCCTCGGGCAGGCAGCACAGCAGGGCCGCCAGCTTGTCGGAGGTGTCGGCCTGGGCCGTGGACAGCGACAGCAGGTCGAAGACCTTCCGTTGCAGCTCGGGATAGGCCTCGAACGTCACCGTGCTGGGCGCGGCGGCGACGAACAGCTCGCGCGGCAGCAGCGAGGTGACCGGCGCCACGCCGGCCCCGTCGCGCAGGCCGTAGCCGATGCAGATCTGGTCGGGATTGCACGGCAGGGGGATCAGGTCCTCCAGGGCGAAGACCCCGGCCTCGGCGATCCGGCGGCGGACCTCGGTCAGGACGATGCGGTGGTCGCGGGCGTCGAAGCCGTCGTTGCGGCCGGCGTCCTGGATCGGCTGGAAGGTCACGCCGCGCACGCAGCGCCAGGTCAGGGCATGGCGGACGATGTCGGCGATCTCGTCGTCATTGACGCCCTTCTTCAGGGTCACGACCAGGGTGGTCGGGATGTTGTTGCGCTCCAGCGCCTCCAGCGCCTGGGCGCGGACCTTGACCAGGTCGGCGCCGCGCAGCTGCATCAGGGCGTCGCGCTTGAGGCTGTCGAACTGCAGATAGACCTCGAACCTGGGCATATAGGTCGCCAGCCGCTCGGCGAAGCCGGGCTCGCGCGCGATCCGCAGGCCGTTGGTGTTGATCATCAGGTGGCGGATCGGGCGAGCCCGCGCGGCCGACAGGATCTCGAAGAACTGCGGATGCAGGGTGGGCTCGCCGCCGGACAGCTGCACCAGGTCGGGCTCGCCCTCGGAGGCGACGATGACGTCCAGCATCCGCTCCACCTCGGCCAGGGGGCGGTGGGCGTCCAGGCCGGTCGACGAGCCGGCGAAGCACACCGGACAGGTCAGGTTGCAGGCTTCGTTGATCTCCAGGATCGCCAGGCAGGAATGCTGCTCGTGGTCCGGGCACAGGCCGCAGTCGTAGGGGCAGCCATGGTCGGTGCGGGTCTGGACGGCCAGGGGCCGGTCGCCGGGCTTCAGCCAGTCCTTCTGGGCCTTCCAATAGGCCAGGTCGTCGGCGATCAGGGTCTTCTGGACCCCGTGCTCGCGACAGCGCTTCAGATAGTAGACCCGCTCGCCCTCGGCGATGATCTTGGCCGGGACCAGCGCCAGGCAGGTCTCACACAGGCTGGTGGTCTGGCCCAGGAACAGGTAGGGCGCGACCTTGCGCGAGGCGCTCTCGCCGCAGGTCGGCGCGGTAATAGACCCATCCATAGATCACCAGCCCCAGGCAAAGCAGATGGAAGACGTTAAACGGCCCGATCAACCTGGGATAGGGCTTTAGGAACTCCCAGCAGAACCGCTGCAGGCCGTACCAGCCGCACATGACGTAGAAGCCGCGGCGCATGGCCCAGTCCTGGCGACGCGCCAGGCCGGCCAGGTAGACGGCCAGGAACAGCGCCATGCTGGCGGACTCGTAGAGCTGGACGGGATGGCGCCCCACGCCATCGCCCAGGTCGACCGCCCAGGGCAGGCGGGTCGGCGCGCCGTAGGTGTCGTCCGCAAGGCCGGCGAAGAAGCAGCCCAGCCGGCCGATCACCACGCCGAGGCTGAACGAGCCGACGAAGATCCCGCCGGTCGAGCCCCTGACGCCGCGCAGCGCCTTGTAGAGCTCGACGCCGGCGATGGCCCCCACTAGCGCCCCGGCCACGCTGTGCGACAGGGCCGGGGCGTGCTCGCGCAGCGAGTTGAACGAGCCGGCCAGCCAGGCGCCGGGAATGGCGCCCAGGGCCAGGAACAGGAAATAGCCGCCGTCGATCCGGGCCGCGACCGGCTGGACCTGGCCCTTGAGCCGCCAGCGGTAGACGACGACCGTCGAGGCGGTCCCCGCGCCCCAGGCCAGCAGGTCGAAGGGCAGGTGCGCCCAAGGGGCCGTCGCGACCTGGATCATGGCGCCGAACAGCCCTCATCGCGCGCCTCTTCGCAAGCCCGTCGAACGTGAAAAGGGCGCCCACCGATCGGCGGACGCCCCTTCCTGGCATTCGGAAGGCCCTACGCCTTGATGAAGGCCAGCAGGTCCGGATTGATGATCTCCGGGTGGGTGGTGCACATGCCGTGCGGCAGGCCCGGATAGGTTTTCAGCGTGCCGTGCTTCAGCAGCTTGATGCCCAGCTTGGCCGAGTCCTCGATCGGCACGATCTGGTCGTCCTCGCCGTGCATCAGCAGCACCGGCACGTCGACCGACTTGAGGTCGTCGGTGAAGTCGGTTTCCGAGAAGGCCTTGATGCAGTCGTAGTGGGCCTTGGCGCCGCCCATCATGCCCTGGCGCCACCAGTTCTCGACGGTGGCCGGCGAGACCTTCGCGCCCGGACGGTTGTAGCCGTAGAACGGACCGGCCGCGACGTCGTGGAAGAACTGGGCGCGGTTGGCGTTCTGGGCGGCGCGGAAGCCGTCGAACACCTCGATCGGCAGGCCGCCCGGGTTCTTGTCGGACTTGACCATGATCGGCGGCACGGCGCCGATCAGCACCACCTTGGCCACGCGGCCCGGCTTGGCGCGCGCCGCGTAGTGGATGGCCTCGCCGCCGCCGGTCGAGTGGCCGACGTGGACGGCGTTCTTCAGGTCCAGGTGGTCGGTCAGGGCGATGACGTCGGCGGCATAGGTGTCCATCTCGTTGCCGGTGTCGGTCTGGGTGGACCGGCCGTGGCCGCGACGGTCGTGGGCGATGACCCGGAAGCCCTCGCCCAGGAAGAACATCATCTGGGCGTCCCAGTCGTCGGCGCTGAGCGGCCAGCCATGGTGGAACACGATCGGCTGGGCGGTCTTGGGACCCCAGTCCTTGTAGAAGATCTGCGTGCCGTCCTTGGTGGTGACGAAGCCGCTGCTCATTTTCGTGTCTCCTGGAGATTTGGGCGAGGCCTTGGGCGTCGCCGCGGACGATGGGGTCGGCGCGAGGGACGGCAGGGCCGCCACGAGGGCCAGGCTCAGGCCGCTGGTGACGACGCCGCGCCGCGAGGCGCCGTCCTGGTCGCTGGAAGATGTGGTCATGCCCCGCCTCTCTGTCGATCCGGCGGAAGGACCGCCAGGTTCTGGCCGCAGGCTAGACCGTTGGCCGGCCCGGGGCTTGGACAGGCCTGCCGTGACTTGAAGGTTCTGCGCGCCGGACGGCGCGGGTCGCGGTCAGGTTTCCGGGCGGAAGAAGGTGTTGGCCGTCAGCCGGCCGGCGCGTGGATCGGCGCCGGCGGGGCGGTCGGCCAGCACGCCCGCGTGCAGCAGGTTGCTGGCGTAGACCACGATCCGGTTGAACGCCGACGCCACGACGGTGGTCTGCTCGTAGAGCGCGTTGGAGGCGGTGATGTAGCCGTCCTGGCCGCCCGCCCCGTCCGCCATCTCGCCGCGCACGGCGGCCAGATAGGCCGGGGCGCGGGCGGGATCGATCGCCTCGAAGCCGGTGGCGCGGTGGCGGTAGAAGGCGGTGCCGCCGTGCGGGGGTCCGCACAGATAGTGCAGGATCGCCAGCTGGGCCGGCGCCGTGGTGTCGATGTGCGGCAGGCGCTGGGCCGGGGTCGCCTGGTCGGCCGGCAGGACCGCCATCGACAGGGCGCAGGTGACGTGGGCCCGGCCGTCGGGCGGCGCGCCGAACGTCGTCGCCAGATGTGGCCGCAGGGCCGTGATCAGGGCCTGGACATAGCCTGGCGGCGCGGGCGCGCGGACGCCGGGATAGAAGTTGGCGGCGGCCTTGACCGGGGCCAGGACGGCCGTGTCGGCGGCGAAGTCGACCAGGCCTTCCGCCCCTGCCAGCAGGCCGTCGACGACCAGCACCGATTGGCCCTCGCGGCCAATCCGCAGCACCTCCAGGCGAGGGTCCGGACCCGGCGCGAACGCGGATCTGCTCACCGCCGGGGCGCTTCGCCGGCCTCGGCCGTTGCGAGGTCGGGGACCTTGGTCGAGAAGCCGCGCG
The DNA here is from genome assembly GCF_900114015.1 of Caulobacter sp. UNC279MFTsu5.1. Classification (GTDB taxonomy): domain Bacteria; phylum Pseudomonadota; class Alphaproteobacteria; order Caulobacterales; family Caulobacteraceae; genus Caulobacter. The sequence goes on along the minus strand of NZ_FORN01000034.1, from coordinate 33,519 downwards.
CATAGACGTCGGTCAGCAGGGCGCGATGGTCGGGCAGGCTGGCGGCGGCCCGCAGCCCCGCTTCGCGCACCCGCGCGAAATCGGCCCGGGCCAGGCCGCCATGGACGTGGGCGGCGGGGTCGACCGTGGTCTCGAACCCCATGCCGTAGAGGATGTACTGGTAATTGAAGTACTTGAAGCTTTCGTGCAGGTTCGGAAAATCGAACACGTTGGGCGGCCGGTGCCGCCACATCGCCAGGTGGTCGCGCAGCGTCCCGGGGATCGAGGCCGGGTCGGCGTTGTCGGTCCAGAAGCTGTTGTCGGTGCGCCGGCTCAGGCAATAGTGCAGCTTGATGAAGTCGATGGCCCGCAGGTAGCGGTCGGTCATGGCCGCGTTGAACTGGCGGGCCGCGGCCTCCATCCCGCCCCGGCGCGGCAGGTTGCGGGCCAGCATGTAGGCGGCGGCCTCGATCAGCACGATGCCGGTCGATTCCAGCGGCTCCAGGAAGCCGCCCGACAGGCCCACGGCCACGCAGTTCCCGATCCAGTGCCGGTCGCGATGGCCGACCTTCAGCTTCAGCAGGCGCGGCGTCAGGCCGTCGCCGGCCCGGCCGACATAGCCGCGCAGGACCTGCTCGGCGCGGTCGTCGGTGGTGTGGCGGCTGGAATAGACATAGCCCGTGCCGCGCCGGTCGGGCAGGCCGATGTCCCAGGTCCAGCCGGCCTCATGGGCGGTCGAGATCGTGGTGGTCGCCACCGGCGCGTCGGGGCGGTCGTAGGGGACCTGCAGGGCCAGGGCGCGGTCGACGAACAGGGTGTCGCCCCTGTCGATCCAGGCGCCGCCCATGGCCTCGCCGATCAGGGCGCCGGCAAAACCCGTGCAGTCGATGTAGAGGTCGGCGACCAGGTCGCCGTGCTCACGGGTCGTCACCGAGGCGATCGATCCGTCGTCGGCCTTGTTGACCGCCAGCACATTGCCCAGCAGATGCTTGACGCCCGTGGCCTTGCCGACGTCGCGCAGCAGGGTCGCCAGTTTGCCCGCGTCGAAATGATAGGCGTAGGCCATCGGCCCGCCGTACTGCGGATCATCCAGCCGCTTGGGCCCGCGCATCGCATCGCAGACCTTGTCCTGCAGGGTGACGGCGTCGGAGAACGGGATGTTCCCCGCCTCGCCCATCAGCCAGTAGGGCGCCAGGTCCAGGCCGCCGTTCAGCAGCCGGGGCTGGGCGAACGGGTGGTAGTAGCAGCTGTGGACGCCGCCCTGGGGCGCGGTCTTCCAGTCCACGAACCTGATGCCCTGCTTGAAGGCCGCCCCGGCCTCGCGCATGAACCGCGCCTCATCGACGCCGAGCGTGCGCATGGTGTTCTGGATGGTCGGGAACGTGCCCTCGCCCACCCCGATGATGCCGATCTCGCTGGACTCGATCAGGGTGATGCGCACCCCGTCCGGCCGGGTCGAGCCCAGGCGCCGGGCCAGGTAGGCGGCGGTCATCCAGCCGGCCGTGCCGCCGCCGACGATCAGGATGTCGTTGATCGGCCTGTCGCTCACGCCCATCCCCTCATCCTTTCGCCAGCTTCGGCGTCAAGCCGTCAGGCCGGCAGCAGGCAACGCACCGCCTCGCCGATCCGTTCGGCGTCGGGGCCCAGCACCACGTGCACGGCCCGTTCGCCGACCCGGACCACGCCGCGCGAGTCCAGCGCCGCCAGGGCCGCCTCATCGACGATGGCGTTGTCGCGGACCACCAGCCGCAGGCGGCTGGAGCAGGCCCCGACCGCCTCGACATTGGCCGATCCGCCCAGGGCGCCGACCAGGGCCTCGGCCCGGTCGTCGTCGGCGGCGGTAGGCAGGGCGACCGGCGCCGCGGGCTTGGCGACAGCGGCCTTGGCCGCGACCGGCGCAACCCCTTGCCCGCCAGCCAGGGCGGCGCGGATCTCGCCGGCCACGCCGTCGGCGATCGGACCCAGCACCACCTGCAGGGCCTTGTCCGACGGCTTGACGATCCCGCGCGCGCCCAGGGCCTTCAGGGCCGGTTCGTTGACCGCGCCCTGGTCGGCGACGATCAGGCGCAGGCGGGTGGTGCAGGCGTCGACCGACACCAGGTTGCCCGCCCCGCCCAGGGCCAGGACGAAGTCCGCCCCGCGCCCGCCGCCGGTTGTGGCGGCCTCGGCCGCGACCACGTCGTCGGCCTCCCGGCCCGGGGTCTTGAGGTCGAACTTGACGATGAAGAAGCGGAACAGGCCGTAATAGATCCCGGCGTACAGCGCCCCCAGCGGCAGCAGCCACAGCGGATGGGTCGCCTTGCCGAAGTTCAGCACATAGTCGAACAGGCCGGCCGAGAAGGTGAAGCCCAGCTTGATGTCCAGGGCGTTCATGGCCGCCATGGCCACGCCCGTCAGCACCGCATGCACCGCGTAGAGCAGCGGGGCCAGGAACATGAAGGAGAACTCGATCGGCTCGGTCACCCCGGTCAGGAACGAGGTCAGGGCCAGCGAGGTCAACATGCCGCCGACCGCCTTTTTCTTCTCCGGCCGGGCCGTGTGGTACATGGCCAGGCAGGCGGCGGGCAGGCCGAACATCATCACCGGGAAGAACCCGCTCATGAAGCCGCCGGCGCTGGGGTCGTCGGCGAAGAACCGCCGCAGGTCGCCGGTCGCGCCGTGATAGTCGCCGATCACGAACCAGGCGATGTTGTTGAGGATGTGGTGCAGGCCGGTGACGATCAGGATCCGGTTCAGGAACCCGTAGACCAGCAGGCCCGTCTCGCCCGAGCCGACGATGGCCCGGCTGGCCCCGTCGACCACGCCGTTGATGCCGTCGTATCCGAAGCCGATCAACACCGCGATCAGCAGGCCCGCCAGGCCGCTGATGATCGGCACGAAGCGCCGGCCGCTGAAGAAGGCCAGGTATTCTGGCAGCTTGAAGGTCGAAAAGCGGTTGTAGAACATCCCGCCGATCAGGCCCGAGGCGATACCGATCGGCACGCTGAGCTTGGCCAGGGCCTTGGCCTTGTAGGCCGCCGAGGCGAGGTCCGCGTGGGCCTTGATCAGGCCAGCCGTAACGTCCGGCGGCACGTGCAGCAGGGCCTTGGCGCCCTCGGTGGCGATCAGGAAGCAGACCACGCCGGCCAGGCCGGCCGCGCCGTTGTTCTCCTTGGCGAAGCCCACCGCCACGCCGATGGCGAACAGCAGGCCGAGGTTGGAGAAGATCGCGTCGCCGGCCGCGGCCACGAAGGCGATGTTCAGCAGGTCCGGCTGGCCCAGGCGCAGCAGCAGTCCGGCCACCGGCAGGACGGCGATCGGCAGCATCAGGGCGCGGCCCAGGGGCTGGAGGAATTCGAGCGGGGACTTCATTCGCTTCAGGCTCCAACCTTCGCGTGGAAGGCTTTGCAGAGATCTCGGACCGCCTCGGGGGAGGTCTGGTCCAGGGCCTGGCGGGCCAGGGCCTGGCAGGCTTCGACGTTCAGGGCGCGGACCAGGGCCTTGACCTCCGGCACGGTGGCGGCCGTGGCCGACAGCTCGGTGACGCCCAGGCCGACCAGCACGGGCACGGCGACCAGGTCGGAGGCCAGGCCGCCGCAGACGCCGACCCAGCGGTGATGCCTGGCGGCGCCGGCGCAGGTCTGGGCGATCATCCGCAGCACCGCCGGGTGCAGGGCGTCGATGCGGGCGGCCAGCTCCGGATTGCCCCGGTCCATGGCCAGCACGTACTGGGTCAGGTCGTTGGTGCCCACCGACAGGAAGTCGGCTTCGGAGGCCAGCAGATCGGCGGTCACGGCGGCGGCCGGGGTCTCGATCATCACCCCCAGCTCGATGCGCTCGGTGATCTGCAGCTCGCGCTTGGCCTCCTCCAGCATGGCGCGGACGGCGCGCAGCTCGTCGAGGCTGGCGATCATCGGGACCATGATCTTGCACTGGCCCAGCGGTTTGACGCGCAGGATGGCGCGCAGCTGGGTCTTCAGCAGGTGCGGCCGCCACAGCGACACGCGCACGCCGCGCAGGCCCAGGGCCGGGTTCTCCTCGGCCGGGATCGGCAGGTAGGGCGCGGCTTTGTCGCCGCCGACGTCCAGGGTGCGGATGATCAGCGGTCGGCCGTCCAGGGCCGAGGCGATCGCCTGGTACTGGCGGGCCTGCTCGTCCTCGTCGGGCGGGGTCTCGCGCTCCAGGAACAGGAACTCGGTGCGCAGCAGGCCCGAGCCCTCGGCGCCGTTGGCGGCGGCGGCGAGGGCGTCGTTCAGCGAGCCGACATTGCCGAACACCTCGATGCGGGTTCCGTCGGCGGTGCGGCTCTCCTGGTGGGCGGCGGCCTTGGCGGCGGCCTTGCGCTCGTGGCGGGCGGCGATGGCGGTCTGGGCGTCGGCCAGCTGGCCGGCGTCCGGTCCGACGCGAAGCGTGCCGTTCTCGGCGTCGAGGATCAGACCCGCCCCCTCGGTGACGTCCAGCACGCCCGGGCCGGCGGCGACGATGGCCGGGATGCCCATGGCGGCGGCCAGGATGGCCACGTGCGAGGTCGGCCCGCCCTTGGCGGTGCAGAAGCCCGCCACCTGGCCGGCCTCGACGCCCATCAGTTGCGAGGGCAGCAGTTCGTCGGCCAGCAGGATGGCGCCGGCCGGCAGGGCCCGGGCCTCATCCTCCTCGCCGCTGAGGGCGCGCAGCACCTGGCGCTCCAGGTCGATCAGGTCGTCGACGCGCTCGGCCAGCCGCCGGTCGCCCAGGCCGCGCAGGGCCTCGACATAGCCGCCGACGGCGCGCCGCCAGGCGAAGCCCGCGCTCTTGCCCTCGGCGATCAGCCGGTGGGCCGAGGCGGTCAGCTCGGGATCCTCCAGGAAGGCCAGGTGGGCGCCGAGGATGGCCTTGCGGGCGGTGTCGCCTTTCGCGGCGGCCTTGTCGATCCGGGCGCGGACCTGGGCCAGGGCGTCCTCCAGGGCGGCGCGCTCGTGGCCCGCGCCGGCGCCGGCCTCGGCCACGACGATGTCGCTGGAGACGAAGCGCACGGCCTGGCCGATCGCCAGGCCCGGGGCGGCCATCACGCCGCGCAGCAGGCCGGGCTCGGAGGGCGGCGCGGCGCGGACGGTCTCGACGGCGGGGGCGGGAGCCGGGGCGGCGGTCGGCGGCAGGGCCGCGGCCTCGCCCATGCCGCCCTCGATCAGCTCGACGACGGCGGCGACGGCGAAGTCGGCGTCCGGGCCGCTGGCCACGACGCTGATGCGGTCGCCATGGCGGATGGCCAGGGACATCACCCCGACCGGGCTCTTGGCGCTGGCCCGGCGGTTGACCGCGACCAGGGCGACGTCCGAGGCGAACTTGCGGGCGCTCTCGGCGATCCGGGCGGCCGGCCGGGCGTGGATGCCGTGCTGCAGCGGCACCACCACCTCGCGCGACACCTCGCCCTCGGCGACCGCCAGGGTCGCCCCGGCCCCGCCGATCGGCGCCAGCTCCATCAGGAAGTCGCCGACCGCGGCGGCGTGGTCCTGCTCGCGGCGGACGATCTTGAAGGCGTCGGGATTGGTGATCACCACGGGGGTGATCAGGCTCTTGGCGCGCTGCGACAGCAGGTCCAGGTCGAAGCTGATCAGCTTGTCGCCAGCCTTGACCGCGTCGCCGTCCTTGATGTGGACCTCGAAGCCCTCGCCGCCCAGGCCGACGGTCTCCAGCCCGACGTGCATCAGGATCTCGGCGCCGTTGTCGGCCCGCAGGGTGACGGCGTGGCGCGTGGCGTGCACGGCGATCACCCGCCCGTCGCAGGGCGCGTGCAGGGTCGAGCCCAGGGGATCTATGGCCAGGCCGTCGCCCAGCATGCGCTCGGCGAACACCGCGTCGGGCGTCTCGTCCAGCGGGGCGATCCAGCCCTTGAGCGGCGAGGACAGTACGAGATTGGGCACCGATACGCTTCCTGCTTCTGAGGTCTACTTGGTGATCTTGGTCGGGGTCAGCGTGACCTGGTCGAGCACCAGGGTCGGCTCGACCGTGCGCGCTGTAAAGGTCAGGCAGAGGTCGTGAAAGCCCTCGCGCCGGGGCAGTACGCCGGACACTGTCCCCAGGCCGGGTCCGCGCGCGGCGGCGCCCAGCGGGATGGCGGCGATCCGTTCGCCCGCGCAGCCGTCGATCCGCACCTCCAGCTCACCGGCCGGCGAGGCCGGGGCCCGCAGCGGGATCTTCTCGCGGTCGGCGCCGATCTGGAAGTTGAACGGGACCTGGCCGATGCGGGCGGTCAGGGTCAGCCCGGCCGACAGGTCGGCGCCCTTCCACACCCAGCAGGGGTTCATCAGGTCGACCGCGAACACCGCGCGCGGGCCGTCGCCGGAACCGGCCTTGGGGGCGTCGTCCTCCAGCGACAGGTTGATGCCGTTGCTGCACAGCTCCAACTGGTGGCTGTCGCGGGTCTGGGCCGCCAGCAGGCTGACGGGATAGTCGCGGATCCGGCCCAGGGCGGCGTCGCCCAGGAAGGTCCGGGCCCGGACGGTCTTGCCCGGCGCGAGGGCCAGGGGCGCATCATAGAGACCGGACGCCCTGGTCGGGGCCCGGCCGTCGGTCGTGTAACGGATCTCGCCCAGGCCCAGGCCCGAGGCCAGGGCGACCGCGACCTGGCCCCCGTCGGCCGGACGCAGGGTCGCCTGCGGCTCGTAGGGCACGGTGTCGTGGGCCACGCCCAGCACGTCCAGCCGCGCGGTCTCGGCCGGCAGGCGGGCGGCGAAGCCGGCCCAGTCGTGTCGGGCGGCCGGCGTCCAGCCGTTCTCGGCCACGGCGACCAGGCGGGGGAAGGTCATCCGTTCCAGCCGCTCGTCGGTGCGCATGTGCTCGGTGAACGCGGTGGCCTGCAGGCCCAGGATGTGGGCGCGCTGGGCCTCCGTCAGCGCGGTCGGGGCGGCGTCGAAATCGTAGACGTCCTTGAGGCTGACGATCTTGATCCGGCCGGGCGGCTCGTCGGCCGAGGCGCTCTGGCGGCGGTCCAGATAGAGGGTGCTGTCGGGGGCCAGCACCGCGTCATGGCCCTGCGAGGCCGCGGCGACCGCCCCGTCGATCCCGCGCCAGGACATCACCGTGGCGTTCGGGGCCAGGCCGCCTTCCAGGATCTCGTCCCAGCCGATCATCCGCCGGCCGCGGGCGTTGATGTGCTTCTCGGCCCGCTGGATGAACCAGCTCTGCAGGCCGTGCTCGTCCTTGACGCCGAGGGCCTGGATCTGGGCCTGGACCTCGGGGCTGGCCTTCCACTGGTCCTTGACCGCCTCGTCGCCGCCGACGTGAATGTACTCGGACGGGAACAGGTCCATCACCTCGTCGAGCACGTCGTTCAGGAAGGTGAAGGTCGCCTCGCTGGGCCGGTAGAGGTAGGGGAACACGCCCCAGTCGCCCATGGCCTGGCGCGGCGGGGCCTTGGTCATGCCGAACTGCGGATAGGCCGCCAGCGGCGCCAGGGCGTGACCCGGCATCTCGATCTCGGGAACGATGGTGATCCCGCGCGCGGCGGCGTAGGCGACCAGGTCGCGCACCTGGTCCTGGGTGTAGAAGCCCTGGTAGCGGACCGCCTTGCCGGTCCTGGGATCCCGGCCCGCCGCCCCGGCCGGGACGCGCCAGGCGCCTTCGCGGGTCAGCTTCGGATACTTCTTGATCTCCAGCCGCCAGCCCTGGTCGTCGACCAGGTGCCAGTGCAGGACGTTCAGCTTGTGGGCGGCCATGGCGTCGAGGATCGCCTTGATCGTCTCGACGCTTTGGAAGTGGCGGGCGCTGTCCAGCATGAAGCCGCGCCAGGCGAAGCGCGGGCTGTCGTCGATGGCGACGGCCGGCAGCTGGACGGGCCCCTTGGCGGCGTCCTGGACGGCCAGTTGCCAGACGCTGACCGCGCCGTAGAACAGGCCCGTGCGCTTGGCGGCGGTGATCATCACGCCGGTCGGGGCGACCTGGAGGGCGTAGGCCTCGGCCTTGCCGTTCTGGGCCGAGCCGCGGGCCAGGACGATGGCCGCCTCGCCGGCGGGCGGCGCGCCCTCGACCACGGCGGGCTTCAGGCCCCGGGCCTTCAGCAGCATGTCGGACAGCTGGCCGGCCACGACGCGGGCCTCGACATCGCCCTTGGCGACGAAGATCCGGGTCCGGGCGGTCAGGGCGAAGGTCCCCTGCCCCAGAGTCGCCTGGGCGGGCGCGGGCGTGAGGGTCAGAATGGGTTCAGCCGCGCAGGCGGCCGAGGTCGCCGCGAGCGCGGCGATCGAAACCGACAGCGCGCCGGTCAGTCTCAAGGCGGCTCTGGCGAAGGGCGGGGCGAAGATCATGAATGAAGGCTCGCCCGCCGACGGAAAGCAAAAAGCGGGCGGAGCGTTTGACCGCTCCGCCCCAGCTCCATGCTTGCAGTCAGGAGGGCTTGGGTCGCGATCGGCGGCGGGCTGGTCATGAAACGATCCTGGACCCTGCCGCATCCGACGCGACGATCTCGAAAACAAAAACTGGCTCGAAAACAAGGACGGGGCCCGCGGCCCGGATGCCGATGACCCCGTCCATACCGGCTAGAACTTGAACCGGACGCCGCCAAAGACCATGCGGCCGTTCTTGTAGATACGGGCCGGACGGTTCTTGTCGTTGTCGTAGTTGTCGGTCTGCTTCTCGTCGGTGAGGTTCACCGCGTCGAGGCTGAGCGAGATGTTGTCGGTCAGGTTGACGCTGGCCGACGCGTCGAGCGAGGCGATCGAGTCCGACCACAGCTGGCGGTAGCCGCGCTCGGCGTCGTAGTCGACGAAGAACTTGGACCGGTAGTTGTAGGACAGACGGGCGCTGAAGCGCTCGTTTTCATAGTAGCCGCTGACGTTGAAGATGTTCTTCGAGTTCGACGGCACCGGAACCCCCGACGACGAGCTGGCGTCGGAATAGGTGTAGTTGGCCAGGACGCCGAAGCCGTTCCAGACGGGCATCTGGAAGTTGACCTCGAAGCCCTTGGTCTCGCCGCCCGCCACGTTGACCGGACGGCCGACATTGTAGTCGCAGCTGTAGAGGCCGGCGCTCTGCAGCACGCAGTTGTTGGCCGGGTTGACGACCCGCGGGTCGTTGGCGGCGGCCTGCAGCGGCAGCTTCTCGACCGTCGCGCCCTGGACGATGTAGGTCGAGATATCCTTGTAGAAGAAGTCGACCGACAGGATCGACTGCGGCGCGAAGTACCACTCCACCGTCGCGTCGTACTGGTTGGCGCGATAGGGATCCAGGTCGGGGTTGCCGCCCGAGGCCGTCAGCAGGGACTCGGTCAGCGAGGTGAAGCCGGCCATCTGGGCGTAGTCCGGGCGGGCCATGACGCGGCCGGCCGCCAGGCGGATCACCACGTCGTCGCGCACGTCGAACGAGAAGTTCGCCGAGGGCAGGATGTCGGTGTATTCCTTCTCGCCCGAGGTCGGGGCCATCAGGCCGAACGGGTTGTTGATGGCGCCCGGCGTGCCGGCCGACACGCCCACGCGCCATGCGTTGGTCTCGATCTTGGTGTTGACCACGCGAACGCCGACATTGCCGCGCCAGCCCTCGCCCTTCAGGTTGCCCATCACGTAGCCGCCGAAGGTCTTCTCGTTGAAGTCGAAGCTTTCCAGCGGACCGAAGTGGTCGCAGTTGGCCAGGCCGATGCAGCCGCCGACATTGGGGTTGTTCGGATCGTAGATCGTGGCCGGACCCATCGCGGCGTAGATCGCCTCGATCTTGTCCTTGCTGGCGGTCAGGTACGAGCTGAGCACGCCCGCCCCCTTGATGCCGTCCAGATAGTCGCCCGGCGTCACGCCGTTGGCCACGTCGGCCAGCGAGCACGAATGGCCGCCGCAGGCCGTGGCGCCGAACAGGGCGCGGCGCTGGCCGTAGGTCTGCACCACGTCGCGGTCGTGGTCGGTGTATTTCAGGCCGAACTTGACCGAGCTGAACACGCCGCCGTCCAGGAATTTCTCGCCGTCGACGAAGGTGTAGAACTCGTCGTCGTCGTTGACGGTGGTGTTGGCCGACACCCAGCCCAGGGTCATCTCGTCGTCGGCCGTGGTCGGGGTGATGTCGGTGAAATGCACCTTGGGCAGGCCGTTCGACAGGTCGTAGGTCAGGCCGGTCGGGGCGTTGGTCTCCCAGAACGGCTGCAGGTCGGTGGCGCCCTTGGCCTTGGTGTAGCCAACACGGCCGCTGAACTCCCAGCCGTCGGCCGGACGCCACTTGCCGGCCAGGTCGATCGAGCCGACGTTGGTGTGGGCGATGCGATCGATGGCGTCGAACACCACGCCGTTGCCGCCGATGGCGTTGAAGTTGCCGGCGGTGGCCGTGCCGTTCTCGACGCGGGTGATGTTGAACTGCGAGCCCGGCGAGGTGCTCAGGGCCCCGACCTTCTGGCTGATCCAGGCCATGTAGTTCTGGTTGAAGTTGTCGGCGTCCATCTTGGAATAGAGGCCGGTCAGGTTCAGCTCGAACTTGTCGGTCGGCGCGTACTGGATGGCGAAGTTGGCGCCCTTGCGCTCGCGGGTCTGGGTGAACAGCGACGAGCCGATCAGGCTGGGCGCATAGACCGTCTGGCCGGGGCTGATGCCGCTGATGTTGCCAGAGCCCGAGGCGGTGGTCACGGCCTGGTAGCCCAGGACCTCGATACCGTCGCGGCGGATGCGGCGCTTGTCGTAGATGCCGCCGACCAGGACGCCCAGGGTCTTGTCGGCGTTATGCCAGCTGAGCATGGCCGAGGCGGTCGGATCGGTGTTGCCCGACTTCTCGTCATGGAAGGCCTGGACCGAGCCGGACACCGACAGCGGGGCCAGGTCCAGCGGGTTGCGGGTGTGCACGTTGACCGTGCCGCCCACGCCGCCCTCGTCGATGTCGGCCATCGGGCTCTTGAAGACCTCGACCTTGCCGACGATTTCCGACGGCAGCATCAGGTAGTTGAAGCTGCGACTGGCCTTGAATTGATCGAGAATGAACCAGTCGGCGGTGGCCACGGCGTGGCCGTTGAGCAGAGTACGATTCAAGGTCGGCGCCGTGCCGCGGATCGAGATCCGCTCGCCTTCGCCGAATTCACGCTGGATAGTGACGCCCGGAACGCGTTGCAGGGATTCGGCGACGTTCTTGTCCGGGAACTTGCCGATATCTTCGGCGGTGATCACGTCGATCACGGCGTTGGCGCTACGCTTGGCTTCGACTGACGCTTGCAGCGAAGCGCGAATGCCGGTGACGACGACTTCTTCGACTTGTGTAGAGTCCTGCGCGAAGGCCGGCGCGGCCAACGCAACCGCCAGGACGCTGGCGGACGCTGTTAGAATGGTCTTGTGAAACTTTCTCATCTTCGAATTCTCCCCGTGTGTTTTTTTCGAGCCATTGAGCCTGGAGCTGAACCCCAAGCCCAATTTGATACCAATTTTCTGCGGACATCCGTAGAATGAGGTACTTCTTGGGCCCCAAAACGGGACTGTGACGGAAATTTATCGGATGACAAGGCCAAAAAAGAACCAATTCCAGACCATCTTCTTATTGGTATGAAAATGGTCATATGCTATCCCGTTGATCACGGGGTGATGCGGATTTGCGCGGGGGTGCGGAGTTGACGATGTTTTCTGAACGGATCGGCGGCCTGACGGGCGACGATCACGCTCCGCTCTACAAGCAGTTGCAGCGCGCCCTGCGCGACGCCATCCAGAGGAAGGTGTTGGCGCCTGACGACGCCCTGCCGGCCGAGCGCGACATGGCCGAGGAATTCAGCGTCTCGCGGATCACCGTGCGCAAGGCGCTGGACGGCCTGGTCAGCGAGGGCCTGCTGACCCGCCGCCAGGGCGCGGGGACCTTCGTGGCCGCCCGCGTGGAGAAGAGCTTCTCCAAGCTGTCGTCGTTCACCGAGGACATGATCTCGCGCGGGCGCACGCCGCGCAGCGAGTGGATCAGCAAGGCCCAGGGCTCGGTCACCCCCGAGGAGTCCCTGACCCTGGGCCTGTCGCCCGGAACGCCGGTCTATCGCTTCAACCGGATTCGCTATGCCGACGGCGCGCCGATGGCCGTGGAATATTCCACCATCGCCGGCTTCGCCCTGCCGTCGGCCGAGGCGGTCGGCACCTCGCTCTACGAAGCGCTGGAGGTCACCGGTCATCGGCCCGCCCGCGCCCTGCAGCGGCTGCGCGCGGTGCTGTTCACCGCCGAGCACGCCGAACTGCTGGGCGTTCCGGCCAAGGACGCCGGCCTGCTGATCGAACGCCGCGGCTTCCTGAAGGACGGCCGGGCGGTCGAGGTGACCCAATCCTACTACCGCGGCGACGCCTACGACTTCGTCGCCGAACTGAACGCCCTTTCCTAAAGGGCTCGTACCGAACGGGGCCCGCCCCGCGTTTATCTGAAGGGAACGCCCGTCTTGGAGGCCAATGTCTTGACCCGATCCGCATCCCCCGCCGAACCTTCCTCCACGGGTGGGCGTCTGACGGCGGAATCGACCCGCATGTTCCTCGAGGCCGGCCAGGCCTCGCAAGTGATCGCCACCCAGCTGGGGGCCAACGCCGCCCGCGCCGCCAAGATCGCCGAGCGCCTGCGCGCCAACCCGCCCCGCGCCGTGGTCACCTGCGCGCGCGGCAGCTCGGACCACGCGGCCACCTTCGCCAAGTACCTGATCGAGACCCGTACCGGCGTGCTGACCTCGTCGGCCGCCCTGTCGGTCAGTTCGGTCTACGCGGCCCAGCAGGACCTGGGCGACGTGCTGTATCTGGCCGTTTCGCAGTCGGGCAAGAGCCCCGACCTGCTGGCCGCGGTGCAATCGGCCAAGGCGGCCGGCGCCTTTGTCATCGCCCTGGTCAACGACACGACCTCGCCCCTGGCCGCCCTGGCCGACGAGGTGCTGCCGCTGCACGCTGGCCCCGAGCTGAGCGTGGCGGCCACCAAGTCCTACATCGCCGCCCTGGCGGCCATCGCCCAGCTGGTCGCCGCCTGGACGGAAGACGACGACCTGACCGCCGCCCTCGCCACCCTGCCCGCCCTGCTGGCCGAAGCCTGGACCCTGGACTGGACCCCGGCCGTCGAACGCCTGAAGCTGGCGCGCAACCTCTATGTGCTGGGCCGCGGCGTCGGCTTCGGCGTGGCCCAGGAGGCGGCCTTGAAGTTCAAGGAGACCTGCGGCCTGCACGCCGAGGCCTTCAGCGCCGCCGAGGTGCTGCACGGCCCGATGGCCCTGGTGAAGGAAGGCTTCCCCGTCCTGGTGTTCGCCCAGAACGACGAGAGCCGCGACAGCGTCGACGCCATGGCCAAGGGCGTGGCCGAGCGGGGCGGCGACGTCCTGCTGGCCGGCGCCGGCGAAACCGGGGCCGGCGTGCTGCCCGCCCTGGCCGCCCATCCGGTGATCGAGCCGATCCTGATGATCCAGAGCTTCTACCGCATGGCCAACGCCCTGTCGGTGGCGCGCGGCTACGATCCCGACAGCCCCCCCCACCTCAACAAGGTCACAGAAACCGTCTGATGCAGTCCGTTCTCGTTAATGGCCGCATCCTGACGCCACACGGCATCGTCGAGGGCAAGGCCCTGGCGATCCGCGACGGGCGGATCGACGGCCTCATCGACCCCGCCGACGCGCCGGCCGCCGTCCAGCGCCACGACCTGGACGGCGGCCTGCTGGTCCCCGGCTTCATCGACACCCAGGTCAATGGCGGCGGCGGGGTGCTGTTCAACGACTCCACCACCGTCGAGGCGATCGCCGCCATCGGCGCCGCCCACCGGCCCTATGGCACCACCGGCTTCCTGCCGACCCTGATCAGCGACGACCTGGCCGTGGTCGACGCGGCCATGCGGGCGACCGAGCAGGCCATCGAGGCCGGCGTGCCTGGGGTGCTGGGCGTGCACATCGAGGGCCCGTTCCTCAATGTGAAGCGCAAAGGCATCCACGACCCCAGCAAGTTCCGGACCCTCGACGACGAAGCCGTGACCCTGCTGAGCTCGCTCAAGCGCGGCAAGACCCTGGTGACCCTGGCGCCGGAGACCACCACGCCCGAGATGGTGCGCCGCCTGGCCCAGGCCGGGGTGACCGTCGCCGCCGGCCACACCAACGCCGCCTATGGCGTCGTGCGCAAGGCGCTGGACGCGGGCCTGACCGGCTTCACCCATCTGTTCAACGCCATGTCGCCGCTGACCAGCCGCGAGCCGGGCGTGGTCGGCGCGGCGCTGGAGAGCCAGGCCGCCTGGTGCGGGATCATCGTCGACGGCCGCCACGTGGACCCGGCCGTGCTGCGCATCGCCCTGCGCACCCGGCCGCTGGACCGGTTCATGCTGGTGACCGACGCCATGCCGACCGTCGGCATGGCCGACAAGAGCTTCGACCTGCAGGGCCGCCACATCCAGGTGGTCGACGGGGTCTGCGTCGACGACCAGGGCACCCTGGCCGGCTCGGACCTCGACATGATCGGCGCGGTGCGCAACGCCGTGGCGATGCTGGGCCTGTCGCTGGAGGACGCCCTGTCCATCGCCTCGGCCGCCCCCGCCGCCTTCCTGGGCCTGGCGGATCGGCGCGGGACCATCCAGCCCGGCCAGGCCGCCGACCTGGTGCTGCTGGACAAGGACGTTCAAGTGCGCCGGACCTGGATCGACGGGGTCGCGAACCTTTAAACCCGTCATCCCGGATCTTCGCGCCGCGCGTCGCGAAGAAAGCCCTCGAACGCAAAACGCCCCCGCCGGCCCCGGGCCGGAGCGTCCCCTACAGGGACGCTCCGGCGGAGCCAGCGGAGGCGTATTAAGATCCCCGGAAGGGGAGCTTTTAGACTTACGCGCCGCCCGGGAAGCGGAACGGGACCTTCACGGTGCCGGTCTTGGCGCCCATCGGCAGCTTTTCAGCGATGCACATGGCGGCCTTGTCGAAACCCTTGCCGGCGGCGCTGTTGTCGACGACCTTGCACTCGGTCAGCTTGCCGGCGTCGGCGGTGCATTCCAGCATCACCTGGGCGGCGTCGCGCGTGTTGGCGAATTGTTGCAGGCAACGGCCCATTTGGTCTTCGAAGCCGCCAGCCGCCGAGGCGGCTTGAGCGACGAAAAAGCTGCCAGCGATTCCCGCGGCAATAGCGATCGGATATTTCATCCCGCTGCTCCTAGTAGTGTGTCTCGCCCTTCGGACGTCGCGTCGTCCGGACGCCTGAGCTTTTTCGCAGAACCGAGTTAAAATATTCTGAGTCAGCGAAAGATCGTTTTCTTCATTTGTTGGTAACCACGCTTACTTGGCGAATACGCCAGTTTCACTTGAAACTACACTCAGGATGCATTGTCGGCGACTCGACGCCATCGCGGGCGTGACTCCTGCGCGCGCCCGTTCCTTGGTTCCAGGCCTGGCGGCTGGAGGGGCTCGCGGCGGGGAATCCGGAGGGTGCGACACGCCCTGCGGCAAACGCCCTTAACCAAAGTCAGGAACTATTAGGAATATGTCGTGATGATCCCCCTCGACGTTGGTGATCCGTGCGCACGGACCGCCGCAAGAGGGGACCAAATCCGATGAAGCGCTTCCGGCTCGTCGATCTGCCGTTGATCATCAAAATCGGCTTCGCGCCGGCTTTCGCCTTGCTCATGCTGGCCCTGATGGCCGGCGGCGCGATCGTCATGCAAAAGAGCCAGTCCGCCGCGCTGCACCAGGTCGTCGAGACCGACATGCGCGAGAACATGGAGATCCAGGCGATCTCCAAGCGGATCTCCAACATCAACGGCGAGCTCTACACGGTGTTGACCCACAAGGCGGGCAATATCGAGGTCGACAAGAACGACGCCCGCATGGCGGCGATCCTGACCGAGACCGACGCGCTCAAGAAGGATCTGACGGCCCTGAAGGGCAAGCTGCCCAAGGACGAGCAGCCCAAGATCGCCGAGCTGATCAAGTCGCTCGACGAATGCCGCAGCGCCATCGACACGGTCAGCGGCATGATCGGCGTCGACTTCAACATGGCCGTCGGCTTCATCGCCCCGTTCGAAGAACAGTACGCCAAGATGACCGGCCAGCTGGACGCCGTCGTCGCTGCCGCCAACAAGCGCATCGCCACCGAGACGGCCAAGAAGCAGGCCGAGGCCACCGCGGCCATGAGCGCCACGATCATCATGTCGTTGATCACGCTGTGCGCGGTCGCCGGCCTGGCCTTCATGACCGTCATGACCACCCGCAAGTCGATCGGCGACATCGCCGGCGCCACCGAGAAGCTGTCCAAGGGCGACAACACGATCGACCTGGAGAAGATGACCCGCGGCGACGAGCTGGGCGCCATCGTCCGCTCGCTGAAGGTCTTCCGCGACAACCAGCTGCACCTGGAGCAGATGCGCGCCGAGCAGGAGAAGTCGGCCGCCCTGACCGCCGACGAGCGCCGCGCCAAGGAAGAGGCCGCCGCCGCCGCCGCCCGCGAGAACGCCCTGGTGGTGTCGTCGCTGGCCGAGGCGCTGGAGCACCTGGCCAAGGGCGACCTGACGTTCCGCGTCCAGGCCGACTTCCCGGGCGACTATCGCAAGCTGAAGGACGACTTCAACGCCGCCATCACCCAGCTGCAGGAAACCATCAAGGTCATCGCGGCCTCGACGGACGGCCTGCGCACCGGCGCCGACGAGATCGCCCACGCTTCAGACGACCTGTCGCGCCGCACCGAACAACAGGCCGCTTCGCTGGAAGAGACCGCCGCCGCCCTGGACGAGCTGACCGCCACGGTGCGCCGCACCGCCAGCGGCGCCAAGCAGGCCTCGGAAGTGGTTTCCAGCACCCGCGGCGAAGCCACCCATTCGGGCCAGGTCGTGCACGAGGCCGTCTCGGCCATGGGCGCCATCGAGGACTCGTCCAAGCAGATCAACCAGATCATCGGCGTCATCGACGAGATCGCCTTCCAGACCAACCTGCTGGCCCTGAACGCCGGCGTCGAAGCCGCCCGTGCGGGTGACGCCGGCCGCGGCTTCGCGGTCGTCGCCCAGGAAGTGCGGGCCCTGGCCCAGCGCTCGGCCGAAGCGGCCAAGGAGATCAAGACCCTGATCTCGTCCTCGACCCAGCAGGTCAGCCAGGGCGTCAGCCTGGTCGGCCAGACCGGCGAGGCCCTGCAGCGGATCGTCACCAAGGTCGGCGAAATCGACGCCCTGGTCACCGAGATCGCCGCCTCGGCCGCCGAACAGGCTACGGGCCTGAACGAGGTCAACACCGCCGTCAACCAGATGGACCAGGTGACCCAGCAAAACGCCGCGATGGTCGAGCAATCGACCGCCGCCACCCACTCGCTGAAGGGCGAGACCGGCGAGCTGGTGCGCCTGATCGGCCGCTTCCGGGTCGGCGACGGCCGCCAGCAGACGACCGCCTACGAGCGTCCGCAGATGGCCGATCCCGCCTATCACGCCCCCGCCGCCAATCCGGTGGCCGAACAGCGCGCCCGCCTCAACGCCTTCGCCCGTCCCGGACGCGGCGGCGCGGCGACCGCGGCCGCCCCCGCCAGCGACGGCTGGGAGGAGTTCTGATGTCGACAGCGATCGCCCTGCCCGAAACCCTTGATCTGAAGGCTTCGGGGCCGCTCAAGCAGGCGTTCGTCGAACGCCGCGGCCAGGACATCGAGGTCCATGCCGATCAGGTCCGTCGCCTCGGCGGCCTGTGCCTGCAGGTCCTGCTCGCCGCCCGCAAGGCGTGGGCCGAGGACGGCAAGCCCTTTTCGATCACCGCGCCTTCCGAGGCGTTCGTGGAAACCATCCGTCTTTTCGGGGCCGAAGGGGCCCTGCTTCAGGCCGAAATCCAAGGAGCTGCATCGTGACGCGTACTGTCCTCACGGTCGATGACTCGCGTACGATGCGGGACATGCTGCGCATGGCCCTCGCCGGCGCCGGGTTCAACGTCGTCGAAGCCGTCGACGGCGAACACGGGCTGGAAGTGCTGTCCGCCCATCGCCCCGACGTGATCATCACCGACATCAACATGCCCAAGCTGGACGGCTTCGGCTTCATCGAGGCGGTGCGGGTCGACGACGACTATCGCGCCATCCCGATCCTGGTGCTGACCACGGAAAGCGACCCCAGCAAGAAGCAGCGGGCCCGTGAAGCCGGGGCGACCGGCTGGATCGTCAAGCCGTTCAATCCCGAGAAGCTGGTCGAGGCGATCCGCCGCGTCGCGGCCTGATCGAGCGCGCTTCAGGTACTGAAATACCTTTGTAGGAAGTCGGGGAATGGACGAGCTAGAGGCCATCAAGGTCACCTTCTTTCAGGAATGCGAGGAACTGCTCGCGGATCTCGAAGGCGGGCTCCTGGCCATGCAGGACGGCAATGACGACGGCGACACCGTCAACGCCGTCTTCCGGGCCGTGCACTCGATCAAGGGCGGGGCCGGCGCCTTCGGCCTGGAGCCGCTGGTGCGCTTCGCCCACGTGTTCGAGACCCTGCTGGACGCCCTGCGCTCGAACGAGATCCCCGGCACGCCAGACCTGACGGCCCTGCTGCTGCGCGCCTCGGACGTGCTGGCCGACCACGTCAGCGCCGCCCGCGGTCTGGGCGTCGTCGACATGGACGTCTCGGCCGCCATGGCCGCCGAGCTGAAGATCGCCACCGACCCCAACGCCGCCCCGGCCGCCGCCGCGCCGGTGGCGGAAGCGCCCCAGTACGTCGACGCCGCGCCGATCGTCATCGGCGCTGACGACGGAATGGACGACGACGACCTGGGCTTCGACTTCCAGCCGATGACCATCACTCTCGACGCCCAGGCCGCCGACGCGGCCGTGCTCGACGGCGATGTCTGGACGGTGTCGATCCGTCCAAAGTCGGACCTGTACCGCAAGGCCAACGAGACCGCCCTGCTGCTGCGCGAGCTGAGCCGCCTGGGTCCGATCCAGGCGACCCTGGACGACAGCGCCCTGCCGGCCCTGGAATTCATCGATCCCGAAGCCGCCTACGTCACCTGGAGCGTCCGGGTCGAGACCGAGCAGGGCGAAGAGGCCATCCGCGAAGTCTTCGAATTCGTCGACGGCGACTGCGACCTGGAGATCACCCGCGGCGAGGCCCCGGTGGCCGACGTGCTGGCCAGCCTGCTGGACATCGCCGCCCCGGCGCCCGCGCCCGAAGCCGCCCCCGTCGCGGTCGAAATTCCCGCCGAAGCGCCGCCCGTGAGCGCCGTTGGCCCGGCGGCCGAGGCCGCGCCGCTGGCCGCTCCGATGCCCGTTTCGGCCCCGGCGCCCGCCGCGCCGCCGGTCGCCGCCAACGCGCCGGCCCCCGCGGCCGCCAAGCCGGCCCAGATCGACGTCCCCGGTCCGGGCCAGTCGGTGATCCGCGTCGATCCCGAGCGCATCGACCGCCTGATCGACCTGGTCGGCGAGTTGGTCATCAACCAGGCCATGCTGGCCCAGCGGGTCGGCGAATACGGCATCGCCCCGTCCTCGAACCTGGCCATGGGTCTGGATGAGCTGGAACAGCTCACCCGCGAGATCCAGGACAGCGTGATGGCCATCCGCGCCCAGCCGGTGAAGTCGGTGTTCCAGCGCATGCCGCGCCTGGTCCGCGAAGTCGCCAACATGACGGGCAAGCAGGCCCGCCTGGTCATGGACGGCGAGAACACCGAGGTCGACAAGACGGTCATCGAGCGCCTGTCCGATCCGATCACCCACATGCTGCGCAACGCCATCGACCACGGGCTGGAAAGCCCCGAGGAGCGCAAGGCGGCCGGCAAGAATCCCGAAGGCGTCGTGCGCCTGGCCGCCCTGCACCGCAGCGGCCGGATCGTCATCGAGGTCCAGGACGACGGCAAGGGCATCAACCGCGAGCGGGTCCACTCGATCGCGGTCAAGAAGGGCCTGATCTCGCCGGACCTGACGCTGACCGACGAAGAGATCGACAACCTGATCTTCCTCCCCGGGTTCTCGACCGCGGACAAGATCTCGGACGTCTCGGGCCGCGGCGTCGGCATGGACGTGGTCAAGCGTTCGGTGCAGGCCCTGGGCGGCCGCATCTCGATCACCTCGCGTCCGGGCCTGGGCTCGACCTTCACGCTGAGCCTGCCGCTGACCCTGGCCGTGCTGGACGGCATGGTGGTCGACGTGGCCGGCGAGACCCTGGTCATCCCGCTGGCCTGCATCGTCGAAAGCCTGCGTCCCAAGGCCGAGGAAATCCGGCCCCTGGGCCCGGTCGGCTCGGTCCTGGCCGTGCGCGACAGCTTCGTGCCGCTGATCGACGTGGGCCTGACCCTGAACTACCGCGACCGCTCGCCGCCGCCCACCGAGGGCGTGGTGCTGCTGGTCGAGGGCGAGGACGGCTCGCGCGCCGCCCTGGTGGCCGACGCCATCCACGGCCAGCGCCAGGTGGTGATCAAGTCGCTCGAGCAGAACTACCAGCAGGTCGAAGGGGTCGCCGCCGCGACCATCCTGGGCGACGGCCGGGTGGCGCTGATCCTCGACGTCGACGCGGTGATCAACCTGCGTCGCCGCGGCCCGCCGCCGCCGTCCGATCCCACCCTCATCGCCGCGGAATAGCCACGATGACCGAACCGACCATCACGTCCAGCAACGAAACCCGCGAACTGATCTCGTTCCGCGTGGGCGAGCAGGAATACTGCGTGGACATCATGGCCGTCCGCGAAATCCGCGGCTGGAGCCCGGCCACCACCCTGCCGCAGTCGCCCGCCTACATGCGCGGCGTGATCAACCTGCGCGGCGCGGTTCTGCCGATCATGGACCTGGCCGCCCGCATCGGCATGCCGACCACCGAGCCGAACGTGCGCAGCGTGTTCATCGTCGTCCAGGCCGGCGACCGCACGGTCGGCCTGCTGGTCGACGCGGTGTCCGACATCCTGTCGATCACCGACGACATGTGCCAGCCGACCCCGGACATCGCCTGCGAGAACGTCCGCCATTTCGTGCGCGGGATCATTTCCATCGAAGGGCGGATGATCAGCGAGATCTCGCTGGACCGCCTGCTCCCCGAGCGCGAGGCCCTGGCCGCCTAGATGACCACCCCCTCGACCTCCTTCACCGATCGCCGCGAGGCCCTCGTCGACGGCGAATTCGCCTTCACGAGCGCCGACTTCAAACGGATCGCGGCCCTGCTGTACGACCAGGCCGGCATCAGCCTGCCCGACAGCAAGGCGACTCTGGTCTATTCGCGCCTGGCCAAGCGCCTGCGCACCCTGGGCCTGAAGACCTTCGCCGAGTACTGCGCGTTCGTCGCCCAGGACGGCAATGTCGACGAGCAGCAGCACATGCTCCGGGCCCTGACGACCAACGTCACCCGATTCTTCCGTGAGCCGCACCACTTCGACGATCTGCGCGCCAGCATCCTGGAGCCCATGGCCGACAAGGTCCGGGCCGGCGGGCGCCTGCGCCTATGGTCGGCGGCCTGTTCGTCGGGCCAGGAGCCGTATTCGATGGCCTTCACCGTGCTGTCGGTGTGGCCGAACGCCGCCGATCTGGACATCCGGATCCTGGGCACCGACATCGACACCAACGTGCTGGCCACCGGCCGGACGGCCGTCTACGAGGAGCAACTCCTCGAGGGCATCCCCGCCAACATGCGCAGCCAGTATTTCGAGCGCGACGCCGACGATCGCCGCAGCTTCCGGGTCTGCGAGGCCGCCCGCCAGATGGTGGCGTTCCGCGAGTTGAACCTGAACGGCCCGCACTGGCCGATGAAGGGGCCGTTCGACGCCATCTTCTGTCGCAACGTGGTGATCTATTTCGACGAGCCTACCCAGGAGCGGGTCTGGCAGCGCTTCGCGCCGCTGGTGTCGCCAGGCGGCAAGCTCTATGTCGGCCACTCCGAGCGCGTGGGCGCGTCGGTCAGGGCCTTTGAAAGCGCCGGCCTGACCGCCTATCGCAAGATGGGAGGTCGCTGATGGCCCGGATTCGCGTTCTCGTCGTCGACGACTCCGCCACCATGCGCGGCCTGATCACGGCCGCCCTGACCCGCGACCCCGAGATCGAGGTGGTCGGCGCCGCCGGCGACCCGTTCGAGGCCCGGGGCATGATCAAGGCCCTGAATCCCGACGTCGTCACCCTCGACATCGAGATGCCGAACATGAACGGCATCGAGTTCCTCGAGAAGATCATGCGCCTGCGGCCGATGCCGGTGGTCATGGTCTCCAGCCTGACCCAGGCCGGGGCCGAGATGACCCTGCGCGCGCTGGAGCTGGGCGCGGTCGACTGCGTGGGCAAGCCCACCAACGCGACCGGCACCGCCGAGGCCCTGGCCGAGGTGGCCGACAAGGTCAAGGCCGCCGCCCGCGCCTCGGTGCGGACCAAGGCCGACGCCGCGCCGGCGACCGCCCGTCGCCTGAACTACCTGCCGTCGGGCGACATCGTGGCGATCGGCTCGTCGACCGGCGGGGTCGAAGCCTTGCTGTCGATCCTCAGCCAGTTCCCCGAGACCGGCCCGCCGACGGTGATCACCCAGCACATGCCGGCCACCTTCACCGCCAGCTTCGCCGCCCGTCTCGACCGGGCCAGCGGCGCCAAGGTGCAGGAAGCCGTCGACGGCGCCCTGCTGGAGCCGGGCAAGGTCTATGTCGCGCCGGGCGGGGCGACCCACCTGGAAGTCGTCCGCTCGGCCGGGCTGCGCTGCCGCCTGGTCCAGGGCGACCCCGTCAGCGGCCACCGGCCCTCGGTCGACGTGCTGTTCAACTCGGTGGCCCAGGCGGTCGGCGACAAGGCGGTCGGCGCGATCCTGACCGGCATGGGCCGCGACGGCGCGCAGGGCCTGCTGGCCATGCGCAAGGCCGGGGCCCGGACGATCGGCCAGGACGAGCAGAGCTGCGTCGTCTACGGCATGCCGCGCACGGCCTTTGAACTCGGCGCCGTGGAGAAGCAGGTCCCCCTGTCCTCCATGGGCCAAACCCTTCTCGATCTGGCCTCCGCGAGGCGATGAACCCATGCCCCAAGCAAGCTCCATTTCCGTTCTCGTCGTCGATGACCAGCTGACCATGCGGGCGTTGATCCGCAACGCCTTGCAGCAGATCGGCTTCAAGGACATCCGCGAGGCCCCCGACGGCGAGGAGGCCCTCAAGAACCTGCTGGCCAAACCGGCCAACCTGGTCATCTCGGACTTCAACATGCCGAAGATGGACGGGCTGGCCCTGTTGCGCGCGGTGCGCTCGCATCCGCCGATCCGCCAGACGGCCTTCGTCATGCTGACCGGCCGAGCCGACCGCGAGCTGGTCCAGCGCGCCGTGCAGTTCGGCGTCAACAACTACTGCGTCAAGCCGTTCACCGTCCAAGGCCTGAAGGAAAAGATCGAACAGGTCTTTGGCCAGCTGACATGATCGGGCGAGACCCCTATCCAGACGAAGCGGGTCCGGCGATCAAGGTGCACGTCACCCAGGGCGAGAGCCACGTGTCGGCCGACCCCAACGTGGTGATGACCACGGTGCTCGGCTCGTGCATCGCCGCCTGCCTGCGCGATCCGACCACCGGCATCGGCGGCATGAACCACTTCCTGCTGCCCGACTCCGGCGACCGCAAGGACGGCGGCGACGCCGTCCGCTACGGCGCCTACGCCATGGAGCTGCTGATCAACGGCCTCTTGAAGAAGGGCGCCCGCCGCGACCGTCTCGAGGCCAAGATCTTCGGCGGCGGCAAGCTGTTCGACGGCCTTTCGGACGTCGGCGCCAGCAACGCCGCCTTCGCCGAGCGCTTCCTGCGCGACGAAGGCATCCCGATCGTTTCGTCCAGCACCGGCGGCCTGTCGGCCCGGCGCGTCGAGTTCTGGCCGGCGTCCGGCCGGGTCCGCCAGCGCCTGGTCGCCGTCGACAACGCCCCGCAGGACGTCCGTCGCCCCGCGCCCGCCCCGATGCCCGCCGCCTCCAGCGGCGACGTGGACCTGTTCTGACGCCCATGACCGCCCAGCCGCTCGCCCTGACCGACGCCGACGAGACCTCCCCCGGGCAGCTGCCCGTGGGCGAGCTTTCGCGCCGGCTGGCGGCGGAGCTGATGGCCGCGGCGGCGATCTGCCGGGACTGCGAGCACATCGCCGGCGACCTAGCCAGCGGCGGCGCGGCCCTGGAGAACCTGTCGCGGCTGCAGGCCCTGGACGAGCTGACCCAGCGCCTGCACGGCCTGTCCGACGTCCTGGCCCGCATCGGCCAGCACGCCTCGGGCGAGTGGAGCATGGCCGTCGAGCCGCTGCTCGAGGGCCTGGGCCTGGCCGACCTTGTGGTGCGCCTGCGCGACGCCGAGAACGGCGAAGGCTGGGACGCCACGGCCGGCGAGCTCGACTTCTTCTAGGCCATGCGCGAACCGCTTCACGCCTCGACCCGCATCAATCTCGAAAAGGTCGAGGTCCTGCTCGTCGACGACAGCGTTCCGTCGCTGAACCTGCTGTCCCAGGTGCTGCTCGGCTTCGGCATAGGGAAGCTGACCCGCGCCGACAGCGCCAAGATGGCCCAGGCCCTGCTGCGCGAGCGCACGTTCGACCTGGTGATCAGCGCCACCAACATGGCCGGGGTGGACGGCTACGAACTGGTCAAATGGCTGCGCCGCGGCGCCCTGGAAGCCAATCGCTACCTGGCCGTGATCCTGGTTTCGGGCCACACGCCGCCTTCGCAGGTATTCAAGGGGCGCGACGCCGGCGCCAACTTCACGATCGCCAAGCCGATCACCCCCAAGATCGTGCTGGAGCGGATCCTGTGGGCGGCCAAGGAAGATCGCCAGTTCATCGAGTGCGAGACCTACCTGGGACCCGATCGCCGGTTCAAAAACGACGGTCCCCCGGCCGGCGCCAAGGGGCGGCGTCGCGAGGATCCTCCGCAAGCGCTCCGGCCGCCGGGCGCCCAGTCGTTGGAGTCCGCCGACTCCGAGAAAGTCAAACCATGAGCGTCATGCGTAAATTCCGCGCGCCCAACCGCCTGTCGATGCTGGTGCGGGCCAACGGCGGCATGATGGCCAAGGACGCCCTGGCGGCCGCCGACGCGGCGCTGGAGCCGCTGCGCGCCGAATCCCTGGCGGTGCTGGACGCCGCCTTGGCCGAGATCGAGGCGCGGTTCGGCCGGTCGGCGGCGACGACCCGCGCCTCCGGGGCCTATCAGGACCTCTACACCCTGGCCCTGCGCATCATCGACGTGTCCGGCTTCCTGCCGGGTTCGTGCGTGGACCAGGCGGCGGTCTCGTTCTGCGCCCTGGTCGACAACTGCGCCGAGGCCGGCGCCTGGCGCTGGGACGCCGTCGACGTGCACGTCAACGCCCTGCGGCTGCTGCGCACCACCGACCTCAATCCCGACCAGCGACGCGCGGTGATCGAAGGGCTCAACAAGGTCAGTCAGCGGCGGATCGACGACGCCTGACGAAAGGGTCGGCGAAACAAGCTTGGCCTTAATGTGGCCGAAACGACACGATCGCCGCGTCGCTATAATCCGCCGCGCTCCAGCCATCTTGTGATCGACGGTTTCATTTGATACCGCTGGCATTGCTACCGGTGTCATGACACGCTCCGCGCGGATGTGACACCGGTGTCAAAATAGACGGCCAGGAACGGCCGCGCAGGAAGGAAGCGCGTACGCACTCTTCGGCCGGGCGATGCGAAAGCGTCGTTCAAAAAGAATGTGGTCACGGGAGGAGGATCCATGTCTCAGGTCACCAAGCAGCGCGTCCGTGCGCTGAAGCTCGGAGCGTCCGGCGGCGCCATGCTGACGGCGCTAGCCCTGGCCGGCGCCGCCGCCGCGCAGGAAACGCCGGCGCCCGCCACCGAAGACAACGCCGTCGCGGAAGTGGTCGTCACCGGCTTCCGCGCCAGCCTGGCCAACGCCCTGGACATCAAGCGTCGTGAAAACGACCTCGTCGACGTCATCAAGGCGCAAGACATCGCCGACTTCCCCGACCTGAATCTGGCCGAGTCGCTGCAGCGTGTGCCGGGCGTGTCGATCGACCGCGACGGCGGCGAAGGCCGCACGATCACCGTGCGCGGCCTGGGTCCCGACTTCACCGTGGTGCGCCTGAACGGCCTGGAAGCCCTGGCCACGACCGGCGGCAAGGACGGTTCGGGCGGCGCCAACCGCGGCCGTCAGTTCGACTTCTCGATCTTCGCCTCGGAGCTGTTCAACAGCGTCACCGTGCGCAAGTCGACCTCGGCCATCAATGAAGAAGGCTCGCTGGGCGCGATCATCGACCTGCAGGCCTCGCGTCCGTTCGACTTCAGCGGCCCGGCCATGAGCATGGGCGCCAAGATCGGCTGGAACGACCTGTCGCGGAAGAAGGACCCGCGCTTCACCTTCCTGGCCAGCAACCGCTGGGACACCGGCATCGGCGAGGTCGGCGCCCTGATCTCGGTGGCCTATGCCGAGCGCAAGACCCTGGAAGAGGGCTCCTCGACCGGCCGCTGGGAGAACCCCAGCGTGGCCAATAACTCGGCGACGGCGTTCCCGTGCACCGGCGCGGCCTACAATCCGGTCAGCGGCCCGCCCCTGACCTGCGCCCAGATCGGCACGGTGGTCGGCGGCACGACGCCGACCACGGCCGCCGCGGCCGGCACGGCCAACAATCTGTGGCACCCGCGCATCCCGCGCTACGGCCGCCTGCAATACGACCAGAAGCGCCTGGGCGTGACCGGCTCGCTGCAATGGCGGCCGACCGAGAACTCGACCCTGACCCTCGACGGCCTGCTGGCCAAGTTCACCAACAACCGCGACGAGACCTATCTGGAAGTCATTTCGTTCAGCCGCAGCGGCGCGGGCCTGCCCCAGACCGACGTCGTCAACTTCACCGCCGACGACAAGGGCCACCTGATCAAGGGCGCGTTCGACGACGTCGACGCCCGGGTCGAATATCGCCACGACGATCTGAAGACCGAGTTCAACCAGTTCACCCTGACCTACGACACCAAGTTCGGCGACGCCGGCCACCTGAACCTGGTCTACGGCCAGTCGCGGTCGATCCAGGACAACCCGGTCCAGACGACGTTCTCGTTCGACCGCTACAACAGCGACGGCTACAGCTACGACTACTCGGCCGACGACAAGCTGCCGAGCTTCAACTACGGCTTCGACCCGACCAACCCGGCCAACTTCGCCTACAGCGCCAGCAACGCCAACGGCGACGCGTCACTGCTGCGCCTGCGTCCCAGCAAGGCGGTCAACACCTTCAAGACCTTCCGGGCCGACGTCGACTACGAGATCCTCGATGGCTTCAAGCTGCGCTACGGCGGCGACTACAAGGAGTACGGTTTCTCCTCGTGGGAAAAGCGCCTGTTCTCGCGCAACCTGGCGGCCACCGGCACGACCTTCACGGCCGAAGCCGGCTTCCCGCTGCCGGCCGGCGTCACCGTCGCCGACGTCTCGCGCCTGATCACCGGCTTCGGCCGCGGCCTCGACCTGCCGTCCGGCGTGCCGACCTCGTGGATCGCGCCCGACCTGGACAAGCTGAAGAAGACCATCGGCTACGACTGCAACTGCATCAACGCCAACGGCGACTTCCGCCTGAGCGTGCTCAACCAGCTGGGGGCGCTGCGGGCGATCACCGAGAAGGACACCGCCTTCTACATCCAGGGTGATTTCGACTACGACATCTTCAACATTCCGGTGCGCGGCAATATCGGCGTCCGCTACGTGAAGACCGAGCAGTCGGCGACTGGCCACTACAACGCCGGCAACACCGTCGTCTCGACGCCCACGCCGTTCGGCGCCCTCTCCGAGCAGGTGGCGACCGACGCGGTCCAGACCGTGAATCGCGAATACACCAACACCCTGCCGGCCCTGAACATCTCGGCCCAGCCGATGGAGAACGTCTTCATCCGCTTCGCCGCCGCCAAGGTGATGACGCGTCCGCAGCTGCCGAACCTGACGCCCGGCTTCACCGCCATGAGCCAGAGCAACCAGACCCTGACGCGCGGCAATCCGGATCTCGATCCGATGCTGGCCAACAACCTGGACCTCAGCTTCGAATGGTATCCGGACAAGGAAACCCTGCTGTCGGCGGGCTTCTTCCAGAAGGACATCAAGTCCTACATCCAGCAGACCGCCGAGGTCATGCCCTGGTCCGAGACGGGGCTGCCCAGCAGCCTGCTGAGCAACGGCAACACCACCGCCACCCCGTTCACCGTCACGACTCAGATCAACAGCCCGGGCGGCAAGCTGCGAGGGTTCGAGCTGAGCGCCCAGCGTCCGTTCACCTTCCTGCCGGCGCCGTTCGACAAGTTCGGGGCGATCGTCAACTACACTCACGTCAAGAGCGACATCGACTACATCATCAAGTCGCCGACCTTCGGCGGCACGCCGCGGGTGCAGACCGCCCCGGCGGTGCTGGTCACCCAGCCGCTGGTCAACCTGTCGCCCGACGCCTTCAACGCCACGCTCTATTATGAGAACGGGCCGTTCAAGGCGCGGATCTCGGGCTCGTACCGCGACGCCTACCTGATCCAGGTCGCCCCCTCGGCGACCAACAACAACGACGTGCGGATCAAGGAAAAGACCTTCAACCTCGACAGCCAGGTCAGCTACGAGCTGGGCAAGTTCACCGTCACCCTGGAAGCCATAAACCTGACCGACCAGGAAGACAGCAAGGTCGACGACTCCACCCGCATGAGCTCGGAAGAATACGTGCACTTCGGCCGCCAGTTCTATCTGGGCGTGAAGTACAAGTTCTAGGACCAGCCAGGCTCCAGACGACGAAGGGCGCCGGTGCAAACCGGCGCCCTTTTTTCCTGCCGCGCGGTCGAGGCGTTGAAGGACCTCGACCGCTCGCGGGCCCCTACCCGCCCCGCTTCAGTGTCTCGCGGGCGATGACCAGTTGCTGGATCTGGCTGGTGCCCTCGTAGATCCGGAAGATCCGCACGTCGCGATACAGCCGCTCGATGCCGTAGTCGGCGACATAGCCGGCCCCGCCGAAGATCTGCACCGCCCGGTCCGCCACCCGGCCGACCATCTCGGACGCGAATAGCTTGGCGGCCGCCGCCTCCAGGGTCACGCCCGCGCCGGCGTCGCGCTGGCGGGCGGTCTCCAGCACCAGCGCCCGGGCCGCCAGGGCCTCGGTCTTGCTGTCGGCGATCATCGCCTGGATCAGCTGGAAGCTGGCGATCGGCTGGCCGAACTGCTTGCGCTCCGAAGCATAGGCCACGCAGTCGGCCAGCAGGCGCTCGGCCACGCCCACGCAGACGCTGGCGATGTGCAGCCGGCCGCGGTCCAGCACCTGCATGGCGACCTTGAAGCCCTCGCCTTCCTCGCCCAGCCGGTTCCAGGCCGGCACGCGGACATTGTCGAAGGTCACGTCGTGGATGTGGGCCCCCTGCTGACCCATCTTCTTCTCGGGCTTGCTGACGCCCAGGCCCGGCAGGTCGCGCGGGACCAGGAAGGCCGAAACGCCCGAACCACCCTTGGCCTCGGGATCGGTTCGGGCCATCACCGTGAACAGCGAGGCCTTGCCGGCGTTGGTGATGTAGCGCTTGGCGCCGTTCAGCACATAGTCGTCGCCGTCCCGCGCGGCCCGGGTCTGGACCGCGGCGCTGTCGGACCCCGCCTCGGCCTCCGTCAGGGCGAACGAGGTGACGATCTCGCCCGAGGCGATGCCCGGCAGCCATTTGGTCTTCTGAGCGTCCGTGCCGAACATCACCAGCCCCTGGCTGCCGATGCCGACGTTGGTGCCGAACACCGAGCGGAAGGCCGGCGAGGCGCGGCCCAGCTCGATCCCGACCAGGCATTCCTCCTCCATGTTCAGGCCCAGGCCGCCGAAGTCCTCCGGGATCGACAGGCCGAACAGGCCCAGCCCCTTCATTTCCTCGATGATCTCGGCGGGCACCGCGTCGTCCTCGGCGACCTTGGCCTCGATCGGGCGCAGCCGCTCGGCGACGAACCGCCGGACCGTGTCGATCAGCTGTTCGCGGGTATCGAGGTCCAGGGCCATGGCGTTCCTTCCGCTTCAAACATCTGTTTTGAGCGAACTGTAGCGGCGGAGCGCCGGAAGGAAAGAGGCGAGTGCGGATCGGCCCCGGACGTTTCGGAGACCCTTCCGCGGCGCGGCGTGCATTTCCGCTTCAAAAGGAACCCGTGACCGCTAGGCTCGCGCCATGAGCGATCTCCTGACGCCCACCAAGGTCGAGCCGCTGGAGGCGGGACAGGCCGCCGCCCTGGACCGCGACGGCTATCTGCTGCTGCGCGGCGCCGTGCCCGAGGCCTGGCGCGACGCCCTGCGCACCGCCTTCGACGCCGGCGTGGGCGCCCCGGATCAATGGGCCGCGCCCAGAGGGGCCGGCTGGCGCCACGCCCTGGTCGATCTGGATCCCACGGTGCAGCGGACCTGCCGCCTGCCGCCCCTGCTGGCGGCGGCCGGACGGATCCTGGGCGGCCCGTTCTTCCTCTGCCAGGTCGAGGGCCGCGAGCCCCTGCCGGACGACGGCCGCCAGCCCCTGCACCGCGACGGCGCGGGCCAGGACGCCGCCGTCGCCCTGGTCTTCCTCGACCCCTACGGGCCGGACAACGGCGCCACCCGCGTGGTTCCGCGCCCGCGCGACGCCAAGGAACCGGGCGGCGAACCGGACGAGGCCGCGTCCATGGTCCTGGCGGGCGAGGCCGGCGACATCCTGGTGTTTGACGCCGACCTGCTGCACGGCGCCACCCGCAACCGCTCCGGCGCGCGGCGGCGCTCGCTCCTGCTGAGCTTCAAGCTTGAGCGCGACCGGGCGGGCGAGGACGCCTGCCGCGCCATCCGCAACGTGCGCATGGACACCCGCGAGACGTTCGTCCCTTAAGCGGCGCCTACGCCTTTCCGGCCTCGGCCCGCGCCAGGACGCTACGTCGCACCCCGTACAGCAGATACACCGCCGCCCCGATCAGGTGGGCGTACAGGAAGTAGCGCTGGGTCTTGGCCGGCAGGCTGTAGAACAGGTACAGGCACCCCAGGATGGCGCCGGGGGCCACGACCTGCCACAGCGGCGTGGAGAACAGCCGCGGCCGGTTCGGGTCGCGCACCCGCAGGATGATCACCGACAGGCCCACGGCGATGAACGCCGCCAGGGTGCCGGCGTTGGCCAACTCGGCGATGTCCTTCAGCGACAGCAGGCCCGACAGCAGGGCCGACAGGGCGCCGGTCAGCAGGGTCATCAGCACCGGCGTGCCGGTCTTGGCGTTCACCCGCGACAGGGCGGGCGGCAGCAGGCCGTCGCGGGCCATCACGAAGAAGATCCGGCTCTGGCCGTACATGAAGGCCAGGATCACGGTCGGCAGGGCGACCACCGCGGCCAGGGCCACCAGCTGGGCCATCCTCGGATGCTTCAGGCTCTCCAGGATGAAGACCAGCGGCGCCTCGCTCTTGGAGAACACCTCGGCCCGCGAGGCCCCGATGGCGACGGCGGCCACCAACATGTAGATCAAGGTGCAGGCCAGCATCGAGCCGACGATGCCGATGGTCAGGTCTCGCTTGGGGTTCTTGGTCTCCTCGGCGGCGGTCGAGACCGCGTCGAAGCCGTAGAAGGCGAAGAAGATCAGGCTGGCGGCGGCCATCACCCCGACCTTGACCCCGTCCGGTCCGGCCGTGGCGGCGAAGCCCTGCGGCATGAACGGCGTGAAGTGGCTGGCGTCGAAGGCCGGCAGGCACAGCACCACGAACACCGCCAGGGCCGTGATCTTGATCACCACCAGCACCATGTTGACCGTGGCGCTCTCCTTGGTGCCCAGGGCCAGCAGCCCCGCCACCGCGAACGAGATGATCACCGCCGGCAGGTTGACCAGGCCGCCGGCGTGCGGGCCGGCCAGCAGGATCTCGGGGAAGCCGGCCATCCGGAACAGACCCTGGGCGTGGGCCGACCAGCCCACCGCCACGGCCGCGCAGACCAGGGTGTATTCGAGGATCAGGCTCCAGCCGACGAACCAGGCCACCGGCTCGCCCATGGCCACGTAGCTGTAGGTGTAGGCGCTGCCCGAGGCCGGGATCATCGTCGACAGCTCGGCGTAGCACAGGGCCGCGCAGGCGCAGACCGCCCCGGCGATCAGGAACGACAGCATCACCCCCGGCCCCGCCAGCCCGGCCCCGACCCCGGTCAGGGTGTAGATGCCGGTGCCGACGATGGCCCCGACGCCCAGGGCGACCAGGTGATACCAGCTGAGGGTCTTCTTCAGGGCGTGGGCGGCGTCGCCGCCGGCCGTATCGATCGCCTTGCGGCGGTTCCAGATGCTCAAGCTCTTCTCCCGACTCGTCGCCGGGGACGATGGGCCAGCGCGCCGCCGCCGCCAAGGGGGAGAATTTGCTCCGCCGACGACGGATTCTGACAAGCCCGTGCAGCGGGACTGCATGAACGGGTGAGACGTCGCCCTTCTCCCTCCTTCAGGATGGCGGGCGTCATCCATGGATCTGCTGCAAGAAGACCTGTCATCCCGGACAAGCCCGGCGAAAGCCGGGCGCGGATCCGGGATCGCCGCAAGCGCCGAGGTCACGCGTCGGTCCCGGATCTTCGCGCTGCGCGCTCGTCCGGGATGACAATCGCTTTTGGGTCTATGCGATTGCCTTGCGGAAGGGAGGGAGCCCTTCAGATCACCGCGTCGAAGGCCGCCCAGTTGGGCGTCTGGGCGTCCGGGTGGGCCTTGCGGCCGCGGTTGGCGATCCGGGTGTAGAGCAGCTTCACGCAGCGGCTGCCGGTGGTCTCGAACAGGAACGGGAAGATCCCGTGGACGAAGCAGGCCAGGCCGCCCAGCAGCATCGGGACGGCGAAGCTCCAGGCCACGGCCATGTGCTGGCCATAGGTCTCGCCGACCGAACGGGGATGGCGGGTGAACAGGTCGAGCATGGCGATCCCCGTGGCGGCGTGCGATTCCATGATGCCACGTTTCGCGAAAATGACATGGTCTCAGTCGGGGCCTCATGGCAGGTATGGAGAATTCAGTTCTCCAGATACGGCTGCACAGAGAATGATTTCGCTGGACCAGATCGACCGCCGCCTGCTGGCCATCCTGCAGCAGGACGCCACCGTCCCCATCGCCGAGCTGGCCGAACGGGTGGGGCTGTCCCAAACCCCGTGCTGGAAGCGGGTCAAGCGGCTGCAGGACGGCGGCGTGATCACCGCCCGCGTCGCCCTGATCGACCGCGAGGCCCTGGACCTGCCCCTGACCGTGTTCGTGGCCGTCAAGACCGGCCGCCACGACGAGGAGTGGCTGGCGACCTTCGCGGCCGGGGCCAAGGCCCTGCCCGAGGTGGTCGAGTTCTACCGGATGAGCGGCGACGTCGACTATCTGCTCAAGGTCGTGGTCCGCGACATCGCCGCCTATGACCGCTTCTACCGCCGCCTGATCGCCACCGCCCCGCTGACCGACGTGTCGTCGAGCTTCGCCATGGAGCAGATCAAGTTCACCACGGCCCTGCCGATCGCCACGGGGTGAGCCGGTCATGGACGGGACGCTTTCTGGCTCGTTCGGCGCGGTGAACACTTGCCCCCTACGGACCGCTTCGCGGTCGTCTTGCCCCAGAGGGGGAAGAGCGCTCCGCCCCCTGTGGGGGCGGACAGGCGGCGAAGCCGCTAGGTGGGGGCAGGTGTTCGCGGGCGTGGCGTCACAGACACGGCTTTTCGACCTCGGGCTTTCGCGACGAGTGGCTGGGGAGGCGCGGAGCGGTCCGGGCCGAGCCCGGATGACCGTGGGTGTTGTGTGTGCGTTTCGGCTAGACCTGACCGCTCCGCCGAACCGTTCTTCTCAAGGGACGTCGACTGAGGGCCTGTTTCATCCCGGTCGACGTT
>NZ_FORN01000021.1 GCF_900114015.1 Caulobacter sp. UNC279MFTsu5.1 | reverse complement strand
TCCGCCCCCTCTGGGGGCGGACAGACCGCGAAGCGGTCAGGTGGGGGCAAGTGTTCACCGGCACGGCTTCTCATCCTCACGCGGAAACCCGCTGAGCGTATGGAAAGGGTCGCGGAGCGCCGGACGCCGTCCGGAGTTTGGAAAAAGAATACCGTTTCGACGAAGCCCGATCGCTCCGCGCGGTCGTTATCCGGAAGCCCGCGACGCTGAGCCCTGTTCGAGCCTCGCCGCCTTGAAGCCTCCGACGGGCGGGCCAGGTCAACGAACCCTGGTCCCGGACCGCGGGCCTGTCACCGCCCGCCTGCTGATCCGCCAGCCCTCACGTCACGCCGTTTTAGTGTTCCATGCCCGGCCGGCCCTGGAGACGCGAGGTTTGGTCCAAAAGGACCGCCGATGGAGCTTCCCGCTCGATCGCCCCCCGCCGCCGCAACTGGTCGCTGGCCATGCGCCCTTTCCCTGCGTCGAGGTGAGACCAGGATACGGCCGGTCCGAGAGGGTGCGGGGCATAAAGTTTTAGGTCAGGGATATCAGCGACTTGGCGGCCGTTCAGCCGGGGACACGCACTCACACTGAACGCCCTGCAAACCGGCCGGCGCACCGCCGTGAGTGCGCGTCCCCTTCCCTACTCCACCACCCAGTACCGGTAGCCATAGGCCGGCACGAACCCCAGGCCGCTGTAGAGGGCGATGGCCGGGGCGTTGTCGGTCTCGACCTGCAGGTAGGCGCGGCGGGCGCCCAGGGTCCGGGCCTCGTGCAGCAGGGCCGCCAGGATCCGGCGGGCCAGGCCCTTGCGGCGGTGGCTCGGCAGGGTGCGCATGCCGAAGATCCCCGCCCATTCGCCGTCCACGGCGCTGGCGCCCAGGGCCGCGACCTCGCCGTCGATCTCCAGCCGGGCGAAGCGGGCCGGCGCGGGGATGCGGCCCAGGGCGTCCAGGCGCTCGCGGGCGTCGGCGGCGTTGCCGGCGGCGCTGGCGGTCAGCACCGCCTCGAAGGCCGGGTCCGGCGCGTCGGACAGGGTCACGGCGATGTCCGCCATCGCCGCGATCATCCCCGAGGCCTCGCCCACCATCACCACCGTGCCGTGGGTGGGCCTGTAGCCGCGGGCCCGCAGGTGCTCGGACAGATTGGCCGGGACCACCGCCCCGTCCGACAGCTTGAAGCGGGCGGGCAGGCCGCGCGCGGCGTAGAAGGCCTCGGCCGCGGCGATGGCCTCGTCGATCGGCCGGTCGGGCTCGCCCAGCGGCCAGCAGGCGTTGATTCGCAGCGACCAGCCGTCCGAGGCGTTCAGCCGCCAGCCGCCCAGGGCTCCGCTCTGGCGCGCCGGCCAGGCCCGATCGGCGACGATTTCGAGAAGACGGGGATCGACGGTCATCGGGTCTTCCATAGCAGGCGGGCGCCGGTTCGTTGGAACCGGCGCCCGTCAATTTCGCGTATCGAACGAGGAACGGCGGCCTAGAGCGGCTTCAGATTGGCCGCCGCGATCTTGCCGCGCTCCTCGGCGGTGTCGAAGCTGACCTTCTGCCCCTCGTCCAGGCTGCGCAGGCCCGCGCGCTCGACGGCGCTGATGTGGACGAACACGTCCTTGCCGCCGTCATCGGGCTGGATGAAGCCGAAGCCCTTGGTGCCGTTGAACCATTTCACTACGCCGGTCGCCATGGAGTGTCTCCTAGAGAAGGCCGATCCGATGCCCGGACAAGCGGGCGGGTAACAATCTCAGTTGTCCGGGTAGCATTCGCAGGCCCAAATCCAGGATTGCGGGCCAGAGTGGACACGCCCTCGTTGAGGGGTCAATTCAAAAAACGGCGATATCCTTAAGCGCGCGCGCCGCTCTTTCTCGCTCTGCTTTGGCTCAAGGCTCGCGGAGAAGCGCCTCGACCAGGGCGCGGGCCTCCGGACTGGACCAGTCGGCCTCGCCCGACATCCGCGCCCGCTCGCGCCCCTGCTTGTCGTAGAGGACCGTGGTCGGATAGCCGGCGGCGCGCGGCTCCAGCTCGAACGACATCTTGTAGTTCTTGTCGCGATAGACCTGCAGCGGCGGGTTGGCGGCCATTTCCGCCTGGATCAGGTTCAGGTCGCTGTCGCGGTCGACGCTGATCGGCAGCACCTTCAGCGGCTGGGTCGCATAGGCGGCCTGCAGCCTGGCCAGGGTGGGCATCTCCTTCTTGCAGGGCGCGCACCAGGTGGCCCACAGGTTCATCACCACCACCTGGCCCTTGAAATCGGCCAGGGTGCGCGGCTTTCCGGCCGCGTCGGCGAACACCGTGGCCGGCGCGGCGCGCGGCTGGGCCGGCACGTCCAGCTTCTCTAAGGACGCTTTCTTGAATTCCTTGAGGTCGAGGCCGCCTGCGGGTTTGAACGAAGCCTGAGCGATGACGTATAGAACCGCCGCGACGCCGATCAGCAGAACGGCGCCGATCGCCCATTTCAGCGGGCCGAGCTTGCGCGCGGCCTGATCCTTGCCCGACTGGATTTCGCTCATATGACCGACGACGCCTCCGATAAGCCCGCCGCGAACGGCCAGGGCCAAGCCATGTGGGGCGGCAGGTTCTCGGCCAAGCCGGCGGAGCTGATGCAGGCGATCAATGTCAGCATCGGCTTCGACAAGCGCCTGTGGGCGCAGGACCTGGCGGGCTCCCGCGCCCATGCGCGGATGTTGATCAGCCAAGGCGTGATTGCAAGCGCCGACGGCGAGGAAATCCTCAAGGGCCTGGACGCCGTCGAGGGCGAGATCACGGCCGGGACCTTCCCGTTCCGCGACGAATACGAAGACATCCACATGAACATCGAGGCGCGGCTGCGCGAGCTGATCGGCCCGACGGCCGGCCGCCTGCACACCGCCCGCTCGCGCAACGACCAGGTGGCCGTCGACTTCCGCCTGTGGGTGCGCGAGGCCTGCGACCGCTCGGCCGCCCAGCTGGACGGCCTGCAGCGCGCCCTGGTCGCCCAGGCCGAAACCCACGCCGACGCCCTGATGCCGGGCTTCACCCACCTGCAGCCGGCCCAGCCGGTGACCTTCGGCCACCACCTGATGGCCTATGTCGAGATGTTCGGCCGCGACGCCTCGCGGTTCCGCGACGCCCGCGCCCGGATGAACGAGTGCCCGCTGGGCGCCGCCGCCCTGGCCGGCTCGCCCTTCCCGATCGACCGCCGCCAGACCGCCGCGTCGCTGGGCTTCGACCGCCCGACCGCCAATTCGCTGGACAGCGTCTCGGCCCGCGACTTCGCGCTGGAAGCCCTGTCGGCCGCCTCGATCACCGCCACCCACCTGTCGCGCCTGGCCGAGGAGATCGTGCTGTGGACGACGCCGATGTTCGGCTTCGTCAAGCTGACCGACGCCTTCACCACCGGCAGCTCGATCATGCCGCAGAAGAAGAACCCGGACGCGGCCGAGCTGATCCGCGCCAAGGTCGGCCGGATCCTGGGCTCGCTGACCACCCTGACCGTGGTCATGAAGGGCCTGCCCCTGGCCTATTCCAAGGACATGCAGGAGGACAAGGTCCCGACCTTCGAAGCCTTCGACGCCCTGGAGCTGAGCCTTCTGGCCATGGCCGGCATGGTGTCGGACTTGACGCCCAACACCGAGAAGATGGCCGCCGCCGCCGGCGCGGGGTTCTCGACGGCTACGGATCTCGCCGACTGGCTGGTCCGCGAGCTGAACATGCCTTTCCGCGACGCCCACCACGTGACAGGCTCGGCCGTGAAGGCGGCGGAGGGCAAGGGCGTGGATCTGGCGGAACTGGCGCTGGCCGACTTGCAAGCGATCGAGCCGCGCATCACTTCTGAAATCTACACCGTGCTCACGCCCGCCGCCTCGGCGGCCAGCCGCACGAGTTACGGCGGGACCGCTCCCGCCCAGGTCCGCGCCCAGATCGCGCGTTGGAAGGAACTGCTCGGATGATCCGTCCCCTCACCCTGCTCACGATCGCCGCCCTGGCCCTGACCGCCGCCGCCTGCGGCAAGCAGGCCGAGCTGGAGCGCCCCGCCCCGCTGTGGAACGCCCAGAAGAAGGCCGCCTACGAGGCCGAACGGCGCCGCGGCTCGGCCACCGCCAACCAGCCCGCGCGCGCCAACGGCACGCAGGAGAACATTGACCCCGCGTCGAGCAACCGCACGACCCGCGCCGCGCCGCTGAGCGGCGCGCACGACCCGTTCGGCGGCCCCTCCGGCGCCGGCTTCCCCAGCGCCCAGGGCAACTGACGACGTGAACCATTTCGAGTACGGCCCCGAGGGCCTGGCCTGCGAAGGCGTCCCGCTGGCCAGGATCGCCGGCGACGTCGGCACGCCGGTCTATGTCTATTCCCGCGCCACCCTGGAGCGGCACTTCACCGTGTTCCGCGACGCCCTGGTCGGGGCCGGGATCGTCGACCCGCTGATCGCCTATGCGGTGAAGGCCAATTCCAACGTCGCGGTGCTGAAGGTGCTGGGCAAGCTGGGGGCCGGGGCCGACACGGTGTCGGAGGGCGAGGTGCGCCGCGCCCTGGCCGCCGGCATCCCTGGCGAGCGGATCGTGTTCTCGGGCGTGGGCAAGAAGCGCGGCGAGATCGCCTTCGCGCTGAAGGCCGGCGTCGCCGAGATCAATGTCGAGTCCGAGCCCGAGCTGAACCTGATCGCCGCCGTCGCCGCCGAGCTGGGCGTCAAGGCCAAGGTGGCGTTCCGGGTCAATCCCGACGTCGCGGCCGGCGGCCACGCCAAGATCGCCACCGGCAAGTCCGAGAACAAGTTCGGCGTGTCGTTCGCCGAGGCCGCGCGGCTCTACGCCAACGCCAGCAACCACGCCCACCTCGAGCCGATCGGCGTGGCCTGCCACATCGGCAGCCAGATCACCGACCTGACGCCGATGCGCCAGGCCTTCGGCAAGATGCGCGGCCTGGTCGAACAGCTGCTGGGCGAGGGCCTGCACGTCGAGCGCCTCGATCTCGGCGGCGGCCTGGGCGTGCCCTATTTCGACATGCCCGAACCGCCCTCGCCGGCCGAGTTCGCGGTCATGGTCGCCGAGGCGATCCAGGACCTGCCGGTGAAGCTGGCCTTCGAGCCGGGCCGGGTGATCGCCGCCAACGCCGGGGTGCTGGTCAGCGAGGTGATCCACGTCCACGAGCGGCCGGAGGGCAAGCGCTTCCTGGTCATCGACGCGGCGATGAACGACCTGATCCGCCCGGCCATGTACGACGCCTTCCACGACATCCGGCCGGTGATCAAGCGCGCCGGGGAAACCAGCTACGACGTCGTCGGCCCGATCTGCGAGACCGGCGACACCTTCACCCGCGACCGCGCCCTGCCGCCGTTCGGGCCGGGGGACCTGGTGGCCTTCATGTCGGCCGGGGCCTACGGCGCGGCCATGGCCAGCGAGTACAATACCCGGCCGCTGGTGCCCGAGGTGCTGGTGGACGGCGACCGGTTCGCGGTGATCCGCGCGCGGCCGTCGTATGAGGAGATGCTGGCCCGGGACGTGCCGCCGGACTGGGTTTAGGCGGCTAACACCTGCCCCCTACGGGTCGCTTGGCGACCGTCTTCCCCAAAGGGGGAAGAGCCTAAAGCGCGAGGCTCCGCCCCCTATGGGGGCGGATAGACCGCGAAGCGGTCAGGTGGGGGCAAGTGTGGCCCCCTCACATAGATGATTCAGTCCAGCGCCCCGATGTACGGCAGCCCGCGGCTCTTGCCCTCGTCGTCCAGGCCGTAGCCGACCAGGTAGCGCGCGGGCGCTTCCCAGGCGACGAAGTCGGGCTCGATGCGCGGCTTGTCCCAGGGCTTGCGGGCGAAGACCGCGGTCAGGACCTCGCTGGCGCCAGCGTCCTTGACCAGCTTGGCGGCCTCGCCCAGCGACAGGCCGGTGTCGAGCACGTCGTCCACCACCAGGGCGCGGCGGCCGATCAGCGGGCGCTGCAGGTCGGCGCGGACCTCGCAGCGGCCCGAGCTCTTGCGCTCGTCATGGTAGGAGGCCAGCCACAGGGCGTCGAAGCGCACGTCGCGACCGGCCCGCCACAGGGCCCGCGTCAGGTCGGCGGCGAACCACAGGCCGCCGGTCAGCAGGCAGACGGCGACGGTGTCGTTGTCGATGCGCGGGGCGATGGCCTGGGCCAGGGCTTCCACCCGCTCGGCGATTTCTTCCTGGGAAATCAGAACTTCGGGGGCGGAGCGCTCGGTCATGTCAAGTTTTCTGGGTCAATGATGGTCGGCCGGGGCCGGGTCGACCGCTCCGGTCTCATGACCTGGGGGCTCCTGTCCAGCCCCTTGCGTCTCGTCGACCGGCGGCGGCGCGCCCGCCGCCAGCTCGGCCGGCTGGTCCTGGGCGCCGCGCAGCGACGGAGCCTCGGGGTCGGCCGCCTTCTCGACATGGGCCGCGGGACCGGCATGCCTGGCCGCGCCCGGCTCCAGGGCGAAGCCGATCTCCAGGGTGTTGGCCGTGCGCGGCGGATCCAGCAGGGTCACCGAGAAATGCCGGGTCTGGCTGGGCGGGATCAGCGGATCGGCGGCGGCGGCCAGCTTCCCGGCCACCCGCTTCTCGTGCTTGTTCAGCAGGGCCACCCGCAGCGGCGGGGTGGTCACCGCGTGGTCGGTGATGTTGCGCAGCACGCCAGTGATGGTGATGGCGGCGTGGCCATCCTGCATGGTCGGCTCGGCCTTCAGATCCTCGACCGTCAGGCCGACGGTGTTGACCGGCCGATTGACGAACGCATAGGCCCCGGCCGTGCTGGGCAACAGCCGGGCCACGTTCATGTTGAAGACATAGGCGCAGCCCAGGATCACCAGCATGACGGCCACCATGCCGCCCCAGATGACGCCCGTGGTCTTGGCCTCCTTCAGGCGGCGCTCGGCGTCGGCCCGGGCCCGGAACACCTTGGGCAGCTCCTCGCCCGGCAGCTGGTCGACGGGGGTCTGCGGATCGTCGGCGGGATTGGACGCGCCGTCCAGCGCGGTCAGGTTCGGCTCGCCCGCCAGGTCGGCGACCGAGGGTTCTTCGAACAGATCCAGGGCCTCTTCGTTGCGGGCCGTCCAGCGGGTCCCGCAGGCCGCGCAACGCACGACACGACCAGCCGCGCCGACCTTGGAGTCATCGACGAAATAGCGGCTGGCGCACTCGGGACAGGTCAGTATCATGGCCGCGAATCGGACGCTCCCCGCTCCTACACACGAGGTCGCCGATTTTGCCAACCATGTCCACACGACCCAGCGACACACCCTTGCGCACCGATGACGTCCAGGATGGCGGCGCCGTCCCCGTCGTGCGCTTCGAGGGGGTCTCGATGCGGTATGGACGGGGGCCGGAAACGCTCAGCGATCTCAGGTTCACCCTACACCCAGGGTCTTTCCATTTCCTCACCGGCCCGTCGGGCGCGGGAAAGAGTTCGCTGCTGAAGCTGATCTATCTGGCGCACCGTGCGTCACGGGGTCGCGTCGAGCTGTTCGGCCGCGACATCAGCCTGACCCGGCCCGAGGACCTGCCGTTCGTGCGCCGCCGGATCGGGGTGGTGTTCCAGGACTTTCGCCTGCTGGACCACCTGCCGGTGTTCGACAACGCCGCCCTGCCGCTGCGCATCGCCGGCCGCAAGCCGGCCAGCTATCGCGATGACGTGGCCGAGCTGCTGCAGTGGGTCGGGCTGGGCGACCGCATGCACGCCCTGCCCGCCACCCTGTCGGGCGGCGAGAAGCAGCGCCTGGCCATCGCCCGCGCCGTGGTCGACCGCCCCGACGTGCTGCTGGCCGACGAGCCGACCGGCAATGTCGATCCGGCCATGTCGTTGCGCCTGCTGCGACTGTTCGTCGAGCTGAACCGCCTGGGCACCACGGTGCTGATCGCCACCCACGACGAGGACCTGGTCGCCCGCGCCAACCGCCCCACCCTGCACCTGGAGAACGGCCGCCTGGTCGACGTCGCCGACGACGGACCCGACCCCGGCTACGACGACGGCTACGAGGAGGACGAAGGGTGAGCGACCGCTTCTCCGTCGCCCGCTGGAAGCCGGGCCAGCTGCTGCCGCCGCGCGACGCGCGGGACGGCTCGCTGGTGTTCGTGGTCGCGGTGCTGTGCTTCCTGGCCTGCCTGACGGCCCTGGCGGCCCTGGCCTCGACCCGCGCCGCCACCGGCTGGACCGCCCAGCTGACCGGCTCGGCCACGGTGGTGGTCCGCCCCCGCGCCAGCGAAAGCCCCGACAGCGCCGCGGCCCGCGCCGCCGAGACCCTGGCGGGCGTGCGGGGCGTGACCGAGGCCCGCGCCCTGCCCAAGGACAAGGCCGAGGCCCTGCTGGAGCCGTGGATCGGCCGCGAGGCCCTGATCGCCGACCTGCCCGTGCCGCGCCTGGTGACCCTGGACCTGGATCCCAGGGCTCCCGCCACCGCCGCCACGCTGAACAAGGCGTTGAAGGACGCCAATGTCGACGCCGTGGTCGACGACCACAGCCGCTGGATCGCCGACATCGAGCGCGCGGCGCGCCTGGCCGGCTGGGCCGCCATCGGCGTGTTCGGCCTGATCGCCACGGCGGCGGCGGCCGTGATCATCTTCGCCACCCGCGCCGCCCTGACCGCCCGCCACGACATCGTCGAGGTGCTGCACCTGTCGGGAGCCGAGGACGGCTTCATCGCCAACCTGTTCCAGAACCGCTTCGCCGGCATGGCCTTCTTCGCCGGCTTGCTGGGCGGGGTGGGCGCGGCCATGATCGGGGCGGCGGCGCGGCTGGTGGGGGGCGGCCAGGGCCTGACGCCGGTCCTGCCGCTGGCCTGGACCGATCTGCTGGCGCCCCTGCCCTGTCCGCTGGTGGCGGCGTTGGTGGCCGGGATCGCGGCCCGAGCCGCGTCTCTGCGCCTGTTGAGAGGCATGCCGTGAGAAGCTTCGCCGCGCTGCTGATCCTGGTGATGGTCTGGTTCGTGGGCCTGCTGGCCTTCACCAGCCGGGTCGACCAGTCGACGCCGGCCCAGGAGCCTCCGGTGTCGGACGGGG
Source organism: Caulobacter sp. UNC279MFTsu5.1 (assembly GCF_900114015.1). GTDB lineage: Bacteria > Pseudomonadota > Alphaproteobacteria > Caulobacterales > Caulobacteraceae > Caulobacter. The sequence goes on along the minus strand of NZ_FORN01000021.1, from coordinate 78,335 downwards.
TGGTGGTGCTGACCGGCGCCTCGAACGTGCGGCTGGAGGCGGCGACCAAGCTGCTGGAAGCCGGCAAGGGCAAGCGCCTGCTGATCTCGGGCGTCAACCGCGAGGCCTCGCGCGAGGACGTGCTGGGCGTGACCAAGGCCGTGCGGCCGATCTACGAATGCTGCATCGACCTGGGCTACGCGGCCGCCGACACCATCGGCAACGCCAGCGAGAGCGCCGAGTGGGCCAAGGCCAAGGACTATCACAGCCTGATCGTGGTCACCGCCGACTATCACATGCCCCGCTCGATGCTGGAGCTGCGCGCGGCCATGCCCGGGGTGACCCTGCATCCCTATCCCGTGGTGACCGAAAGCCTGAACGCCCACCGCTGGTGGAAAGGCGGCACGAGCGCCCGGCGGATGATCGTGGAATACTGCAAGTACCTGGCGATCCTGGGCCGCGAAGCGTTCCTCAAGCTGGGCCCCCAGGACAAGGCCGCCCAGAAGCCGGCGAAGGAATCGTCTTGATCTATCTGCGTTCGTTCCTGTTCCAGCTGTTCTTCTGGCTGTGGTCGGTGGTCTGGGCCATTGGCATGATCGTGACCTATCCTCTGCCCCGCCAGTTCAACACCTGGTCGCTGTCGACCTGGTCCAAGGGGCTGATCTGGGCCCTGCGCTGGCTGGCCGGCATCAGGGTCGAGGTGCGCGGCGAACAGTTCAGGCCCACCGGGCCGGCCCTGGTCGCGGCCAAGCACCAGTCGATGTTCGACGTTTTCAGCCAGTTCGCCCTGCTGCCCGACGCCTGCTTCGTGATGAAGAAGGAACTGCTGATGGTGCCGCTGTTCGGCTGGCACGGGCTGAAGGCGGGCATGATCGTCGTCGACCGCGAGGGCCATTCCGCGGCGCTGAAGAAGCTTGTCCGCGACGCCGTCGACCGCATGAAGGAGACCCGCCAGGTCGTGATCTTCCCCGAGGGCACACGCGGCGAGGTCGGGGTTCCCGGCGACTACAAGCCCGGCATCGCCGCGCTCTATCGCGAGCTGAACCTGCCGGTCACGCCCCTGGCCCTGAACTGCGGCGTCCACTGGCCCAAGGGCTTCCTGCGCCCGCCGGGCAGGATCGTCTTCGAATACCTGCCCCCCATCCCCGCCGGCCTCAAGCGCGGCGAGTTCATGCGCGAGCTGCAGACCCGGATCAACACCGCGACCAAGGCGCTGGAGGACGAGGGGCTGTAGTTGTGGAGGAAATCGCCGGAACCTTGACCCGTTCCGACGGGTTGGAGCGCGCGTTGATCGTCATACGCGCCGACGGTCTGGCGACGTACCGCCGCCAAACGATGGACAGCGCCTCGGGCCGGTGGAAGGCGTCAGGTCCTGACTGCGGTCTCTACGACTCCGTCGAATCCGCCGAGGCCGAAGCGCGCGCCCGAATCTGGTGGCTGGCCAACTAGCGGGCGCTTCAAACTTCATCGACGACCGCCGCCGCCTCGAAAAACCCCATCAGCCAATCGTCGGCCACGAGGTCCAGCACCAGGTGCACGCGGTCGCTGGTCCCGCGGTTGGCCACCGCGTGCGGATCGCCCAGGCGCAGGTACCAGGCCTGGCCCTCCCCCATCTCCACCCGCGTGCGGTTGAGCAGGAACTCGACGTCGGGATTGGTGGTCACCGGCACGTGGATCCGGGCCGCGCCGGTCTCGACGCCCAGATCGAGGTCGGTGTGCTCCTTGATCACCGAGCCGGACGTCAGCCGCATCAAGCGCACGCTGCGCACCTCGCAGGCGAAGGCGGCGATCACGTCGCGGAAATAGGGACAGGGCTCCAGGAACGGGGTGTCGACGAACTCCGTGGCCGCCGGGTCGGAATAGATCATCCGGATCGGATGGGTCTCGCCCGCCGCGCAGCGCAGGGGGATCACGCTCCAGTCGCCCTCGTAGTTCTGGCGCACGAAGTGGGCGGTCCAGGGCGCGGCGGCCAGGGCGTCCAGGTCACGCTGCAGCAGGCCCGGGTCGAAGCTGAACGGCAGTTGCAATCTGTCCGGGTAGGCCATTCAGTGACGCTATGAGGCGGCGAGCGGCGCCGCAAGCGGGATCAGACGGGCGATGACGACGACGGGGCTGGAGGCGCTGCGCGACCTGATCCTCGACGACGCCGGCCTGGCCGAAGCCCTCGACGCGATCCACGATTACGACGCCTTCGCCGCGCGGGCGGTCGAAGCGGCGCGGGCGGCGGGATTCGCGGTCGAGGCGGCCGAGATCCGCGCGGCGATTCAGGCCGCTTCGGTCCCGCCGGCCAGGCGCGCGTCCGCCCAGCCGGGCTGGCTGCCGGCCGAGGTCTCGGACCTGGGCGGACAGCCGGTCGTGAGCTGGCGATGGTTCGGGCGGCGACGGCTGGTCGGGTCCTTTTACGCCGACGACCTGACGCGGGCCGGATATCGTCCCCTCAACCGCCTGGTCGGCCTGCGCACACCCTTGCCCGGCCCGGACGCCCGCCCCGCCCGCGCCCCCGACGGCCTGGTCTTCCACATGTCGCGCTGCGGCTCGACCCTGGCGGCCCGGATGCTGGCGGCCCCGCCGGCCCATGCGGTGATCTCTGAGGCCGCGCCGATCGACGCGGTGCTGCGGCTTCCGGTCGACGACGACGCCAAGGTCTCGGTCCTGCGGGCCATGGTCGCGGCCCTGGGCCAGGTGCGCTACGGCGAGCGTCGCCTGTTCCTCAAGCTCGACTGCTGGCACGTGCGCGACCTGCCCCTGTTCCGGCGCGCCTTCCCGGACGCGCCCTGGGTCTTCCTCTATCGCGAACCGGTCGAGGTGCTGGTCTCGCACCTGCGCCGGCGCGGCGTGCAGATGATTCCCGAACTGGTCCCGCCCGCGCGCCTGGGCCTGGACATGCCCGCCGTCCCGGACGCCGACTACTGCGCCCGCGTGCTGGCCGCGCTGTGCGAGGGCGCGGCGCGTCACCACCCGCTCGGCGGCGGCAGGCTGGTCAACTACCGACAGCTGCCCGAGGCCCTGTTCACGGAGATCCTGCCGTACTTCGGGGTGACGGCGTCGGCGGCCGAGGTCCAGGCCATGCGCGCCGCGACGGTCCGCGACGCCAAGGCCCCCGAACAGGCCTTCGCGCCGGACGTCCAGGACAAGCAGCAGGCGGCGACCCCGGCGCTGCGGGCGATCTGCACGCGACGGTTGGGCCCGGCGTATCAGCGGCTGGAGGCGATGCGGGCCGCACAATGACAACCGATCGTGGACGGTCCCCGCCATCTTTTCATCGCTCGACGGATCGCCCCTAAACCGTCGCCGCTTCCCGGGCCTCGACCATCTTCAGCAGCGACTCCATGGCATGGTCGCGCACGCCGTCCTCGCGCAGGTGCATGACCAGGTCGCGCAGATAGTCGATGTTGCGGCCCGACAGGCCCCGGGCGCCGGCGATTAGCTCGGCCTGCTGGTCCAGGGTCAGCGCCCCCGCCCACTGGCCGTGCTTCATGTCGGACAGGAACACCAGCGATCTGACCCTGCCGTTCCCGTCGATCTTCAGCTCGGACCAGGCCTCGAAATAGGTTTCGGTCGGCTGCTCGCGCTCGCGTAGATAGGCGTAGACCTCGGGCCATCGCCCGCCGGCCACCCGATAGGCCACGCCGCGCACCGCACCGCCGGGGGCCAGACCCAGCACCAGGCCCGGCCGCTCGTAGGTGCCCCGATGGTGGACCGAATAGATGCAGAAGGCGCGGCGGCGCCCATGGAGCAACGCCGTTCTTCGCTCTATGAACGGGAACCCAGGCCGCCACATCAGCGATCCATATCCGAACACCCAGCGGTCTTCGCCGCCCGCCACCTCGTCTACAACGCTCATCTACCGTTCCCGACCGGAGCCGCCCATTCCATGACCCATAACGCCGCCGCCCCGTCCCGCAAGCCCCGGCGTCGTGGTCTGCTGGCGCCCTTCGTCATTCTGGCGATCGTCGCCGTCGGCTGGAGCGTTGGCTGGCTGTGGCTGCGCGGCCAGGCCGAGCAGCGGATGGACGCCACGGCCGTGTCGCTGAAATCGCGCGGCTACGACCTGTCGTGGGAGACCCGCACCTTCAGCGGCTATCCGTTCCGCATGGACGTCAGGCTGGTCAACGCCCGGGTCGCCGAGCCTTCGGGCTGGGCCGTGCGGGCGCCGGAGCTGAACGGCGAGGCCAACGCCTACGACATCGGCCACTGGGTGATCGTCGCGCCCCGGGGCGTGGTCATGACCCGCCCGATCAACGGCGACGTGGAGATCACCGGCCAGGCCCTGCGCGCCAGCTTCGCGGGCTTCGACCGGTATCCGCCCCGGATCTCGGTCGAGGGCGCGAACCTGGTCTTCACCCCGGTCGCCGGGGCCGCGCCGTTCCCGCTGCTGTCGACGGCCGGCCTGCAGCTGCACGTGCGGCCCGGCCCCGACGACCAGGGCGCGATCTTCTTCGAGGCCAAGGGCGCCAAGGCCCGCTTCACCGGCCTGATGGGCCGCATCGCCGCCGACCGCACCGCCGACCTGATCTGGGATTCCAAGGTCAGCAGGATCAGCGCCCTGCACGGGGCCAGTTGGTCCGACGCGGTCAGCGACTGGTCCAAGGCCGGCGGGGCCCTGACCGTCCAGCAGGGCAAGCTGAACGCCGGCGAGGCGCTGCTGGACGCCAAGTCCGGCGCCCTGACGGTGGACGAGGACGGCCGCCTGCAAGGGGCGCTGGACGTCACCGTCCGCGAGATTCCCTCTTCCGGCCAGTCGCTGAAGAGTCCCGAAGCCGCCGCCGCGGCCGTGGCCCAGGCCCTGGGCCGCGACCCGACCCTGTCGGCGACGCTGAAGTTCGAAAAGGGCCGCACGCGGCTGGGCCTGTTCGACACGGGGCCGGCGCCGCGGGTCTATTGATCTGCAGACGCCCCCTCCGTCACGCCGCTTCGCGACGCGCCACCTCCCCCGTTTCACGGGGGAGGAGAAGACGCGCCGATTTCTCCTCCCCCGCATCGCGGGGGAGGTGGCGCGATGCGAATACGCATCGTGACGGAGGGGGCGTCCTCCGCGCGTACAAACTCGCCACGCAACTTTATTCCCGCCATCGCGCCCTATTGCGCCTCCGGCGGCAAAGTCTATGGTCCGGCCTCCAATTTCGGGGATAAATCATGGGTAGCGACGCGGGCGATGCGACGCCTTCGCTGGACGAGGTCCGATGGCGTATCGACGCCATCGACGGTGAGCTTCTGGCCCTGCTGGACGAGCGGGCCGGCTTGGCGCGCGCCGTGGCCACCGCCAAGAAAGCGGCCGGCGACACTGGCTTCGGCCTGCGCCCCGGCCGCGAGGCCCTGATCGTCCGCAAGCTGGTCGAAGCGCCCCGCAAGGCCGCCAGCGACGCCCTGGTCATCCGCCTCTGGCGCGAGCTGATGTCCGACAGCCTGGCGCGCCAGGGCCCCTATCACCTGGCCGTCTGGGGCGGCTCCCATCCCGCTCGCGCCGTCGAGCTGGCCCGCCTGCGGTTCGGCGTCGCCCCGCCGATGACGGTGGTCGCCACCGACAGGGAAGCCCTGGCCGCCGCCAAGACCCCGTGGGGCGTCGGCGTGCTGGGCCTGGTTCCCGACAACGCCTGGTGGGGCCGGCTGCTGGCCGAGCCGCGTCTGAAGATCTTCGCCGCCCTGCCCTGCCTGGAGCGCTGGGGCCCGCAGGTGGCCTTCGCCGTGGCCGAGGTCGAGGTCGAGCCGACCGGCGGCGATCAGACCTTCTGGGTCACCGACAGCCCCAAGGCCGCCGGCGCCGTCGTCGAGGCGCTGTCGGCCGACGGCGTGGCCGGCGAGCTGGTGGCCGAGGCCGGCGGGCTGAAGCTGTTCTCGCTGTCGGGCTTCTACCAGGCCGGCGACGAGCGCCTGGCCCGCGCCCCGGGCTCGCTTACGGGCGTCATCGGGGCTGCGCCCACCCAGTTCGACGTGTAAGAAGACCGCCTTCGCCGCCCGAGTTCGCCAGATGACCGCTCCGACCACCGACCGCTTCGCCGCGCCGCGCCCCATGCCCAAGCCGGGCATCCTCGACATCGCCGCCTATGTGGGCGGCAAGTCGAAGATCGAGGGCGTCGCCCATCCGGTGAAGCTGTCGAGCAACGAGAACATCCTGGGCAGCAGCGACAAGGCCAAGGCCGCCTATCGCGACGCCGTCGACCGGATGCACATCTATCCGGACGGCAAGGGTTCGGCCCTGCGCGCCGCCATCGCCGCCCACTACCGCCTGGAAGTCGAGCGCATCACGCTGGGCGACGGCTCGGACGAGATCTTCGCCCTGCTGAACCAGGTCTATCTGGAGCCCGGCGACAACATCGTCCAGGGCGAGCACGGCTTCGCCGCCTACGCCATCGGGGCCCGCGCCTGCCAGGGCGAGGTGCGCTTCGCCAAGGAACCGGGCCAGCGCGTCGCCGTCGACGAGATCGTCAAGTGCGTGGACGAACGCACCCGCCTGGTGTTCATCGCCAACCCCGCCAACCCGACCGGCACCTGGCTGACCGGCGAGGAGATCCGCGCCCTGCACGCGGCCCTGCCGCCGTCGGTGGTGCTGGTGCTGGACGGGGCCTATGCCGAGTTCTGCACCGATCCGCGCTTCGAGGACGGGCTGGATCTGGCCCGCACGGCCGAGAACGTCATCGTCACCCACACCTTCTCCAAGCTGCACGGCCTGGCCGCCCTGCGCGTGGGCTGGGCCTATGGCCCGGCGGGGATCATCGAGCCGCTGGAGCGCATCCGCCCGCCGTTCAACACCTCGATCCCGGCCCAGGACGCGGCCATCGCCGCCCTGGCCGATACGGAGTTCCAGCAGCGCTCGGTCGCCCTGGTCGAGCAATGGCGTCCCTGGCTGACCCAGCAGATCGGCGGCCTGGGCCTGGAGGTCACGCCGTCGGCGGCCAATTTCGTGCTGATCAACTTCCCGGCCACGCCCGGCAAGACCGCGCTGGAGGCCGAGGCGTTCCTGGCCTCGAAGGGCTATCTGGTCCGCGCCGTGGGCAACTACGGCCTGCCCAACGCCATCCGCATCACCGTGGGGCTGGAAAAGCACAACCGGACCGTGGTCGAGCTGCTGCGCGAGTTCCTGGCCCGATGAGCCACCCCGGCGTCCTGTACCCGAAGATGACCGTGATCGGCTGCGGCCTGATCGGCGGCTCGATCATACGCGCGGCCCGCGAGCACGGCGTGGTCGGCCAGGTCACGGTCGCCGACGCCAGCGAGGCGCACCGCGCCCGGGTCAGCGAACTGGGCCTGGCCGAGCACGTGACCGGCGACATTGGCGAGGCCGTCCGGGACGCCGACCTGGTGGTGATCGCCACGCCGGTGCTGTCGACGCCCGAGGTGGCGGCCGCCCTGGCCCCGCACCTGAAGCCCGGCGCCACCCTGACCGACGTCGGCTCGACCAAGGCCAACGTGGTCGAAGCGTTCAAGGCCCTGGACCTGTCCAAGGTCTTCGTCATCCCGGGCCACCCGATCGCCGGCACCGAGCAGTCGGGCCCCGACGCCGGCTTCGCCGAGCTGTTCGAGAACCGCTGGACCATCCTGACCCCGGCCGAGAGCGACGACGAGGCCTACGCCGCCGCCGTCGCCAAGCTGTCGGCCTTCTGGCGGACCTTCGGCGCCCAGGTCGAGCTGATGGACGAAAAGCACCACGACCTGGTGCTGGCCGTGGTCAGCCACCTGCCCCACCTGATCGCCTACACCATCGTCGGCAGCGCCGCCGACCTGGAGAACGTCACCGAGAGCGAGGTGATCAAGTTCTCGGCCTCGGGCTTCCGCGACTTCACCCGCATCGCCGCCAGCGACCCGACCATGTGGCGCGACATCTTCGTGGCCAACAAGGATGCGGTGCTGGAGATGCTGGGCCGGTTCACCGAGGACCTGCAGGCCATGAGCCGCGCCATCCGCTGGGGCGACGCCGACACCCTGCACGCCCACTTCACCCGCACCCGCGCCATCCGCCGCGGCATCGTCGCCGCCGGCCAGGAAAGCGCCGAGCCGAACTTCGGCCGCGACCGCGGGAAGCACTAGGCTTGGGCTGGAAGCGTGCGCTCGGCCTAGCCTTGGCGTCGGTCGCCCTGGCGCTGCTGATCTGGGGACTGTTCTTCGCCAAGATTTCGCGGACCGTGTCGATCAAGGTCGACTTTCCGCCGGCCGAAGCGCCCAGACCGGCCGCGCCGGTCGAGCCGAAACCCGTCGACGTCTACATCAACCGCGACGGCGCGCTGTGGGTGGGCGACAAGCCATCCAGCCTCGACAGGCTGGTCGGCGACATCGTCGACCGGGCCGACAACCCCGACAAGGAGCTGCAGCGGATTCTGCTGCACGAGAACGTCGAGGGCTCGCACGCGGATTTCAAAGCGGTGATGGACCGGATCAACGCGGGCGGCTGGCGTCGGGTGGAACTGGACACCCAGCGCGGGGACCCGAAACCCGCCGCTCGCCGGTGATCGACCGGCCTCGCCGCAATACAGCCGCAAGGTCCCGCCTTGATGATCGCCAAGGGACGCAGCTCGAAGGACACCCCATGCGCCGCAAGATCGCCGCCCTCGCCCTGGCCACGCTGGCCGCCTTCGCCGCCGGCTCCGCCCTGGCCGCGCCTTCGCCCGAGAAGATCCTCAAGGCCTGGGACAAGAACGGCGACGGCGGGATCGACAAGGACGAGTGGATCGCCGCCGGCCGCAAGGAGGCGCGCTTTGCCAAGGCCGACACCGACGGCGACGGCAAGATCTCGCTCGAGGAGCTGAAGGCGGGCATGGCGCGCATGAAGACCCATCCGGCGACCACCGGCCAGGCCCCGCCCGCCGAGCATTAGGATCGACCACCGAGGATTGAGTTGGCGCTGGACCGCCTCCCCGCGGCTTGGCTAAGGTCGGCCTCTCTCGGGAGGGGTCCATGCTCAAATATGTCGACAGCATCAAGGAACTGTTGGCGCTCTACGCGGTGATGCTGGCGGCCGGCGCCGGCGCCTACGCCGTCTTCGAGCACAAGCCGTTCCTCGACGCGCTCTGGTGGGCCTGCGTCACCGCCACCACCGTCGGCTACGGCGACATGTATCCCGCCACGGCCGGAGGGCGGATCGCCGCCGCGGTGCTGATGCACGTGACCCTGCTCTTCATCCTGCCGCTGCTGATCGGCAACATCTGCTCGCGCTGCATCACGGACCACAACGAGTTCAGCCACGCCGAGCAAGAGGAACTGAAGGCGGCGCTGCGCCGGCTGGAGGAGAGGCTCGGCGCGGCGGAACGAGCCTAGGGACCGCCTGGAGCGCAACCGTGGCCTTGGCGACACACCGGTGCGATCTTCGCCGCGTCCCCCTTCCCTCGCCTCGGCGAACACTGTACTCGCCCGCCTCCCGAAGGATGAGGACCATGGCGCACAAAGCCCCGACCTATAAGCCCGCAAGCAATCTGCTCGACCGCCAGGTCGAACGGATGGGCGTGCGCGCGTCGGTAGGGGTTCCGGTCTAGGGTTCGTCTGAACTCGGGATGTTCGAAAGGAAACCCCTCCTGGCCTGGCCGGAGGGGTTTCTTCGTTTTGTGCGGGAAGTTCTTTCGACCAAGTCGCCAGGAGGGGCGGTTTGGAAAAGGAGAAGCCCATGAGCGGCTTCACACACATCGAAAGCGACGGCGCGCCGATCAAGGCGTGGACCCAGGGCGTGCCCATCGAGGACGCGGCCCTCAAGCAGCTGCGCAACGTCGCCGCCCTGCCCTTCATCCACAAGCACGTGGCGGTGATGCCCGACGTGCACTGGGGGATGGGCGCGACGGTCGGTTCGGTCATTCCCACCCTGGGCGCGATCATCCCGGCCGCCGTGGGCGTCGACATCGGCTGCGGCATGATGGCGGTGCGCACCTCGATCCGCGCCGAGCACCTGCCCGACAACCTGTTCGGGATCCGCTCGGACATCGAGGCGGCGGTGCCGCACGGCCGGACCGACAACGGCGGGCGCAACGACAAGGGCGCCTGGCAGGTCGAGCCGCCGGCGGCCGCGGCCGACAGGTGGGCCGGACTGCAGGCCGGCTACGACGACGTCGTGGCCCGGCATCCCAAGGCGGCCCACCCGCGCGGCTTCGGCCACCTGGGCACGCTGGGCACCGGCAACCACTTCGTCGAGCTGTGCCTCGACGAGGCCGGCGACGTCTGGGTGATGCTGCACTCGGGCTCGCGCGGCGTCGGCAACCGGTTCGGGACCTACTTCATCGAACGCGCCAAGCACGAGATGAAGCGCTGGTACATCAACCTGCCCGACCAGGACCTGGCCTACTTCGCCGAAGGCAGCGAGGGGTTCATCGACTACGTCCGGGCGGTGTCCTGGGCGCAGAAGTACGCCCGGGCCAATCGTGAGGTGATGATGGAGCAGGTGCTGGCCGTGCTTCGGAACACCTTCCCCGACCTGATGGTCACGCAGGAAGCGGTGAACTGCCACCACAACTACGTGTCGCGGGAAAAGCACTTCGGCAAGGACGTGTACCTGACCCGCAAGGGCGCGGTCTCGGCCAAGGACGGAGAGCTGGGGATCATCCCGGGCTCGATGGGCGCCAAGTCGTTCATCGTGCGCGGCCGGGGCAACCCGGACTCGTTCTGCACGTGCTCGCACGGGGCCGGACGGGCGATGAGCCGCAACGAGGCCAAGCGGCGGTTCACGATCGCCGACCACGTGGCCGCCACCGCCGGCGTCGAGTGCCGTAAGGACGCCGATGTGATCGACGAAACGCCGATGGCCTACAAGGACATCGACGCCGTCATGGCCGCGCAGAGCGACCTGGTGGACATCGTCCACACGCTGCGCCAGGTCGTTTGCGTGAAGGGCTAGAAGATCGCCGGGCGCGAAAGCGTCCGGCGATCGTTGGCGGTGAAGCCGCCTAGCGCGCCTTCAGCTCGGTCAGCTCCCAGGCGTCGCCGGCCTTGTGGAACCTGAACGCCACGCGCGCGCCGGGCGTCAGCGGCGCCTCGGCCAGGATGTCGCCATAGGCCTGGAAGGCGGTGCGCCCCGCGGCCAGCTTGGCCGCGCTCGCGCCCTCGTGATCGAGCGTTACCGTCTGGCCCTCGAGGACGGCGATCACGCCCGTCGAGTCGTATTCCGGACCCGTCGGAAGCGCGGCCGGCGCGGTCGCCGGAGCCTCGGACGCCGGTTTCGCCGGCTTGCCCGGACCGCAGGCCGCGAGAGCACCAACCAGGAAAATTGCCGATATTGTCTTTATTTTCATGATATTAGCAGAATTCACAATTCAGCGGATCAATCCGAACACGTCCTTCATACAAGGTTTTTTACCGCAAGTGCGAAAAGGGCGGCGATTGTGGTAGCGATTTTGTGATCGAAGTTTTACTCTAGAGAGACCGGCGGCTCTCCACGCCGGTCGTCGAGACCACGCAGACCGCCCGAACCGAGCGCGCCAATCCTAGCGGACACCATCCCTAGCGACCACGGCGCGTCCCGCGAAAGCCGGCCTTGCGCCTCTCGAGCCCTTTCGGAGAGGCCCGGCCCTCGGACCATCCGAACCGGACAGCCCGAGACGATGGACCTGATGAGCGAACGCGGCGCTTTCTTCGACCTGACCTCCTCGCGGAGCGTCGCCTACGACACGGTGATCTCCACGAGCGATCGGGTCGAGATCCCCGTCGACGCGCCCCTGGCCATGCCGGTCCAGCCGCTGGCCTTCTGGCAAGGCGGGGCCAGGCCGGTCGCCACCGCCCCCCAGAACACGATCTGGGAAAACCTGGTCCTGCGCCGCTGGGGCGTGTTCGTCGCCACGGCGATCATGGCCTTCGCCGGCTGGCGGGCCACCTACGATACCATCGCCCTGGGCGGCGTCACCCGCCTGGAAGCCGTCGTCCTGACCCTGCTGGCCCCGCTGTTTCTGGCCCTGGCCCTGTGGTTCTGCACCGCCGTCGTCGGCTTCGTGGTGCTGCTGGGCAAGCCCCGGGACCCGCTGGGCATCGACGACAGCGCATCCTCGCCCATGCCCCGACCCAAGGCCCGCACGGCGATCCTGATGCCGGTGCACAACGAGGACGCCGCCGAAGTGTTCGCCCGCCTGCGCGCCATGGACGCCTCGATCGCCGAGACCGGAAACAGCCGCGCCTTCGACATCTTCATCCTCAGCGACACCCGCGACGCCGCCGTGGCCCTGGCCGAGCAGGCCTGCTTCGCCCGCTTCCGCCGCGAGGCCAGCAGCCACGTCTTCTATCGCAAGCGCACCCAGAACACGGGCCGCAAGGCCGGCAACATCGCTGACTGGGTGGCCCGCTGGGGCGGCGACTACGAGCACATGCTGGTGCTGGACGCCGACAGCCTGATGACCGGCGAGGCCATGGTCCGCCTGGCCGACGCCATGGAGCGTCACCCGCGCGTCGGCCTGATCCAGACCATGCCGATGATCATCAACGGCCAGACGATCTTCGCCCGCACCCTGCAGTTCGCCACGCGCCTGTACGGCCGCGTCGCCTGGACCGGCCTGGCCTGGTGGTCGGGTTCGGAAAGCAGCTTCTGGGGCCACAACGCCATCGTCCGCACCCGGGCCTTCGCCGAGACCTGCGGCCTGCCCGAACTGAACGGCCCCAAGCCGTTCGGCGGCGAGGTGATGAGCCACGACGCCCTGGAAAGCGCCCTGCTGCGCCGCGGCGGCTGGGGCGTGCACCTGGCTCCGTATCTGGGCGGCTCCTACGAGGAGAGCCCCTCCAACCTGCTGGACTTCGCCACCCGCGACCGCCGCTGGTGCCGGGGCAACGTGCAGCACGTCCCGCTGATCGGCCTGCCCGGCCTGCACTGGATGAGCCGCCTGCACCTGGTGATCGGCGTGCTGAGCTACGTGCTGTCGCCCCTGTGGTTCGTGGCCCTGTCGTCGGGGATCATCTCGCGCATGCTGATGCCCGAGCTGAAGAAGGCCGCCTTCACCATGGCCGACCTGCAGGCCGCGGCCCACGCCCTGATCGACTGGCGCGAGATCCAGGCCACCGCCTGGGCGATGATCATCACCTTCGTCCTGCTGTTCGGCCCCAAGATCCTGGGCTCGATCCTGGTGTTCTCGCGCAAGCACGAGATCAAGGGCTTCGGCGGCCGCCGCCGGATCCTGGCCGGCCTGGGCGTCGAGATGCTGCTCTCGGCCCTGGTCGCCCCGATGCTGATGCTCACCCAGACCCGCGCCCTGGTCGAAATCCTGGCCGGCAAGGTCGGCGGCTGGGCGACCCAGCGTCGCGACGCCGACAAGGTCACTGGCAGGGAGGCCTTCGCCGCCATGGGCTGGATCAGCGTCACCGGCCTGGTGCTGGCCGTGGCCTTCTGGTTCACGCCCGACCTCTTGACCGCGACGATGCCGATCCTGGCCGGCCTGATCCTGGCCGTGCCGCTGACCATGCTGGGCGCTCACAAGATCGCCGGCCTGGGCGTCAAGTCGAACGGCCTGTTCATGACCCCGGAAGAGCGCCGCCCTCCGGCCATCGTCCGCGCCGCCCTGGGCCCGGCCTGCGAACCGCCGGCCCGCTGGTTCAGCCGCCAGCCGGCCCCGGTCCTGGCCGCCGACCAGGCGGCGGAGCGCAACGCCGCCTGAAGGCCCGTCGGCCGGACGCCGATCGCGACTTTCATCGCTTAAGGGTGGCCGCTTCCGCCCGGCCGGAGTAGAAGCGCGCTTCGTTCAATCCAAACGGAGCGTCCCCCGTGTCGCGCCTCTTCAGCGCCTATGTGATCGTCGACTGGAGCGCGGCGGCCAAGCCGACCACGGGGGCGGATTCCGTGTGGATCGGCGTGATGAAGCGCGACGTGCGGTTCCGGCTGACCTTCGAGAGCTTCAACCCGCCCACCCGCCAGGAGGCCGAGGCCAAGCTGGCGACGATTCTCGACGATCTGAAGAAGCGCAACGAGCGGGCCCTGGTCGGCTTCGACTTCCCGCTGGGCTTCCCCCGCGGCGTCACCGCGGCCCTGGCGCTGAAGGGCGAGCATCCCTGGCGCGCGGTCTGGGACCAGCTGGCCAAGATGGTCAAGGACAAGGCCGACAACACCAACAACCGCTTCGGCGTCGGCTCGGAGCTGAACCGCCGGCTGACCGGCGGGCCGTTCCCGTTCTGGGGCTGCCCGCCCAAGGACGCCCTGACCACCCTGCAGCCCAAGCGCACCCGCGAGCATGGCCCCGGAGACCTTCCGGAGTTCCGTCACGCGGACCTGGCCGCCAAGGGCGCGGCCTCGATCTGGAAGCTCTACTACAACGGCTCGGTCGGCGGCCAGGCGATCGTCGGCATCCCGGCCGCCCGCCGGCTGAAGGACGCGCGCGGCGACGCCGTCCGCGTCTGGCCGTTCGAGACCGGCTTCAAGGCCCTGACCGAGGCGGATCTCGAGGGCGTGCAGGTGGTGATCGCCGAGGTCTACCCCTCGCTGGTCAAGGCTGTCCCCGCCCCCGGCGAGATCAAGGACGCCGCCCAGGTGCGCGCCCTGGCCGAGCACTTCGCCAAGCTGGACGAGGCCGGCAAGCTGGCCGCCCTGTTCGGGCCGAGCAAGGACGCGCCGGCGGATCTGGTGGTCGATGCGCAGACCGAAGAGGGCTGGATCCTGGGGGCTGGGATCTGATCCTTCTCCCCTTGCGGGAGAAGGAAGCGGTCACCGCTCCTTCACGTCCAGCATCCGGTAGCGCCCCAGCAGGAACGCCGCCGCCACGAAGCTGGTGACGATCACCGACACCACGATGCCGTTCACGCCCAGCTTCATCGGCAAGGCCAGCCACCAGGCCAGGGGGCCCATGATCAGGGCATAGCTGATCATGTGGGTGCCGGCCGGGATCCACACCTCGCCGCGCGCCCGCAGGGCCTGGGCGCAGACCACCTGCACGGCGTCCGGCACCAGGAACAGGCAGGTCAGGGCCAGGGCCGGGGCGATCAGGGCCAGGGCGGCCGGGTCGCTGGTATAGGCCCCGCCCACCAGGTGGCGCAGCGGATAGAGCAGCACCGCCACCACCAGGGCGAAGACCGCGGTGACCGCGAAGGCGATCCAGCCCGCCCGGCTCATGCCCTTGGAGTCGCGCGCGCCAAAGGCCCGTCCCACCTGTACGGCCGTGGCGGTCGACAGGCCCAGCGGGACCATGAAGATCACCGCCGCCACGTTCAGCACCACCGCCCAGGCGGCCACGTTCAGCCCGCCCAACCAGCCGGCCACCAGGCTCATGCCGGCGAAGGCCGAGACCTCGAACAGGTTCGAGGTCCCCGCCCCGTAGCCGACCCGCCGCTGTTCCTTCGCGGCGGCGATGTCGCGGGCGGGCTTGTCGAACACGCCCATGGCCCGGGCGTCCTTCAGGCGCACGATCACCACCGCCAGCATCAGGGCGAAGACGCTGCGGGCCACGAAGGTCGACCAGGCCGCGCCCACCGCGCCCAGGGCCGGCAGGCCGAACGTCCCCGGCACCAGCAGCAGGTTGACGGCCAGGTTCACCAGGTTGGCGACCCACATGTTGACCGTGACCAGGCCGGGCCGTCCCAGCCCCTCCAGCCAGAAGCTCAGGGCCACGCTGACCGCGTAGGGCGTCAGCGACAGGGAAAACACGATCAGCGGCGCGGTCGCGCCCCGGGCCAGGGCGGCCTCGATGCCCACATGGTGCAGCAGCGGCGGCCCCGCCAGGACCAACAGCACCGAGCCCGCCAGGCCCAGCCAGGCGGCGTAGACCACGCCCCGGCGCAGCACCGCCCCCGCCTCGTGCGGCCGCCCCGCCCCCATGGCGCGCGAGCCCATCACCTGGGTCCCGACCAGCAGGCCGACCGTCACGGTCACGAAGATCGAGGTCGGGGCCCAGGCCATGGCGTGGAAGCCCAGTTGCCGGGCCGAGAAGTGGCCGACGACGATGGCGTCGGTCAGGCCCATGACCATGATGCCCAGGCGCGACAGCACCACGGGCCCGGCCAGGCGCAGCAGTTCGATCAGATCGGAGACAATGACGCCGTGCGGCTTCCCAGGGCGGGGAGCCGGCGCGGCCGCGGAACGCGACATCGGTTGGGCCTTTCAAAGAGGCCGGGAAGGTGACCGATGCTCACGCTTTGGGCAACCCCGCTTCCGATGGTTGTGCTTGGAACATCCCCGCCGCCCGCCGGTTTCGCCGTCTCCAGCCGCAGGAGGTCCGCCATGCCCGACGTCGAAACCCCGCAATTCGAACCCGCCGCCGAGCGCGCGTCCCAGGCCGAGCGCGACATCCAGGCCCCGCTGGACGCCAAGGAGAAACGCTCATTCAAGGACGAGGAAAAGCAAAGCCCCGCCATGCAGGCCGGGGCCCGTCCCTACCCCGCCCCGCCCTTCCCCGAGCAGCACCAGGCCAAGCCGGGGATCGAGGCCAGGCTCGATCCGGCCCCGATGTACGACGCCCCGTTCTACAAGGGCTCGGGCAAGCTGGAGGGCAAGGTCGCCCTGATCACCGGGGCCGACAGCGGCATCGGCCGGGCCGTGGCGGTGCTGTTCGCCCGCGAGGGGGCCGACGTCGCCATCGCCTATCTCGACGAGGAGCTGGACGCGGCCGAAACCCGCGCCGCCGTCGAGCGGGAAGGCCGCCGCGCCATCCTGCTGCCCGGCGACGTCGCCGACCCCGCCTACGCCCGGGCCGCCGTCCAGCGCACCGTCGAGGAACTGGGCAAGCTGGACATCCTGGTCAACAACGCCGCCTTCCAGGAGCACGTTCTGGACTTCGAGGACCTGACCGCCGAGCACCTCGACCGCACGCTGAAGACCAACCTCTACGGCTATTTCCACATGGCCCAGGCGGCGGTGAAGGTCATTCCGCCGGGCGGGGCGATCATCAACACCGGCTCGGTCACCGGCATGCTCGGCAACAAGGACCTGCTGGACTACTCCCTGACCAAGGGCGGCATCCACGCCTTCACCCGCTCGCTGGCCGCCCACCTGGTCGACAAGGGCGTCCGGGTCAACGCCGTGGCCCCGGGGCCGGTCTGGACGCCCCTGAACCCGGCCGACAAGCTAGGCCCTCAGGTGGCCCAGTTCGGCGCCAAGACGCCGATGAAACGCCCGGCCCAGCCCGAGGAGATCGCCCCCGCCTACGTGTTCCTGGCCTCGCCCCAGACGTCCAGCTACATCACCGGCGAGGTGCTGCCGATCATCGGCGGGTACAGCGGGGGATGAGATCGGACGCCCCTAGTGCGGCCAGGCCTCGGTCAGCACCCTGGCCTTGCCGCCCGTCCAGCTGACCTCCAGGGCCGGCGCCTTGGGCTGGCCCTCGGCGAACAGCTCGTAGATCACCGCGCCGTCGTCCTGGGTGCTCTCGATCACCCGGACCGGCGCGATCTTAGGGGCGGCCTTGACGGCGGCGTCGCGCACCGGCTGGGGCGTGGCGGTCCAGGCGATGTCGCGCTGCGTCTCGACGATCTTCCACCGGCCGCCGGTTTCCAGCAGATCGAACTCGATCTCGCCGCCGTCCGGCAACGCGCCCTCGACGTCGTAGTAGCGGCGATCCGCGCGGTGCTTCAGCTCGGCCGCCTTGATCTTTAGGCCCGGCGCGGCGGCGGTGACCACCGCGACCACGGCCGGCGGCAGGTCGGCGGCCTCGACGGGCGTCACCTGGCTGTCGGGACCTTGGGCCGCCGCAGGTCCGGCCGTCAGGGCCAAGGCCAGCACGACGGCTGGAGCGAAGGGCGAACGCGGGAGCATGGCGGCTTCTCCAGAAGGGGCGGCCCGGGCAGTATGCTTCAATCGCGCGCCGGGCGATGCTCCGGGACGGACCGCCCGCAGATCACGTGTCGCGTCGGCGTGCTAAGCAAGACTATCACCGAGTGAGTCGCCATGGCCCAGCACCTCGCCCTCCTGTCCCTGCTCGTCCGCGATTACGATGAAGCCCTGGCCTTCTATGTCGGCAAGATGGGGTTTTCCCTGGTCGAGGACAGCGAGCTGGGCGGCGGCAAGCGCTGGGTGGTGGTCGCGCCGGGCGCGGTCGGCACGCGGTTCCTGCTGGCCAAGGCCAGCGACGACCAGCAGAAGGCGATGATCGGCGGCCAGGGCGGCGGCCGGGTCTGGCTGTTCCTGCACACCGACGCCTTCGAGGCCGACCACGCCCGGCTGAGCGCCGCCGGGGTGAAGTTCCTCGAGGCGCCCCGCCACGAGGCCTATGGCAGCGTGGCGGTGTTCGAAGACCTCTACGGCAACCGCTGGGACCTGCTGCAGCCCAAGACCAAGGCCTGATCCTCCATGCTCTCCTCCCTGCGTCGCATCCTCCCCCTCCTGCTGGTCGCCCCCCTGGTCGCGTTCGCGGCCCTGGCCGCCGCTCCCGCCCTGGCCAAGCCGGCGCCGCTGCGGGTGCTCTATCTGGACCAGTCGGTCGGCTGGAAGCACGCGCCGGTCGCCCGGCCGGAGGGCGGCGGCCTGGCTCTGTCGGAGACGGCGATGCAGGCCATCGGTCGGGACAGCGGCGCCTTCACCGCCGAGGTCACCCAGGACGCCCGCGAGATCACGCCGGAACGGCTGGCGACCGTCGACGTGCTGGTGTTCTACACCACCGGCGCCCTGCCCCTGTCGCCGCAGGCCTGGACCGCGGTGCAGCAGCGGGTGTCGGCCGGCAAGCTGGGCTTCGTCGGCATCCACAGCGCCACCGACACCGGCTGGCCCTATGACGGCCCCGGCGAGACCTACACCCGCTTCATCAACGGCAAGTTCGCCGGCCACCCGTGGACGCAAGGCACGCCGATCCGCGTCGAGACCCTGGACCCTGACCGGGCCCTGGTCGGCATGTGGCCGGTTAGCTTCGACTACGCCGAGGAGATCTACCAGCACAGCGACTTCGACCCGGCCAGGGTGCGCGTGCTGCAGATGCTGGACTTCGCCGGCACGCCGCTGAAGCGGCCCTACGCCGTGCCGGTCGCCTGGGCGCGCCAGATCGGCCAGGGCCGGCTGTTCTTCACCAACCTGGGCCACACGCCCTCGACCTGGGACGATCCGCGCTTCCGCAAGCAGATCGTCGAGGCGGTCAAATGGACGGGTCGGCGCACCGACGGCGGGGCCAGCCCCGACACGCTGCGCCAGTTCCTGTGGCAGGTGAAGGCGCTGCTGGCCTACGAGCCGGCTCCCGCCGGCCGCGACGACAAGGCGATCATCGGCCGCCTGCTGAAGATGGACCCGGCCTGGCAGACGGCGACCGCCCAGCGCATCGCCGACCTGCGCACGGTCTATCCGGCCAAGCCCGACAGCGACCGCGCCCCGTTCGACACGGCCTACAAGGCGGTGCTGGCGGACGTGCTGGCCAAGGGCGGAGCTAGATAGAACCCTCTCCCGGCGGGAGAGGGAGGGGCCCGCGACGAAGTCGTGGGAGGGTGAGGGATTACGCCCTCACCGTTTTCACACGATGCTCCGCCGGCGCGCCGACAACCTCGGAACCCCCTCACCCTCCCACCGCTACGCGGCGGGTCCCTCCCTCTCCCCATGGGAGAGGGTTTCCGTAAAGGCTTCCGCCGCCAACCCTCGCAGATGCTCGGCGACATCGCTCGGCCATTCGACGATCCGCGCCTCGAATCCCGCCGAGTCGCCCGCGAACAGCGCCCGGCTCATGGCCTCGAAGCCCGGGCGGTCGCCGGCCATGGCCGAGGCGAAGCGGTAGGCGGCGTCGCGGGCGGCGCGGCGGCGGTCGGGCCCCTCGCTCTCGCGGCGAGCGGCCTCGACCAGCTTGCGCAGGGCGACCGACGCCCCGCCCGGCTGGGCGCCCAGCCACTCCCAGTGGCGCGGCAGCAGGGTCACCTCGCGGGCCGTGACGCCCAGCTTGGGCCGGCCGCGGCCGCGCGGGACGGTCTCGCCCTCCCCTAGCCGCAACGCGATGTCCCACGGCCCGCCGCGCAGGTCGAAATCCACCTGGCGCCCCTCGGAGTCGAAGATCAGCAGTGAAGCTTCTGGCGCTTCGGCCAGGCGGGCCTGGGCGGCCATCGCCACGTCCAGCTTGGGACCGGCCGCGATCCGCCGCTCGCCCTCGAACACCACATAGGGCGCCATTGGACCGCTCATCGCCGCAGCCCCTCGGCGTGCAGGGTCGCGCGCCAGTGTTCGCGGCGCTCGACCAGCAGCGAGGCCCGGCCCAACCGCTCCAGCCCCTTGTCGTCGAGGACCTCCAGCACCTCGAAGCCGAAGGCCGCCTCGCCGTGGGCGTTCCAGGCCTGTTGCAGGGTCGGGCTGGTGTGGCCGCCGGTGCGCAGGGCGAACCAGACGCCGTTCTGGCGGGTCGACAGGTCGGGCGTGCCACCGATCCAGACCTCGCCGGTCGTCGCGCAGCGCACGGCATAGATCCCCGCCTGGACCGCGCGGTCCTTGTAATCGCGCACCAGGGCGCGCCGGTTGTTCGTCGTTTCCATGGGCGGCTTTTTACCCGGGTATTTTATGGAGTCAATATTATCCGGGTATATTTATCGAAAGGGTCGATGGCGAGGACGGGCCAAAGGCGGTAGAGACCCCAGGATCAAGGCAGGAGGCTCGACATGGCCAACAATCTGGTGGGCAAGCTGGTGGCGACGGCCGACCCGTCCCGCGCCGATCCGGTCGCCCAGGCCGACCTGGCCTGGTTCACGGCGCACGAGGGCCGCCTGTTTCGTCTGCGCGATCCCGCGCCGCTGGAGTTCAAGGACCCGCTGGGCGACCCCGGCGACGGCTTCTCCTGGCGGGTGCTGGTCGCCAAGCTGGCCGACGGTCGCCGCCTGCGCCTGCCGGTCTCCCTGGCCTGGGACCTGCACAACGACCACGCCAAGGACCAGCACCTGCGGATGATCTTCGACCAGGTCGCGCCGGAGAAGGCCAAGGCGCTGCTGGCGAAATAGCCCTCTCCCAACGGGAGAGGCTTCAGCCCCGCCGCAGCCAGGCCGCCACGGCCCAGGCGTGGGCGTCGTGGCGCAGGGCCACGACCGCATCGCGAGGGTCCAGCCAGACCAGGGTATGGTCGTCCTCGACCTTCAGCTCGGGTCGCTCGCCGGTGACCCGCACGACATAGATGCCGCCGTTGTTGCACACCGGCTGGCCGTTGGACTTCAGGAACGGCTGACTGACTTCGATCACCCGCCGCTCCACCTCGACGACCAGGCCGGTCTCCTCGCCGAACTCGCGGACGATGGCGGCGTGCTCGTCCTCGTCGCCGTCGACCGCGCCGCCCGGCAGGTCGAAATAGGGCGCCCGGCCCGGCTTGCGGACCTCGACCAACGCGATCGTCCCGTCGGCCCCCTCGGCGATGCCGAAAGCGGCCCAGCGGTGCTTGTACTCCAGGCCCGGCTCGGGCGCGTCGAACGCCTGCACGGGATCAGTCCTTGCCGTACAGGTCGTTCCACGGATCGGCCTTGCCGGAGATCACGTCGTCGACGGTGATTTCCGGACGGTAGCCGATCTTGCCCGTGGCGCTGGCCTTCCAGGCGTCGACCACCATGTCGCGCAGCTGGGTCGCCCCGGCCGCCAGGCGCTCGTCGACGAAGGCCTTGGCCCGCGGGTCGGCGGCCACCAGGCCGCCCTCCTTCTCCAGCTTGTACAGCGGCTCGACGAAACTGACCGTCGTGCTGAGATAGGTCACCGTCCGCGCCTCGATCGTGCAGGCGCAGTCCTTGTAGGCCGGCACCAGCGCCTTGACGTCGGCGTCGACGGCCACGGCCTTGACCAGCGGCCCCTCGAAGTTCCCGTGGGTGGCCTTGCTCTGGGTGTAGCCGTTGGGATTGGGATAATCGCCCCAGCCGTTGTAGTGCACGCTCAGATGCAGCGGCTGGCTGGCGTCGCCGACATAATGGGCCCAGACGCCGAGGTCGCGGACCAGCAGCTCCTCGCGCCGCTTCAGGTCGGCGACGTAATAGGCCTTCCGGGTCGCGTCCTTCTCGGTCGCGGAGACCGATTGCAGGATGCGCCAGTAGGTGAAGTCCTTCACCAGTTGCTGATAGCCGTCGATGATCGAATACGGCAGGTAGCCGGCGTTCCAGCTGTCGTGGCCGACCGCGGCCAGCGACTTCTCGTAGTCGGCGCGAGTGGCCGGCAGGGTCTCCAGCGTGAACTTCGGGCCGCCATACATCCGGCCCTCGTCGTCGATGTCGAGGAAGTGGGCGGCGTCGCGGTCGGTGTCGTGGACCTTGCCCGAGCCCTTCCAACGGTCCGGCTCGCGGGCGTATTCACCGATCGCCGCCACCGCTTCCGGCGTGCGCAGGAAGGCCGGCAGGTCGCTGGGAAGGCTCTCGGCGGCCACGACCCCGACCATGCGGTGCCCCCAGGCGCCCCAGGCCAGGGCCGAGCTGGCGGGCGCGGCCAGGGCGGCGGCCAGGACGACACGGGTTAACAGGCGAACAGACGGCTTCATGCGCGCTCCAAACGAACTGACAGCCTCGCGGCCGCGACTCACCCCGTCCTCGGACCGGTCCAAGACGCGTGCACCGCCGAAAAAGCCGCGGACGACTCCGGTTTATGCCACCCGGGCGACGACCGCCAGAGCGCGTGGTCGCGGCCGCCAAGCGTCAGCATGCAACCCCTTGTCCGTCAGGGATTAACGGTCGTCGCGGAACCAAAAGCCGCTTCGAACGATGACGCCGAGCGCCACCGTCATGGGTGCGGCGCGGCGCCGGATCGCCTCCAGGTGGGTTGTCACGCGGCCGTGATCTTAGTAATCAGGCCGCCGACCGACACTCTACGCCGATAAGAGGACCCCCTCGATGCGACGCACGTTTGCGGGATTTCTGGCCGTCGCGGCCATGTCCATCGCTCTCCCCGCCCTGGCCGCCGATACGGACTCCAAGTCCGATCCGCTGGGCGACCTGATCACTGGCGCCCTGACGGGCACCATGCCGGGCTCGGTCGAATACAAGATGAAGGCCACGCTCTACCATGCCGGCGCCAAGGGCATCCGCGCCCTGGACAGCTTGGGCTGCAAGGTGGTGGCGATGCGCACCCTGGCGGTCGACAAGACCGTGATCCCGCGCCGCACCGTGGTGTTCATCAAGGAAACCGTCGGCCTGCCGATGCCCAACGGCGAAAAGCACGACGGCTACTGGTACGCGTCGGACATCGGCGGCGCGATCAAGGGCAACAAGCTGGACCTGTTCAGCGGCCAGGGCGCCTCGTCGATGAAGCCCCTGATGGGCCTCAACCTCTCGACCCTCTCGGTGACCAAGGTCGGCGAGTTCAAGGGCTGCCCGCCGGAATAGGCGCGCCGCTAGATGAAGACGTTGCTGGACGGCGCGGGCCTGGCCGCCGGAGCGACCCGTGATCCGAATCCGTTGGCCGGCGGACGCTCCGGCGAGGCCGGCTTCAGCATCTTGCCCACGCGCTCGACCAGGTCGGCGCCGCTGAACGGCTTGAGCATGCAGGCCCGGACGCCCAGCGCGGCGCCGCGCTTGACCTCCTCGACGCCGAGCCGCTTGCCGACCAGCAGGATCTGGCCGCACGGGCGCGAGACGTCGCGTTGCAGCGCCGCCAGCACCTCGAACGCGCTCATCTCGGTGATCGCCAGGTCCAGCACCAAGATCGCCGGGCGCATGTTGTGCGCCATTTCCAGCGCGGCCGGGCCGCTGCGCGCCGCCAGGGCGTGATAGCCGGCCAGGTCCAGACGGATCTGCAGCATCTCCAGAACGGCCCGATCGCTGTCGGCGATCAGGATCCGGGTGCCGGGATTGACCATGTTCATGGGCGCCCCCGCGGAGTGTGTCGGTGGTCCGCCATCAGAAGAGATCCAGGTCGCCGGCCTCGTCGCCGTCGTTGATGCCGGCCTCGTCCCCGCCGAACGACGACGTCATCCGGTCGGCCAGAGCGCCCAGGGTGACGCTCCGCAACGCCGCGCCGACCTCGATCTGCTCCTGCGCCGCGACGGTCTGGCTGAGGCCCCGCGCGAAGGTCGACAGGCCGGTCAGGTGCTGGCTGAGCAGGTCCACGGCCTGGATGCCTTCGATCAGCTGCTCGCGATGCTCGGGCGCCACGGTCCCCAGCAGCTTGCCGATCAGCGTGTCGAGGAAGATGCAGCGGGCCCCGGCCAGCTCCAGCTCCCACGACAGGACGTCGAACGTCGCGCCGACGTCCGACCGAAGCTCACCCGCAACCACCGACACGATCTTCCCTCCGAAACCCGAGTGGAAGCTAGCGGGGCGAGACCTAACGGCGATTTAACCCTGGAGCCGCGCCCGACCTGGTCCCCTGCGTCGAAACCGCGCGGTCAGGGCGCGGGAAAATCGGGCGTCGCGAAGACCGCGGGCTTCAGCCACGCCTCGGCCGGCAGGCCCGCGGTGCGGCCGTCGCGTCCCTGACGGCGGACCAACTGCGGACCCTGGACGACCTGCTGAAGACCTGGGGCCTGGCCCTGGATCGGGTCTAGAGCGTTTCCGACCTGATTGCATCGGGTCGGCGCTCTAGGTTTTTGTTCTAACGCATTTTCTTCACGCGAACCGGCGCCCACTTCGCTCGAAAATGCTCTAGATCCCCTCGCCCACGTTCGGCGCGGCGCCGGGCGCCCGGGCGACGTGGATGCCGCACTCGGTCTTGTCCTGGCCCGCCCAGCGGCCGGCGCGGACGTCGGCGTTAGGGTCGTCCACCGGCTTGGTGCAAGGCCAGCAGCCCACCGAAGGGAAACCCTGGGCGACCAGCGGGTGGGCCGGCAGGTCGTACTGGGCGACATAGGCGTCCAGCTCGGCCTTGCCCCAGTTGGCCAGCGGATTGAACTTGATCTGGCCCTCGGACTCCTCGACCACGCGCAGCCGCAGGCGGTCGCCGCCGTGGAAGCGCTTGCGGCCGGTGGTCCAGGCGGCGAACTCGCCCAGGGCGCGGTCCAGCGGCAGCACCTTGCGGATGTGGCAGCAGGCGTCGGTGTCGGTGCGCCACAGGTCGGACTTGGGATCGGTCACCGCCAGGTCGGTATAGGCCGGGCGCAGGTCGCGCACGTCGGTCAGGCCGAGCTTGGCGGCCAGCGACTTACGGTAGTCCAGGGTCTGGCCGAACAGCATGCCGGTGTCGAGGAACAGCACGGGAATGGCCGTCGACACCTGGCTGGCCAGGTGCAGCAGCACCGCCGACTCCGCCCCGAACGAGCTGACCAGGGCCAGCTTGTCGCCGAACGTTTCGTAGGCCTTGCGCAGGATGGTCAAGGGATGAGCGTCGCGCAGCTCGGCGTCCAGCCGCGCCGCCAGGTCGGCGGCCCCGTTTTTCGGGACCAGGGGTTGCGTCGCGGCGGTCGGCTTCACCTCGGTCACGGTCTGGTCGTAGGCCATCAGACGGCCCTTTCCTCGAAGGCTTCGCGTTCTTCAAAGGCTGTCGGACGGCTGTCCGCGGCCCGCTGGTAGACATGGCGGTAGCGATGGGCGGCCTTGGTCCAGGCCTCGGGCGTGGCGCCGTCGTTGGGCTCGAAGGCGTCGAAGCCGCAGCGAACCATGAATCCGGCCTGCTCCTGCAGCACGTCGCCGACCGCCCGCACCTCGCCGGTGAAGCCCAGGCGCTCGCGCAGCAGGCGGGCCGAGGTGTAGGCGCGGCCGTCGCGGTACTTCGGGAAGGCCAGGGCCACCACCGACAGGCGCGGCAGGTCGTAGGCCAGGGCCTCGACCTCCTGGTCGGGCTCGATCCGCACGCCGACCCGGCGGCTGTTGGACAGCAGGATCTCGCCCTCGGCCTGGAAGCGGGCCAGGGACAGGATCACGTCGCCCTCGGGCAGAGCGTCGTCGTCGCCGACATGGGTGAAGATGTCTTCGGCCCACTCCGCCGCATCACCGGCGAGCTTAATCAGCTTGGGCATAGACCGCCTCCTTGAAGGGCTCGAGGCCGACGCGGCGATAGGTGTCGAGGAAGCGCTCGTCGTCGGCGCGGATGTTCAGATAGGCGTCGACCAGGGCGTCGATCGCCGGGGCGACCTTGTCGGCCGACAGGCCCGGACCCAGGATCCGGCCGATGCTGGCGTCCTCGGCCCCCGAGCCGCCCAGCGACAGCTGGTAGAATTCCTCGCCCTTCTTGTCGACGCCCAGGATGCCGATGTGGGCCACGTGGTGGTGGCCGCAGGCGTTGATGCAGCCGCTGATCTTGATCTTCAGCTCGCCCACCTTCTCGGCGCGATCGGGATCGGCGAACTTCTTGGCGATGTCCTGGGCGATCGGGATGGCGCGAGCGTTGGCCAGGGCGCAGTAGTCCAGGCCCGGGCAGGCGATGATGTCGCTGGCCAGGTCGATGTTGGCGGTGGCCAGGCCCGCGGCCTCCAGCGCCGCGTGCACGGTCGGCAGGTCGTCCAGCTTGACGTGCGGCAGGACCAGGTTCTGGGCGTGGGTCACGCGCAGGTCGTCCAGGCTGTAGCGCTCGGCCAGGTCGGCGACGACCTCCAGCTGCTCGGCCGTGGCGTCGCCCGGGGTCTGGCCGATGGCCTTCAGCGACACCTCGACGATGGCGTAACCGCTCTGCTTGTGCGGCTTGACGTTGTTGCGGACGAAGCGCTGCAGGGCCGGGCTGGCGGCGCGGGCGGCCTCGAAGGTCTCCGACACGGCCGGCAGGGCTTCGAAATTGGTCTGGGCGAAGGCGGCGCGGACCCGGGCCAGCTCGCTGGCCGGCAGGTTGGCGCGCGCGGCGTCGATCTTGCCCCACTCTTCCTCGACCTGGCGGGCGAACTCCTCGGCGCCCAGGGCGGCGACCAGGATCTTGATCCGGGCCTTGTAGATGTTGTCGCGCCGGCCGTGGCGGTTGTAGACGCGCAGGATCGCCTCGACATAGCTGAGCAGGTGCTCGGCCGGCAGGTAGGAGCGGATGGTCGGGCCCACATAGGGCGTGCGGCCCTGGCCGCCGCCGACGATCACCTCGAAGCCGATCTGGCCGTCACGACCCTTTCGCAAGATGAGCCCGATGTCGTGCACCTTGACCGCCGCGCGATCGGTCAGGGCGCCGGTGATGGCGATCTTGAACTTGCGCGGCAGGAAGCTGAACTCGGGGTGCAGGGTCGACCATTGGCGCAGGACTTCCGACCAGACGCGCGGGTCGTCGATCTCCTCGGCCGTGGCGCCGGCGTAGGGGTCGGCGGTGACGTTGCGGATGCAGTTGCCGCTGGTCTGGATGGCGTGCAGGTCCACCTCGGCCAGGGCGTCCAGGATGTCGGGCGCGTCCTTCAGCTTGATCCAGTTGAACTGGATGTTCTGGCGGGTGGTGAAATGGCCGTAGCCCTTGTCGTAGGTGCGGGCGATCCAGGCCAGGCGGCGGGCCTGGCGGGCGTTCAGCGAGCCGTACGGAATGGCGATCCGCAGCATGTAGGCGTGCAGCTGCAGATAGAGGCCGTTCATCAGCCGCAGCGGCTTGAACTGGTCATCGGTCAGCTCCCCGGCCAGGCGGCGGGCCACCTGATGCCGGAACTCGTTGGAGCGATCGATCAGGAATTCGCGGTCGATGGGGTCGTACAGGTACATGCGGCTTACTTCCTGCGGATCAGGTCGACGCGGCCGGTCGAGCGGGCCGCGCCCGCGGCGTGGCGCAGGGCCTCGATCACCTCGCCGCCGACGGCCTGCTTGCCGTGGGTGGGTTCGTTGGTGGGCCCCAGGGCCCGGATACGCTCGCGGTAGCTGACCGGGGCCAGGCCGCCGTCCACGCTTCCTGGGACCGGGGCCAGGTCGA
Organism: Caulobacter sp. UNC279MFTsu5.1; assembly: GCF_900114015.1. Lineage (GTDB taxonomy): Bacteria > Pseudomonadota > Alphaproteobacteria > Caulobacterales > Caulobacteraceae > Caulobacter. Next base: position 50,836 of record NZ_FORN01000021.1, on the reverse strand, counting down.
TCGGATAGGGATCGACGATCACGGTCGGCTGGGCCTTGGCGGCCGCCACCACGGTCTCGACGTCGGCATCCTGGGCGTCGTCGAACAGCTGGGCGTCTCCGAAGCCCTCGACCCAGGCGCCGGCCTTCCAGAACACGACCTCGCCGTCGATCAGGCGATTGGCGGTGATGGCTTTCATTTCAACTCTCCTCCCCTGCGAAGCGGGGGAGGTGTCATGGCGCCGATAGGCGACATGACGGAGGGGGCGTGCGCGGTGGACGCCCCCTCCACCACTTCGTGGTCCCCCTCCCCCGCAAGCGGGGGAGGAGTTTGAACTTCCGCCATCGCCATGGCCTCGCCGACCATCAGCAGCGCCGGGCCCTTCAGGCCCTCGGCGGCGACGGCCAGGCCGGCCAGGGTGGTCAGGATGCGGCGCTCGTCGGCGCGGCTGGCGTTCTCGACGACCAGGGCCGGGGTCGCGCCGGCCCGGCCCGCGGCGGTCAGGCGCTCGGCGATCAGGCTGGCGGTCGAGACGCCCATATAGACGACGACGGTCTGGTTCGGGCGGGCCAGGGCGGTCCAGTCCAGGTCCGGCTCTCCCGTCTCTCCATTTTGGGAGGCCCCGTGGCCGGTGACGAAGGTCACGGCCTGGGCGCTGCCGCGATGGGTCAGGGGCGCGCCGGCCCCGGCCGAGGCGGCCAGGGCGGCGGTGACGCCGGGCACGACCGCGCAATCGACGCCCGCCGCCCGGCAGGCGGCCAGCTCTTCGCCGCCGCGGCCGAACAGGAACGGATCGCCGCCCTTCAGCCGCACGACCGTCAGGCCTTCCAGGGCCAGGGCCACGATCAGCTGGTTGATATCGTCCTGCGGCAGGGTGTGGCGCGACTTGCGCTTGGCGACGTCGATCCGCCGCGCCGCGACGGGCGCCAGGTCGAGGATCTCGTCGGAGACCAGGCCGTCATGGACGACCACGTCGGCGGCCTGCAAGGCCTTCAGCGCCTTGATCGTCAGCAGCTCCGGATCGCCGGGACCGGCGCCGACCAGGGTCACGCGGCCGGGAACGCGCGCGCCCGCCCCGCCGCCGAGGGCGACGAGACCGGCCTTTGGCCGCGAAACGGATCGGACCGTGGGCCGAGCCATGCGATTCAGGTCCTCTATAAGCCAGACGCCACGCCCGACACGCCGGACCGGCGACCTCGCCAAACCGGTTACGCGCAAAGCATTGCGGGGCGAACCCTAGGGTCCGCCCCGCTCGCGTTCACCGACGAAAAGGGCCATCTCCGTCAGCGAACGCTTGCAAATTGGGCGGCGACGGGCCAATTCGCAAACAAGGTCTTCTGCCGGGGCGTTCAGTAAAACTCATGGAAAGACAGTCCGAACGGCGCCGCCTTCCGCCCTTGAACGCCCTGCGTGCGTTCGAGGCGGCTGCGCGTCACCTGAACTTCAGCCGCGCCGCCGACGAGCTGTCGGTGACGCCCGGCGCTGTGAGCCAGCAGATCCAGAACCTGGAGGACTATGTCGGCGCGGCGCTGTTCAAGCGCACGCCCAAGGGCCTGCTGCTGACCGACGCGGCCCAGACCGCCCTGCCCGCCCTGCGCGAGGCCTTCGACCGCCTGGCCGAGGCCGCGTCCCTGCTGACCGCCGCCGTAGACGGCCGCCGCCTGACCCTGACCGCCGCCCCCTCGTTCGCCGCCAAATGGCTGGTGCCGCGCCTGGGCAAGTTCGAGCAGGCCCAGCCCCAGGTCGACGTCTGGTTGTCGGCCGGCATGGAGGTCGTCGACTTCGCGGCCGGCGAGGTCGACCTGGCCATCCGCTACGGCTCGGGCCGCTATCCGGGGCTGGAGGTCATCCGCCTGCTCAGCGAGACGGTGATCCCCGTCGCCTCGCCGGAGCTCCTGGCGTCCAACCCCTTGGAATCGCCCGAGGATCTGGCCCGCCATATCCTGCTGCACGACGGCTCGCCCGACGCCGACGACAGCTGCCCGGACTGGGCCATGTGGCTGGCCGCGCGGGGCATCAAGTCGGTCGACGGGGCGCGCGGCCCGCGCTTCAACCAGTCCAGCCTGGTGATCGAGGCGGCCGCCAACGGCCGCGGCATCGCCCTGGCCAAGCAGACCCTGGCCCAGGCCGATCTCGACGCCGGCCGGCTGGTGATTCCGTTCGAGATCCCGACCGCCGTCGACTTCGCCTATTACGTCGTCCACCCCAAGGCCAAGGGCCGCCTGCCGCAGGTCAAGGCCTTCGTCGCCTGGCTCAAGGAAGAGGCCGCCGCCCATGAAGCGGCGCTGCTGACCATGGACAACGGCGCGGGCATCTAGGCCCGCTCAAGCTCAGAGCCGCGGTCAGGTTTGGGATGGCCCCGGCCGCTCAAACCGGCTTAAAGGGGCGCATGATCAAGACGACTCTCGAGGTCGACGCGCGCCTCGCCCCCGCCGACTGCCAGACCATGCCCGACGTTCGCCAGGGTGTGGACGCCCTGGATCGGGCGCTGGTGGCGCTGCTGGCCGAGCGCCAGGGCTACATGGACGCCGCCGCCCGCATCAAGGCCGACCGCTCCAAGGTGTTCGACCGCGCGCGGATCGAGGACGTGGTCGACAAGGTCAAGGCCGCCGCGCGCGAATCGGGCCTGTCGGAAGCCATCGCCGAGCCGGTCTGGCGCACCCTGATCGACCGCTGCATTGCGTACGAGTACGACAGCTGGGACCGGACGAAGGGCTGAGAAAGCCCTGTTGCTTCCTTCCCTCCCCTTCATGGGGAGGGACAAAGATGATCAGTTCCCGTCGATTAGGTTGCCGATCTGCCCCAGGATCGAGCCCTCGCCGCGATTGCCGCCGCCGCCCTGCGCCGCCGCCAGCATCCGTCCCGCCAGGCGCGAGAACGGCAGCGACTGGATCCACACCTTGCCCGGTCCACGCAGCCGCGCGAAGAACAGGCCCTCGCCGCCGAACAGCACGCTGCGCACGCCGCCGGCCGTGATCAGGTCGAAGTCGACGCCGGGCGTGTAGGCGGCCAGGCAGCCGGTGTCGACGTGCAGCTCCTCGCCGGCCTTCAGCTCGCGCTCGACGATCGTGCCGCCCATCTGGACGAACACCCAGCCGTCGCCGTCCAGGCGCTGCATGATGAAGCCCTCGCCGCCGAACAGGCCGGTCATCACCCGCTTCTGGAACTGGATGCCGATCGACACGCCGCGCGCGGCGGCCAGGAAGCTGTCCTTCTGGCAGATCAGGGTCCCGCCCAGCTGGCCCAGGTTGATCGGCAGGATCGCGCCCGGCGTCGGCGAGGCGAAGGCCACGCGGGCCTTGCCCGAACCGGTGTGGGTGAAGACCGTGGTGAACAGGCTCTCGCCGGTGACCAGGCGCTTGCCCGCCCCCAGCAGCTTGCCCATGAAGCCGCCGCCAGTGTCGCCCGAACCGTCGCCGAACACCGTGGTCATCTGGATGCTGGCGTCCTTCCAGACGAACGCCCCGGCCTCGGCCACGGCGCTTTCGCCCGGATCGAGCTCGATCTCCAGGAACTGCAGCTCCTGGCCCTTGATCTCGAAATCGACGTCGTCGGCGACGCTGGCGCTGCGCTGGTGCGACCAGGGGCTGTTGGTCATGGGATAGAGGCTCCGATTGAGGTGGGCGCAGCCTAGGCGAGCGGCGCGCATCGGGCCAATTACAGGTTCGTAAGTTGATGCGGCGCGCCCCAGCCCTACCCCTTCAGCGACCGCAGCGCCCGCTCGTGCGCATAGGCGGCGATGTCCAGCAGCGCCGCGTCGAGGGCGGTGCGCACCTCGCCCAGGCTCCGGGTCCCGGCCTCCGCTCCGGCGCAGACGTCGCCCAGGGCGAAAGCCCCGACGCCCCGCGCCGCGCCCTTGACCGTATGGACCGCGTCCATCCAGCCCGGATGGCTCTTGTCGAGCATCGGCGTCCACAGCGCGGCCTGTTCGCGGAACAGGGCCAGCACCTCGTCGATCACCGTGGAATCGTCCATCGCGAACCCTTCCAGATAGGCGAAATCCACGGCTCCGCTGATATCTCGTCTAGCCAAAAAATAGTCCCTTGCGTTCCAAGATTCTTTGCGTATGTTCCGCGCCTCGCCGCCGGGGCAAACCACTGCTTCGGGCCGAGCGGGCGCATAGCTCAGTTGGTAGAGCAGCTGACTCTTAATCAGCGGGTCGTAGGTTCGAATCCTACTGCGCCCACCATTTCCTCCCGAAAACCGATCCTCCAGACACTCCCCTCCGGGGATCCCGTCGCTTGCGGCGCGGAGGACGATAGCTCAATCCGTCGCGACTGACGCCCCTCGAAATCGCGTCCATCCCTAGGTTTTCGCCGGGAAGGTGGGATCGGCGATCTCGCGCAGGGTCAGGCGCTTGAAGGTCTCGACCAGCGCCGGCAGCTTCGAAGTCTATCGCCCGCACCGCGACCACCGGCGTCTGGAGCGCCTGAACAGACCGGCGCGGGGCCTTCCCGATCGGCCGAACAGGGACCTTGCGCGCAAGCGGCGGCGGGATCCTGGACTGGCGGCCCTGAACCCCTGGGGTGGGGCGGCGTTTCCCTTTCCGAAGGAACCCGTCCATGTCCCGCCGCATCCCGTCGCGCCGCCGCCTGTCGAACGCCGTGCTCTTGGTCCTGACCCTGGGCGGACTGACGTTGGGGGCCTGCGCCTATCATCGCCTCGGCGAGGCGGGCTACGCCTGGAACTACATGAACAGCGCCGAGGAAGGCCCCAAGCTGGCTTATGGCCGGCCTGACAGCGACGACGTGGTGCTGATGCTGGCCTGCGCGCCCCGCGCCCCGGCCGTGACCCTGACGGCGACGGGTCTGGCGGGCGACCGGATCGCCCTGGCCTCCGGCCGCTCGGTCAGTCGCCTGGCCGCCCAGGCCGCGCCCTCGGCCATGGGCGACGGCGTGCTGGAAGCCCGCACGACGGTGGACGCCTCGGCGCTGCGCGCCTTTCGCCGCACAGGGCGCCTCGACCTGTTGACGGCCGACGCGCGCCACAGCCTCGACGCCGTCCCCACCGACCAGGGGAAGGTGAAGGCGTTCTTCAAGGCGTGTTCGGTCTAGGGCATGCCCCGGACCGTCAGGCCCGCCGCCCCGCCGCGCTGACATTGTCGACGCCCAGGGCCGCGAGACAGCCGCGCAGGACGCCCTCGGCGTCGAGGCCGGCCTGGGCGTACATGGCGTCGGGCTTGTCCTGGTCCTGGAAGACGTCGGGCAGCACCAGGGTGCGGATCTTCAGGCCGCGGTCCAGGGCCCCGTGTTCGGCCAGGGCCTGCAGCACGAAGGCGCCGAAGCCGCCCATGGCGCCCTCCTCCACCGTGATGATCGCCTCGTGCTCGCGCGCCAGGCGCAGCAGCAGGTCGATGTCCAGCGGCTTGGCGAAGCGGGCGTCGGCGACGGTCGCCGAGAGACCGCGCGCGGCCAGCAGGTCGGCCGCCTTCAGGCACTCGGCCAGGCGCGTGCCCAGCGAGACGATTGCGACGCTGGTCCCTTCGCGGACGATGCGGCCCTTGCCGATCTCCAGCGGGGCGGCCAGGTCGGGGATGGTCAGGCCCAGGCCCTCGCCGCGCGGATAGCGGAAGGCGCTGGGGCGGTCGTCGATGGCCACGGCGGTCGAGACCATGTGGGCCAGCTCCACCTCGTCGGCGGCGGCCATCAGCACCATGCCGGGCAGCGCCCCCATGAAGCCGATGTCGAACGTGCCCGCGTGGGTCGGGCCGTCGGCGCCGACCAGGCCGGCGCGGTCCATGGCGAAGCGCACCGGCAGGCGCTGGATGGCCACGTCGTGGACCACCTGGTCGTAGCCGCGCTGCAGGAAGGTGGAATAGATCGCCGCGAACGGCTTCATGCCGTCGGCGGCCAGGCCGGCGGCGAAGGTCACCGCGTGCTGCTCGGCGATGCCGACGTCGAAGGTGCGGTCCGGGAAGGCCTTGCCGAACAGATCCAGCCCCGTGCCCGAGGGCATGGCGGCGGTGATGGCCACAATCTTGTCGTCGATCGCGGCGTGCTTGATCAGCTCCTGGGCGAAGACCTTGGTGTAGCTGGGCGGGCCGGCCGCCGGCTTCTGCTGCTGGCCGGTGACCACGTCGAACTTGACCACCGCGTGCAGCTTGTCGTCGGCGCCCTCGGCCGGGGCGTAGCCCTTGCCCTTCTGGGTGACGACATGGACCAGCACCGGCTTTTCGTCGAAGTTTTTGGCGTTGCTGAGCACGCTGACCAGGGCGTCCATGTCGTGGCCGTCGATCGGGCCGACATAGTGGAAACCCAGCTCCTCGAAGAAGGTGCCGCCGGTGACCATGCCGCGGGCGTATTCCTCGGCCTTGCGGGCCGCGTCGCGGATCGGGGTCGGCAGCTTCTCGACCACCGTCTTGCCCAGCTTGCGCGCCTTGCGATACGCGCCGCCCGAGACGAGGTTGGCCAGGTAGGCGCTCATGCCGCCCACCGGCGGGGCGATCGACATGTCGTTGTCGTTGAGGATGACGATCAGCCGCCTGGTGGTGTCGGTGGCCGCGTTCATCGCCTCGTAGGCCATGCCGGCGCTCATCGAACCGTCGCCGATCACGGCGATGACGCTGTTGTCCTCGCCCTTGGCGTCGCGCGCGGCGCAGAAGCCCAGGGCGGCCGAGATCGAGGTGGCCGCGTGGGCCGCGCCGAACGGGTCGTATTCGCTCTCGGCGCGCTTGGTGAAGCCCGACAGCCCGCCGCCCTGGCGCAGGGTGCGGATGCGGTCGCGGCGGCCGGTCAGGATCTTGTGCGGATAGGCCTGGTGGCCGACGTCCCAGATGACGATGTCCTTGGGCGTCTCGAACACGTGGTGCAGGGCGACGGTCAGCTCGACCACGCCCAGGCCCGCGCCCAGGTGCCCGCCGGTCACCGAGACGGCGTCGATGGTCTCGGCTCGCACCTCGTTGGCCAGTTGCTTCAGTTCGGCCACGCTGAGGCCGCGGGTGTCGGCCGGTGACGAGATGGTGTCGAGGAGAGGGGTCAAAGCAGGCATATCCGAAGAAAGCGCGGTCAGTTGCGGCGGTCCAGCACGAAATCCACGCTACGACGCAGATGTTCGGCCCGTTCGCCGAAAATATCGAGATGTGACCGGGTTTGAGCGGCCAGGAGGTTGACTCGTTCCTTGGCGGCCTCGAGGCCCAGCAGGGTGACGTAGTTGGCCTTGCCCTTGGCGGCGTCCTTGCCGCCGGCCGCCTTGCCCAGCACCGCTTCGTCGCCCTCGGCGTCGAGGATGTCGTCGACGATCTGGTAGGCCAGGCCGAGGTCCTGGGCGAATCCCATCAAGGCCGCCCGCTCCTCGGCCTTGGACCGCGCGATGATCAGCGGGATCTCGAAGGCGAAGGCGATCAGGGCGCCGGTCTTCAGGCGCTGCATGCGGGCCACGGCGCCCAGGTCGTCGCGGACGCCCAGCAGGTCGATCATCTGGCCGCCGCACATGCCCCTGGCGCCCGAGGCGATCGCCAGCTTGCGCACCAGCTCGGCGCGGACGTGGCCGTCGTCGTGGGTGTCGGGATGGGCCATGATCTCGAAGGCGGCGGTCTGCAGGGCGTCGCCGGCCAGGATCGCGGTGGCCTCGTCGTACTGCACGTGCACGGTCGGACGGCCGCGGCGCATGTCGTCGTCGTCCATGGCCGGCAGATCGTCGTGCACCAGGCTGTAGGCGTGGATGCATTCCAGGGCGCAGGCGGCGCGCAGGACCGGCCGCTCGGGCAGGTCGAACATCTTACCCGTCTCCAGGGCGAAGAACGGCCGCAGCCGCTTGCCCGGGCCCAGGGCCGCGTAGCGCATGGCCTCGGTCAGCCGGCTCTCGGGACCGTCGGCCCGGGGCAGCAGCTCGTCGAGCGCCACGGTGACGATGTCGGCGGCCTGGACGATGCGCTTTTCGAGGTCGATCAAAACAGCTTCCCCCCATTGGGAACGTCACGGTCCACGTCGACCAGCACCACGCCGCCCTCGGCGTCCGGAAAGCCCAGGCACAGGACCTCGGACTTCATCGGACCGATCTGGCGCGGCGGAAAATTGACCACGGCGGCCACGCGACGACCGATCAGTTCGCCCAGGCCGTAGTGCTTGGTCACCTGGGCCGAGGATTTCTTGACGCCGATCTCGGGGCCGAAATCGATGGTCAGCTTGTAGGCCGGCTTGCGCGCCTCCGGAAACGGCGTGGCCTCGATCACCGTGCCGATACGAATATCGACCCGTTCGAAGTCCTCGTAGCCGATCTGCGGCGACGCCTGACCCATCAGTTGAACTCGGCCGGTTCGGCGTTCACGGCTCCACCCTGACCCAGCACGATCTTCTCAACCTTCAGGCGAGCCGCCTCGAGCTTTTTCTCGCAGTGGGCCTTGAGGGCCGCACCGTCCTCGTAGATCTCGATCGAGCGCTCGAGCTCGGCCTTGCCGGACTCCAGTTCGCCGACGATCTGCTCCAGACGGGCCAGGGCCTGCTCGAAGCTCATGCCTTCAAGATCCTGTGGACTGATCATTTCTACTCCGGAGCGAATGGGCGCACCCTAGTGGCGGGCCGCGGCGCGGGCAACGCCGTTGGCGGGGCTTTTGGTGAACAGGGTCCGGGAGCTGGGGTCCCGGACGCTCGCGAAGGCGCCTAGAGCCGCTCGAAGCGCTTCACGCACCAGTACTGGAAACCCTGGTCCTGCGTCTTCTTCAGGCCGCGCTTCTGCAGCGACAGGCCGATCATGGTGTTGAAGAAGCCGTGGGCCACCAGCAACACCTCCTGGCCGTTCTTGGACAGGTCGATCAGCAGGTCGGCGGCCTGGTCGGCGCGCAGCTCGGCCTGCGCACGGCTTTCCTGGCCGGCGTGGTGATCGAAGAACCACCACCAGAACCGGGCGAAGAAGCCCCAGTGCTTGGGCGACATCTTGATCCAGCGCGGCCAGGGCGGCGGCGGCAGGGGCGCCTCGATGAACAGCGGGTCGGTGGCGAAGGCCTTGCCGTCGGCCACGGCCGCGGCGGTCTCGATCGAGCGGCGGCGGGTCGAGGCGATCATCGCCCCGGCCCGCCTGGCCGTGGCCTTCAACGAGTCCGGCGGGGTCTGGCCGGGCAGCAGGCCGCCTTCCTCATAGCGCGCCCACCATTCGCCGTAGGCCGGGGCGTTGAAGCGGACCTTGCGCGACAGGGCCGGCTCGCCGTGGCGGGCCAGGGTGATGGCGCCGGGCCGGACGCCAACGGCTCCGGAGGTCGCCGGTTCGGATTCCGGGGAGGAAAAGCGGTCGGCGGATTCGTCGGCCATAGATCTTGGAGGTCCGGCTTGTCGCCACCGGCGACTGATATCTGGACCTCTCACCCCTCCTGCAACGCTTTGACATGCGCCGCCGCCGAGCGGCCGAGCGCCTCTAGGTCGTAGCCGCCCTCGAGCGAGGAAACAATACGCCCGCCGCAACGGTGGTTGGCGACCGAGGCGATCGCCCGCGTCGCCCAGGCGAAATCCTCGGCCTCCAGGCTCTGGGCGGCCAGCGGATCGCGGACATGGGCGTCGAAGCCGGCCGAGACCAGGACCAGCTCGGGGGCGAATCCGTCGACCCTGTCCATCAGCCCCTCGAAGCGCCGCCGCCAGGTTTCGCGGGGCGCATGCGGCGCGACCGTGGCGTTGGCGATGTTGCCGACCCCGGTCTCGGACGGATCGCCGGTGCCGGGATACAGCGGCGACTGGTGGATCGAAGCGAAGAACACCGTCGGATCGTTCTCGAACGTCGCTTGGGTGCCGTTGCCGTGGTGGACGTCGAAATCGACGATCGCCACCCGCTTCAGCCCGAAGGCCTGGGCGGCCCGGGCCGCCACGGCGATGTTGGAGAACACGCAGAAACCCATCGCGGCGCTCGGCTCGGCGTGATGCCCCGGCGGCCGCACCGCGCAGAAGGCCCGCGTCCCCCGCCCGCCTGCCACCGCCCGGGTCGCGGCGACCACCGCCCCGGCGGCGCGCCGCGCGGCGGTCAGGCTGCCGGGCGACAGGATGGTGTCCGGGTCCAGGGCCCGGCGACCGCTGCCGGGCGCGGCGTCCAGCACGCCGTCGATGAAGCCCTGCGGATGCACCCGGGCCAGGTCGGCCAGCTCGACCAGCGGGGCGTCGAAGCGTTCCAGGTCCAGCGTCGCGTCGTCGTCCAGCGCGTCGACCACCGCCCGCAAACGCTCCGGCCGCTCGGCGTGGTTGTCTCCGGGCCGGTGGTCGAGCATATCCAGGTGGGTATAGAGCGCGACAGCCATGCCAGGATCGTATCCGTTGAACACCGCCCCGACCATCCTCTCCCCGACGCTCCGGCGCGCCACCGTCGACGACGCCGGCGCCGTGTCCAGCCTGGGCGCCCGCACCTTCACCGAGACCTTCGCCCACCTCTATCCAACACAGGACCTGGAGACCTTCCTGGCCTACGCCTACGGCTTGGAGCGCACGCGGCGCGACCTGGCGGATCCGGACAAGGCGACCTGGCTGCTGGAGCTGGACGACGAGGCGATCGGCTACGCCACGGCCGGCCCCTGCGGCCTGCCGCACGACGCCGTGAAGCCGGGCGACGGCGAGCTGTATCGGATCTACGTGCTCAAGGCCTTCCAGGGCGGCGGGCGCGGCAGCCTGCTGCTGAAGACGGCCCTGGACTGGCTGGAGAAGGACGGCCCGCGCCCCCTGTGGATCGGCGTGTGGTCCGAGAACTTCGGGGCGCAGAAGCTGTACGAGAGCAAGGGCTTCGAAAAGGTCGGGGAGTACCATTTCCCGGTCGGCGAGACGCGGGACCTGGAGTTCATCCTGCGGCGGGGGTGACCCCCTCAGTCGGCTTCGCCGACAGCTCCCCCAAAGGGGGAGGTGGCCCGGAGGGCCGGAGGGGGCCGTTGCGCAACACGCCATAAACCGCCATCCTTCGAACAACCGTTCGAAAGCCCGCCATGTTCCTGCGCTTCTTCTCCGAGCTCCGCGCCGCCAAGATCCCGGTGTCCCTGCGTGAATACCTCCAGCTCATGGAGGCCCTGGACAAGGACGTCATCGACCGGCGGATCGAAGACTTCTACTTCCTGTCGCGCGCCAGCCTGGTGAAGGACGAGAAGAACCTCGACAAGTTCGACCGGGTGTTCGGCCACGTATTCAAGGGGCTGGAGACCGTCGAGGAGGGCCTCACCGCCGACATACCGGCCGAGTGGCTGAAGGCCCTGACCGAGAAGTTCCTGACCGAGGAAGAGAAGGCCCAGATCGAGGCCATGGGCGGCTTCGAGAAGCTGATGGAGACCCTGCAGGAGCGCCTGAGGGAGCAGAAGGAGCGCCACGAGGGCGGCTCCAAGTGGATCGGCTCGGGCGGGACCAGCCCGTTCGGCAACAACGGCTACAATCCCGAAGGCGTGCGCATCGGCCAGGACAAGAGCCGCCACGGCCGGGCCGTGAAGGTCTGGGACAAGCGCGAATACAAGAACCTCGACGACTCGGTCGAGCTGGGCACCCGCAACATCAAGGTGGCGCTGCGCCGCCTGCGCAAGTTCGCCCGCCAGGGGGCCCTGGACGAGCTGGACCTGAACGGCACGATCCGCGGCACCGCCGAGAAGGGCTATCTGGACATCCAGATGCGCCCCGAGCGGCGCAACACCATCAAGGTGCTGCTGTTCTTCGACATCGGCGGCTCGATGGACGGCCACATCAAGCTCTGCGAGGAGCTGTTCAGCGCCGCCCGGACCGAATTCAAGCACCTGGAGTTCTTCTACTTCCACAACTGCCTGTACGAAGCGGTGTGGAAGGACAATCGCCGCCGCCAGGTCGAGAAGATCCCGACCTGGGACGTGCTCCACAAGTTCCCGCACGACTACAAGGTGATCTTCGTGGGCGACGCGACGATGAGCCCCTATGAGATCACCTATCCGGGCGGCAGCGTCGAGCACTGGAACGAGGAGCCCGGGGCCATCTGGATGAGCCGGGTCACCGACATCTATCAGAGCGCCGTCTGGCTGAACCCCACGCCCGAGCGGCATTGGGACTACACCCAGTCGATCGGGGTGATGAAGCAGTTGATGAACGACCGGATGTTCCCCTTGACCCTGGACGGGCTGGACAAGGCGATGCGGGAACTGGTGCGGGGCTGACCCCCCTCCGGCCCTCCGGGCCACCTCCCCCGGAGGCGGAGGGTCTTGGGCCGCGCTAGATGCTCCCCCTTTGGGGAGCTGTCGCGAAGCGACTGAGGGAGCTACAGCCTGGGCAGCCACATCCCCACGACCGCTCCGAACACGCCGAGCCCAGTCGCCAGCGCCGCCGCCCCGATCAGCCCCGCCATCCCCAGCTTCGCCGCCGCCCCGCCCCGGTCCCGGACCCACTGGTGCAGCTCCAGCACCGCCAGCGGCAGCAGGTAGCAACCGTACGCCCAGAACACGTCGAACGGGCCGTCGAAGCTGTCGGTGTGGCCTGCCGGTCCTCGGTTGACCAGGAACCAGGCCATCAGCCCGACGCGGTAGAACCACACCCCGCTGGCGACCATGAAGGTCCGCATGGCCCAGCGCCGGTGGCTGTCGATCCGGCGGGCCAGGGCCTGACGCCAGGCCATGGCCGCGCAGGCCAGGATCAGCACCCCGTCCAGGCTGATGGCGACGCTCATGATCGACCCGGCGATCGTGCCGCGTTTGGCCACCAGGTAGAAGGCCGCCAGGCTGGCCCCGATCGCCGTCACCACGTAGGCGCGACCGTTCCAGCGATGGAAGCCGATGAACCGCGCCCGGACCCAGGGGACCAGTTGCAGCGGGCCGCCGACGGTGACGATCCCGGCCAGCAGCAGGTGCAGCCCCAGGAACAGGTTGCTCGCCGGCTGGCCGGGGGTCACCCCATGGCCGCCCAGGACCTCGTTCCAGCGCTGGACGTCGCCCAGCACGGCCGCGCGCCAGTAGAAGGCGACGATGTAGGCGGCGAACGCCCCCTGCCCCAGGGCCGCGACCAGGAACCAGGCCGCGCCGGCCCGCTTCAGAATCCTGTCCGCCCCGGCGCCGGCCTCGACGCGCCGGCTCAAGATCGTCTCGCTCACGCTGATCATCCCCCGACTGAGGGCGTCAGCTTGACGTCCCGCGCGGCGCAACGACATGTCCGCCGAGGCCAGAGTCTTGGCCGAACGCGACAGAGGAAACGGGATGTCCGAGCCCACGGTGTCGGCGGGCTACGCCAGGGCGCTGCTGGCGTTCGCGGTCTCGAAGGGCGCGTCCCGCGAGGCGCTGCTCGGCCGCGCCGGCCTGCGGGCCGAGGACCTGGAAGACCAGGACGCCCGCGTGCCGATGAGCCGCTACATCGCCCTGATGACCGCCGGCCGGGACCTGTGCGCCGCCCCCGCCCTGGCCCTGGAGTTCTGCGGGGGCACCCGGTTCGAGGAGTTCTCGGTGGTCGGCCTGATCTGCCAGTCGGCCGACACCATGGGCGAGGCCCTGGCCGAACTGAATCGTTTCCGGCGCCTGGTCATCGAGATCGACGGCCTGGCGCCCGGCGAGCGCTTCAAGCTGACCCCGCGTGACGACGGCCTGTGGCTGGAGGATCAGCGGCCGCCCGACAACTTCCCCGAACTGACCGAACTCGCCTTCGGCCGCTTCATCTGCGAGGTGGCGCGGCACTATCCGGGTACGCCGTTCGTCAAGCAATTGCTCGTCACCCATGCCGCGCCGGCCCATGCCGAGGCCTACGACCGCATCCTCCAGGTCCCGGTGACCTTCGGCGCCGACCGCAACGCCATGCGGATCGACCCCAGCTGGCTGAGCCTGAAGATCCACAAGCCCAACCCGTATGTGTTCGGCGTGCTCAGCGCCCACGCCGCCGCGCTGCTGGAGGAGCTCCAGGCCAGCCGGACGATGCGGGGGCGGGTCGAGCGCCTGATCCTGCCGCTGCTGCACAAGGGCGACACCGTCGGCAAGGCCTTCGTGGCGCGCGAGCTGGGGGTCAGCGGCCAGACCCTCTATCGCAAGCTGAAGGCCGAGGGCGTCAGCTTCGAGCAGCTGCTCGACGACCTGCGCCACCGCCTGGCCGTGCACTATCTGGACGGCCGGAAGGTGTCGGTCAGCGAGACCGCCTATCTGGTGGGCTTCGCCGACGCCAGCGCCTTCTCGAAGGCGTTCAAGCGCTGGACCGGCGCCAGTCCGCGCGGCCGCAAGGCCTAGATCCTAGTGCGCCGGCCGCGGCTCGAACGAGCGCTTCTCCGGCGTCTTCAGGCACTCGGCGTCAGACTGCCGGCCGTGCTGCGGCGTGGGCTCGGGATGCGGCAGGTGGCCGCCGCCCTGGGGCGCCTGTTGCTGGAACGGTTTCATCATAGCGTCTTCCTCCCGAAACCTGTTGTCTTTCTTATCACGCCGCCGCCTCAAGGGCATCGAGCAAACGCACCTCGACCCTGACGCTCAGATGGGTCTCGCCGGGCTCGCCGATGATCGTGCCCGACACCGGCCGGGCTTCGCCCGGGGTGCGGGTGGCGGCCACCCGGATCAGGTCGGGCGACTCCGCCAAGCCGTTGGTCGGGTCGAACTCGGTCCAGCCCAGGTCGGGCAGGAACACCTCGCACCAGGCGTGGGTCGCCCCCGCCCCGCGAATGGTCGCGCCGGGGCTGTGGACGTAGCCGGTGGCGAACACCGCCGCATAGCCCAGCCGCCGCAGGGCCTCGACCATCAACCAGGCGAAGTCGCGGCACGTGCCGGCGCCCAGGGCGATGGTCTCGGCGGGCGTCTGGACGCCCGCCGCCTCGCGCGGGACGTAGTCGAACTGGTCGTGGATCGTACGGTTCATCCGCAGCAGGAAGTCGATCGCCGGCTCGTCGGGACGCTCCATCTGGCCGCGCAGCCAGCGCAGCAACACCCGGTCCTCGTCCTCGGTGGCCGGGGTGATGAACGGATTGAGCACCGCCCGGTCCTCGCGAGCGTAGACGATCGGCGAGACGGTGTGCGGGTCGTCGATGTGCAGGCTGGTCAGGGGCGCGGGAAAGCGGTCGATGACCAGCCGGCTGGTGATGGTCAGGCTGTCGGCCTCGCCCTGGGGCGTGAACCAGCAGACGCAGTTGCCGGCGGCGTCGTAGGTCCACCGGGTCGCGCCCGGCAGCGAGGTCTGCAGCGAGGCCTCGCTGATGCGGATGGCGTGGCTGTCGCGCGGCCGGATCAGCAGGCGATGCGCCCCGAAGCCGACCGGCCGGGCGTAGCTGTACCGCGTTTCGTGAAGGATGCCGAGCCGCGCCATAGGTCTACCATAACCCCAACGGAGCCGCGTTGTTCCGTCACAGGCGGGTGATCGGGCTGGAGGGAACCCGCCTCGCGCCGCAGCCATTCCGACCAGATCGGAAACGCCCGGAACCGCACCGAAACCATGGTCGCCGTCCATCCCGCCAAGCCCTCCGCCCGCGCGCCCAGGCCCGCCAGGCGGCGAGCGCGCGACGGGTCGCTCGGCGAGAGCGACCTGGTCGACCTGGAGGCCGTGGCCGCCGGGATCCAGGCCTGCCGCCGCTGCGACCTGTGGCGCGACGCCACCCAGGGCGTGCCGGGCCTGGGGCCGGCCGGGGCCGCGCTGATGATCGTCGGCGAGCAGCCGGGCGACCATGAGGATCTGCAGGGCGTTCCCTTCGTCGGACCGGCCGGCCGGCTGCTGGACCGGGCGATGGCCGAGGCCGGCGTGGCGCGCGACCGGGTCTTCGTCACCAACGCCGTCAAGCACTTCAAGCACGAGCCGCGCGGCAAGCGGCGTCTGCACAAGACCCCGGACCGGGGCGAGGTCCAGGCCTGCCGCTGGTGGCTGGACGCCGAGCGCCGGCTGGTCCGGCCCAAGGTGGTCCTGGCTCTCGGCGCGACGGCCGTGCGGGCGGTGTTCGGCAAGGCGCTGCCGATCGGCAAGACCCGCGGCCAGCGTCAGGCCCTGGACGGCGGCGAGCAGGGCCTGGTCAGCTGGCACCCGTCCTTCCTGCTGCGCATTCCCGATCCCGACGCCAGGGACCGCGCCTACGCCGAACTGGTCGCGGACCTGAAGCAGGCGTGGAGGATGGCGGGTTAGGCGGCCGCCCGCCTAAATCTCCGACGCCCCGCCCTCGCCCTGCGCTTCTTCAGCCAGATCACCACGCCGGTCACGCTGAGCGCCGCCACGACCACCCCGGTCAGAGAGATCAGGATCCGTCCCGGAACGCCCAGGATGCGCCCCGAGTGCAGCGGGAACTGGGCCTGGACGAAGATGTCGGCGGCCGTGCCCTTCCACGGCTGGGAGACGCCCACCAGGCCGCCGGTCCTGCCGTCGTAATAGAGGTAGGGCGGGCCGACGCCGGCCGCGCCGTGGTCGCCGCCGGGCTCGTGGAAGGCCACGCCGTAGATCCCGTAGTCTGGCGAATAGAAGGCCCCGCCAGCCGGCGCCCGCCAGCCGCGCCTGGCCGCCTCGGCCCGGGCGCTGTCCAGCACCTGGGCGTAGGTGCGGGCGGCGATGATCGGCGCATGATGGTCGGCCGGCTTGCGCAGGTCGAACGGGCCGGGCGTCACCTTCGAGACCTTGGACATGACCGGATAGAACACCTCGCTGTAGAGGTTCAGCGAGAAGGCGGTAAAGGCCACGGTGAACAGCACGCCCCAGAGCCACAGGCCGAACGCGCGGTGGATGTCGAAATTGATCCGGTAGGCGCTGGCCGAGGTCTTGATCATCCAGGCCGGCTTCCAGCGCGCCCAAAACCCCTTGGCCGGCTTGGCGCCGCGCGCCCCGGCCGCCGCCTTCTGGCGCGGCGGCAGGGTCAGGTAGAAACCGATGAAGCAGTCCAGCGTCCACAGGATCGCCACGCCGCCCAGCAGCCAGATCCCCCAGCGGTCGATCCCCCACATCGCCGGGATGTGCAGGCTGTAGTGCAGCACGTAGAGGAACGAGACGAAGGTCTCGCGGGTGATCGGCCAGACCGCGCCCCACTCGCGCCGCCCCTGCTCGGCCCCGGTCGCCGGATCGATGAACACCTGGTTGTAGTGCGGCTCGAACAGCTTGCCGGTGGCGGGGTTGCGCTTGGGCGCGACGCCGAACGCCAGGGTCCCGCCCGGCTCGGCCGCCAGGGGCAGGTAGGTCACCTGCACGCGCGGGTCGCGGGCCTCGATCCGGCGCGCCAGGTCCAACGGCGACAAGGCGGGACCGCCCTTCGACCGGGCGAACATCAGGTGCGGATTGAGCACGTCGTCCAGTTCGTGGTCCCACGAGATCACCGCCCCGGTGACGCCCGACACGAACAGGAATCCAGCGATGAACAGCCCCACCCAGCGATGGAGGAAGGTCAGGACGGGCCGAAGGCTGGACGGCGCGAACCGGGCGGCTCCCGAACGCGCGGGCGCGGGTCCGGCGTAGGGAGGAACCGGGGCGAGATCCTGGGTTCGCGCGTCCATGTCCGTCCTCAGAAGCTGTAGGTCAGGCGCAGCGACGCGCTGCGCGGCGCGGCGTAGTACGACTGGGTCCACATCAGGCTGGTCAGGTACGTCTTGTCGGCCGCGTTATCGACGTTGAGCGTGGCGCGCACCTTGTCGGTCAGGTCGACGCCGGCCATCAGGTCGACGACGCCGTAGGCCTTCTGCTCGACCGGCGCGATGTCGACCATCGACACCGCGCTCTGCCAGCGCACCGCGGCCCCGACCGTCAGGTTGCGCAGTTCGGGGAAGGTATAGGTGGTGGTGGCCTTGAAGGTCTTGCGCGGCAGGTACTCGCGATCCTGGCCGTTCTCGCCCTCGATCTTCAGCTGGGTCCAGCCGGCGCTGAGCGTCCATTGGTCGGTCAGGGCGCCGGTGGCTTCCAGCTCGTAGCCGGTCACCTTGGTGTCGAGACCGTCATAGACGGTCCGGGTTCCGTCCATGCCGACGGCGAAGGCCAGGTCCTTCTGCTCCGACTGGAACACCGCGCCGGTCAGATAGAGGCGATGGTCGAACCACTCGCTCTTGACGCCCGCCTCATAGGCCTGGCCATGGGCGGCGGGCAGGTTCTGGTTGTTCGCGTCCCGCTCGGACTGCGGATTGAAGATGTCGGTGTAGCTGGCGTAGAGCGAGACGTTCGGCGTCAGGTCGTAGACCGCGCCGACATAGGGGCTGACCTTCTTCTCGTCGCGCGGCGTGTCGGCGCCGTAGGAATAGCCCTTCGACTTCAGCTTCAGGGCGTTGAAGCCGGCCACGACCTTGAATGGGTCGGTCACGCTGAAGTGGGCGGCGGCGTAGAAGCGCGACAGGCGGTCGGTCTGGTCCGAGGCCTGGTACGCGCCGGGATAGGTCGGCTCGGCGACCTGCTGCGAGCCCCACAGGCCGACGGCCGGATAGAGGATCGTGTCGCCTGAGAAGTTCTCCCACTCCTTGCCGGTCGACTTGGAGGTCTGGCCGCCCACCACCAGCTGGTGCGTGCGGCCGAACAGCTGGAACGGGCCCGACGCGTAGGCGTCGAGGATGAAGTTCTCGTACTTCGACGGATAGACGCCGCTCATGCCCTTGACGCCCAGGCCGGTGGCCGGGTCGGGGTTGTCGTAGGCGTAGAGCAGCTTGGCGTTCTCGTTGAAGCGCTTGTAGGTGCCGGTGGCCTTGACCTGCCAGCCGTTGTCGAACCTGTAGTCCAGCTCGGTGAAGGCCGTCTGGTCCTTGACGTTCCAGTAGGTCCAGTCGGCCGAAGTGGAGGCCGAACGCGGATAGTCGACCCGCGTCCCGTCCGAATAGAGCAGCGGCAGGGCGCCCCACAGCACGCCGCGCGAGCGGTTGTCCTGCAACGCGTAGCCGGCGGTGGCGGTCAGCTTGGGCGTGACGTCCCAGGCCAGCAGGCCCGAATAGACGTTCCGGTTGACGTGGTAGTGATCCAGATAGGACCCCCTGTCCTCGTTGGCGTAGATCAGCCTGCCGCGCACAGCTCCCGCGGCGTCGAGCGGGCCCGAGACGTCGGCCTCCAGGCGGTAGTTCTCCCACGAGCCGTACTGCAGCGCGGCGCTGGCCTGGAAGCTGTCGGTCGGGCGCTTGCGCACGTAGTTGACCGTAGCCGACGGGTTGCCGGTGCCGGTCATCATGCTGTTGGCGCCGCGCACCACCTCGACGCGATCGAACAGCACGGTGTCCAGATCGCCGAACTGGATGCCCCAGATCAGCGGCAGGCCGATCCCGTCCACCTGGAAGTTGGTGATGTCGAAGCCGCGCGAGTTGTAATAGGTGCGGTCGGTCTCGACCTTCTCGACATTGACGCCGGTCACCTGGGCCAGCAGGTCGTTGACCGTGGTCAGGCCGAAGCTCCGGATCCGCGCCTGATCGAGGATCGTCACCGACTGCGGCGTTTCGCGCAGGCTCATGTCCAGGCCCGTCACCGCCGAGGTGCGAGTGCGGGCCCCTGTGACGACCACGCCGTCCACCTGGTTCTCGGCCACGCCGGCCTCGGCGGCGGGCGCGGTCTCCGCGGCTCGAGCGACGGCGCCGGAAGACAGGGCCAGGACGGCGGCGCCGGCCATCAGCAGGGCGCGCGGGGAGACGATCATGGGACAGGGCTCGCTTGCGAACAATAATGAGTCGCAAATGCAATAGGAGGTAAGGGCGCGGCCTGTCAAACCGCGAGGACGGCTTTACGCGACATTTGTCGGATCAGGGCGCGGGTGTGGGCTCAGACGGCCAGGCGTCCGAAGGCCCGGCTTCAACCAAGGTTGTCGTCCCGGAAAGCGCGCACCGCTTGTCCGGGCTCCGGGGGCGGCTGCACCGTGCTTGCCCAGTCCCCTGGGTCCCGGACAGCCTCTACGAGGCTTCCGGGATGACAACGGCATGACTCTCCGAGCGGCTTCCTTCGGAACGCGATCGGCCCCTAAGCCGAAAACCCCGCCTCGGCGAAGGCCAGCATGCGGCCCAGCAGGGCCTCGACGTCGGCTTCGCTGGTCGCGCCTTCCGACAGCACGTTCAGGCGGTCGAACTCGGCGAAGCGGTTGTTGTGCAGCATGCCCAGGGTGAAGTGCAGCCGCCAGTAGATCTCCTCGGACGGCAGGTCCGGCCGCGCCTTGAGCAGGGCGTCCGAGAAGCGCCGCAGGTGGGTGACGTCGGTCTGCAGCACCTTGCGGATCTCGTCGGTGCCTTCGCTGCGGGCGCGGATCAGGAACTGCAGCGAGATGCGGCGCTCGTGGTCCGGCGCCAGCCACTTCAGCGGCGGGGTCAGCAGGGCGGCCAGGATCTCGCGCACCGGCGGATTGCCCGCATGGCGGTCGGTCGCCTCGTGCAGCTTCTTGGCCCGCTCGCGGTTCAGCTCGACCGTGCGCCGCCGGAAGATCTCGTACAGCAGCGCGTCCTTGGAGCCGAAGTGATAGTTCACCGAGGCCAGGTTGACGCCCGCCGCGGCGGTGATGTCGCGCACCGACACGTTCTGGAAGCCGTGCAGCGCGAACAGCCGCTCGGCGGCGACGAACACCAGGTTCTTGGTGACGGCTTCGTTGTCGACGCCCTCGACATCGGTTTCTGGCGCGGTGATGACGGTCGCGCCGTCGCTCTTCGGACTCACTACGGTATCCCCTTTACCTGTGGGGAAGTCTTACGGCCGTTCGAATTTGGCGCAAGCGTCAAGATGGAACGCGGACGGAGGAATTCTGCAAGCGGGGCCAGGCCGCCATGAAGGCGGGCGCCCCGCGCGCCTGAAAGCAGATCGATGCGCGCCCGCGCTCTCAGCCCCTGGAACGCCGGCCGCCCTTGGAATGTCCCGTCGTCATCGGGTCGGGCTTGGCGGGCGGAACCCAGCCCCTGGGCGGAACATGGCGGGGCTGGTCGGTCCCCAGCCCCATCTTCCCCGGTTCCTGGCGACGAAGATAGGAAGCCTGGGGCGCGTCGGCGCCGGGCTGCTCCATGATCCGCTGGTCGCGCCGGATCTGGTCGATCTGGTCGCGCAGGGCCGAGGCGGTTTCGAAATCCTCGGAGGCGACGGCCTGGGCCATCTCCTCCTCCAGTTCGGACAGATGGGTTTCCTGAGTCATCGCGGGCTCCCGGCGGGTGCATGCATGATAACGCGCGAGACGCCCGATCGGGCCGCGGCTTGAGATCGCCGGCCGACAGGCGTAAGCCGCCCGTCGTGTCGACCGATCAGCCCGCCCCTTCGCCAGACCCGTCGGTTCTTGGAACCCGGCTGATCTCGCTGGCCGTGGCCAGCGCCCTGCTGATGGAGTTCATCGACTCCACAGCTCTGTCGACCGCCCTGCCCACCCTGGCCCACGCCTTTCGCGTCGACCCGATCCACCTGAAGCTGGCCCTGACCTCGTACATCCTGGCCCTGGCGGTGTTCACCCCGGCCAGCGGCTGGGCGGCGGAAAGGTTCGGCGCGCGGCGGGTGTTCCTGACGGCGATGATCGTGTTCCTGACCGGCTCGGCCCTGTGCGGCCTGTCGCGGAACCTGGAGGCCCTGGTCGCTTCCCGGATCCTGCAGGGGATCGGCGGGGCGATGATGACCCCGGTGGCCCGGCTGATCGTGGTCGGTTCGACGCCCAAGGACAAGCTGATCCGAGCCATGGGCTGGTTCACCATGCCCGCCCTGGTCGGCCCGCTGATCGGCCCGCCCCTGGCCGGCTTGGTGCTCAGCGTCGCCGACTGGCCGTGGATCTTCTATCTGAACCTGCCGATCGGCCTGCTGGGCATGACAGCGGTGATGCGCTTCGTGCCCAAGAGCCAGCCCAACAAGGAAATGGGCCGATTCGACACCCTGGGCTTCCTGCTGTCGGCGATCGCCATCAGCGGCCTGGTGGTGGTGGCCGAGACGGCGGGGCTGTCCTTGCTGCCGCCCTGGGCCCAGGCCGCCGTGCTGGCCCTGTCGCTGGGCGCGGGCTGGCTCTATCTGCGCAAGGCCAAGGTCACGCCCAGGCCGATCCTCGATCTGGCCCTGCTCAAGTATCGCACCTACCGCGCCAGCCTGCTGGGCGGGGCGTTCGTGCGGCTGGGCATCGGGGCCAGTCCGTTCCTGCTGCCGCTGCTGCTGCAGGTCGCCCTGGGCTGGAGCCCGCTGAAGGCCAGCGCGGTCACCCTGGGGACCGGGGTCGGCACGCTGATCGCCCGGCCGTTCGCGGCGGCGGGCCTCAAGCGCTTCGGCTTCCGCACCTCGCTGGCGGTGTTCGTGATCGCCACGGCGGTCCTGACGGCCGCGCCCGGCTTCTTCACCCTGGCGACGCCGATGGCGGTGATGGCCGGCGCCCTGTTTCTGGCCGGCTTCGCGCGCTCCAACCAGTTCATCGCCACCAACACCATCGCCTATGCCGACGTGCCCCAGCCCCGGGTGGCCGCCGCCTCGACCCTGGCGGCCGTGGCGCAGCAGGTCGGGCTGGCCCTGGGCGTCAGCTTCGGCGGCCTGATGCTGCACCTGGCGCGCGGCCACCAGGCCCACCTGACCCCGGACCGCTTCACCTGGCCGTTCGTGGCGATCGGCCTGGTGACGCTGCTGGCCCTGCCGGTCTACCTGCGGCTGGACCGGGACGCGGGGGCGGAGATTTCGGGACGGGTCCGCGCGACGGATCCCCTCGCCCAAAGGTCTTCAGACCGGTGACATCGGTGACGGGTGTTTGGAGGCATCCGTGACGGTTGAGACGATCATATCGGCGCCGTGAGCTTCACCGAGAATTTCAGGAGGCGTCTGGCGTCCCCGTCCAGCGAGCCCATATCCCCGGTTCAACTTGGGAGTCGCTCGCTCGTGCCTATCCACACCCTGCGCAATCTCGGTCTGGCGGGACTTCTCGTCCTGGCGACAGGAGTCTCCGCCGATCCGCTTCAGGCCCAGCCTGCCCGATCGGCCGTCGCACCTGCTGTCTTGGCCGCACCCGCGCACGACATCACCCGTTTCAAAATTGGAGCACTCGAGGCGGCGGCCCTGTTCGACGGGACCATCACCGTCGCGAACGACGGGAAGACTTTCGGCGTTGGCCGTTCGCCAGCCGAAGTGGCGGCGGTGCTCAAGACGAACGGGCTGCGGCAGGACCAGTTGGAGCTCGGGATCCAGCCGCTCCTGGTGCGTAGCGCCAGCCGGATCCTGCTCTTCGACACCGGGGCCGGCGACGCCAGCTTCGCCCGCGGAGACGCTCTCCAGGCCTCCCTGCGAGCGGTCGGCGTGAACCCCGCCCAGGTCACGGACATCTTCATCTCGCACGCCCATCCCGATCACGTGGGCGGACTTCTCGGTCCGCGCGGCGGCCTGGCCTTTCCCAACGCCGCCATTCACCTCTCCGCGCCGGAATGGGCGGCCATGAGGGACAACAAGGACCAAAGCGTGCTTGCAGCCGCCATCGCGCCCAAGGTCGTCACCTTTGTCCCCGGCGCCGTCGTCTTGCCGGGCCTGGTCACGGCCGTGCCGGTGAACGGGCACACCCCAGGTCACAGCGCCTACGAAGTCGCGTCGGGGCGAGATCGCCTGCTCTACATCGGCGACAGCGCGCATCACTCGGTGGTTTCGGTGCAGAAGCCGGACTGGACCGTGGAGTTCGACGGCGACGCGGCGACCGCTCAGGCCAGCCGCCGGGCGCTGCTGCGGCGCGCGGCCGATGAGAACCTGCGGCTCTACGCCGTCCACTTCCCTTACCCCGGCCTTGGCCGTGTGAAGGCGCAGGGCGACGGGTTCGTCTGGATCCCGGAGACGCGTTAGAACAAGCCGGGGCTATATCAGGATCCCGGGCTCCGTCCATCACGCCGGTTGGTTCAGATCTGCATCGCCCGCCATACGTCGCGCGGGCCCGCCCACTTCCATGGGAAAGGGCGGGTCAGGAACGCGCCGCCGCGATGCGCGCGCGGGCGATCTCGTCGGCGACCAGGTTTGCGGGGCGCTGGTCGACCAGCGAGTGGTCCAGCACCTCGCCCAGGGTCTGGGCCAGGCGGTCCAGCTTGGCCGCCACCCAGTCCGGATCGAAGGCCGCGCCGGCCTCCAGGGCCCGGATCTCGCCGGCCACGTTGATGATGCCGCCGCCGTTGATCACATAGTCGGGGGCGTAGAGGATGCCGCGCTCGAACACCGCCTGGCCGATGGTCTTGTCGGCCAGTTGGTTGTTGGCCCCGCCGGCGATCACCTTGACCTTCAGGCGCGGCAGGGTCGTGGCCGAGATCGCGCCGCCCAGGGCGCAGGGGGCGAAGACGTCGGCTTCGACGTCGAAAATGGCGTCGGTCGAGACGATCCGGGCGCCGGTCCTGGTCGCCACCTCGTCGAGGGCTTGCGGGTTGACGTCGGCGATGACCAGCCTGGCGCCGGCGGCGTGCAGCTTCTCGGCCAGATAGGCGCCGACATGGCCCACGCCCTGGATGGCGACGGTGACGCCGTTCAGGTCGCGGTTCAGGGCCCGCTGGACGCACAGGCGTACGCCGCGGAACACGCCCTCGGCGGTGACCGGCGACGGATCGCCCGAGGCGGCCGCGTGGCCTTCCAGCCCGGCGACATAGCGGGTGGTCCGGCGCGTGGCGACCAGGTCGGCCGGCGAGACGCCGACGTCCTCGGCCGTCCAGTACCTGCCGGCCAAGCTGTCGACGGCGCGGCCGAAGGCCTCGAACAGCTCCGGGCTCTTCTGGCTGCGGGCGTCGCCGATGATCACGGCCTTGCCGCCGCCGAAGTCCAGGTCGGCCATGGCGTTCTTGTACGACATGCCGCGCGACAGCCTCAGGGCGTCGGTCACGGCGGCGTCGGCGCTGGAATAGTCCCACATCCGGCAGCCGCCGGCGGCCGGACCGCGGGCGGTGGAGTGGACGGCGATGATCGACTTCAGGCCGGTTTTTTCGTCAAAGAACGCGTGAACGCCTTCGTGTCCCTCGAAATCCGGGGAATCGAACAAGGTCATGCCGTCAGTCCTGCCCTAGGTCAGAAAGTTTGCGCGCGGGTGTACGCTGGCGGGGGCTGGGTCACAAGGCCTCACCTCGCCGCACCCAAAAACCCCGCTCATCCCGCGAACGCCGGGATGAGCGGAGGAACTATTGTTTTGAGATCTGCGAGCGCACCACGTTCGGCGCGGTCGGCGCGCCGGGGATCGGCGGGGCGCCGGACGGCAGGTCGGCCTGCGGGTCCTTCAGGAACGAGGCCGCGTCGGTCCACACCACCTGGGCCTGGTTGTCGACCAGCAGCAGGTGCCAGCCGTTGGCGTAATAGGCCGAGCGGTCGTCGGGCTTGAGCCGGCGGACCGCCTCCATGGTCGGCTCCTTGGGGATGATATGGTCGTTGGCCCCGTAGAAATAGGCGACCGGAACCTGAACCTTGCCCAGCGACGCCCAGGCCTTCTCCATCAGCCCGACTAGGCCGTAGAGGGTGTCGGAGCGCGCGCCCCAGATCATCAGCGGGTCGCGGCCCATGCGCCGCAGCTCGTCGATATTGTCGGTGGGCTGGACGTTCCTGACCAGCCATTCCGGCGGCTTGACCACCCAGCCGCGGGTGGTGTGAGCGGTGATCCACAGGCTGGTCTTGTAGGGCAGCGGCTGGTTCGACCAGCCCCAGACGGCCGGGGCGAACAGCAGCACGCGGTCGGCGGCGGGCGGCCGATCCGAGGCCATGGCGACGATGGCCAGGGCCCCGCCCATGCTCTCGCCGGCCAGGGCGACCTTGGCCTCGGGATGGGCCTCGCGGACCAGGGCGACGGCGGTGCGGATGTCTTCGATCACCAGGTCCGGCGGCGCCCAGACGCCGCGGTCGGGCGAACGGCCGAAGCCCCGGATGTCGATGGCGTAGGTGGCGATCCCCTGTCCGGCCCAGAACGGTCCGGACAGGTGGAAGGCGTTGGAATAGTCGTTCATGCCGTGCAGGGCGACGATCACGTGGGTGACCGGCCGCCCCTCGGGCGGCAGCCACTTCATCAGGCCCAGCCTCGTCCCGTCGAAGCTGAACAGGCCGTCCTCGTCCAGCCGGGGGCCGCGATAGCCCAGCTCGCCCGGGCCGGGATGCTGGGTGACCGGGGCGCAGGCGGCCAGGCTGGCCGCGCTGGCCGCCCCGAGAAGAAGAGTCCGACGGTTCATGACGCCAGAATGCCCGCCACTCGGCGGCGAAGATAGGGCGCGACCTCGGCCTCGAACCACGGGTTGCGCTTGAACCAGCCGGTGTTGCGCCACGACGGGTGCGGCAGGGGCAGGACGCCCGCGTCGATATGGTCGCGCCAGGCGGCGACGGTGTCGGTCATGCTGGCCTTCATCCGTTCCCCCAACGCCCAGGCCTGGGCATGGCTCCCGACCAGCAGGGTCAGCTCGACCCTGGGCAAGGCGGCCAGCAGCTGAGGCCGCCACAGGGCGGCGCAGCGGGCCGGCGGCGGATAGTCGCCGCCCTTGGGGTTGGTCCCGGGAAAGCAGAAGGCCATGGCCGCCACGCCGATCTCCTGGCGGCCGTAGAAGGTCTCGCGGTCGATCCCCATCCAGTCGCGCAGGCGGTTTCCGGACGGGTCGTTGAACGGCAGGCCGGTCTCGTGCACCAGCCGGCCCGGCGCCTGGCCGCAGATCAGCAGGCGGGTCGCCGGGCTGACCCGCACCACCGGCCTGGGCGCATGCGGCAGGTACGGCGCGCAGGCCCGGCAGGCGGCGATGTCGGCGAGGAGAGCATCCAGCGGCATGGCGTGCAGTTAGGAGGCCCGCCGCCGCCCGACAAGCGCGACCAAGCGCGGCGCCTAGGCGGCCAGCAGGCGTTTTTCCCTGGCGATCAGTCCGGCGAACGACGGCCGGGCCAGGATCGCCTCGGCATAGGCCCGGGTCCGAGGCCAGGCCGACAGGTCGAAGCCCAGGTGGCCGAGATTGGCGAACGGGCTGGCCACGGCGATGTCCGCCAGGGTGATGCGGTCCTCCAGCAGGAAGCCGCCGCCGTCGGGAACCGTGCGTTCGAGATAGTCCAGCAGCGGCGGGATCGTCTCGCGCTCGGCCTTCAGGCAGACGCCCTCGTCGCCGGTCTTGCCCATGAAGCGCGGGCCGACGATGCGGTTGAAGAACAGCGGCCCGGCGGCGGCGACCACGAGGGTGTCGGCGAACTCCTCGAACCACACCGCCCGCGCCCGGTTGCGCGGGTCCGGCGGGATCAGGTTCGGCTCGGGGTGCAGAGCTTCCAGATAGGTGATGATCGCCGAGGAGTCCGAGATCAGGAAGTCGCCGTCCTTGAACCCGGGAATCTTGCGGAACGGACTGCAGGCCAGGAAGTCGGGATCCGGCTCGCCAGGCCGCGAGACCTTGTTCTCCAGCGTCAGCCCCTTCTCGGCCCCGAAGGCTAGGGTCTTGCGCACATAGGGCGACAACGACGAGCCGTAGACGATCATGGCGGACCCTCCCTTATGAGTTCCCCTCATAGGTCCACGGGTTGGGTTTTAATTCAAGACTTAGGTGACCGGGGCTATTCCTCGCCGCCCTCGTCCGCCGCCTCCTCGAAGCTGGTCGGATCGCCTTCCTGGCGCAGGCGCAGCCGGTAGACGCCGCGGAACTTCTCCGGATTCACCGGCTTGTTGTGGCGCAGAATGACGATCTTGCCCTCGCGGGCCAGCTCGACGGCGTTGGTCCGCACGTGGCCCAGCACGCGCTGCCAGCGCTCGGGCTCGATGGCCTTGGCGACCGACATCGGATCGATGGACTTGCCGGCGGCCACGGCGGCCAGTTGCGAGAGGATGGTGTCTTGGATCGGGGTGGTCATGGTTTTCGCTCGAGCACCGACCAGACGCCGTCGTGACGGATGAACATGGTCGTGGAGATGATTTCGGGGTCGCCGGCGATTTGATCGACGAACATCGCGACGCGTTCCAGCCGGTCCTTATCCCCGCCGTCGGCCAGCAGCAAGAGATTGCGCTGCGAGAAGACGGCGACCGGATCGCCGGTCATGGTCACGCCGTGGATCTTCCAGGTCTCGGGCTGGGTGACGAAGTTTAAAGCCAGACTGCTCTCGTTGGTGATCGTCCAGACCCCGGGCTCCAGGGTCTCGATCTCCATGCGTCCCATCTTGGCGCGCGTGTTGGCCTCGGCCCGCGCCCAGGCCGCCGCCACGTCGGGGAACAGCGGCATGATCTTGTCGGCGGGCGTCATCGTGAAGGTTTCCTCCCCGTCGACGGCGACGATCTCGATGAAGTCGCCCGCGAACGGCCGCGTCAGCAGCTTGAAGTTCTCGGCGCCGGGCTGGGTCACGTAGTCCATGGGCCGGATCAGCACGACCAGGCTTTCCGGGGTGACCGCAGCCAGATCGTTGTCGCCCAGCGCCGACCGCGCCATCTGGCCGACGATGGTCTCCAGTTGCTCGGGCTTGTTCAGATAGCGCTGATAGGCGTTGCCGATGAACAATGAGACCCCGTCGTCGGGCTTGGATCCAGGCGGAAAGACGCGCAGCGTGTCGTCGCCGACCATCTCGATCCTGGCCTTCGGCGACATCCGGTGGATGGCGTCGCGCAGCTCCAGCCGGAACTCGAACGGCGACATCACGCCGGCCCAGGCCGGACCCGCCAGCATCAGCGCGACGATCCCCGCCGCGATCCGCGCCATCCACTTTCCAACCGCCATGAGCCCCTCCCGCCGAGTCGCCCGGACTGTGCACGGCGCACCTACGGATCGTCACGCCGATTGTTGCTGACAGCGCCTGGTCCGCGCCGACTTGCGCGCTTCGCCGCCGGGCCTTAGGTCCTCAAAGACAACGAAGGGGCGGAACATGGACGGCGGCAACGAGATCTGGGACGGGCCCAAGCTGGTGACCGACGGCGAATGGGCCGGCTGGCGCACCTGGGCGGGCATGGACGCCTTCGAGGACCAGACCGGGCCGTTCTACTTTCGGGAGGAAAACGGCGTGATCCGCAACGCCTTCCGCGCCGAAACCCGCCACATGAACGGCGGCGGCTTCATGCATGGCGGCTGCATGATGACCTTCGCCGACTATTCGCTGTTCTCGATTTCGTGGGCGCACCTGAAGGACGTGCGGGCCGTGACCGTCAGCCTGAACGGCGAGTTCCTGGGTCCGGCCAAGGCCGGCGACCTGGTGGAATCGACCGGCGAGGTCACCAAGGCCGGCGGCTCGTTGCTGTTCGTGCGCGGGCTGGTGTCGACAGGCGGATCGCCAATGCTGAACTTTTCCGGGGTGATCAAGAAGATCAGGCCGCGCTGACCTACACCCCCGCCTTCGCCGCCGGCCGGGCCATCATGCCCTCCAGCCAGCGCTTGACGTTGACCAGCTCCGGATCCGGGCGGAACCGCGCCATGCGGGCGAAATCGAGACCGGTCGCCGCCAGGATATCGGCGATGGTCAGCCGCTCGCAGGCGATGAATTCGCTGTCGGCCAGGCTACGGTCGAGCATCTTCAAGCCCTTCTCGGCCATGGCCCGGTTGGCGGCGGCGATCTCGGGGAGCTGGGTCTCGATGGCCGCCAGGGCCGGGTGGCTGTGGCGCACCAGCATCATCAGCGGGGTGGCGACCATCATCTCGGCGCGGCGCGTCCACATCTCGATCACCGCGGACTCGCAAGGATCCTCGCCGAACAGGTTGGGCTCGGGATAGAGCGCTTCCAGGTAGCGGCAGATGGCCACCGACTCGGTGATGGTCCGGCCGTCGTCCATCTCCAGGGCGGGCACGTTGGGCAGGCCGGCCTTGGCCAGGTATTCGGACGTGCGGTGCTGGCCGCCGAAGATGTCGATGTCGACGACCTCGATGTCCTCGATCCCCTTCTCGGCCATGAACCAGCGCACGCGGCGGGGATTGGGCGCGCGGCGGCTGTCGTAGAGCTTCAAAAGGAAATCCTCCCGGCTTTTGACCGGGAGGATGCTTCGGTTCCGCGGCGGAAGAAAAGGTGTTTAGAGCCCGAACCAGGCCCGCGGCATCAGGCCGATCAGCGAACCGGTCAGGCAGGTGGCCAGGAAGCCGGCCATCATCGCCTTCCAGACCAGGCCCAGCACCTCCTGCCGGCGGTTGGGCACCAGCACCGAGAAGCCGGCGACGTTCATGCCCACCGAGCCGATGTTGGCGAAGCCGCACAGGGCGTAGGTCATGATGATCCGGGTGCGCGGGTCCAGCAGCTCCGGGCCGGTCTTGGCCATCTGGATGAAGGCGGTGAACTCGGTCAGGATCAGCTTGACGCCCAGCAGGCCGCCGGCCGCGCCGGCTTCCTTCCAAGGCACGCCCATCGCCCAGGCCAGCGGCGAGAAGATCACGCCCAGGATGCGGGCGATGCTCAGGTGTTCGCCGCCCACCATCGGCAGGGCGAACAGGATCTTGTCGACCATGGTGGCCAGGGCGATGAACACGATCAGGGTGGCGCCGACGTTGAGGGCGATCTGCAGGCCGTCGGTGGTGCCCTTCATGACCGCGTCGATCGAGCTGCCATAGGTCTTGTCGCCCTCGGCCAGGTCCAGGTCGTCGGACTTCTCGCTGGGGTCGCCGGGCACCATGATCCGGGCCAGCAGCACCCCGGCCGGGGCCGAGATCAGCGAGGCGGCCAGCACGTGGGCGGCGGCGTTGGGCAGCACGTCGTGCAGGATGGTGGCGTAGGCCACCATGGTCGAGCCGGAGACGCAGGCCATGCCGACCGCGATCAGCATGAACAGCTCCGAGCGGGTCAGGCGTTCCAGATAGGCGCGGATGAAGATCGGCCCCTCGATCTGGCCCATGAAGATGGTGGCGGCGGTCGCGAGAGCGGGCGGGCCGCGCAGGCCCAGGGTCTTCTGGAACAGGAAGCCCAGCCCCTTGGCCAGCCACTTCAGGATGCCCCAGTGCCACAGCAGGGCCGACAGGGCGCAGACCACCAGGATCACCGGCATGACACGGAAGGCGAACAGGAAGCCGGCCCCCGGATTGGTCTCGGCATAGGGCGGCGTGGTGCCCGACAGGTAGCCGAACACGAAGTTGGTGCCCGCCTGGGTCGACGAGGCCAGCCCCTCGACAGCGCCGTTCACGCCCTGCAGGGCGTCGCGCATGGCCGGCAGCCGGAACAGCACGAAGACCAGGATCAGCTGGATGGCGATCGCGCAGACGGCCAGCACCAGCGGGAAGCGCTTGCGGTTCTCGGACACCAGCCAGCAAAGGCCGAGGATCAGCGCCACGCCCGCCAGGGCCTGGACGTTCTCGGGAAGGAAGATCAAGACGGAAGGACCCCAAATGAGCGACGCGCCCCCGCGACGCAGCCAAGGGACCAAATGACTATGAATGGGGGGCGCGACGCAAGCGCCTTGCGACGATCCGGATCGTCGGGCCGCCGATGGCCCCTGCTTGGGCGCCTTACTCCGATTTAACTTGGCCGCTTGAAGTTCGCCGGGCATTGCTGCAACCCTGGATTTGGGGAGCGTTGCGAGCATGTCGTTGGCCTTGGCCACACTGTTGTACGAGTGGCGCCGGTACATGGCGGCCGTGGTCGCCCTGGCGTTCGCGGGCCTGCTGGTCCTGGCGCAGGTCGGCATGTTTACCGGCATAGGCAAGGGCTTCACCGCCACCATCGACCGATCCCCAGCGGACATCATGGTGCTGGGCCCCAAGGCCGAGAGCCTGATGAACGGCGGCAGCGGCCTGCCGCGCCGCGTCATGGCCCAGATGTACATGCATCCCGAGGTCACCGAGGTCGCCGATCTCGATGGCGGCAACGGGCTTTGGACCAACGTCCCCGCGCCGGGCAAGAAGCAGGTGCGCGAATGGATCCAGACCTCGGCGGTCGATCCGCGCTCGGACTCCGTGACTTGGCCCAAGGACTACAACGAAAACATTCGCATCGCCCTGCTCGAGCCCTACGCCGTGGCGATCGACCGGACGGGCATGGCCAAGCTGGGGATCAAGAAGGTCGGCGACACCGCCGCGATCAACGGCCAGACCGTCCATGTCCGCTATATCCTCGACGGCTATCCCAACATGATGCAGCCGACGATCGTCATTTCGCGCGACACCCTGCGCCTGCTGGGCCAGGCTTCGAACGGCAGCCGCGTGGGCCCGCTGATGATCCGCATCAAGCACCCCGAAATGGCCGAACGGGTGCGCGACCAACTCAACGCCAGCTCCGAAAAGAAATATCGCGCCTGGACCCGCCAGGAGCTGTCGGACGCCAATGACGGGGCGATGATGAAGGAGAGCTTCATCGGCATCATGCTGATCTCGTCGCTGATCCTGGGCCTGTTCATCGGCGTGGGCATCACCTCCCAGACCCTGCGCGGCGCGATCCTGGCCAACATCAAGGAGTTCGCCGCCCTGCGCGCCCTGGGCGTCTCGATGGGCTCGCTGCGCATGGTCGTCATCGAGCTGGGCTTCTGGACCGGCGTGGCCGGCCTGGCGGCCACGGCCGTGCTGGTGTTCGGCGTCACCCTGCTAGCCAAGTCCAATGGCGTGCCGATGAGTTTCCCGATTCCGATCGTCATCGGCGTGGCCGTGTTCCTGATCCTGATCTCCGTGCTCTCGGGGCTGATGGCCTTGGGCATCCTCAAGAAAAGCCAACCGGCGGACCTGCTGCGATGAGCGTCTCTTTTCCTGCAGGCAAGCGCGCTGTCGTCGCCAAAGGCCTGAACAAGCGCTTCAAGACCGGGCGCACCTACATCGAAGTGCTCAAGGACGTCGATTTCGACGCCCTGCACGGCGACGTGACCATGGTCATGGGTCCCTCGGGCTCAGGCAAATCGACCCTGGTGGCTTGCCTCTCGGGCCTGCTGCGGCCCGACGCCGGCAAGGTGGAGGCCTTAAGCGTCGACCTCTGGGGCGGTCCCGACGGGCGTCCCAAGGGCCTGAGCGCCGGCAAGCTGGACCGCTTCCGCCTCGATAACTGCGGCTTCATCTTCCAGGGCTTCAACCTGTTCCCGGCCCTCAGCGCGTTGCAGCAGGTGACCACGGTGCTGAAGTACCAGGGTCACAGCCCGGACAAGGCTCGCGCTATGGCCGTGACCGCGCTGGAAGAGGTGGGCCTGGGCAAGCGGATGAACCAGAAGCCGGCTGAGCTGTCAGGCGGGGAGAAGCAACGCGTCGCCATCGCCCGCGCCCTGGCCAAGCAGCCCAAGCTGCTGTTCGCCGACGAGCCGACCTCGGCCCTCGACGGCGAGAACGGCCAGGTCGTCACCAGGCTGCTGCACCGCGCCGCCAAGGAGCACGGGGCTGCGGTGATCTGCGTCACTCACGATCCGCGCCTGGAAACCTTCGCCGACCGCGTGATCCACATCGAAGACGGCCGCATTCTCGACGACCGTCGCGTTACCTCCGCCTCGACCACCGTGTCGAGCGATCGCCCCCTGATCGGAGCCTGAGTTCCATGCCCGCCCTGCTTCGCCGTCCCTCTTTCTGGGTCGTCATTCTGATCGTTCTCACCCTCGTCTCGGTCTTCTTCGTGATGAGCGGTCAGGCCAAGACCAAGAAGGCCAAGATGGCGGCGATCGCCGCCGCCGCGCCGGCCACGCCCTATCAGGCGGTGGCCGACGGCAAGGCCGACGTCGAGGGCGGGGTTATTCAGGTGGCCGCCCGCCGTCAGGGCATCATCCGCGAGGTGCTGGTCCAGGAAGGCGACGTCGTGACCAAGGGCCAGGTGCTGGCCAAGCAGGAGGACGACGACGCGCGCCTGGCCGCCGAGACCTCCGCCGCCAACCTGGCCCAGGCGCGTTCGCAGATCGCCGTCATCGAGGTCCAGCGCCGCAGCGCCGAGCGCGAACTGGCGCGCCTGCAGACCCTGACCACCTCCAACTTCGTCGCCGCCCAGAAGCTGGATCAGGCCCGCGACGCCGTGGCCAAGGCCGACGCCGATCTGGCCGCCCAACGCGCCGCCATCGGGGTCTATGCCGCCCAGCTGAACCAGGCCCGGTACAACCAGGAACTGACGATCATCCGCGCCCCGGCGAACGGCCGCATCGCTCGCCGGTACGCCAATCCTGGAGCCGGCGCCTCGTCGCTGAACGTCACCCCGATGTTCGACCTGGAGCCGCAGACGGCCCGCATCGTCCGCGCCGAGATCAGCGAGTCGGCCATCCCTTTCGTCACCCTCGGCCAGTCTGTCGAGATCATCCCCGAGGCCGACCAGACCAAGGTCTACACCGGCAAGGTCCTGCGTCGCGCCGCGGTGTTCGGGGCCCGCAAGCTGCAGTCGGACGACCCGTCCGAGCGCACCGACGCCCGGGTGGTCGAGGTGGTGATCAGCGCGGACGGCACGCCGTTCCTGATCGGTCAGCGGGTGCTGGTGAAGTTCATGAAACCCGGCGCCGTGGCCGGGGCCAAGCGCCCGGCCAATACGCAGCCGGATCCGGCCAAGAGCTAATACCGTGCGTCCTTCGAGGCCCGCTTCGCGGCCGCCTCAGGATAAGGAGTTCTGTTGCTGACTTCCTCATCCTGAGGTGCGAGGCGAAGCCGAGCCTCGAAGGAGGTACGGTCTCACCCTTGACGCCCCCCCTCCCGCGCCGCAAAAACGCGCCAAACCAAACAGGCGTTTGAGGGAGATACGAGCATGGCGGACGACATCCGGTTCGACGGTCAGGTCGCGATCGTCACGGGGGCCGGCGGAGGCCTGGGCCGGCAGCATGCGCTGGAGCTGGCGCGGCGCGGGGCCAGGGTGGTGGTCAACGACCTGGGCGGCAGCGTCGACGGCTCAGGCGGTTCGTCCGAGGCGGCCAGGGCCGTGGTGGCCGAGATCGAGGCCCTGGGCGGCCAGGCCATCGCCCACGGCGCCTCGGTGACCGACGACGCCGGCGTCGCCGACCTGGTCAAGACGACCATGGAGACGTGGGGCCGGATCGACATCCTGATCGCCAACGCCGGCATCCTGCGCGACCGCACCCTGAGCAAGATGGAGCTGGCCGATTTCGAGGCCGTCATCCAGGTCCACGTGCTGGGCACCTTCAAGCCGATCAAGGCCGTCTGGGACATCATGAAGGCCCAGAACTACGGCCGTATCGTCGTGACGACCTCGTCGTCGGGCATGTACGGCAACTTCGGCCAGTCCAACTACGGCGCGGCCAAGATGGCGGTGCTGGGCCTGATGAACACCCTCAAGCTCGAAGGCGCCAAGAACAACGTCAAGATCAACGCCATCAGCCCGGTGGCGGCCACCCGCATGACCGAAGGCCTGATGCCGCCGGAAGTGCTGGAGAAGCTGAAGCCGGAATATGTAACCCCGGGCGTCGTCTACCTGGTGTCGGACGACGCTCCGACCGGGGCGATCCTGACGGCCGGCGCCGGAGCCTTCGCCCTGTCGCGGATCTTCGAGACCGAGGGCGTCTATCTGGGCGAAGGCGGCCTCTCGGCCGAGGAAGTCCGCGACAACTGGGACGCGATCACCGCCGAGCCCGGCCAGAAGGCCTATTACAACGGCGGCGAACAGGGCGCGAAGTTCTTCCGCAAGCTGGCGGGCGGCTAGAACGTCCGGGAAACACCAAAATTGAATTGTGACGCGAACTGGGCTGGCGTAGATTTCCCTTACGTCAACTTGTTTGCGTCCTTTTCAGGCAACTTCGAGCATAACTGACGGAACATCGAAATACAGACTCGGCCCAAAGCTCGGTTTTCTTTGACGCTCTGCACAAAATTCACGGTTTCGCGAATAAATAGCAACGTTTTTTGACTGAATGCGTTAGAGCGACGGCAACCGGCGCCACCAAGGTCGCCGGAGCTTCCTCCCCAGAAGGTCGTCTCTCATGTCCCTTTCGCGTATCTCCCTCGCCGCGGGCGTGGCGCTCGCCACGCTGGTCGCCGCTTCGCAAGCCTCGGCCGCCGCCTTCTACCTGCAGGAACAATCGGTGCGCGGCGCCGGCCGCGCCTATTCGGGCGAAGTGGCCGACCGCGGCGCCGCCAGCCTGTGGTGGAACCCCGCCTCGATCGCCGGCCTCGACAAGAACGAGATCTATGGCGGCGTTCACCTGGTTCAGGTCGATTCCCAAGTCAACAACGCCGGCTCGACCCTGACCCGTCCGGTCATCCCGGGCGGCCTGACCACCCCGGTGGGCGGCGAGCCCTATGCCGGCGGCCCGATCAACAACGGCATCGTCCCCAACCTGGCCGGCGCCTTCCGCGTCAACGACAAGCTGGCCGTCGGCCTCTCCGTCGCCGCGCCCTACAACTTCACCACCGACTACAACAGCCGCAGCTGGACCCGCTACGACGCCCTGAAGTCGAACCTGAAGACCATCGACGTCAACGGCGTGGTCGCCTACCGCGTCAACGACATGCTCGACCTTGGCGTGGGCGTTTCGGCCCAGTACACCGACGCCGAACTGACCTCGGCCCTGCCGAACCTGTCGCCCCTGCTGCCCGACGGCTCGTCGTCGCTGAAGGGCGAAGGCAACTGGGACTACGGCTGGAACGTCGGCGCCCAATTCCACGCCACCCCGGCCCTGACGATCGGCGCGTCCTACCGTTCGCAGATCAAGCACGAACTGGACGGCAAGGTGCTGGTCACCGGCCTGCTTGGCCCGCTGACCGCCGCCAACGTCAACACCGACGGCCTGGCCAAGATCACCACCCCGTGGATGGCCCACCTGGGCGCCCGCTGGCAGGTGACCGACAAGGCCACCCTCAACGCCTCGGTCTCGCGCATCGGCTGGAGCGAGTTCGACAAGATCGTCGTCACCTATACGGGCGGCGGCAGCGTCAGCCAGCAGAACTACAAGGACACCACCACAGTGGCGGCCGGCGTCGACTATGACGTCAACCCGAAGCTGACCCTGCGGGCCGGCGTACAGTACGACCCGACCCCGACCCCGGATGTCGGCCGCACCGCCCGCGTGCCGGACGGCGACCGCATGCTGTACGCCATCGGCTCGACCTGGAAGGCCACCGACGCCATCCAGTGGGACGCGGCCCTGTCGTACATCAGCTTCGACGACACCAAGATCAACCGCACCGAGACGATCTACGCCGGCACCCCGGCGGCGACGACCCTGAACATGAAGGGCGACGTCGGCGGCTCGGCCGTGGTCCTGTCGACGGGCCTGCGCTGGAGCTTCTAGGCTTCGACGCGAGTTGAACGGGATGAGGCCGTCCGGGGAAACCCGGGCGGCTTTTTTCTTTGCTCCCCTGTGGGCGTCCCCGCCCTTCGCCTTAGCCCTTCATTCCATCCCAAAGCGCCCGGGCCGCCTCCGCGAACGCCTTGGCCGCCGCGCTGTCCGGCGCACGCAGCACCACCGGCGTTCCGGCGTCGCCGGCCTCGCGCACGGCGATCTCGATCGGAACCTGGGCCAGGACCGGCACGCCCAGGGCCTTGGCCTCCGCCACCCCGCCGCCGGCCCCGAAGATCGGGATCGGCGCGCCTGTCGCAGGATCGGCGAAGAAGGCCATGTTCTCGATCAGCCCCAGGATCGGGGTGGCGGTCTTGCCGAACATCGCCGCCGCGCGGCGAGCGTCGATCAGGGCGATCTCCTGCGGGGTGGTGACCAGCACCGCGCCGTCGATCCGCAGCTTCTGGACCAGGGTCAGCTGGATGTCGCCGGTGCCGGGCGGCAGGTCGACGACCAACACGTCCAGCGGCGCGGCCTCCGAGCCCCAGGCCACGTCGTGGATCATCTGGCGGACGGCCGACGAGGCCATCGGGCCGCGCCAGATCATCGCCTTGCCCTCGTCGACCAGGAAGCCGATCGACATCAGCCTGATCCCATGGGCCTGCAGCGGCTGCAGCTTGCCGTCCTCGAAGCTGGGCTCGCCGTCGACGCCCATCATGCGCGGGGCCGAGGGGCCGTAGACATCGGCGTCCAGCAGGCCGACCCGCAGGCCTTGGGCGGCGAAGGCGCAGGCCAGGTTGGTGGCCACGGTCGACTTGCCCACCCCGCCCTTGCCCGAGGCCACGGCGATCACGTGCTTCACGTGGGCCGGCTTTTCGGCCTCCGGCGGCGGGACCAGCCGGGCCTGGCCGTCTTCCGAGACCTTGGCGCCCTTGCGCACCCGCGTCGCGCCCTCGGCCGCCTGGGCGGTCAGCACCACCTGGGCGACGTCGACGCCGGGCAGGCCCGCCAGGACCTTTTCGGCCGCCTCGCGCACCGGAGCGTAGGTCGCCGCCTGGGAAGCCGGAACCTCCAGCATGAAGCCGGCGCGGCCGGCGCGCACGACCAGGCCCTGCACCAAGCCGGCCGCCACCAGCCCCTCGCCGGAGACCGGATCGACGACTAGGTCCAGCGCCGCGCGGGCGTCGTCGAGAGTGGCGGGGGAAGCTGCGGTCACGGGATTGTCTTGCCTTGTACTGCGGGGGCTTTCATATCCGCGTGCGGGGGTGGTTTTACAACCCGCCATTTGGCCCGCCATTCGCTGTGACCGGAAGACCAGACCGCCCATGCCCTGGAACGACAACGCCGGCCCCGGACCCTGGGGGTCCCCGCCGAACGACGACAAGAAGGACGCGGACCGGAACCGGGGCGAAGAGCCGCGCCCCGATGGTCCCGGCAGCCCCGGCGACGCACCGCCGCCCATCGACCTCAACGCCATGCTCGATCGGCTGTCCAATCGCATGCGCCAGACCTTCGGCGGGCCCCGCCGATCGCGCGCGGTCGGCGCCGCCGCCTTGGGCGTGATCGCGCTGTGGGCCATCTCCGGCTGCTATGTGGTCCAGCCCAAGGAACAGGCGGTGGTCACCACGTTCGGCGCCTACAGCCGCACCGCCCAGCCCGGCCTGCGCTACCACCTGCCCTGGCCGATCGAGCACGCCGAACTGGTGCCCGTCACCTCGATCCAGACCCTCGACATCGGCGGCACGGTCAGCCAGCCGCTGCCGGACGAGCGCCTGATGCTGACCGGCGACGAGAACATCGTCGACCTCAGCTTCACCGTGCAATGGAAGGTCTCGGACGCGGCCAAGTACGCCTTCAACGTTCGCGACCCCGACACCGTGATCAAGGACGTGGCCGAAAGCGCCATGCGCGAAGTGGTCGGCCGCACCGCCCTGACCCCGATCCTGACCACCGGCCGCGGTCAGGTGCAGGACCAGACCGAGCAGCTGATGCAGCGCATCCTCGACCGTTACGACGTCGGGGTCTCGATCCAGAGCGTCAACATCCAGGCCGCCACCACGCCGGGTCCGGTGCTGGAGGCCTATCGCGACGTGCAGCGCGCCGCCCAGAACGCCGAATCCGCCGCCAACAACGCCCGGGGCGAAGCCGCCCAGATCAGGCAGGCGGCCCTGGGCTATCGCGAGCAGGTGGTGCGCGAAGCCGCCGGCGACGCCGATCGCTTCAACCAGGTCTACGCCCAGTACAAGCTGGCCCCCGCCGTCACCCGCGAGCGCCTCTATATCGAGACCATGCAGCGGGTGCTGGAACGGTCCAACAAGGTGATCATCGACAACAAGGGCGCCACGGCCCCGGTGATCCTGCCCCCCGACGCATTCAGGCCCAAGGGTCCGTCGGTGTCCCCCTCCGTTTCCGGCAGCGAGGGAGTTGTCCGATGAACCGCCTCAACAACGGACCCGTCGTCGTCGCCGGCGTCGGCGCGCTGTTCCTGCTGATCCTGGCCAATTTCACCCTGTTCCAGGTGGACCAGCGGCAGCAGGCCCTGCTCGTCCGCCTGGGCGATCCCGTGGCGACGGTGACCACGCCGGGCCTGCACCTGAAGAGCCCGTTCGACACCGTCATCCGGTTCGACAAGCGCAACATCGAGATGATCAACGCCCAACCGGAGGAGGTCACCGCCGCCGACCAGGAGCGGCTGGTGGTCGACGCCTTCGTCCGCTACCGCATCACCGACCCGCGCCAGTTCTACCGCACCCTGGGCCAGGAGAGCGTCGCCACCGACCGCCTCGACCGCATCGTCAACGCCGCCTTGCGCGAGGAGATCGGCCGCTCGACCTCGGAAGAGGTGATCGCCGGCAAGCGCGCCCAGGTGATGACCGCCATCCGCGAACGCGTCGCCCGCCAGGTGGCCGCCTCCAACCTGGGCGTCCAGATCATCGACGTGCGCATCAAGCGCGCCGACCTGCCGCCCACCAACGAGCAGGCGGTGTTCGAGCGCATGCAGACCGCCCGCAAGCAGGAAGCCGCCGAGCTGCGTGCTATCGGCGAACAGAAGCGCCGCGAGATCGTCGCCACGGCCTACGAAGAGGCCGAAAAGATCCGCGGCGACGCCGACGCCCAGCGCGCCCAGCTGTTCGCCGAAAGCTTCGGCCGCGACCCGGGCTTCGCGGCCTTCTACCGGTCGATGTCGGCCTACGAGAAGGCGCTGGGCCAGGGCGACACCACCCTGGTGCTCTCGCCCGACAGCGCCTTCTTCAAGTACTTCGAGAAAGGTCCGGCGGGGTAGGCGTCAATCGCCTTGCGCCCTTCGAGGCCCGCTGCGGGGGCGCCTCAGGATGAGGAGCTTTGTTGCTGACTTCCTCATCCTGAGGTGCGAGCCGTAGGCGAGCCTCGAAGGACGCAGCGCTTGCGGACAGAAAGACCGCTAAGCCGCCGCCTTCAGCAGATCCATCACCACGTGCAGGCTCTCGGCGATGTGCACGCACTTCTCCGCGATCTCCTCGGTGGGATCCAGGATGTCGGGCACCATGATCGTCATCATCCCCGCCGCGTGGGCCGCGCGGACGCCGGGGTGGGAGTCCTCGAGGGCCAGGCACAGGGTCGGATGCACGTTCAGCCGGCGGGCGGCCTCCAGATAGGGATCCGGATGCGGCTTGTGACGCACGACGTCGGCGTTGGCGACCACCGCGTGGAAGCGTTTGACTAGGTCGAAGCGGCCCAGATAGCGGTCCACCGCCTGACGGCTGTTGGAGGTGGCGATGGCCCGCGGCACGCCCAGGGCGTCCAGATAGTCGAGGATCTCCATCACCCCGGTCTTCAGCCGCACCTCGGCCTCGAGAATCGCCTCGACGTCGCTCCAGGTACGGGCGAAGTAATCCTCGACCGGAAAGCTGGGCCCATAGAGCTCGCGCAGCATCACGCCGCATTCCGGATTGGTCTTGCCGACCATCGAGCGGTAGGTGGCGGCCGTGAAGTCGACCCCAAACGCCTGGCCCGCCTCGATCATCGCCGCCTGGTAGACCGTCTCGGTGTCCAGCAGCAGCCCGTCCATGTCGAACACCACCGCCTGGACGCCGCGCGGGAAGGTCACGAAACGAACTCCGCCTGGGTGTAGCCCTGGAAGTACAGCAAGGCGGTCAGGTCGGCGTGGTCGACTTTCGCATGCGCCTGGGCCGCGACGATCGGCTTGGCGCGGTAGGCGACGCCCAGCCCCGCGACCTCGATCATCGCCAGGTCGTTGGCGCCGTCGCCCACCGCCAGGGCGTCGGCCGGGGTCAGGCCCCGGGCCGCGGTCTCTTCCCGCAAGGCCGCCAGCTTGGCTTCCTTGCCCAGGATCGGTTCGCCGACCGTCCCGGTCAGCCGGCCGCCCTCCTCGATCAGGGTGTTGGCGCGGTTCAGGTGGAAGCCGGCGGCCTGGGCCACCCGCGCGGTGAAGAAGGTGAAGCCGCCCGACACCA
Source organism: Caulobacter sp. UNC279MFTsu5.1 (assembly GCF_900114015.1). Taxonomy (GTDB): domain Bacteria; phylum Pseudomonadota; class Alphaproteobacteria; order Caulobacterales; family Caulobacteraceae; genus Caulobacter. The sequence continues at coordinate 9,680 of NZ_FORN01000021.1, read as the reverse complement.
GGGCGCAGCGGGCGCCGTGCTCGGCCATGGTCCGCACCAAGGTGCGCGCGCCCGGATTGAGCTTCACGCGGTCGTCGTAGCAGGCCTGCAGGGCGTCGACCGACAGGCCCTTGAGCATGCCCACCCGTTCGCGCAGCGCGCCCTCGAAGGCCAGTTCGCCGCGCATGGCGCGCTCCGTGATCTCCGAGACCTTGTCCTTGACCCCGGCGAAGTCGGCCAGCTCGTCCAGGCACTCCACATTGATGATCGTGGAGTCCATGTCGGCGATCAGCAGGCGCTTCCTGCGGTTCCAGTCTGACTGAACAGCGAAGTCGACGGGCCGGTCGCCGACCGCGGCCTTCACCGCCTGGTGCGTCTCCACTGGCGGCAGGTCGGCCAGCAGGTCCAGCGCCCCCTCGCCCAGCCGGGTTTCGGACGAAGGCGTCAGGACGGCGCGCACGGCGGCGGCGGCCTCCGCCAGGGCGGCGGGATCGGGCGAGACGAGGGTGATCGCGAGCATGAGGGGCGGCTATTGGAGGAAGCCGCCCGCGTCAACCTTCAAGCGTCGCGACGGGCCTCAGGATTGGGGCGCAGCCACCGACATGCAGCGGCTGAACACCGCCATGGCCTGGTCCTTGCCGCCGCCGCCCTGGTTGATCCTGGCCGACAGGGCCGCCACGCCCCGGCGATACAGCGCCGACGGCGCCGCGCCCTGGGCCACGCCCTCGGCATAGGCCTTGTCCAGCACCTGCCCGCCGCTAACGCCCAGCAGCTTGAACATCGGGACCATCGTCGCCCCAGCGCTGTTGCCCTTCGAGAAACTCGCCGCCAGTTGCGGATTGCGCTGCAGCACCTCGTCGATGGTCACCAGCATCACGCCGCAGCCCAGGCGCTCGTCCAGGCTGGGCGGCCCTTCGGCCTCGGGCGCCTTCTCGACCGGGGTCTGAGTCGGGACCTGGGTCGGCGTGGTGCGGTCACCCGAAGCCGCCAGGGCTGGAGACGCCGCCAGAACAAGAACGCCGGCCAGGATGGCGCCGAAGGTGGTTTTCATGGTTTGTCCCCGAAGACGCCAACCCCTCGAGACCAGAAAAAGGACTCGACCCGAGATTGCCTGATACAAAGATCGTCCTTATCGCCGGGCCGACGGCCAGCGGCAAGTCGGCGCTGGCCCTGAACCTGGCGCGCGAGACCGGCGGCGAGATCGTCAACGCCGACTCCATGCAGATCTATGCCGGCCTGCGGGTGCTGACGGCCGGGCCGTCCCCCGAGGACCTGGCCCAGGCGCCGCACCACCTGTTCGGCGTCGCCGACGCCGCCGACGGCTGGTCGGTCGGGCGCTGGTTGACGGCGGCGACGCAGATCCTGGCCGGCATCGCCGCCCGCGGCCGTCCCGCCATCGTGGTCGGCGGCACGGGCCTCTATTTCCGCGCCCTGACCCACGGCCTGGCCGACGTGCCGCCGGTGCCCGAGACCCAGCGCGAGATCTCGGCCCTGCTATACGCCGCCCAGGGCGAGCCGGAGTTCCGCGACATCCTGGCCGGGCTCGACCCTCAGGCCGAGGCCCGGATCGAGATCGGCGACCGCCAGCGCCTGGTCCGCGCCCACGCCGTGGCCGTGGCCACCGGCAAGTCGCTGACCGCCTGGCAGACCGACACCCGGCCCGCCCTCGAGGCGGGAACCTGGCGCGGCGTCGTGCTCGACCCGTCCCGCGCCGAGCTCTACGCCCGCTGCGACGCCCGCCTGGGCCTGATGGTCGAGCACGGGGCGCTGGACGAGGTGGCCGCGATGGAAGCGCGCGGCCTGGACCCGTCCCTGCCGGCGCTGAAAGCGGTCGGTTACCGCGAACTGGCCGCGCACCTGCGGGGCGAGACGGATCTGGACGCGGCGCTGGACGCCGCGCGCCAGGAGACGCGGCGATATGCCAAACGGCAGATGACCTGGTTCCGAAACCAGACGCCGGATTGGGAACGGGTCGCCGCACTTCCCCCCTACGGATCGCTTCGCGATCGTCTTCCCCCAGAGGGGGAAGAGCCTTAAGGCAAGCGCTCCGCCCCCTATGGGGGCGGACAGGCGGCGAAGCCGCCAGGTGGGGGCAAGTCCCCCGACACACAGGACTGACCTCATGACCGAACTCGCCCGCCTCGCCGCCGCCGTGGCCGCTCGCCTGACCGAACGGAGCGAGACGCTCGCCGTGGCCGAATCTTCGAGCGGCGGCCTGATTTCCGCGGCCCTGCTGGCCGTGCCGGGCGCGTCGAAGTTCTATGTCGGCGGGGCCGTGGTCTACACCGCCCGCGCCCGCCTGACCCTGCTGGACATCCCGCAGAAGGCCATGGACGGCCTGCGTTCGGCCAGCGAGCCCTACGCCGTGCTGCTGGCCCGAGTGGCCGGCAAGAACCTGAAGGCGACCTGGGGCCTGTCGGAAACCGGCGCGGCCGGGCCGGACGGCAACCGCTATGGCGACGCGGCGGGCCACAGCTGCGCCGCCGTGGTCGGGCCGGATAAGGAGGTCAGTCTTACCGTCGAGACGGGCCTGGACGACCGCGAGACCAACATGCGGCGCTTTGCCGAGCACGCCCTTGCCCTGTTGTTGGAAACCCTGAGCTGAATTTCGCCCCGGACGACGCCGTTGCCCCCGCGCAACGGGTCGTTTCTTGCGTCAAAGCGCGCCTTGACGCCCCTCGGCGAGCATGGCATTTCCCGAACATCCATTTGGAGCAACACTCGTGCGCAACACCATGATCGTACTTATGGAGCGGCCGTTCACGGCGTGACCTCGAAGTCACGCTGATAGATCGGTCGCGCGCACAAAGGTCCTTCGGGGCCTTTTTTCTTTTCCGCTTCCCCGCTGCCCCATTCCCCGCTGCCCAGTTTCCCAACCCCAGGGATCACCGCCATGACCGCCCACCAGACCATCGAGAGCTCGACCGCCGTCGACACCGCCTCCCGCGCCATGACCGGCGCCGAGATCGTGGTCCGCGGCCTGGTGGACCAGGGCGTCGAGGTGCTGTTCGGCTATCCGGGCGGCGCGGTCCTGCCGATCTACGACGCGCTGTTTCACGAGCCGCGCCTGCAGCACATCCTGGTCCGCCACGAGCAGGGCGCCACCCATGCCGCCGAAGGCTATGCGAGGAGTTCGGGCAAGCCGGGCGTCGTCCTGGTCACCTCGGGCCCCGGCGCGACCAACGCCATCACCGGCATCATGGACGCCCTGATGGACTCGATCCCGATGGTGGTCATCACCGGTCAGGTCCCGACCCACCTGATCGGCACGGACGCCTTCCAGGAAGCCGATACGGTCGGCATGACCCGTTCGTGCACTAAGCACAACTACCTGGTGAAGGATGTCCGCGACCTGCCGCAGATCATCCACGAGGCGTTCAAGATCGCCACCACCGGCCGCCCCGGCCCGGTGCTGATCGACATCCCCAAGGACGTCCAGTTCGCCAAGGGCGAATATTTCGGTCCGACCGAGGTCGCCTCGACCCACGCCTACAATCCGCGCATCAAGGGCGATCAAAACCGCATCGCCGAGGCCGCCCGGCTGATCGCCCAGGCCCGCCGGCCGATCTTCTACACCGGCGGCGGCGTGATCAACGCCGGCCCCAAGGCCAGTGAGGCCCTGCGCGAGTTCGCGGCCCTGACCGGCGCGCCGGTCACCTCGACCCTGATGGGCCTGGGCGCCTTCCCGGCGGCCGACCCGGCCTGGCTGGGCATGTTGGGCATGCACGGCACGTTCGAGGCCAACAACGCCATGCACGATTGCGACGTGATGATCTGCGTCGGGGCTCGCTTCGACGACCGCGTCACAGGGCGTCTCGACGCCTTCTCGCCGGGCAGCAAGAAGATCCACATCGACATCGACGCCTCGTCGATCAACAAGAACGTCCGCGTCGACCTGCCGATCGTCGGCGACGCCGGCAGCGTGCTCGAGGATCTGATCGCCGCCTGGAAGGCCGCCGGCCACCAGGCCAACAAGGCCGCCCTGACCGACTGGTGGGCCCAGATCGACCAGTGGCGCGCCCGCCAGTGCCTGGCCTATCGCCGCTCTGACACGGTCATCAAGCCGCAGTACGCCATCGAGCGGCTGTACGCCCTGACCCGCGACAAGGACGTCTACATCACCACCGAGGTCGGCCAGCACCAGATGTGGGCCGCCCAGTTCTTCCGCTTCGAGGAGCCCAACCATTGGATGACCTCCGGGGGCCTGGGCACCATGGGCTACGGCCTGCCCGCCGCCCTAGGCGTGCAGTTGGCCCATCCCAAGAGCCTGGTCGTCGACATCGCCGGCGAGGCCTCGATCCAGATGTGCATCCAGGAGCTGTCGACGGCGATCCAGTTCGACTTGCCGGTCAAGATCTTCATCCTGAACAACGAATGGATGGGCATGGTCCGCCAGTGGCAGCAGCTGCTGCACGGCGAGCGCTACAGCCACTCCTATTCCGACAGCCTGCCCGACTTCGTGAAGTTGGCCGAGGCCTATGGCGCCGTCGGCATCCGCTGTGACGATCCAGCCGAGCTGGACGGCAAGATCCTGGAGATGATCAACAGCGACAAGGTCGTGGTCTTCGACTGCCGCGTCGAGAAGCACGAGAACTGCCTGCCGATGATCCCCTCGGGCAAGGCCCACAACGAGATGATCATGGGCGACGTCGAGGACATCGGGAACGTCATCGGCGCGGCAGGCGCGGGGCTGGTCTAGCCTCTATTCCTTCCCTCCCCTTCATGGGGAGGGTGGCCCCGAAGGGGTCGGGTGGGGCTTGATGAGTCAAAGGGACGGAAACCCCACCCACCAGCTTCGCTGGTCCCCCCTCCCCACGAGGGGGAGGGAAACTTCAAACTTTAGGGGCTACAGTAACGCGATGACCGACCTCCAACCCGCCTCCGCCTACGACATGGCCCCCAACGAACAGGTCGAGCAGACCGCGACCTTCGCCCTGCTGGTCGACAACGAGCCGGGCGTGCTGCACCGGGTGGTCGGGCTGTTCGCCGCGCGCGGCTACAACATCGAGAGCCTCACCGTCGCCGAGACCGATCGCAAGGCCCACACCAGCCGGATCACCGTGGTCACCCGCGGCACCCGTCACGTGCTCGACCAGATCGAGGCCCAGCTGAACAAGGTGGTCAATGTCCGCCGCGTGCACGACGTGACCCGCGACCCCAACGGCGTCGAGCGCGAGCTGGCCCTGGTCAAGGTGCGCGGCCAGGGCGTCGACCGCGTCGAGGCCCTGCGCATCGCCGAGATCTTCCGCGCCAAGCCCGTGGACACCACCCTGGAGAGCTTCGTGTTCGAGATTTCGGGCGCGCCCTCGAAGATCGACAAGTTCCTAGACCTGATGCGGCCGCTGGGCCTGGTGGAACTGTCGCGCACCGGCGTGCTTTCCATCGAGAGGGGCGTTGAAGGGATGTAGCCATGACGGGCGCGATGCTTCTGGCCGGCCTCCTGACGGGGTTCGCCCTCGCCGGCCAGCAACCCGCCCCTCAAACCGTTCCCGCCCCGCCGCCCGACCCGGCGGTGTGGTGGGCCCCGGAAATCCCCAAGCCGCCGCCCGAGCAGGACCCGTTCCAGGGCCGCCGCCTGCGTCCGGGCGAGACCCTGGTGCCGATCGACAACGGCGTGGATCCCCTGCTCTACCGTCTCTGGGGCCTGCAGCCCCTGCAGAGTCAGCTGATCAAGCGCGGTGAGCTGGTGCTGGAGGTCTGGGCGCGGCCGGCGACCGGGGTGCGCCAGGCGGTGGTCCGGGTCACCGTGCGCCGCGACGGCCGCGCCTTCGTCCAGGCCCGGGCCGGCCTCGGCTGCTGCACGCCGGAGATCGGCCGCCGCGTCGATATCGACGCCGAGCTCGCCCCCCAGCAGATCCCGCCGCTGAAGGCCCTGGTCGGCGCGCCGATGTGGGGCCAGCCGCGCTCGGTGATCGTCGACTACGGCGGCGGCGCCGTGGAGCCCGTGTGCCTGGAGGGCGTCTCCTGGGATGTCACCCTGCTGGTCCCCGGCCAGGCCCGCCACCTGCGCCGGGCCTGCGATGACGCCGAGGTGGGCTCCATCGCCCCGGCCCTGGCGGCGGCCTTGTCGACGGCCTCTGGACGCGACGCCCGGTTCGACGCGATGTTCGCGCGCGGCGGCGACTTCTCGCGCCAGCAACGGGCCTACGACTCGCTGATCGCCTCTGGCGGCCGACTCAAGGCCGGAACCAACAGCCGTCCCCAGCCGCCCGCCGTGCCCGTTCCGCCCGAAGACGAACCGGAAACGCCCTCCAGCCCGCCGACCTAGCGCCTGACGCGCTCCCCGCGTAAACACCCTTTAAAATTGCAATTCCCGGATAACGCCGGTATCAACCTTGACCATGACTCCGGGAGGGAAACCATGGTCAAGATCGTCGCCCTGAAATCCATGCTGGCCGCGGCCGGCGTCGTCGTCGCCCTGGGCGCGGCCTGCGCCGTCCAGGCCCAGGCCGTGCCGCATACGCCGCAGATCAAGTACGACCCAATCGGGGAGGCGCCCGCGGTTCCCCCGGGGCTGCAGGTCGTCTGCGTCAAGGTTCCGGACGACGGCGCGCAGATGAGCAAGACCTGCCCCGTCATCTACTACGGCGCCTACAGGACCTGGATCTACAGCTTCGCCGACAACCGGACGTCCTTCGCCCTGGTCACCTACGACGCCGGCGGCAAGGTCGTGCAGAACATCACTCGCGACGGCGCCCGGTACGTCTTCGATGCGCTCAGCGACGACAAGGGCCAGAAGATCACCATCGTCGGCCAGGCCAAGAACCATGTCATGATCAACTGGTCCGACCTGCCGCATTGAGGGTCGGGACCTATCCGAAACCAACCCTAATGTTGTCATCCCGGTCGTGGCGAAGCGGAAGGCCGGGATCCAGGACCACCGCATTGCGCCGGCCCTGGATCCCGGACAGCCTCCGCGAGGCTTCCGGGATGACAACGATTTGGGCGACCTAGGCGCAGGCCGTTCAGGCTCGCCTCAGCCCACCTTCAGCACGTTGAAGCGATAGAGCAGCGCGCCCAGCACCGCGCCGATCGCCGGGGCGACGAAGAACAGCCACAGCTGCGCCACGGCCTGGCCGCCGACCAGGACGGCCGGACCGAAGCTGCGGGCCGGGTTGACCGATACGCCGGTCACCTGGATGCCGACGATGTGGATCACCGCCAGGGCGATGCCGATGCCCAGCCCCGCGAAGCCCGGTGCGGCGTCGGTGCCGGTCGAGCCCAGGATGACGATCACGAACAAGGCGGTCATCACCACCTCGAACACGAAGGCCGCCTCGATCCCGAAGCCGCCGCCATAGCCCGGTCCCCAGCCGTTCTGGCCCAGGCCGTGCGCCGTACCCCCGGCGATCAGCAGCAGCACCGCCGCCCCCGCCGTCGCGCCGACGAACTGGGCGACCCAGTACAGCAGCATCTCCTTGACGCTCATCCGCCCGGCCACGAAGGCCGCCAGGCTGACCGCCGGATTGACGTGGCAGCCCGAGACCGGACCGATGCCGTAGGCCATGGCCACGATCGCGAAGCCGAACGCCAAGGCTATGCCAAGTTGTCCGACATGGTCGCCCCCCAAAACGGCCGCACCGCAGCCGAACAAGACCAAAGCAAAGGTGCCGATGAACTCGGCAACAATTTTTGACATTTCGCGATCTCCCACTCCGCGCCCGCGCTTCACCTTGAAGACAAGCCCCGCGAGCTTGTCTCTATTTGGCGAGTCCTGGAATAGGGGAAATTCGCCAGGCGGTCGACCACAGGTGGCGAGCGCGTCAGGTGTCCAACAGCATGTCCGGCCGGCCCCTCAGGCGCGCCGCGTCGCGCAGGGGCGGCGCGCCGAACAGCCGGGCATATTCGCGGCTGAACTGCGAGGGGCTGTCATAGCCCACCGCATGGCCGGCCGAACCTGCGTCCAGCCGCTGGGCCAGGATCAGCTTGCGCGCCTCCTGCAGGCGGATCTGCTTCTGGTACTGCAAGGGGCTGAGCGCGGTGACCGCCTTGAAGTGGCGATGCAGGGCCGAGGGGCTCATCCGCGCCTCGGCCGCCAGTTCCTCGATGCTGAACGGCTGGTTGAAGTGCTGGGTGATCCAGCCGATGGCCCGCTTGACCTGGCGCATGCGGCCGTCGGCTCGGGCGACCTGGGCCAGGCGCGGCCCCTGGTCGCCCAGCAGCATGCGGTAGAGGATCTCGCGTTCGATCAGCGGGGCCAGGACGGCGGCGTCGCGCGGGGTGTCGACCAGCCGAACCATTCGCATCACCGCGTCCAGCAGGGGCGGGTTGACCCGGCTGACCGCCATGGCCCCGACCAGCGGCCCGGCGTCCTGGGCCAGGGCCGGCTCGCCGCCCAGCTGCAGCAGCAGATCGCCGATCACCGCCGGGTCGAGGGTCATGCGAAACGAGAGATACGGCTCTTCCGGCGAGGCTTCGATGACCTGGCCGATCACCGGCAGGTCGACCGAGGCGACCAGGTAGTTCAGCGGATCGTAGACCAGCACCGATCCGCCGCTGAGCACTTGCTTGCGACCCTGGGCCACCACGCAGACCGCCGCCCCGAACACGCCGTGCTTGGGTTCGGTAGGCTGGCTCGAGCGGTGCAGCGAGACCTTGTCGCAAACCTCGTGATCGCCATCGTGAGGCGCGTATCGTTCAATCAGAGCGGCGAGTTCGCCTTGCTCGACCATCGACATTTCCTTGTGTTGAAGGATGTTGTCCTACGCCCGGCGAAACGGCCCGTCACGCCTGTCACAGGTGATGTGCAGGATCGTGCAATCAAGGGGCAGCATCGGTCTATCGGGAACGGCGATCCGTGGGTCATGGTGGGAATGTCCCGCCCCGCCGCCGTCGCCGCCCCTTCCCGGGCCCGTCCTCTCCCGAGGTCCGGACCCGGGATCGAGCGACGCAGCGGCCGTCCGCCCCCGAGGATATCATGACCCGCTACACGCCCCGCCAGCCCCAGGCCGCGCCTCGGTGGTTCGTCGCCGCCTGGCTGACCGCCACCGCCCTCGTCACCGCCGCCTCCGCCGTGAATGGCGTCCATTGGGGAGCGGTCCATTGATCGGCCGCCGCGTGTCCGGCGTCTGGGCCAGCGCCAACCGGGCGGTGAGCCTGGAGCTGCGCCTCGACGGCCGGTTCGAGGAGCATCACGACGGCGAGCTGGTGTTCGCCGGCCATTACGAGCTGGTCGGCGACGACGTGCGCCTGTTCGAGGACGGCGGCGGCCAGCTGGCCGGCCGGCTGACCGAGGGCCGTCTCAGCCTGGCGCCGCCGCCCCGCGCCCAGCGCCGCCGCCATCCCGGACATGGCCCCGGACACGGACGGTCTTCCATCCGCGAGCCCCAGCCCCTATATTGAATCTGCTCGGGTTCGCCCGGACTATGGGGATAAACGCGCACGTAATAAGCGGACTGGACCCGGGTGCGATTCCCGGCGGCTCCACCAAAACCTCCCGAGTTATCACGGGAATCCATGGGGCCGATCAGCATCGACAGACGTGTAAAGGTGTATGCTTTCTCTCGGCGTGGCTCACCGTATCGGGCCGCTAAACTAACTGCGAACGATAACTTCGCTGAAGAGTTCGCCATCGCCGCGTAATGCGGTGCGGGTGATCTCGCCTCTTAAGTCCTAGGGGTTCAGATCCCTAGGCGGGGCCCGGAGGGAGCCTGCCAACAGAATCCCTCCACTTCCCACGACATCGCCGAGGCTCCCTCCTC
>NZ_FORN01000081.1 GCF_900114015.1 Caulobacter sp. UNC279MFTsu5.1 | reverse complement strand
GGCTCACTCCCGCCTCTGAAATCAAGCGGTGCACAGATCCAGCGGGAACCACCGGGTGGGGTGAAGGGCGGAAAAGGCCCGCGCGCCCCGGCCTTGCGGATAACGGCTCCACGCGAAGCGCCTGACTTCGTCGAAACGGTATCAACAACAAAGCTATTCCGGGCGAGGCCCGGGCGCTTCGCAACCCTCCCCATCCCATCGCAGCGAAAGCGCGTGGCGGCCAAGCCGTGCGCCCTTTCATCGAACACCCGTCGTTAAGCCGTGACCGCTAAGCTCTCCCGCCATGAGCAACCGTCCTTCCTCCGCCGGGGTCACCCCCGAACAGCTGGCGACCCTCAGCCACGAGTTCCGCACCCCGCTGAACGGCGTGCTGGGCATGGCGCGGCTGCTGGAGGGCACGCGGCTGACCGCCGAGCAGCGGGCCTATGTCGGCGCCCTGCGCGAAAGCGGCGACCACCTGCTGTCGCTGGTCAACGACGTGCTGGATTTCGCCCGTCTGGGCGCCACGGCCATCGAGCTGCACGCCGCCCCGGTCGACGTCGAGAACCTGCTGCGCCAGGTGGCCGAGCTGCTCAGCCCGCGCGCCCATGAAAAGGCCATCGAGATCGCCTGGGCCGCCGCGCCCGGTCTGCCCACGATCCTGGCCGACGAGGGCCGCTTGCGGCAGGTGCTGCTGAACTACGCCGGCAACGCCATCAAGTTCACGGAAGCCGGCGGCGTGCTGCTGAGCGCCGAGCTGGTTTCCGAGGGCCGCATCCGCTTCAACGTCCGCGACACCGGACCCGGCGTCGCTCCCGAAGCCCGGGCAGCCATCTTCGAGGCCTTCGTCCAGACCGACCCCTCGCACCAGGCCCAACTGGGCGGAGCGGGCCTGGGCCTGGCCATCGTCGCCCGCCTGGCCGGCGCCATGCACGGCGAGGCCGGGGTCGGCGGCGAGCTGGGCCAGGGCGCCGACTTCTGGTTCGAGGCCCCGTTCGAGACCCTCCCGGCGACCGCGGCGGATCTGCCCCTGGCCGGCCGGACCGTGGCCATCGCCTCGCCCAACGCCATGGTCCGCGAGGCGGCCCTGCGCCAGGTCCGCGCCAGCGGCGGCCAGGCCCTGGCCGGCGAGACGGTCGCCGAGGCCCTGAAGGGCGCGCCGGCCGAGGCCGTGCTGCTGCTCGACGCGGCGCCAATAAACACAAAGGGGGCCGGACCGCGCGGGGCGTTGAAGGCCCCCGCCGGCCGCGCCTGCGTGGCCCTGCTGACCCCGGACCAGCGCGACCGTATCCCCAAGCTGAAAGCCGCCGGCCTGGGCTATCTGATCAAGCCGCTGCGCCGCGCCTCGCTGATCGCCCAGGTGCTGGCCGCCCGACCGCCCGCGAAAACGGCCGCGACCGAGATCCGGGCGGTCGAGCCGGCCGCCTCGACCGTCCACGAGGACGACCGCATCGCCCCGGCCGCCGCGCCCGGCGTCCGCGTGCTGCTGGCCGAGGACAATCCGATCAACGCCCTGCTGGCCCGCGCCCTGCTGGAGCGCGAAGGCTGCAAGGTCGACCGCATCGCCAGCGGCGACGAGGCCGTCTCGGCCCTGTCGCGCGGCTTCTACGACCTGATCCTGATGGACCTGCGCATGCCGGGCCTGAACGGCCTGGAGGCGACCCGGGCCCTGCGCGAGCGCGGCGTCACCACCCCCATCGTCGCCCTGACCGCCGACGCCTTCGACGAGGACCGCCGCGCCTGCCTGGCCGCCGGCATGAACGACTTCCTGGCCAAGCCGCTGACCTCGCCGGCTCTGCGCGGCGTGCTGACCAACTGGACGGGCCTCGGCTGGACGAAAGCGGCGACGCGGGCCAAGGTCGCCGGCTGATGGCGGGGCGGCTTCCCCGCACCGGGGACCGCCACGCATGACCCACGACGTCCAACCTGGCTCGAAGATCCAGAAGAAGACCCTCCTCCAGACCCTGGCGTTCTTCGGCGAGCGCCGCAGCCTGGTGATGCTGGGCCTGGGCTTCGCCTCGGGCCTGCCCTTCATGCTGATCTTCGACACCCTGTCGCTGTGGCTGCGCGACGCCGGCCTGTCGCTGGCGGTGATCGGCTTCTTCAGCCTGGCGACCCTGAGCTTCTCGTTCAAGTTCCTGTGGGCCCCGCTGATCGACCGCTCCAAGGTGCCGGTTCTGCACGGACTGGTCGGCCACCGCCGCGCCTGGATGCTGGTCTGTCAGGCGGTCATCATCCTGGGCCTGCTGGCGATCTCGACCGTCAATCCGGCCGCGAACCTGCCGCTGATGGCCGCCATCGCCGTGATCGTCGGCTTCGCCACCGCCACCCAGGACATCGTCATCGACGCCTGGCGGATCGAGGTGGTCGACACCGACCGTCAGGGCCAGATGGCCGTGGCCGTGCAATGGGGCTATCGCGGGGCCATGATCATGGCCGGCGCCGTGCCGCTGATCCTGGCCGAGCGGTTCGGCTGGAACATCTCGTACCTGGCCATGGCCGGGGTCATGCTGGTCGGGGTGATCTCGACCCTGCTGGCCCCACGCGAGGCGGCCCACGCCATCCGGCCGATCCACACCGACGGGGTCGACCAGCCCAAGGCGCTGGAGATCCTCGAATGGCTGGCGCGGCTGGCCATCCTGGTGGTCGGCGCCCTGCTGGTCGGCTCGGGCCTGTCGGGCGACGCCAGCCTGCTGTCGAACATCGTCGGCGGCGACGCCCTGGCCGAAGCCTGGAAGGCCAAACCCAACGGCGTCTGGCTGCAGCTGGCCGGAGTGCTGGCCGGCCTGGCGGTCATCGTGATCGCCGCCTGGCCGATCCCCAGGGTCAAGACCAAGCCGGGCGTCTATCTGTCGACGGCGCTCTATTCGCCGCTGAAGGAGTTCCTGACCCGCTTCTCGGGCGTGGCCGGCCTGATCCTGGCGGCGATCTGCGTCTACCGGGTCTCGGACTTCGTGCTCAACATCATGAATCCGTTCTACCGCGACATGGGCTTCTCGCTGACCGAGATCGCCGAGATCCGGAAGGTGTTCGGCATCATCGCCTCGATGGCCGGGGTGTTCCTGGGCGGGGTGGTCGTGGCGCGCTTCGGCCTGATGCGCGCCCTGATCGTCGGGGCCTTCGCCCAGCCGATCAGCAACCTGATGTTCGCCCTGCTGGCCATGAGCGGCCACAACGTGCCGATGCTGTTCGCCTCGATCTGCATCGACAACATCGCCGGCGGCGTCGCCGGCACGGCCCTGATCGCCTACATGTCCAGCCTGACCACGGCGGGCTTCACGGCCACCCAGTACGCCCTGTTCTCGTCGCTGTACGCCCTGCCCGGCAAGCTGATCGCCTCGCAATCGGGACGGATCGTCGAGGCCTCGGCCGTGGCGGCCCAGGCCGGCGGCCCAATCGGAACGCTGAAGGGCCTGTTCACCCGCCTGCCGCCCGAGAGCTTCACTGCCGCCGGCGCCAAGCTGGGCGTCAGCGCCGCGGCCATGGCGGCGGGCTACACCGCCTTCTTCATCTACACGGCCCTGATCGGCGTCGTCGCCATCGCTCTGTCGTTTGCGGTCGCGGCGCGCCAGCCGAGGCACATGGCGGCCAAGGCGGCCGCGGAGACGGAGGAGGCTCTGGCCTGAGCAAGGGTCCGCCCGGCGACGTTTCAGGTCTCGCTCTTGAGACACACCACCTGGGCCACGCGCAGGTCGCGGCGCAGGCCGTCGGCGACGCGGCCGTAGTTCTCGGTGGTGATCGCCTCGCCCAGGGCGAAGCTGGCCGGACGGCGACGGCTCTGCTTGAGCAGGTCGCTGACCGTCTCCTGGGCGGTCGTGTAGATCCGGCCCCGGCGCGGCGACTCCGCCACCGTCACGCCGATCACCCGCCCGGCGCTGTCCAGGGCCGGAGCGCCCGACAGGCCCGACAGCGTGCCCTTCAGATTGTCGGTGCGGCCGACCTCGGCCCAGACCAGCACCGGCTCGACCCGGGCGCCGCGCCCCCGGATGACCAGGTTCTCGCGACCCAGCAGGCGCGAGGTGACCTCGCCCGGATGACCCTGCGGGAAGCCCGGATGATAGGCCCGCTCGCCGCGCCGGGGCGGCTCGGTCACCCCGCGAAGAGGCACGGCGGGGGCCCCGCCCTCGGTGGTCAAGATCGCGGCGTCGCCGGACGGGTCCAGCGTGATGCGGGCCGCCACGCCCCGGCCGTCGGCCACGACGATCGCCGCCTCGCGACAGCCGTCGACCACGTGCCGGGCGGTCAGCCACGAGCCGCCGTCGTCGACCGAGAAGGCCGTGCCGCTGCCGGGCTGGCCCTTCTCGGGCACCTGGACGACGACGGACGGGTCGAACGGCGAGGCGGGGCCCAGCGGCAGGCCCTCGCCGCCGGGCACCGGCGGCGGCGGCGGCGGGGCGTCCGAGCGCTCCTGCCGGCCGACGGCGACGACCACCAGGGCGGCCACCACCGCCCCGTAGATCAGCCAGTCCGGAAGTTTCGGGAAATGCACGGCGCGCCCCTGCTCGCCCAGCCCTTAGCCGGCCACCGCGGCGGCCAGGATCAGGGCGGTGGCGATCTTGGCCCCGACCAGCAGGGCGGCGGCGGCGACCTCGCCCTCGTTGATCCGCTCGGGCAGGCCCTTGAGCAGCATGTCGGTGATCCGGAAGACCAACAGCTGCACGGCGATCGTCGAGACGCCCCACAGCACGATCTCCAGCGGCGACACCGAGGCCGACAGCGAGGTGGCCAGCGGAATGGCCAGGCCGACCATCACCCCGCCCAGCGACAGGGCGGCCGCGGCGTTGCCCTCGCGGATCAGCTTGATCTCCTTGTGCGGGGTCAGCAGGGCGTAGAGCGCCGTGCCCACCACCAGCATCGTCAGGGTGATGGCGGCGTGCATCAGGGTCAGCGGCAGGCCGCTGGCGAAGGCCTGGATCTCGGGCGACTGGAGCTGAGGCGGCATGAAGACGGTAATCCCCGGACTTGAGGGAGGCATTGCTAGCACGGGATCAACGGCCGTGCGTAGGGGGCTCGTCCGACGAGCCAGATGCTATTGGGTAAAGCTCACCACCGACCAGCCGTAGGCCCGGATCCGCCAGCGCCCGCCTTCCAGCGCCTGCACGAACGACCAGCCGCCATGCTCGTCGAACGGCTGGCCGTCCCGGACGCCGGTCCAGCGCGTGGGCAGGGAGAAATAGACCGTGTCGCCGGTCCGGCCGAAGTCCTGCGGCGGGCCGAACGCGTGGCGCAGGTCGTCGATGGCGCCGACGTGCCGGGCCATCAACGCTTGCCAATGCGCCAAGCCGTCCTGGCCGGTGAAGACGTGCGGCGGGAAATTCTCGAGGATGGTCACCTCGCCGGCCGAGAACACGCCGCGCAGGATGCCCTGGTCGGACGTCTCGAGGAACCGCGCCAGCGCCTCGGGGCCCGTCATCATGGCGGCGTCCGGCGCGGCGAGGGGCGACATCTAGGCCGCCGCCTCGTCCTCGTCGTCGTCCAGCACGCCGGCCATGGCCGCCATCGACAGCTTGCGCATCGCCGAGGCGCGGACCTTCTCGCTCTCGCTCTTCAGCTGGCCGCAGGCGGCGAGGATGTCGCGGCCCCGCGGCGTGCGGATCGGCGACGAATAGCCGGCCTTGTTGAGGATCGCGGCGAAGGCTTCGATCGCCGCCCAGTCGGAGCACTGATAGTCGGTGCCCGGCCAGGGGTTGAAGGGGATCAGATTGACCTTGGCCGGAATGCCCTTGATCAGTTTGACCAGGGCGCGGGCCTCGTCGGGGCTGTCGTTGACGCCCTTCAGCATCACATATTCGAACGTCACCCGGCGAGCGTTGCTGAGGCCCGGATAGGCGCGAATCCCCGCCATCAGCTGGTCCAGCGGGTATTTCTTGTTCAGCGGCACCAGCACGTCGCGCAGGGCGTCGTTGGTGGCGTGCAGGCTGATGGCCAGCATGGCCTGGGTCTTGTCGCCCAGGGCTTCCAGCTGCGGGACCACGCCGGAGGTCGAGACCGTGATCCGGCGGCGCGAGATCGTGATGCCCTCGTTGTCGCTGATGATCTCGATGGCGTCAGCCACCTGGCCCAGATTGTAGAGCGGCTCGCCCATGCCCATGAACACGATGTTGCTCAGCAGGCGGTCTTCCTTGTCGGACGGCCATTCGCCCAGGTCGTCCTTGGCGATCTGCACCTGGGCGACGATCTCGGCGGCGGTCAGGTTGCGGACCAGGGCCTGGGTGCCGGTGTGGCAGAAGCTGCAGTTCAGGGTGCAGCCGACCTGGCTGGAGACGCACAGCGCCCCCACCCGTCCGACGGACGGAATATAGACCGTCTCGACCTCGACGCCCGGGGCCATGCGGATCAGCCACTTGCGGGTGCCGTCCTTGGACACCTGGCGCTCGACCACCTCGGGCCGGGCGATCGTGAAGTGGTCGGCCAGGCGCGCCCGGGTCTCCTTGGCCACGTCGCTCATCTGGGCGAAGTCGGTCACGCCGCGATGATGCACCCAGCGAAAGATCTGGGTGGCGCGCATCTTGGCCTTGCCGTGCTCGACCACGCCGCTCTCGGTCAGGGCGGCGACCATCTGCGGACGGGTCAGGCCCGACAGGTTGATCAGCGGCTTCTGGGCGTCGATGGCGGGCGCGACGCGGGACAGGTCGAGGGTGACGCTCAAGGGGCGGTCCGGAGGCAAGACATTTCAGGGATCGAGGCGAGGATATAGCAGCTCTCGCGGCATTTTCCAAAAGGACGGGGCGCCGCGGCTCCGGGGCCTTGACGCCCGAGCCCGCGCCGCCTCCCATGCGCCATCCCGATCCCAAGGCGGATCGCCGAAGTCTGGGGAGGCTCCGATGAAGTCCCGCTTGCTGGCCGCCTGCGCGGCCGTGGCCCTGTGCGCCACCGCCCTGGCCGCGCCCGCCGCTCACGCCCAGGCCGCTGCGACATCCGCCCCGTCGGCCGACGAGGCCAAGGCCTTCGTCGACACCGCCGAGAAAGACCTGATGGCCATGGGCGAATACGCCGCCCGCATGGCCTGGGTGCAGGCCACCTACATCACCGACGACACCAACTGGCTGAACGCCAAGGTCGACGCCGAATCCAATGCCCTGGCGGTGAAGTACGCCAAGCAGGCCGCGCGCTTCGACAAGACGCAGGTCGACCCAGTCACCCGCCGCAAGCTGAAGCTCCTGAAGGCCGGCCTGGTCCTGCCCGCCTCCGACCGGCCCGGCGCGGCCCAGGAACTGGCCGACGTCCAGGCCCGGATGCGGGCGCTGTATTCGACCGGCAAGGTGACGATCGACGGCGAGACCCTGACGCTGGACGACCTGGACGACCGCCTGCGCACCGAACGCGACCCGGCGAGGATCAAGGCCATGTGGGAGGCCTGGCATGCCGTGGCCAAGCCGATGGCCGCCGACTATCCCAAGCTGGTCCAGCTGGCCAACGAAGGCTCGGTCGAGCTGGGCTACAAGGACACCGGGGCCCTGTGGCGCTCGTGGTACGACATGGAGCCCGACGCCTTCGCGGCCAAGACCGACGCCCTCTGGGCCCAGGTCGCGCCGTTCTACAAGAACCTGCACTGCTACGTGCGCGGACGGTTGAACGCCAAGTACGGCGACGCCGTCCAGCCCAGGACCGGCCCGATCCGCGCCGACCTGACCGGCAATATGTGGGCCCAGGCCTGGGGCAACATCTACGACATCGCCGCGCCGCAGGGGCTTCCGGGGCCGGGCTACGACCTGACCGACGCCCTTGTCGCCAAGGGGTATGACGCGACCCGGATGATGAAGACCGGCGAGGGCTTCTACACCTCCCTGGGCATGCCGCCGCTGCCGGACACCTTCTGGAAGCGGTCGATGATCACCCGACCCCGCGACCGCGAGGTGGTCTGTCATGCCTCGGCCTGGGACGTCGACAACGACCAGGACATTCGGGTCAAGATGTGCACCCGGATCAACGCAGACGACTTCTATACGGTGCACCATGAGCTGGGGCACAACTTCTACCAGCGGGCCTATGCCGGCCAGCCGTATCTGTTCCGGGGCGGGGCCAATGACGGCTTCCACGAGGCGATCGGCGACTTCGTCGGCCTGTCGGCCCTGACCCCCACCTACCTCAAGCAGATCGGGGTGATCGACGCCGTGCCCGGCGAGGACGCGGACGTGCCCTACCTGCTGAAGATGGCGATGGACAAGATCGCCTTCCTGCCGTTCGGCCTGCTGGTCGACAAGTGGCGCTGGCAGGTGTTCTCGGGCCAGGTCGATCCCGCCCACTACAACGAGGCCTGGTGGAAGCTGCGCACCCAGTACCAGGGTGTCACGCCCCCGGGGCCGCGTCCGGTCGACGCCTTCGACCCCGGCGCCAAGTTCCACGTCGCCGACAGCACGCCCTACACCCGCTACTTCCTGGCCCAGGTCTATCAGTTCCAGTTCTACCGGGCCGCCTGCCGCCAGGCCGGCTGGAAAGGTCCGTTGAACCGCTGCTCGGTCTATGGCGACAAGGCGGTCGGCGAGAAGTTCGAGAAGATGCTGGCCATGGGCCAGTCCAAGCCCTGGCCCGAGGCCCTGGAGGCCTTAACCGGCGAGAAGGACTTGGACGCCAGCGCCATCGCCGACTATTTCGCGTCCCTGAACGCCTGGCTGATCAAACAGAACAAGGGTCAGTCCTGCGGCTGGTAGGCGCCTGAAGCGGGCCCGAACGACGCTCCGGGAAGACGGGGGGATTCACCATCGTCGTTTGCGGCCTGTTCACCGTCCTTGGCGATAATGCCCGATCTCTGGGGAGTCGGGCCTTTGCTCATGACCATGTGGAAACGCCTTGCGGCGCGCCTTCGCGACGACGAGCGCGGGGCCATCGCCGTGCAGTTCGCGTTGCTTCTGATCCCCATCGCCGTCCTGACCTTCGGCCTGATCGATCTCAGCCGCGCCAGCGTCCAGAAGCGCCAGCTGCAGGACGCCCTCGACGCGGCGACCCTGATGGCCGCCCGCTCGACCGCGACCACCAACGCCGATCTGGACGCCATCGGCGACGCCGCCCTGGCCACCGAGATGGCCGGCCTGGGCGTGCCCCTGACGCCCGCCAACTCGACCTTCGCCCTGGGCGACAACAACACCGTGGTCGGCACGATCCAGAACGTGACGATCAAGCCGATCATCTCCAACCTGTGGAGCAGCGGCGACGCGAATGTCTCGGCTTCCGCCACCGTGATGCGTTCGGTCAATAAGCTGGAAGTGGCCCTGGTGCTCGACAACACCGGCTCGATGGGCAGCACCCTAGGCTCCGGGACCCGGAAGATCGACGCCCTGATCGACGCCTCCAAGTCGCTGGTCGACGTCCTGGCCGCCGCCGCGGCGCGGGCCAGCGAGACCGACGCGGTGAAGATCAGCGTCGTGCCGTTCTCGATGACCGTGAACGTCGGCTCAACCTACCAGACCCAGACCAGCTGGCTGGCCGGCAAGATGCCGAGCACCGGCTACGGCGCGGACGTGTTCGCCACCAACCAGGACCGCTTCACCCTGCTGTCGAACCTGGGCCTGACCTGGGCCGGCTGCGTCGAAAGCCGTCCCGCGCCTTATGACGTCACCGACGACGCGCCGAGCCCCTCCGTGCCCGCCTCGATGTTCGTGCCGTTCTTCGCGCCCGACGAACCCGACGACAATACGGTCGGCGTCAACCAGTCCAGCTCGACGCGCTATCGCGACGCCCGCACCCAGAGCACGTACTATCCGATCATGAACAACTGGCTGCCGGACGGGGTCTCGCCCAGCGGCACCTCGGCGACCGCCTGGAGCACGCGGTCGACGCCGATCGCCAAATACGCCGCCAGCAACAAGGGCAACGTGCTCAGCCTGGCCAAGACCGGCACGTCCTACGGCCCCAACGCGGGCTGCGGTCTGACCAGTCTGATGCGCCTGACCAATGTCCGCTCGACCACCCAGCGGGACGCGGTGAAGACCAAGCTCGACCAGATGATCGCCAACGGCAACACCAACGTCGCCATGGGCCTGGCCTGGGGCTGGCACACCCTGTCGAACAACGCGCCCTTCGCCGACGGCGTCAACCCGACCACCGCCGACGGCAAGAAGACCACCAAGGTGATCGTGCTGCTGACCGACGGCGACAACACCAACGACACCTACAGCAACCCCAACAACTCGGTCTACACGGGCTATGGCTACATCGCCCAGGGCCGCCTGAAGGACGCCAGCGGCGCGTCCCTGACCACCAGCTCCACGGCCACCAATCGCCGCGACGCGATCGACAGCCGCGAAAAGCTGTTGTGCGAAAACGCCAAGGCCAAGGGGGTGCAGATCTACGCCATCGGCGTGGGGGTCTCGAGCCACTCCAAGACCATCCTGCAGCAATGCGCCACCAAGCTGGACATGTACTACGACGTCACCGACGCCGCCGAACTGACCTCGGTGTTCAACACCATCGCCGGCTCGATCCAGAACCTGCGGATCACCAAATAGGTCGAAGCCCCGGAGCGAGGCTCCGGGGCCTTGGTCTTGATTCTTGGCGACGCCGCGCCTCCGGCTCGTCCCGGGACTGATGGAGGTTCCGGCTAGGCGAGCTTGATCTCGCGCAGGCGCTGCTGGAGGAACGCGTCGGCGGTGATCGGCTCGGGATAGCGGTCCGGGTTCTCGTCCGTGACGCAGCTGGGCAGGGTCTTGATCAGGTAGTCCGACGCGAAATGCAGGAAGAACGGCGTCGAGTAGCGCGGCACGCCGCGACGTTCCGGCGGCGGATTGACCACCCGATGGATCGTCGAGGGCAGGACGTGGTTGGTCAGGCGCTCCAGCATGTCGCCGATGTTGCAGACCACACAGCCGGGCGGCGGATTGATGGGCAGCCAGTCGCCGTTGCGGTCGAGCAGCTCCAGCCCGCCCTCTTCGGCCCCGAGCAGCAGGGTGATGGTGTTGATGTCGCCATGGGCCCCGGCCCGCACGCCGACGGCGTCCTTGGGAATTGGCGGATAGTGCAGCAGGCGCAGCACGCTGTTGCCGTCCTTGACCGTCGGGTCGAAGAAGTCGCGGCCCAGCTCCAGATAGGTGGCGATGGCCTTCAGCACCCGCACGCCCAGGCTGTCCAGCGCCCCGTACAGCCAGCCGACATTGTGGTGGAAGCTGGGGATCTCGGCCGGCCAGACGTTGTCGGCCATGGTGGCGCGGAACGGGTGGCCCGGCGGCAGGTCGCGGCCGACGTGCCAGAACTCCTTCAGGTCATAGTGGTCGGCGCCCTTGGCGGTCTCGATCCCGAACGGGATGTAGCCGCGCGAGCCGCCCTTGATCCCGGCGTACTGGCGCTTGGTCTCCTCGGGCAGGGCGAAGAAGGCCTTGGCGTCGGCGATGGCCGCGTCGATGCGCGCCTGAGCCAGGTCGTGCTCAGAGATCACCGCGAAGCCGTAGCGCCGGAACGACGCGCCCAGCTCCTGGGCGAACCGGTCGAAGTCCTTCGAATACAGGGTGAACGAGACGGGTTCGATGGCGGATGCGGACACGGGCGTGGGCCTCGACATTAGTAAGACCGGACTTACTACACCGGCGGGACCGCCAGCGCCAAGCGCGGCGGCGGGTTTGTTCATCCCCGGGTCATGCACCGTGTCGGAACTTGACCATGGGCGGAGCGTTCTGCCTGCCAAGGGATCACGCGTCCCAGCATGCGATCAAGACCACAACGCCCGACGACCGCAAAGAGAGGGAAGCTTCCCATGATCAAGAAGACCGCCATCGGCCTGGCCCTGACCGGCGCGCTCGCCCTGGGCGCCTGCACCACCACCGACCCCTATACCGGCATGCCGGTGCGCAACAACACCGGCACGGGCGTCCTGACCGGAGCCGGCGTCGGCGCGGTGCTGGGCTACCTGACCAACACCAACAAGGGCGAGCAGGGCCGCAAGAACGCCCTGATCGGCGCGGGCATCGGCGCCCTGGCCGGCGGCGCGGTCGGCAACTACATGGACCGCCAGCAGGCCGACTTCCGCCGCAGCCTCGAGGGTTCGGGCGTGATGATCCGCCGCAACGGCGACCAGATCGTGCTGGTCATGCCCAGCGACGTGACCTTCGCGGTCGACAAGTCCGAGGTCCAGCCGCAGTTCACCCGCGTGCTCGACGACGTGGCCCGCACGCTGAACGCCTATCCGCAGACCACGATCGACGTGGTCGGCCACGCCGACAGCAGCGGTCCGGACGACTACAACCAGACCCTGTCGGAGCGCCGGGCCAGCTCGGTGGCCGGCTACCTGACCGGTCCCGGCCGAGTGCTGCCCGACCGCGTCTTCGTGGCCGGCCAGGGCGAGCGCCAGCCGATCGCCTCCAACGACACCGCCGAGGGCCGCGCCCAGAACCGCCGGGTGGAGATCATACTGCGGCCGCTGACGCGGTAGCGATCGGGTCGGGGGCGGCGGCTCACGCCGCTTGCCCCCTACGGACCGCTTCGCGGTCGTCTTCCCCCGGAGGGGGAAGAGCGCCGGTGCGAAGGCTCCGCCCCCTCTGGGGGCGGACAGGCGGCGAAGCCGCCAGGTGGGGGCAAGTGTTCACCGGCGCGATCTGTCGTCCTCACGCTTTCGCTGTGAGTGGATGGAAAGGGTCGCGGAGCGCCGGACATCGTCCGGAGTTCTTTGATAAATACCGTTTCGACGAAGCCCGATCGCTCCGCGCGGTCGTTTTCCGCCAGCGTCCGGTGGGCAGCCCTGTTGAGGCTTAGCCGGACCCGGTCTCGATCCCTTTCGG
>NZ_FORN01000046.1 GCF_900114015.1 Caulobacter sp. UNC279MFTsu5.1 | reverse complement strand
TCCCGATGCGCCGCGGGCGTCACCACTTTTTTCCCAGCAGATCCTTCAACGCGACATTGTCGAGCATCGCGTCGGCCAGCATCCGCTTGAGCTTGGCGTTCTCGTCTTCCAGGGCCTTCAGCCGCCGCGCCTCCGACACGTCCAGCCCGCCGTACTTGGCCTTCCACTTGTAGAAGGTCGGCGAGCTCAGCCCGTGCTTGCGGCACAGGTCCGCCACCGCCACGCCCGCCTCCTGCTCGCGCAGGATCCCGATGATCTGTTCTTCCGTGAACCGTGATCGCTTCATTCGTCCGTCCCTTTCCTGGAGCGGACTCTAGTTATTTCTGGAGGAGTTTCAGGGGGTCACGTCACCAGAAAGCGGACATTCGCCAAGCTGGCTGCGGATGGTCCGCTTCCTCGCGGACCTAGGGTGATGAGAGCCGACCCGAGGCGTCGCGCAAACCGATGTATAGAATTAGATCAGCGTCGGCGGAACGTCGGCGCCAACGCGAGAATGGCTGCAACCTTGCGGGGCGCAACCTCCACCTGAGGACGCGTCACGTGATCCCGAGCTTAGCCAGCGCCTGATCCAGGATCGCCAGATGAGCCTGGCAGATGGGCTCGAGCGCCGCGGCGTTGAGCGACGCGGTATAGGATGCCCAGTCCATCTTGGCCGTGCTAGCGGGATCGTCATTCACTTGGTTTTCGAAATAGATCCGCCAGTCGTTCTCGACCACATCGCTTAGCCTCAGATCCTCGTCGACCATGCGGGCCAGCAGGCCCTCACTCAGAAGGCCCTTTCTTGGCCGCTGAACGAGCCACCCCTGCTCCTGCGCCCTCTGCCAGACTGCAGCCGGCCAGAGCTCTTCGAGAGTCACGGGGAGTGCCACACCCAAATCGCAAGCCGCCTGCAAATGGTCGGGGGTCTGAAGCTTCAGCAACGAGACGTGCTTCCACTTGATGGCTTCCGCTTCGAAGCGCCCGACGGCGTCCAGACCGGCGAAGTCGCAGTCGACGATGAGCGCATCGGCGTAGGAGCCTTGCACGAACGCCGTCAGGCTCGGCGCCACTTGGTATTGAGCACGGGAAAACAGCTGGTTGGTCTTTAGGCTGCCAGTCAGACCCAGCGCATCGAAATAGGCCCCGTCGACACCGAAGCAATGCCGGCCGCTCTGGCGCCGCGCGGTGACTTAGACCTGGCGGCCGCGCCGCCCGTGGAAAACGCCAGATCGCCGGCCCTGTTTGGGAGAGCGAGGTTGGCGCCGCCTTGAGCAAGTCGTAAGCCTATTGGTTTGATTTAAAACTAAATTGTAAGCACTGCGCGATCGTGCGAGCGTCCATCAACGCCCGCCAGAGGCGTCGCAAGCGCCTCCGCCAACGCAGGCGGCGGTTTCCAGAGACCTTGGGGAGTAACATGCGCCAAGAGCAAGACACGCCGATCAGCGTCGCCAGCTTGCTCGACGGACGCTTCAGCCTGGTCCAGCTTGGTGTGGTCGTTCTCGCGGCGCTGGCGATCATCCTCGACGGCTTTGACGGCCAACTCATCAGCTTCGCCATCCCATCCATCGTGAAGGAGTTCGGCGCCTCGCGAACCGAATTTGCGCCGATCGTGGCGATCGGGCCCGTTGGCGTGGGCCTTGGCGCCCCCTTGCTGAAGGACACACTGGGGAGCGTAATGCGGCCAAGCTGGACCTCGGCGGGGTCGCTCTCCCCATCGCCGCGCTCGGAGCCTTGATCGTGCCGCTGATCGAGGGACGCGAGGCCGGCTGGCCGCTATGGTCCTGGCTGTCGCTGGCCGCATCGCCGGTGCTGGCGCTGATCTTCTGGCGCCATGAAACCCGGCTTGCCCGCGCCGGCGGCTCGCCCCTCCTCGATCCGGACGCGTTGCGCGCGCCGGGCCTGGGCCGCGCGCTGCTGGTCGCGCTGCTGTTCTACGCGATCGGCACCTTCTTCCTGCTGTTCTCGGTGTATCTGCAGGGCGGGCTGCACGCGACGGCGCTGAGCGCGAGCCTCACCTTCCTGCCGTTCGGGGCAGACTTCCTGCTGGGACCGCTTTCGACGCCGGCGCCCAGGCGCTTCGTCGGCGGCTATGTCAATCCGATCGGCCTGGGGCTGGAGACCGCCGGCTTCCTAGGGCTGGCCTGGCTCATCGCGGCGGCGCCGATCGGCGCGCCGCCCGCACCCGTGCTGCCGGCCATTATCTTGTTCGCCATCGGGTTCGGTCAGGGACTGGGCTTGCCGTCGCTGATGCGGATGGTGATCGAGCGTGTGACCCGAGCGCTTTCGGGGATGATTGCCGGCGCGGTCAGCTCCACGCTGCAGGTCGGCACCGCGCTCGGCGGCGATCATTGGCGGGGTCTTCTACACGGTCCTGGGACCGCGCTATGATCCCGCAGCCCTAACCCAGGCCTTCGTCGTCGCGCCGCCCCAATCTACCAGGCTCGATTCCGCCACTTGAGTTCGCGGGCTCAGCCAATTTGCTGCGCGCCGGGCTATGAGTCGAAGCGCCGCCCAGGGCGGCACAGGCGGCAAGGCTAACCCGCGCTTGTCCCCGCCGTTTCGCGCCAACCACCGCCCAGCGCGCGGAAAGATCGGATAGAGGCGCGCGCTGCTTCGGTGCGCGCCTGGACTCTGGCGTCCCGCACGGCCAGCAGCCGCGCATCGGCGTCGAGAACTTCGACGAGACTGACGACTCCGGCGTTGTAGGCGGCCTTCGAGGCGTCCCTGGCCTGCGCCAGCGACACCTCGCCGTCGGCCAGAATACGCTCCTGGTCTTCGCGTTTGACCAAGCTGGAGAACGCGTTCTCGACATCTTCGGTCGCCCGTAGGACCGACTGTCGGTAGGCCGCCAACGCCTCGGCCTTCTGACCACGCGCGGCGCTGACCTCGGCGCCGACTCGCCCGAAGTCGAAGAGCCGCCAGCGAAGACCCAGGACCCCCTGGGCTTGCGAGGCCGGGCTCTTGAAGAGCATGCTGCTGGTCGTGCTGGCCGTGCCGACTAGGCCGCTCAAAGAGAACTTCGGGAAATATTGCGACAGGGCTGCTCCGACCTGGGCATTGCTCGCGCGAAGCCGTTGCTCGGCCACGACGAGGTCGGGGCGTCGCCGCAGCAATTCGGCCGGGCCGCCGGCCTCGGCCAGGCCTGGCGCGGCCGGGATCGGCGCCGCCACCGCCAGCTCGGCGCGATAAGTTCCCGGTTGCACGCCCAGCAGCACGTCCATGGCGTTGAGCGCCGCGTCGAGGCCCTCCTCGAGGGCGGGGATGCTGGCCTTGGTCTGCTGCAGGGCGCCGAGCGCCTGCCGGAGCTGGAGTTCGGCCGCGACGCCCTGGGCGCGTTGCCGTCGGACCGTCTCGACGAGTTCGGCCTGGGTCTCCACCTGCTGGCGGGCGACGGCCAACCTGGCCTGCAGGCCGCGCACCAGCATGTAGGTGTCGGCGGTCTGGGCGGCGACCGCCAGCCGCGCGGCGGCGACGCCGGCCCGCGCCCCCTCGTACTGGGCGCGCGCCGCTTCCTGGTCGCGACGCGACCCGCCGAAGACGTCCAGTTCCCAGCCGGCGACGACATTGGCTTCGTACAGCGCGCCGTCGCGATCAAAGTTGGGCGTGGCGGCCAGCAGGCGTCCGGTCGGGGTCTGGGTGGAGGCGCGGGCCTGGGCGCCGCGCGCCTCCACCGAGGCCGACGGCAGCAGGGCGGCGGTCGCCGCCCCCAGGCCGGCCCGCGCCTGGGTCACGCGGGCCGCGGCCTGGGCCAGGTCGAGGTTCTGGGCCAGGGCGCGGTCGACCATCTTGTCGAGGACCGGATCGTTGAAGCCGCGCCACCAGGCGTCGACTGGCGCCACGGGCGCGGGCCTGGCCAGGACGGCGGCCTGGCCCATATAGGTCGACGGGGCGGCGATCGTCGGCGCCACATAGTCGGGACCGATCGCGCATCCGCCCAGCATGGCGACGCCGGCGACCGCGGGAAGGGTCCGAAGGAAGACGGAGCGCATGGCAAACTTTCCGAGCATGACAATTCGTGCGTGACCAAATTCCAATATAGTCACTAGATTGTCAATCGCGGCGGTCGATGTTAGCGTGCCGGCCATGAGCACTCTCGAACCTTCACCTTCAGCGGACGGACAACGCGGTCCTCTCGACCATGACATCCGCGACCAGATCGTGGATGCGGCCGAGGCGCATTTCAGCCGTTATGGCTATGGCAAGACGACGGTCGCCGACCTCGCCAAGGCGATCGGATTCTCCAAGGCCTACATCTACAAGTTCTTCGATTCAAAGCAGGCGATCGGCCAGGCGATCTGCGTCCAATGCCTGGACAAGGTTCTCGCCGCAGGCGAGGCGGGTATTGCCGAAGGCAAGACAGCCGCCGAAAAGTTACGTCGTTTTTTCAGTGGGATAGTCACAACAAGCGCGGAGCTGTTCTTCGAGGACAAGCTGCTCTACGACATCGCGGCCCACTCGGCCGAGGAGCGCTGGCCCTCGGCGATGGCCTATATGGAAAGGGCCCAGGCGCTTCTGAAAGAGATCATCCTGCTGGGCCGCGAGACCGGCGAGTTCGAGCGAAAGACGCCGATCGATGAGATCTGCGAGGCGATCTTGCTGGTCATGCAGAGCTTCATGAATCCGCTGATGCTCAAGCACAATCTGGACGACCTGCCCGAGGCGCCGACCAAGGCCGTCAACCTGGTGCTCAGGAGCCTCGCCCCGTAAGGGCGAAGTGACTAGTTGACAATTTAGTCACTCGCCGCCAGCTTAAGCGCCTCCCGTCAAGGCAGGACCCTTAAGCCATGTCGTCTCGAACCCTCGCCGCCGTCCTGCTCCTGGCCGGCCTCACGCCCTTGGCCGCCTGTGACGGCAGGGCCGACGCCAACGACCCCCGCACCCAGGCCCCGATCGTCCGGGCGGCCGTCGCGGGTCCGGCGGCGACCGGCGAGCGGCGGTTCAGCGGCGTCGTCTCGGCCCGCGTCCAGAGCGACCTGGGCTTTCGGGTCGCCGGCAAGGTGGTCGCCCGCCTGGTCGACGCCGGCCAGACGGTGCGTCTGGGCCAGCCCCTGATGCGCATCGACGCGGCCGACTACGCCCTGGCCGTCGCGGCCCAGAACGAACTGGTGGAAGCCGCCCGCGCCCGCGCCGTACAGGCGGCCTCCGAGGAGCGGCGCTATCGCGGCTTGGTCTCGGCCGGCGCGGTCTCGGCCCTCGCCTACGACCAGGCCAAGGCCGCCGCCGACGCCGCCCAGGCGCAGCTGGCGGCGACCCAGGCCCAGGCCCGCGTCTCGCGCAACGCCGCCGGCTATGCGGTCCTGACCGCCGACGCCGACGGCGTGGTGATGGAAACCCTGGCCGAGCCCGGACAGGTCGTGGCCGCCGGCCAGCCCGTCGTGCGCCTGGCCCATGCCGGCCCGCGCGAGGCCACCATCACCCTGCCCGAGACCGTTCGCCCTGCGCTCGGCTCGACGGCGGACGCCTACGCCTTTACCGGCGTCAAGGCCGGCCAGGCGCGGCTTCGCCAGCTTTCCGACGCGGCCGATCCGCGCACCCGCACCTATGAGGCCAAGTACGTGCTGAGCGGCCCGGCCGCCCAGGCGCCGCTGGGCTCGACCATGGTCCTGGCCCTGCCGGGCCAGGCCAGCAGTGAGGCCCAACGCGGCGTCGAAGCGCCGATCGGCGCCCTCTACGACGCCGGCAAGGGCCCGGGCGTCTGGGTCATCGACCCACGCACCTCCACCGTTCAGTGGCGCGCCGTGCGAGTGGCGTCGCTGGGGACCGAGACGGTGACGATCGCCGGCGGCCTGTCCGGCGGCGACCAGTTCGTGGCCTTGGGCGCCCACATGCTCCACCAGGGCCAGAAAGTCCGCGTCCAGGCCGGAGAGGTCCAATGAACTTCAATCTCTCCGCCCTGGCGGTCCGCGAGCGCTCGATCACCCTGTTCCTGATCATCGCCGTGACCTTCGCCGGCGCCTTCGCCTTCATGAAGCTGGGACGCGCAGAGGACCCCAGCTTCTCGATCAAGGTCATGACCATCGTCAGCGCCTGGCCCGGCGCCACCGCCCAGGAGATGCAGGACCAGGTCGCCGAGCCGCTCGAAAAGCGCCTGCAGGAATTGAAGTGGTACGACCGAAGCGAGACCTTCACGCGGCCCGGCCTGGCCTTCACCACCCTGACGCTCAAGGACCAGATCCCGGCCAAAGAGGTCCCCGAACAGTTCTACCAGACCCGCAAGAAAATGAGCGACGAGGCGGCCAACCTGCCGCGCGGGGTCTTGGGCCCGTTCATCAACGACGAGTACGGCGACGTCACCTTCGCTCTCTACGCCCTCAAGGCCAAGGGCGAACCCCACCGCCAGTTGGTGCGCCAGGCCGAGACCTTGCGCCAGAGGCTGCTGCACGTCCCGGGCGTCAAGAAGGTGATGATCATCGGCGAGCAGCCCGAGAAGATCTTCGTGGAGTTCTCCCAGGCCCGCCTGGCAACGCTAGGGGTGAGCCCCAGGGACCTCTTCGCCGGCCTCAATGATCAAAACCTCGTCACGCCGGGCGGCTCGATCGAGACCCAGGGCCCGCAGGTACAGATCCGTCTGGACGGCGCGCTCGACGACCTGGAGAAAATCCGCCAAACGCCGATCGTGGTCGGCGGCCGCACCCTCAAGCTGGCCGACATCGCCGAGGTCAAGCGCGGCTACCAGGACCCCGCCACCTTCCTGATCCGCAACGGCGGCGAGCCGGCCATCGAGCTCGGGGTGGTGATGAAGGATCGCTACAACGGCCTCCAGCTGGGCAAGAGCCTGGAGAAGGAAGCCAAGGCCATCTCCGCCGAAATGCCGCTAGGCATGAGCTTCGCCAAGGTCACCGACCAGTCGGTGAACATCAGCGAAGCCTACAACGAGTTCATGCTGAAGTTCTTCGTGGCGCTGGCGGTCGTCATCGTGGTCAGCCTGGTTAGCCTGGGCTTCCGGGTCGGGCTGGTGGTGGCCATGGCCGTTCCGCTTACCCTGGCGGGCGTCTTCGTGATCATGCTGGTCACCGGCCGCGACTTCGACCGCATCACGCTGGGCGCGCTGATCCTGTCGCTGGGCCTGCTGGTCGATGACGCCATCATCATCATCGAGACTATCGTCGTGAAAATGGAGGAAGGCCGCGACCGCGTCTCGGCGGCGACCTATGCCTGGGGCCACACGGCCGCGCCCATGCTGTCGGGCACGCTGGTGACGATCATCGGCCTGATGCCGGTAGGCTTCGCCAAGTCGACGGCCGGCGAATATGCCGGCAACATCTTCTGGGTCGTGGCCTTCGCCCTGATCACCTCGTGGTTCGTGGCGGTGATCTTCACGCCCTATCTCGGCGTGCTGATGATCCCCAAGATCAAGCCGGTCGAGGGCGGACACGCGGCGATCTACGACACGCCGCGCTATCGCCGGCTGCGCGCGATGGTCACCTGGACGGTGGACAACCGCTTCAAGGTGGCGGCCGGCGTCGGCGTGGCGATGGTCATCGCCGTGCTGATGATGGGCGGGACCAAGAAGCAGTTCTTCCCCATCTCCGACCGGCCCGAGGTGCTGATCGAGGTGCAAATGCCCGAAGGCCAGAGCATCGCCTCGACCAGCCAGGCGGTGGAGAAGGTCGAGGCCTGGCTGCGTCAGCAGCCCGAAGCCAAGATCGTCACCAGCTACATCGGCCAGGGCGCACCGCGGTTCTTCCTGGCCATCTCACCGGAACTGCCCGATCCCTCCTTCGCCAAGATTGTGGTGCTGACCCCCGACCAGAAGGCCCGCGAGGCGCTCAAGCGTCGCCTGCGCCAGTTCACGGCCAGCGGGTCGGTCCCCGGCGCCAGGATCCGCGCGACCCAGATCGTGTTTGGTCCGCCCTCCCCCTTCCCCGTGGCGTTCCGGGTCATGGGTCCCGACGCGGCGAGTGTGCGCCAGATCGCCGAGCAGGTCCGCACGGTGATGCTGCGCAACAACGGTTTGCGCCAGGTCAACACCGACTGGGGCGAGCGCGTCCCGACGGTCCACTTCGTGCTCGACCAGGACCGCCTGCGGGCCTTCGGCCTCAACTCGAGCGATGCGTCGCTGCAGCTTCAATTCCTGCTGACCGGGGTTCCGGTGACCCAGGTGCGCGAGGACATCCGCTCGGTCGAGATCGTGGCGCGCACCACCGGCGCCGATCGTCTCGACCCAGCCAGGCTCGGCGCCTTCACCCTGGTCGGCGCATCGGGCGAGCGCATCCCGCTCGACCAGATCGGACGGGCCGAGGTGCGCATGGAAGATCCCATCCTGCGCCGTCGCGACCGGCTGACGACCATCACCGTGCGCGGCGACATCGACGAGCGGCTGCAGCCGCCAGACGTCTCCACCCAGGTTCTCAAGGACCTAAAGCCGATCATCGCGACCCTTCCGGCCGGCTACAAGATCGAGATGGGCGGCTCGATCGAGGAGGCCGGCAAGGCCAACGTCGCGCTGGCCGCGATCTTCCCGCTGATGTTCATCCTGATGATGGTGGTGATCATCTTCCAGGTCCGCTCGCTGTCGGCGATGTTCATGGTGCTGCTGACCGCGCCCCTGGCCCTGGTCGGGGTCGCGCCGACCTTGCTGATCTTCCACCAGCCGTTCGGGTTCAACGCCATCCTCGGGCTGATCGGCCTGGCCGGCATCATCATGCGCAACAGCCTGATCCTGATCGGCCAGATCCACACCAACCAGGAGGATGGTTTGGACCCGTTCCACGCCGTCATCGAGGCGACGGTGCAGCGGGCCAGGCCCGTGATCCTCACCGCCCTGGCCGCCATCCTGGCCTTCATCCCGCTGACCTTCTCGGTATTCTGGTCCTCGATGGCCTACACCCTGATCGGCGGGACGATCGGCGGGACCATCCTGACTCTGGTCTTCCTGCCGGCGCTCTATGCGATGTGGTTCAAGATCAAGGATCCTGGGCTCGACGTCGCCAAGGCCCATAGGCCGGAACAATTGGCGACTTGACCGGCGCCCCCGTCCCAGCCCGTCCTCGATAACTCATCGCTTCGACCTGGAGTCCGACCATGACCGTTCCTGAAACCAACCTGGCCGACCAGATCGCCCGGGAGTCTCCGGCCTGGAGAGCTTCAGGCGATGATCGCCGCCGGTGGGCGCCCGCCCATCGGCGCCCCCCTGGAGTTCTCCCTGACCGAGGCCGGCGACGGCTGGGCGACGTTCGAGGACGCCAGGGGCGGATCCCGTAGCCTCTCTCCCGCCCTCTCGCCCCCGTCAAGGCCGCGCCACAACCGGAGCGCTCCAGAAACATGACCTTCAGGCCTGCGCCGACCGGCAATCCACGCCCCCAGTCGGACCTTTAGGATGAGGCCGATTTTGGCTGCCGCTAAACAGGCTAGCCCCGCCGATCTCGGTAAGAGAGTCAGGTTCCGAATGATCAAGCGTCGCTTGCCACCTGACGCAACTGGTCGAGAAACCAGATCACGCCCGGATCGCCCTCTCGCGAGCGATGCAGCTGCACCATCTGGCGCATCGCTGGAAACGGGAACGGAAGCGGAGCGCACTTGAGCGGCAGTACCTCCATGCTCAGTCGCGCCAGGCGTTCATGCATCACCGCCAGGCGGCGTGTCCCCGGCAGCAACCAGGGCACGACGGCGAACGAGGCCGTCGTCACCTCCACCCGCCTTTGCCGTCCCAACTTGGCGACGTGGCGTTCGGCGAAGGAACTGCGCCGCTCCTTGCCGATCTCGACCACGATATGGCCGCTGTCGAAGAACACCTCCTCGGTGAGGCCCCGGTCGAAGACCGGATTCTCCGCCCAGCCGACCACGACATGGTTCTCCTCGAACAGCAGTTGCGAGGGATGGTCCGAAGACAGGAACTCCTCCGGCGTGATGATCAGATCGAGGTCCCCCGTCTCGAGGGCCTGCAGCATGACCTCGGACGGCGCGAGCGTATGGACCTGCACACCCGGCGCGATACGCTGAAGCCGGCGCAGCAGGGGCGACACGACGACCAGGGACACGTAGTCGGAAGCGCCGATGCGAAAGAGGCGCTCGGACGTCTCTGGCTCGAAGGCGGTCGTCGCCGACACCAGGGCTTCGATATCGGCCATAGCTCGGTCGACCAGCGGCGCGAGACTGACGGCGAACGGCGTGGGGGCCATGCGCCGCCCATAGGTCACGAACAGGGCGTCGCCGAAATAGTCGCGCAGGCGGGCCAGGCTCGCGCTCACCGCGGGCTGGCTGAGATTGAGACGCCGCCCGCTCTCCGAGACGCTGCGCGTCATCAGCAATGACGACAGGAGCACCAGCAGGTTCAGGTCAAGGTTCTTGAAACGCATGACGTCCTCCCGCCCGCCGCCATCTTCTCCATCAATTAGGATGATGGGTTATGCGTCAAAGCATAATCACTTGAAGCGGCCTGACGCTCCGAGCCAGCTCAGCGGCCGGCTTGCGCGACCCTCTGCTCGATCGCGCCGAACAACGGTCCGTCGTCGAGGCCTCGCGCCTCCATGCGCACGCGGTCGCCGAAGCTCATGAAGGAGGTCCGCGGCGCGCCGTGAGCGACGATCTCGGCCCCGCGGCGCTCGGCGATGCAACTGGAACCCACCGCGGCATGGTCGAAGTTGGCCACCGTGCCCGACCCCACGATCGTGCCGGCGCAAAGGTCGCGGGTCGAGGCGGCGTGGGCGACCAGATCGTGGAAGCCGACGTCCATGGCCCCGCCGTGGGCGTTGCCAAACCGCTCGCCGTTCCAGTCCACGGCCAGGCGCAGGTTCACCCGTCCCTCGTGCCAGGCTTCACCCAGGGCGGCAGGCGTCACGGCCACCGGGGCCATGGAGCAGGCGGGCTTGGCCCGGATCCAGCCGAAGCCGGTCTTCATCTCGACCGGCGCGATGGTCCGCAGCGACCAGTCGTTGATCTGGACGACCAGCTTGATGTGACCCAGCGCCTCGTCCGGCGTCACGCCCATCGGCACGTCGTCGACGATCACCCCGAACTCACCTTCGAAGTCGATCCCGTCGGCCTCGCTGGGAAAGCGTGCCACCTCGTGTGGCGCCAGGAAGCGGTGCGACAAGCCCTGGTACATCAAGGGGCGATCAGTCTCCGGATGCGGGATGCCGAAGGCCTTGGACATCAAGGCCCCGTGGCTCGGGAAGGCCGACGCGTCCAGCCACTGATAGGCGCGCGGCAGCGGGGCCATAGCCTCCTTCGAGGCGAACGGAAAGCCGTCGGCCGCCTCCCCCCGGTTCAGCGCAGCATAGCGGGCGCCCAGCGTCTCGGACGCCCGGCCCCAGTCTTCCAACGCCGCCTGCAGGGTCGGTAGACCCTTGCCCGCCGAGACGGCGGTGGTCAGGTCGCGCGACACCACCACCAGCCAGCCGTCACGGGTTCCGTTGTTCAAGGTGGCCAGTTTCATGACGAGGTTCCTTCCAGGCGCGCGAGCGCGCGGGTGACCAGGCGCTCGAGGTCGCCGTCGTGGCGAAAGCCCAGAGCGTCGGCGAGCGGGGTGGCGAGCGGCGGCAGGCGTCCGAACTGGACCTCGATGGTGGGGTCGGGCGCATAGGCGACGAGGTCGACGGGCGCGCCGCACCGCGCCGCGACGGCGGCGACCAGGTCATCGGCCCGCACGCGCAGGGCCGGGAGGGTCAGGGCTCGGTCGGGCGCGCGCGGCAGGTCGAGACCATGAACCAGGGCGTCGGCCGCCGCGTCGGCCGAGATCAGCCAGAACGTGGCGTCGGGACCGACCGGCAAGGTCATGGGTTGTCGGTCTCGCAAGGCCTGGAACAGCGCGCTCATGAACGCTGATTTCAGTCCCGAAGGGCCGGGCGGCCGCGCGACGACGCCGGGAAGCCGCAGGGCCACCCCCTCGATCCGGCCTCGCCGGGTGAAGTCGGCTAGGGCGGTCTCGGCCATCAGCTTGTGGGCCCCGTAGGTCATGGCCGGTCTCGGCGGCGTGCTGTCGTCGACTCCAGCCACCGGCAGGACATCGCCCAGAACGGCGATGCTGCTGGCGTAGACCAGACGGACCGGCCTTTCCCGCGCGGCGAGCCGCTCGATCATCGCCAGGGTCGCGTCCAGATTGGTCCGGCGCGAGGCCGCGGGGGCGGCCTCGGAGGCGCCGCCTGGCAAGGCCGCGAGATGGATCACCCGATCCGCGCCGGCCAGGGTGGCGTCCAGCCTTTCCGGGTCGGCGAGATCGCCCGTCGACCGTTCGTGACCGCCGGCGTCGAACGGGGTCAGGTCGGCCAGGCGCAAGCGCTCGTCCGGTCCCAGCCGTCGCGCCAGCGCCTCGACGACCGCCCGGCCGATGAAGCCGCCCGCCCCGGTGACCAGGGTCAGCATGCGCGATCAGCTAAGGCCGTCGACGAACTGCCCGTCGATCAGGATGAAGGCGATCCGGCAGTTCCTGCCCGAGCGGTTGGCCCAGGCGTGGTTGGTGCCGCGCTGGACGACGATGTCGCCGGCCCGCACCGTGGTCTCGCCCTTGTCGACGATCAGCACCAATTCGCCTTCCAGCACGATGCCGTAGTCGATCGTTTCGGTGCGATGCATGAACGGGTGGGGAGCCCCCTCCTTCCCGTGTGTCGAGGCCTCGCCGGCCCCGATCGCCTCGAAGTGCTCGCGCGCGGCGTCGGCGTCGAGCGCCCGCAGTTCGGCGGTCTCCGGTGGGATGTCCAGCACCCGGATGCGCGTTCCGCCCTTGGGCGGGGGCAGGATCAGGCGGTCCTCGCGCGGCTCGGGGCTGTCGCGGTCGATCCGGGCCGGCGTCTCGCGGGTGTTCCACACCTCGTGGAAGATCGGGCCATGGGGGCCGATCTTCTCGACACGGGTCGGCGGGGCGTCGGAGACGATGATGGCGGCGCCGTCTGCGTCATGGCCGGTGACGACGCGGCGGAAGGGGGCGGTCATGGCGGTTTCCTCTGTTCTGGATCAGTCGACGCGCCCGCCGAAGGTCTCGGCGATCCAGTCGGCGATGAAGTCGCGGCCGAAGCTCATGTTGTCGACGCCGACGTGCTCCACGCCGCCCTCGCGGTCGGTGAAGATCTTCAGCGCGCGCTTGGGGCTGGCGACCAGCTGGTCGAAGGTGCGGCGGGCGTATTCCAGGCCGATCTGCCGGTCGCGCTCGCCGTGGGTGACGAGGAACGGGACGCGGATCTTCTCGACCACGCCGTCCAGGGTCATGCCCTTGGACTTGGCCAGGAAGTCGTCCATGTCCTTGGCCCCGAACACCCAGCGCACGTGGTCCCAGTAGTGCGGTACGGGGTTCTCGCCCTCGCGCGCCAGGCGCTTTTGCTGCACTTGGGCCCAGTCGTGGTTGGCGCCCCAGACGGCGCCCAGCGTCAGGCGCGGCTCGAAGGCCACCGCGCGCGGCGTGTAGTAGCCGCCCAGCGAGATGCCGGCCATGCCGATGCGGCGCGGGTCCACGTCGTCCCGCGCCTCCAGCCAGTCGACGACCTTGGACGCCCAGCGCTCGCTCTCGTGGGTGGCGGGCAGGCCGTGCAGGCGCAACGCCTCGCCCGAGCCCGGCTGGTCGATGCACAGGGTCGAGACGCCGCGCTTCTCCAGCGCCTGCGGCAGGCCGCTGAAATAGAGCAGCTCCTTGCAGCTATCGAGGCCGTTCACATAGATCACGATCGGCGAAGGCCCCTCCCCTGGCGCGCGGGTCAGGACGCCCGGGATGATGACGCCCTCGTAAGGGATCTCGATCCGCTCGGCGTTCTCGCGACCAAGGCTCATGGCCCGATCGAAGGCCTCGCGCGCCTTGGCGTAGGTCGCCTGGCGGCCCGGATGACCATGACCCTGCATGCGCTCGGCGGTGATGTAATAGAGGCTGGCGCGCTGAAGCTTCCGACCCGCGCTGAAATCTCGGCCCAGCGCTTCGTCCTCGGCCGCCAGCTCCGAAAGCTTGTCGGCCATGGCCACCCAGTGTTTCAGGAACTCGCCCGTGCCGGCGTCCTCGCCGCGCGCGGCGGCGTCGCGCAGAGGTCGGCACATCTCGTCGATCTCGCCGATCTGGGCGCCGCTCTCGAGCGCGATGTCGACCGACAGGTTCCAGACGTAGTTGCCCGGGAAATATTCAAACATGGTCGCGATCCTCAGAGCGCCGGCGCTTGCCAAAGGCCGTGGTCGGCGACCGGGTGCGGCATGGTCTGCGGACCGCCCACGCCCACGCCCCACTGATCCATGACCTCGGCCGACGGCTTGCGGACAGTGGCCACCCAGGCCTCGTCGTCCACCGCCTCCAGTTCGGAGGTGTATTCGACGATGTTTCCAGCTGGCGTGACGAAGTAGGAGAAGGTGTTGTTGCCGGCGGTGTGCCGCCCCGGCCCCCACTGGATGTCGAAGGCGTTCCTCTTCAGCCGGGCGACGCCGCGCATCATGTCGTCGACGGTCAGCACGTCATAGGCGACATGGTTCAGGCACGGCGGCCCCGGCAGGAAGGCCAGGCGATGGTGCCAGCTGTTGCAACGCATGAAGCACATGAAGTCGCCGAGCCAGTCCGAGACCTTGAAACCCAGCGCCCGCTCGTACCAGGCGACAGCGGCCTTGTGGTCCGGCGAGTGCAGGACCACGTGGCTGATCTTGACGGGGATGGCCTCGCCCCGGACCAGCGTCCGGAACGGCCCTGCCTCGACCTCGGCCGAGATTTCCATGGCGCGGCCGTCGAGATCGAAGAAGCGGAAGCCATAGCCGCCGCCCAGCGTCTCAAGGGCGTGCGGCGGGGCGATGATCCGGCCGTCGGCGGCCAGAACCTGGGCGTGCAGGGCGTCGACGTCGGCCCGGGTCTCGGCCGCCCAGGCGATCAGGTCGACGCGCTTCTCCGCCGCCTGGCGCAGACGCACCACGTACTTCTCGGGCGCGCCGGCGGCGGCGAAATAGGCCAGGCCATCCTCGGAGGCGACCTCGGTCAGCCCCCAGACATCGGCATAGAAACGCCGCTCGGCCTCGAGGTCGGGTACGGCGTAGCCGACGTAGCGGATCTCCGAAACGCGAGCCATGGGGGAAACTCCTTGGATGGGCCGTCGTCAGATCGGACGGGCGGTGACTTCGAACATCTTGCGGGACTCGCTGGCGGTGTCGGCCGGCGGTCCCTTGCCCAATTGGGCGTCGCCGATGGCGCGCGAGCGTTCGACGATGTAGCGGCAGCGCTCCTGGCGGCGGGCCTGGAAGGCTTGGAACGCTTCCCGTGGCGTCGATGCGCGCGCCAGTTCCTCGGCCAGGACCAGGGAGTCCTCGATGGCCATGCCGGCCCCCTGCCCCAGATGCGGCGTGGTGGCGTG
This sequence comes from Caulobacter sp. UNC279MFTsu5.1, assembly GCF_900114015.1. Lineage (GTDB taxonomy): Bacteria > Pseudomonadota > Alphaproteobacteria > Caulobacterales > Caulobacteraceae > Caulobacter. The sequence goes on along the minus strand of NZ_FORN01000046.1, from coordinate 31,684 downwards.
GACGGCGTCGCCGATCAGGACGATCCGGCCCTTGTGCCAGTCGCCCTCGACGAACAGCCACTCCAGCGGCTTGTAGACCACCTCGTCGTCGTCGGTGATCCGGGCGGCCAGTTCGGCGATCGCCGGTGGCGCCTGGGCCAGGCGCTCGCGCATGGCGCGGGCCAATCCCTCGCGCTCCAGGCGCTTGCCGACGGGCTCAGGCGAGGTGACGTACATGTACATGCGCGTGGCCGAGAGCGGCACGAGGCCGACGCCGATCGGGCCTTCATAGGCGCACAGGCTGGTCACGCTCTCGGGACGGTCGAAATTGTAGCGCCACACCGATTGACCGGTGGGCTCAGGCGCCGGCGCGTCGGGCAGGATCGCCTGTCGCGTCGCCGAATAGAGGCCGTCGGCGCCGATCACGAGGTCGTAGCGGCCGGTCGAGCCGTCCGAGAAGGCGACATCCACGCCCGTTCCGTCGTCCTCGAAACGCTCGACGGTCACGCCAAGACGGATGGTCGCGCCGGCGTCCCGGGCTCGGTCGCCCAGCACCTTGTGCAGGGCCGGGCGACCGATGCCGACATTGGCTGGATAGCCCTCGGCCAGTTTGGGCGCCGGGATGTGGGCCACCTTGCGGCCGTCCGGCAGGTAGACCTCGACATGGTCGAAGCCGAAACCGGCCTCCAGGTAGTCGTCGAGAATGTCCAGCTCGGCGACGGCGCGCACCACGTTGGCCTGCTGGATGATGCCGACGCCGTAGACGGTCCAGGCCGGATCGCGCTCGATGACCTCGACCTCGAAACCGCGCCGGCGCAGGGCGATGGCCGAGGTCAGCCCGCCGATGCCGCCGCCCACGATCAGAATTTTGGCTTGCTTCAAGACCCTTCCTCCATCCGCGGGTCGAGCCGCGGATCTTGCTTGCGCGCCGACACTAGGCGCCGGCCAAAGCATCTGAAAAATGCATTGTTTGGATGCTGATCGATTGGATCTATGGATGGGTTGGCGGTGACGGCGAGACACTCTTCACGGGCTCGGCCAGTGTCGCGCGCAGCGCCCACGGTGTGACCACGGCCGCCAGCACGGCCCCGTACAGCGTCTTGAACGCCAACAGCGCCGGCAAGCTCAGCGGCCCGGCGAGCGAGGCGGCGGCCATCGCCAGGCCGCCCAGGCCGATGGCCGCCGGGACCGCCAATCCGAGCGCCCTCGCCCATAGCGGCCATCGCCCCACCCATAACGGCGGAGCGGCCGTCAATCGACCGGCCCTCAGCCGCGCCCTGGCGATCAGCGACGGGACGAGCACGCTCATCAGCGCGACCATGAAGGTCTGGACCGGAAAGTCAGCCGCGAAGCCCCGCTCTCCGAAGGGCGCGATCGGCGCGCGGCCATGGAACAGGAGCCAGGTGAAGCCAGCGCTGAGCGCTGCGTTGATCGCCACGCTGACGCCGGTCTCGACCAGGATGTAGGAACGGACGCCGGACATCGCGTCAGAACTTCGCCGACAGCCGCAGGCCGTAGGTCCTGGGCGGCCGCACCTGATTGTAGATCACGCCGGCCTTGGCCGGGCTCTGCAGCGAGTTGGCGAAGACGACCTCGTTCTCGATGTTGTTGACGAAGCCGGTGAACGACCAGCGCCCGGCGGCTGTCTCATAGGTCAGGCGCGCGTTCGACATGGCGTAGGCGCCCTGGTGGCCCGCGTCCAGGAAATCGACCGACAGATAGCGCGCGCTCTCCAGCCGGGTGTCGGCCCCGAGGATCACCTTGGCGCCGTTGGCCAGCGGGAAGGTGTGCTCCCAGCCCAGGTTCAGGACGAACTTCGGAGCGTTGACGACGGGACGACCCGAGCAGTCCACGTCGTAGATCCTGGCCGCCGGGCTGGTTCCGGTCAGGCTGGTCACCGTCGCCGAGCACCCTACCGCGGGCGCGACGCCCGTCGGCGAATAGGCCTGGTAACGCAGCTCGTCGTAGCGGGCGTGCAGATATTGTAGGTTGGCCGACACCAGGTCGTTCGCCGTGGCCTGGAACAGCAGCTCCGCCTCGGCCCCATAGATCGTCGCCTTGCCGGCGTTCTCGGTCTTGAAGAGCGGCGCGTAGATGTTTCCGCCCGGTGTGCTGGCCGCCAGGACCGCCCCCAGGTGGGAGATCTGCTGGTCCTTGTAGTCCCAGTAGAACCCCTCGACGTTCAACTGCAGCCGGTTGTCCAGGAAGCGGTTCTTCGAGCCGACCGTATAGGCCGTTAGGCCTTCGGGCTGCGACCAGTTCTGGCCGCTCGCCGCGAACAGCACCCCCGACTTGTATCCGGTCGCCACCGACGCATAGAGCAGTGAACGTTCGGCCAGGTCGAAGTCCAGCCCCGCCTTCCAAGTCGCCTTCTTGAAGGTGACGTCCGAAACCGCCGTGGTCGGCACGGTCAGGATGATCGGCGTGAACGCCGGGGTGAAGCCGACGAAGGGCCGGCTCTCGGCGTAGCTGTCCTGCTTCTTCTCGTCCTTCGTCCAGCGCAGGCCGCCCGTCGCTCGCAGGCGGTCGGTCAGCGACCAGCTGGCCTGGCCGAAGACGGCCACGCTATGAGTCTTCAGCTTGGAGCGGATGTAGGAGGCGTTGCTGGCCTGGTCGAACAACTGGTCGGCGTCGACGTCTTCGGAGAAGCCGTAGGCGCCGACGACCCAGGTCAGGCGATCGGTCTTGGCCGACAACCGCGCTTCGAGCGAGGTCTGCTCGGAGAGTTCGGTGACGTCGATCAGGAAGCTCGACGCATAGCTGCGGAAATCGAGGTCGGTCTTGCGCCAGGCCGGGATCACCGTCAGCTTGGCAAAACCGAGGTCGGCGTTGATCGTCGCCTGGGCGCCGTAGAACTTGTTGTTCTGGTAGCCGTCGCTGTTGGCGATCAGCTGCGGGACAGGCGCGGTCGGATTGCGCGCCAGATAGGCGGCGACCACCCGCGGGTCGCTGGGCCCCAGCCGCGCATCGCCGCCGACCAGCGGCATGATCGTCCCGCCCGAGCCCATGCCGCCGACATCGGCGTAGTCCAGCGACAGCGTCGCGTCGAAACCGCCGGCGGGGTCGAACCGGAGCTGCGCGCGCGCGGCCTTGGTGTCCTCGTCGTCATAGCCGTCGCTGAAATAACCGTCGTGCCGGGCCAGTTGGCCCGACAGCCGCAGGGCCGCGTTCTCGCCCAGCGGCAGGTTGACGGCGCCCGACGCCTTGAGCGCGTCGTAGTTGCCGTATTCGGCGGAGACCTGGCCGCCCAACTCGCCCAGCTTGGGCTTGGCCGTGATCACGTTGACCGCGCCGCCAGTGGCGTTGCGGCCATAGAGCGTGCCCTGCGGCCCCTTGAGGACCTCGATCCGTTCGAGGTCATAGAACAGGCCGGCCGGTGCGGCGGGTCGCGAGAGATAGACGCCGTCGAGGTTGAACGCCACGCCCTGCTCGGCGAAGGCGTTGGCGCCGAAGGTGCCGACGCCGCGCAGATAGATCTGGGTGAAGGAGGCGGCGGGCGCGATCTGCACCGCCGGGATCAGGCGCGTGAGGTCCGTGGCCTGAGTGACACTGGCCTTGGTTAGCGTATCGCCAGCCACGGCGCTAACCGCGACGGCCGCCTTCTGGAGATTCTCCTCGCGCCGCTGGGCCGTGACCACGACCTCTTCTAGGGCGACCGATGGAGACGCCTCCTGCGCCCTGACCTCGCCTCCGCCGAGCGCACACGCGATCGCCGTCCCGGCCAAAAGCCAAGCTCTCATGCTTCCCTCCCTTGGCGTCGCTCTCGTGGCGACGTCCAGGCATGGTCACTCCAGACACGATATATGAGAAATCTATTGTTTTGATGGATTTCAATCATCAAAATGGATGGATTAATCTCGCCTGCTGTCAGGACCGAAGGCGCAGATGCCTTGGTCGAGCAGCCAACAACACATCCCCAAGCCACGCCGACCAGTTTACAATGGGCGACAGGCGCCGACCGACGGCATGGCAGAACTGCGCCAAAAGCCGCCATTGGGCCGGCTCCGGGAACACGACCTTCGCCGACCAGACCATCTCGTGACCGTCGGCCACCGCGGCACGATCTGGAGCGGAGCGCGACCTACAGATCGATCGCCTCAGACATCTCAAGGGCGTCGTCCACCTCGATGCCGAGATATCGAACCGTGCTTTCCAGCTTCCGATGCCCGAGGAGAAGCTGGCAGGCCCGCAGGTTGCCTGTCTTCTTGTAGATCATGGCGACCTTGGTTCGTCTGAGGCTGTGCGTCCCATAGGCCCGCGGCTCGAGCTCGATCATCGAAACCCACTTATCGACGAGTCGGGCGTATTGCCGGGTGCTGACGTGCTGTCCCGAGCGACTGCGGCTCGGAAACAGCCAGTCGTCGTATCGACGGCCGCGAACCTTGATCCATGCGGCCAGAGCATCTCGCGTGGGCTCGGTGATCTCGAAGGGGACGGGTTGACCCGTCTTCTGCTGAATGATCGTCCCACGCGCCCTGATCAACCCGCCTGGCGCCACGTCGCTGACACGCAACTTCACCAGGTCGCAGCCTCTGAGCTTGGCGTCGATCGCGCAATTGAACATCGCCAAGTCGCGTACTCGCCCGTTGGCTTTCAGCTGCTGGCGAATTCCCCAGATATGCTTGGGCTTGAAGGGTGGTTTGGGGCCGATGATACGGGCTGTGTTCCAGGGCCGCTTGGGCGGAAGGAAGAGGTCAAATTGAGCCATGTTCGCTTCCTGCGAATTGGCTACTCCCCTCGCCTCATCCTACTACGTTTGAACTAGGTTCGTTGACGTGCCGCGGAGCGGCCCTTGCGCCGATCCAGGTTCCTGACCTTGGCTTACCGACGCCAATGGCGATCTACGACCCTGAGCGGAGGTCTCGCCATGGACTTATGCGGCCCTAAGGCTGCACCCCGAGCGCCATCAATTGCTCGACCCCGTTGGTGTTCTTCGGGTTCAGCACCAAAGACTGGCGATAGGCGGCGATCGCCAGGGCCTTGTCGCCGTTCTTGGCGTAGGCCTCGCCCAGGCTGTCAAAGGCGTTCCAGCTGTCCGCGTGGATCTCGGTGCCCAGCCGAAGCAGGGCGACCGCCGCGCCGATGTCGCCGTCGCCCATGCGCTGGTAGCCCCAACTCACCAGTTCGTCATCGGAGAGCGTGAAGTCCGGCTCCCGGGCCTTGAAGTCCTGGTAGACGCTCGAGGCCTTGCCGAAGCCCTGGCGGGCCAGTTCGGCGGCGAAAGCCGCTCGGGTGGGCGGCGCGCCCTGGCTGTGGGTCACGCGGGTGATCAGCAGGTGGGCGGGCGCGCCGCTCTTGGCGGCCGGCAGGTCCAGGAACGCCCGGCTGGCCGCGTCGCCTTTCAGATAGGCGTCCAGGAACCGGCGGACATAGGTCTCCATCCAGGCGGTTGCGGTCGACAACTCATCCTTGTCGTAGTCGCTGTAACGGTTGTCGCCCAGCAGGCGCTGGCCGAACATTACCGAGAAGTTCTCGTGCACCATCGGGGCCAGCGTCACGCGGTAGATATCGGCGTACTTCATGTGGTTGAGCGGGCTGGTGACCTCGTTGCGCCCCTCCGACAGATCCTCGATCTCACGCGGCCGAGCGGCGATAAAGAGCAGGGGTGCGGTAGCGCGCGCCTGGGTGGCGTAGGCGGCCTGCTTAAGCAACTGGGGCCAGTACCGGACCGAGCCGTCCAGGGCGACCAGGGCGTCGATGCGGCTATCCTTGGCCGCGGCCAGAACATTGGCCAGGCCGCCCCAGCTATAGCCGATCACGGCCAGGCGATTGGTGTCAGCCTGGGACAGGCCATGGGCGTAGCCGATCAGGAATTCGATGTCGCCCGCCTGGGCCTCGACGCCCTCCAGGTCGGTTGTCATGCCGCGCTGAGCCTGACCCAGGCTGGGGCTCGCGATGACCACATAACCCTGGCTGGCCAGGTATTCGCAGAGGTCGGCGTTCTCGAACGCCCAGGCGCTGAAGCTAGGGGCGTAGATCACGACCGGGAACTTGCCTGATACGGCGGCGGCGTCGCGATGGGCCTGCATCGGCGCGGCCAGCTCGGCCTTGGCGCGCTCTGGCGACAGGGCGCTGGTCCGTTGCCGGGCGAACGCGGCCTCCAGGGCCGCGCGCTCGGCGGGCGTGTGTTCGAAATCGTCGTCGCTAGCGCCGATCTTGAGATAGTCGGCGACGGTCATAGTCGGCTTGGCGGTCTTTGCCGCAGGGTACCAGACAAAGGTCTGGATCGGCCGCGCTCGCTCTCCGGTGACCACTTTGCCCGTGGCGACGTCGGTGAGCCCCCGATAGGCGCGGGAGAAATCGTATTGCTCGACGACCTTCAGTCCCACCGCGTGCGGGCCGGGCGGGTTCGCGCGGGTAAAGTTAGAGTCTGCGAGGCCAACGGACGGTGCAGCAAGAAGCACCAGCAACAGAAACAATACGCGCATGTCTTTCCCCTCGGGCGGGGCAGCCATGGCCGCGTTCCCGAACGGCGCCAACTAAAGCTTCTGTAATGTGAAGCTGTGAGACTCAGACGCCCTTATCTCCCGCACGCCGCCGAGAGCTTGTCCGTTTCCCCCCCTCTCCGCCGATCCGAAGGTCTGCATCGCCGGCCGGGCAGCGCCAGTTTCTGACGTTAGCGCATCTCCATGAGGGTGACGTTCGCCGTTCGGGAACGGCAATCGGCGGATCGAGCAGACCAAGGCCCGCCCCGCCGACGGCTCAGATCAGAACTCGTAACGCAGTGAGACCTGCATGTACCAAAGCGACAGACCCGTGTTGCGGGTCTTGGTCACCGAGGTCGGGACACTGGAGTAGCGGTAGCGATCGCAGGTGGAGACGTTGGTCGCCACCGCGTTGCCGGCGGCGTCCGCGCAATCGACGCGGGCCAGGGTGTTGATGTCGCCATATTCCGACACCAGGCCCCAGTCGCGGTTGATCAGGTTCAGCACGTTGCGGACGTCGACCTGGAGCTTTAGCTTGTGGCCGTCGATCAGGGTCGGCAATTCCTGGCTGAACTGGGCGTCCAGGCGGTTCACCGGGGCGTTCGTGTTCGAGTTCTTCTTCACCAGGCCGGTCGGCAGGTCGAACTGCGTGACGTATTTCCTGAACAGCGCCAGGTCGTTGGGCGTAGCGAACCGAACGATGCCGAAGTCCAGGCCGCTGGCGCCGCCGGTCCCGCTGAGGTCCGGCACGTACAACATCTGGGCCGTGCGGTTGACGCCGAACACCTGGCTGCGGCCCGACTGGCGGTCCTGCATGTAGAAGCCGAACGGACGGCCGTCCTGGCGCTCGGCGAAGAGCGTCACGCGGGTCTCGTTGTCGCCGAAGAACTTCTTCCGGTAGCTGAACTCGGCCTTGTAGCGGTTCTTGATCTCGTAGACCGAGCGGCCCAGGTAGTCGCGGTTCGGGTCCATGCCGGCGGCGACGCCGCCGTACAACGAGCCGGCCGTGGTGCCGAAGAACAAGCCGGCGTTGATGTCGTTCATGTTCTGGCGGGCGTAGCCCAGCGAGAAGTCGCCGCCCCAGTCGAAGCGCTTGGATATCTGGGCCGAGGCGGTCCAGCTGTCGCCCTTGTCGGCGTTGGTGACAATGACGTCGCGGTTCGAGCCGAGATTGGTCGACGACTTGCCCGGCGTGGAGGCGGCCAGGCCGTCATAGCGGATGCGGCCGTCGGGCAGGAACTTCTGGACGCCGTTGATCACCAGCGGCTGGGCGCGGCTGTCGTAATAAGTGATCTCGTTCTTGGCCTGGGTGGCGATGTAGTTGACGGTGGCGGTCCAGCCCTCGGTCCACTTGCCCGAACCGCGCCACTCGCCCGAGAGGTAGAGCTTCCACTGGCCCGGCATCTCGAAGCTGGGCGACAGGGCGATCACCTCACTGAGCGGCGGGATGGTCGGCGAGCCGGTCAGGGTGCCTTGCTGCAGTTGCTGGACGACCGTCGGAACGGCCAGGCCGAACTTCGGGTCGGTGTTCAGGTTGTTCAGCGCCGCGGCGCCGATCGCCTGGGTGAAGCCGGGCGTGCCGCCAGTCTCCGTGAAGGCGCCGTTGTTGTTGCGCTGGATGGTGACCTGCGAGGTCGCATAACCGGTGTTGTAGAAGGAGATGCCGGTCAGGACGTCCGGCGAGCCACCGGCGAACAGGCCGAAGCCGCCGGTGAAGCGTAGGCTGTCGGTGGCCTTCCAATCTACGGAGACGCGCGGCATCAGGACGGACAGCCCGTCGATGGTCTTTTGGTTGTTGAAGCCGTTCCGGCTGGTGAAGTTCGGGTTCAGGATCGGACGGTCCGGCTCGTCGTACCAGTCGAAGCGGAAGCCGGCCGAGACCTGCAGGTCGTCGGTGATGTCCAGGGTGTCCTGGGCGAAGCCCGAATAGGTCCAGTAGGTGCTGTTGAACGCCGCGTCGTTCGGATTGCCGGTGACCGAGTTGGCATAGATCAGCTGGCTGGCCCTGCCGGCCTGATAGTCGGCGATCGAGTCGAAATAGTACTGGCCGCGCGAGTTGGGCACGAAGACGTCGAAAACGTCGGCCTTGCGGGCCTGGGCTCCGACCTTGAAGCGGTTGTCGCCAAGGCTGTACTCGGCCACGGCCTGGTAGCGGGTCTCCTGCTCGTCCAAGGCGTTGGCGTGGCGGAACTGGTCGGGGCCGAAATAGACCTGCGAAAAGCCGGCGGCGCAGCTGGTCAGGGTGGTGTCCGAGGCGGCCGCAGTGCAGATGCGCACGTCCGAGAAGTTCTGGCCGCCCGGCGGGTTCTGGCCGTTGCGATAGTCGCGATAGGTGGCCTTCAGCGTGGTCGACAGGTTGTCGGTCCAGTTGGAGTGGACTTCCAGCGTCGTAGCCTCGTCGCGGTTGGCCTGCTGGTACCAGTGCGAGAACAGCGAGGCGACGCCGGCGGCCAGGTCCGTGCGTTGGAACGAGCTGCTCTCGGCGTAGCGATAGGTCAGGCTGGCGCGGTGCTTGTCGTTGATGTTCCAGTCGATCTTGGCCGAGTACTTCTTGTCGGTGACCGGCGCGGTCAGCGGAATGCCGCCCAGGCTGTAATCGCTGGCGTAGTTGTTGTTGTAGGTGCTGACGATCGAATCGATCGTCGTCTGGGTTAGGCCGTTCGAGAAGGTGTTGACCGCGCCCGAGCCCGGCGCGCCGAACTGGGTGGTGTCCAGGGTCTTGTAGGTCTCGTAGCTGACCGCGAAGAACAGCTTGTCCTTGATGATCGGGCCCGACAGGAACCCGCCGTAGTTCTTCTGGCTGATGGTCTGCGGCACGCGGGTGTCGCTGTAGTGACGGCCGACCATGCCCTCGTTCAGGTAGTTCACGAAGCCGACGCCGTGGAACTTGTTGCCGCCCGAGCGGAGCACCAGATTCAGCGCGCCGCCGACGAAGTCGCCGTTCTCGACATCGGTCGGGACGGCGGCCACGGCGAACTGCTCAACGGCGTCGAGAGTCACCGGCCCCCGCGCGGTGCTCATGCCGCCTTGAGCCAAACCGAAGTTGTCCTGAGCCGACACGCCGTCGACCGCCAGGCGGTTGAAGCGCGGGTTCGAGCCGGCGATCGAGATGCCGCCGGCGTTGGTGCCAGCGCGGCCGCCGCTCAGGTCCTGGGCCACCAGGATGTCACGGCGAGCGAAGTCGCGGGGATCGCGGGTGACGGCCACAACGGAGTTCAGATCATCGCGGTTCAGGACGGTCTTGGGGCCCTGGTCGTTGTTAGTGCGGCTGGCGGCCGACACCACGACCGCCTCCACCTGCGCGCTGTCGCCCAGCTCGACGTCCAAGTCAGTGGTTTTGCCGAGGCTCAGGAACAGGTCGGTGTAGGTCTTAGAGGCGCCATCGGGCGTGGAGACCGTCACCGTGTACGGGCCGCCGACCCTCAGCCCGCGCGCGTCGAACGCGCCCGTCGCACCGGTCATGGTCACCGCGCGCGTGCCCGAAGATGTGTGCAGTACGGTGACGCTGGCGTTGGGCACGGCGACGCCGCCGTTCATCACCTGCCCATGCAGGGCCGCGGTGGTTTCCTGCCCATAGGCAGCGCTGCTGGCCGCAATGGTCAGCGCGCTTAAGGCGGCCCCCGCCGCCAAACGCTTCATCAACATCGATTTTCCCCTCTTTGCGGCCCAAGCCGCAACCAAGGGCGTCACATTGCTCCGCCGCCGGAGGAATCGAAGAACAACGTGGCGGTTTCTGGCGGCCCGGGTTGCGACAGGACGCGGCTGCCTGGGATTTGAACGCTGGTCAGCGAGCGGCGCTCGCTCCTTAGGCGTAGTGAAGTAACGCCTTACTTGCGCGGCTGCCGCGGCGGGACTCTTGATTCCAAAGACATGGGAAACGAGATCGGATTTCGGCTTAGAAAAATGGCGTCGTCGATGCCGGTCAGGGCGGTGATTTCGGGCGGGATTGGCCGCGTCGGCTGGCGAAAGCCGTGGAAAGCCTTGCCGACTTCGTAGATCCTCCCGTCCACCCCGTAGCGGAACGGGACCATGGCCAGCTCGATGATCTCGTCCTGACGCCAGTCCAGGCCCGTAGTCTCGACGTCGCGGCCATCGCTTCCAGATCCGGGGCCTGATCCTCCATATCGCCCGCATAGCGCCAGAGCCGATTCCCAGGCAAGTCGCGGCCTCGTCAGGACCAACCCCCATTTCGCGTTCCGGTCCATTGACTCCCGCCGGCCAATGAGAACAATTGGAGAACAACCTGGACATCCGCCATGCCCCCTTCCCCGCGTCGCGGACGCGTCGCCGCGCCCGCCGGCCAGCCGCCCCATGTCTGGCGCAAGAGCATCGAGAAATTGACCCGCCAGCACGAACAGGCCGGCGCCCCGCCCAACCTCACCCTCTGCTTCACCTTTCCCAGCGGCCGCCCCGCCTCGCGCAGCCGTGTGACCTTCGTCTTGCCCGAGCATGTGCCCGACTTTGACGGCGAAGAGGCCTGGTTCGAGATGGCGCTGACGGCCGGCGTCCCGTGGTCGTATTGGCGCGCCGTGCGCCAGGTCGATCCGCCCGCGACCACCAGACAGGCCGACGCCCGATGAGCGTCCAACCGAGCCTCTTTGACCTGCCGCCCGCGCCGCGCTGGCCCATGCCGCAGGGCTTCGCCTATCGGCCCGACCTGATCGGCCCGGCCGAGGAATGCGACCTGGTGGCTCGGTTCGCCGACCTGGACTTCAAGCCCTACGAGCACCTCGGCTATCTGGGCAACCGCCGGGTCGCCAGCTTCGGCTGGCGGCGGGACGACAGCGGCCGCATGATCGAGACCGGCGAGCCGATCCCCGACTGCCTGCGCCCCTTGCTCGACAAGGTCGCCGCCTTCACGGGTCTCGCCCGCGAAAGCTTCCGCCACGCCCTGGTCACCGAATATGCGCCGGGGGCCGGCATCGGCTGGCATCGCGACCGCCCGCCCGCCGTGGCCATCGCCGGCGTGTCGCTGGTCTCGCCCTGCAGCTTTCGTCTGCGGCGAAAGGCCGGAGACAGATGGGACCGCGCCACGATCGAGGCCCAGCCCCGCTCGGCCTATCTGATGAGCGGGCCGGCCCGCAGCGACTGGCAGCACAGCATCCCGCCGGTCGCCGCGCTGCGCTATTCGGTGACGTTCCGGACGGTGCGCGCGCCAAGGCCAAGCTACTGACGGATACGTGTTTTGAGGCCGTCCCATCGGAACGACAGGATGGGCGTCACACCAGGACGGGAAAGCCAAGATGATCGAGCGGACATTCCAGCCCGGCGAGCAGGTGCTGCGCACCGGCGTCGACCTGCCCCATCTGGGCGTCTTCAGCGGCCAAGTCTACGAGGTCGAGGACTTCGAACGCCACCACGCCGAAGGGCTCTATGTCCGCGGCGTCCCCGAAGGCCTGGACCCGGGCAGCTTCCAGCCGATCGAGGCTTGAGGCCCGGTGAGCGACCTGCCGCACATCAGTCGCCGGATGCGGACAGCCCTGTAAGCAGCGGTGCGTAGCCAGCGAACTTCAGGGACAGAAATTCGATGAAGAGCCGCACGCGCTTGGTCTTGCGCGTCTCGCCCTGGGTGAGAATCCAGAGCGCGCCGTTGAGGCGTGGCTCGATGCCCGGCGCCCTCGCCAGCAAGGGGTCGGCGTCGCCAACGAAGCACGGCAGTCTTGTCATACCGATGCCGTGCCGCACCGCGGCGACCTGCGCCTCGGCGTCCGGAGCCCTGAAAGGCGCCCCGGCCGCGCGGATCTCGCCCGCGTTGGCCCAGTCGGGGACGCCACGATCGTTGATGACGATCGGCCGGATCGGCCCTATCGCGCCCGCACGCCACTTGGCCAGCAGATCGCGGGACAGATAGACCCCACCGGCCAGTTGCGGTCCCATCAGGCCGTGGAGATTGAGCGGCAGAATCTTGCGGTCGACGACGAAGCGGATCGCTACATCGGCCTCCCGGTTGGTCAGGTTCGCCACCTCGCCGGTCGATAGGATCTCGATCTCGATGTCCGGATGCAGGCGGGCGAAATCGGCCAGGTCCGGCATGAGAAGGTGGGTCGCCAGGAACGGAGGCAGCGTGACCCGTAGAAGTCCGCGTGCGCTCTGGTCCCGGCCAAAGACGCGGGTCTCCAGTTGGTGAGACGACGCTTCCATCTGCTCGGCGAACTCGACGACTTCCTCGCCCGCGGGCGTAAGGCGGTAGCCCGACGGCCGCTTCTCAAAGACCTGCACCCCCAGCCGTTGCTCGAACTGAGCGATGCGCCGGAGCACGGTCGCGTGGTTCACGCCGAGACGCTCGGCGGCGGCCCTTACCGAGCCGCTGCGCCCGACGGCGAGGAAGTAGCGAACATCGTCCCAGTCGACCTTTTCCACGGTGCGATCTTGCACCGTGACGCGCAATCCGCAAGGTTCATGTCGCCCATACCACGAAGCTCGATCAATCATGCGGATCGTTTTTGCACCATCGATGTGCGTCGTTCCACACTGAAAGCCCGGCTCCGGCAGGCCTATTTCGGGGCTCTTGGATCGTCCTCGGGCGATCAAACGAAACCTGGAAGGAGAAGATCATGGGCAAGCTTGAAGGCAAGGTGGCGGTCGTCACGGGCGGAACGAGCGGCATGGCGCTGGCCAGCGCCAAACGCTTCGTCGAGGAAGGGGCTTATGTGTTCATCACCGGTCGGCGGCAGGAGGCGCTGGACGAGGCGGTGAAGGCGATCGGCCGGAACGTGACGGGCGTGCGCGGCGACGCGGCCAATCTCGACGACCTCGACCGCCTGTTCGATACGGTCAAGCGCGAGAAGGGCAAGATCGACGTGCTCTATGCGAGCGCCGGCATGGGTGAAGCTGTGCCGCTCGGCGAGATCACCGAACAGCACTTCGATACAACCTTCGGCCTGAACACGCGTGGAACCCTCTTCACAGTGCAGAAGGCCTTGCCGCTGTTCAACGACGGCGGGTCGATCTTCATGACCGGGTCGGTGGCCTCGCTCAAAGGGTTTCCGGGCTACAGCGTGTACGCGGCCAGCAAGGCGGCCCTGCACGCCTTCGCCCGCGGGTGGCTCAACGAGCTGAAGGGCCGAAACATCCGGGTGAATGTGCTGCATCCGGGACCGGTCGCCACGCCGATGCAGGATCAGGTCCTGACCGAAGAGGCCAAGAAAATGTTCGAGTCCCTGATCCCGAGGGGAACGATGGGCCGTCCCGAGGAAATCGCGGCCGCCGCGCTGTTCCTAGCTTCGGACGATTCGAGCTTCGTGAACGGGGTGGAGTTGGCGGTCGACGGCGGTTTTTCGGCCATCTGAATTCGCGCCGGATCGCCCCCGGCGACCGATCCCAACACCACAGGAGAACCATCATGAGCTATGCGATCATAGGGTTCGGCAAGATCGGCCAGGCCCTGGCCCACGCCTTCGCCCGCAGGAACATCGAGGTGGCCGTCGCCAGCCGCCACCCGCCCGGGGCCTTGGCGCCGCAGGCGAAAGCTATCGGCCCGACGGTTATCGCCAAGTCCCTGCAGGACGCCCTCAAGGCCGACACGATATTTCTGGCTGTCCGCTCCGAGTCTCATCGGGATGTCGCCAGGACCCTGCCGAGCTGGGAAGGCAAGACCCTCGTCGACGCGACGAACTCGCAGGCTCCGCTGGAAGAGATGGACGGCCTGCTGTCCTCCGCGTTCGTCGCCAAACTCTACGCCGGCGCCAAGGTCGTGAAGGGCTTCAACCACTTGGGCGCCATCGCTCTGGCGACGGATCCAGTCGTCGTGGGCGGTCACCGCGTCGTCTTCCTCGCAAGCGACGACGAAGATGCAGTCGCGCCCGTGGCGACCCTGGCCAAACAGCTCGGCTTCGCCCCCGTCAATCTGGGGCGGTTCGACGAGGGCGGCGCGCTGGTTCACGCCCGCGGTCCCGTCTGGGGTCCGCTCATCTTCCAGAACATGTTCAAGAAGGAGCAGTAGCGGATTGGGCCAATTGCGGGAGGGGTGATTCCCGAGCCCTTCCGCCCGCTCCACTTGGTCTGTGGCTGGGCCGCGCCATAACCAGACTCTCAGACCGCGCCAGAAACACGACGTCCACCCCGGCCCCCACCGGCGATGATCAACCCGGCGCTGGGCGGCGCCAACCCGTAGCGGGAGGCTCGAAGTGGCCGATGGCATGCTTGAGACCGGAGTAGTCTAAAGCACCGCGCAGAAAAGTGGCCGCCGGTTTTCCGCAAGCGATGCGAAAACAAAAATCTAGAGCAAGCCGAGCGATTCCGACATCGCCCGGCTTGCTCTAGGGTCCGGCCGCCCCAAGTCGCATGGGGCATCGGCTGGCGCTTAGGATAAGCGCGATGACGCAGCGATCCGGCGCCAACTTTGCCCGGATGAAACACCTCGCCCCTGTCGAGCCGGTCTTTCCGGCCGATAGCTCGCCGACGCTCGAACAGGCCAACATGGACGCGTGAAGGCGCCACGAGCGAAGATTGCCGCTGCCCACGGGGCGTGACATCGCGCCGGATTCAGCGGATCGGCCCAATCCTGCCGGGCGGCCAAGTCAGCTCCGCCATGGGGACTGGCGCTTTTTCCGAAGAATTGTGATGTCGGCGAGCAACGCGGCCCCTTCAATCGACGTCATCCCACCATATCTCTGCTGCACCGCACCATAGGCTCGGCGCCCCTCCTGCGTCGCCAGGCCCACGGCCGCTCCTCGCTCGTCGAAGGATCCCAGATGCGCCTTCCCCTGATCGCTCCCGCCGACCTCTCCCCCGAACAGAAACCGCTCTACGACGACATGCGACAGGGGATCGCCGGCCACTTCAACGCCTTCAAGGTCCAGCGCGAGGACGGCGCGCTGATGGGGCCGTGGAACCCGTGGCTGCACGAGCCGGCGATCGGCAAGGCGATCTGGGACTTCACCCTGGCCATGACCGCCAACGCCGTGCTGCCCGACAATGTCCGGCAGATCGCCATCCTGGTGGTCGGGGCTCGCTATGACGCCGCCTACGAGATCTACGCCCACATCGCCGTCGCCGAGCGCGAGGGCATGCCGGCCGAGCGCCTAGCCACCCTGGTCGCTGACCTCAAGCCCAGCGACCTGGCCCCGGACGAGAGCATCGCCTTCGACGTGGCCTACGCCCTGAGCCGCGGCGGCGTCCTGCCCGAGCCGCTGTACGCCCTGGCAGTCAAAACTTTCGGCCAGCACGGCGCCAACGAGTTGATCTACCTGGTCGGCCTCTACGCCCTGGTCTCGGTCACCCTCAACGGCTTCAACGTCCCAGTCCCCGAACGTGAATAGCCGGCTCCAGCCAAGGCGCCGGGGGGCGGTCGCCCCGGCCGAGCACCCTAAAGCCAACGCCACCGCCTTCGAGAGCGTCGCCCTACTGCTGCAAGGCGGCGGCGCGCTCGGCGCCTATCAGGCCGGGGTTTACGAGGCCCTCCTTGACGCCAATGTCGAGCCGACCTGGATCGCCGGCATCTCGATCGGAGCGATCAACAGCGCGATCATCGCCGGCAATCCGCGTGAACATCGCGTCGCCAAGCTGCGCGCGTTCTGGGAGCTGGTCAGCCAGCCCCGCGACTGCGGCTGGGTCAGCGGCTGGACCGACCTGCTGAACGGCGACGCCGCGCGCGGCTGGGTCAACCAGCTGTCGGCTGGCCAGATCGCGGCCAAGGGCGTGCCCGGGTTCTTCACCCCGCGGGCCCCGCCGCCGTTTCTGCGGCTGGCCGGCGCTCCGGGCGCGACCAGCTGGTACGACACCTCGGCCCTCAAGCCCACTCTGGAGCGGCTGGTCGATTTCGACCGCATCAACGCCAGGACCATGCGCTTCAGCGTCGGCGCGGTGAACGTCCGCTCCGGCAACTTCGCCTATTTCGACAACGAGACCGACACCATCGGCCCCGAGCACATCATGGCCAGCGGCGCCCTGCCTCCGGCCTTCGACGCGGTGGAGATCGACGGCGAGTTCTACTGGGACGGCGGTATGGTCTCCAACACCCCGCTGGACTGGGTGCTTTCGGCGCGGTCGGACCTCGACACTCTGATCTTCCAGGTCGACCTGTGGAGCGCCCAGGGCGTGCTGCCGCGCGACCTGTCGGAGGTGGCGGTGCGGATGAAGGAGGTGCAGTTCTCCAGCCGCACCCGCGCGGCGACCGACAGCTTCAAGCGGATTCAGAAACTGCGCGCCGCCTTCAACGAACTGCTGGCCCAGATGCCGCCGCAACTGGCGGCCACGCCCCAGGCCCAGCTCCTGGCCCAGGCGTCCGACCCCGCCGTCTACAACATCGTCCAGCTGGTCTACCGCTCGGCCACCTACGAGGGCCAGTCGAAGGACTACGAGTTCTCGCGTCGGACGATGGAGGAGCACTGGGACGCCGGCCGCCGCGACGCCCTGCTCACCCTGGCCCACCCCGAGGTCCTGACCCCGCCGACCGCGGCCCACTCGGTCCAGACCTTCGACTTCACGACCCCCAAGCCCGCTTCCTCCCCCGGAAAGGACCGACCATGAGCCTTCAAGACAAGGTCGCCGTGATCACCGGCGCCGCCAGCGGCATCGGCAAGGACATCGCCAAGGAATTCCTGGCCAACGGGACCAAGGTGGCCATCGCCGACCTCAACATCGACGCCGCCAACGCCACCGCCCTGGAATTCGACCCCAGCGGCCAACGCGCCTTCGGCGTGGCCATGGACGTCACCGACGAGGACCAGGTCGAGACCGGGATCGCCGCCGTCGCGGCTCGGTTCGGCGGGATCGACATCCTGGTCTCCAACGCGGGCGTCCAGATCGTCGGGCCGCTGGACACCTACAAGTTCTCGGATTGGAAGAAGCTGCTGGCCATTCACCTGGACGGCGCCTTCCTGACCACCCGCGCCTGCCTGCAGCGCATGTACGCCCAGGGTCGCGGCGGCAGCGTCATCTATATGGGCTCGGTGCACTCCAAGGAGGCCTCGGTGCTCAAGGCCCCCTATGTCACCGCCAAGCACGGGCTGGAAGGCCTGGCCAAGGTGGTCGCCAAGGAGGGCGCCAGGCACGGGGTCCGGGCCAACATCATCTGCCCCGGCTTCGTCCGCACGCCCCTGGTCGACAAGCAGATCCCCGAACAGGCCAAGGAGCTGGGCATCAGCGAGGACGAGGTCATCAAGACCGTGATGCTGAAGGAAACCGTCGACGGAGAATTCACCACGGTGGACGATGTGGCCCGCACGGCGGTGTTCCTGGCGAGCTTCCCGACCAACGCCCTGACCGGCCAATCGGTCGTGGTCAGCCATGGCTGGTTCATGCAGTGAGCAGCGCCGGCTTCCGGGACGCGCCCATAGCGGACTTGGAAGTCTCGCGAAAAGCAGACCTTCGATCGCGAGACCGGGAGCATGCGCCGCTTAGCCTCGCCAGAAGCTTGGGCGCTTGGCAGGCGCGCTGAATGGCTCCGACATCGCCCCCTCTTGCGAAGGGATGCTTCCGTATCCGCCGTCGCGGCTCAACCTCCAGACGGCGTCACATCCTTCAAGTCATAGGCGCGAACGAAGACGTCGACCGCTGCTTCGGCCGCCCCGACCAGATCCGTTTCGGCGATCGCATCCACCGCCCCTTCCATGAGCCTTTGAGCCGGGCCGGCCTCGCACAGGGCGAGGAAATGGGCCACCGCCCGCCATGGGTCGGCCCGGCGCATGCGTCCGTCATCCATGGCGCGGCTGAAATCCGCCGCCATGCGCGTCCAGCCGCGCTTGGGACCGTTTTCGAAGAAGAGCTTGCCGAGATTGGACTTGGCGCCCTCGGCATAGATGATCCGTCGGAAGGCGACGATCTCCGGATCGCTGAGGAAGCGCAGATACTGGATCGCGAACTCGCCCAGGCCAGTGGGAAGATCACGATTGTCGTGGAAGCGGTCGAACAGCGGATCGATCATCGTCGCGCCCTTCTCCAGCATCACCGCGACCAATAGATCCTCCTTGGACGCGAAGTAGCTGTAGAGGGTCTGCTTGGAGCCCCCGACCCGAGCGGCGACCTCGGACATGCTGGCGGCCACATAGCCACGCTCGAGGAACACGCCCTTGGCGGCCTCCAGAATGGCCAATCGTCTCTCTTCGGTCTTGACCCGCATGCGGCGTTTCTCGGCCCCTCAATCTTTTCTGGACCAACCAGTACACTTTTCGCTTGACGACGTCATCCGAAAATATAAATGGACCATACGGTACGGTCTTAGAAAGTCCCCTACATGCCCTCCCCCGCCCCCCGGCGCGCCCTGATGGCGTGCCTCCTGTCGGCCAGCTGCCTTTGCGCCTGCGCCGCCGTTCCGAAACTTCCGCCCGCCCAGACGATCAAGCCGCCGCAGACCTACGCCGCCGAAGCCAGCCTGGCCGCCCCGGCCGCCCACTGGCCTTCCGATCGCTGGTGGGCCGCCTATGGCGACCCACAGCTGGACGCCCTGATCGACGAGGCTCTGAGCGGCTCGCCCGACCTGGCCGCCGCCCAGGCTCGGGTCGCCAAGGCCCAGGCGCTGGCGGGCCAGGCCAAGGCCGCCACCCTGCCCAGCGTGACGGCCAACGGCTCCTACGCCTCCGTCAAGCAGAGCTACAACAACGGCATCCCGCCCGCCTTCGTGCCGCAGGGCTACAACGACAGCGGCCGGGCCACCCTCGACTTCACCTACGAACTGGACTTCTTCGGCAAGAACCGCGCGGCCCTGGCGGCGGCGACGTCGGACGCCCAGGCCTCGCGAGCCGAGGCGGCGCAGGCTCGCCTGACCCTGTCGACCAACATCGCGGCCGCCTATGCCGATCTCGCCCAGTTGTTCGCTGACCGTGACGCGGCTCGGGATGCGGTCCGCACCCGCGAACAGACCGCCCAACTGACCGCCGACCGGCGCGAAAACGGTCTGGAGAACCAAGGCGCGTCCGAGCAGGCCAAGGCCAATCTGGCCGCGGCCCGCGCCGGCCTGGCGGCCGCCGACGAGTCGCTGGGCCTGACCCGCAATCGCATCGCCGCCCTGCTCGGGGCCGGTCCCGACCGCGGCCTGGCGATCGAACGTCCAAAGGTCGGCGCCCTGAAGGCCTTCGGCCTTCCCGCCAACCTGCAGGCCGACCTGATCGGCCGTCGGCCCGACGTCATCGCCGCCCGCCTGCGGGCCGAAGCCTCGGCCCATCGGGTCAGGGAGGCCAAGGCCCAGTTCTATCCTGACATCGATCTGGCGGCCTATTTCGGCCAGCAGTCCCTTGGTCTGGACCTCTTCGCCAAAGGCGGCTCGCGCATCGGATCGATTGGTCCCGCCGTGCGCTTGCCGATCTTCGACGGCGGCGCCTTGCGCGCCAACTATCGCGGCGCGGCGGCCGACTACGACGCCGCGGTGGCCAGCTACAATGGGACCCTGACCCGGGCGCTGCAGGACATCGCCGACGCCGCGGTCAGCGCCCGCGCCCTGGACGCGCGCCTGTCGGAAAGCCGCAAGGCCTACGAGGCCTCGCGCAACGCCCACGACATCGCCCTGCAGCGCTATCGCGGCGGCCTGTCGACCTATCTCGACGTCCTGACCGCCGAGGACGCGATGATCACCAACCAGCAGACCGTCGCCGACCTCGAAGCCCGCGCCTTCACCCTCGATGTGGCCCTGGTGCGCGCCCTCGGCGGCGGCTTCCACGCCGCCTGAACCCATCCCCTTCCCGGAGCCATCCCCCATGTTTGACTCTCAAGACACGCCTGAGACCCAGACCACCGCCGCCCTTTCGTCCGACGCGAACGCCCACGGCAAGCGCAAGGTCCTGTTCGCCGGCCTGGCCGCCGCCGTCCTGCTCGGTGCGGCCGGTTACGGCGCCTACTACGCCCTGGTCGGCTCGCATCACGTCGAGACCGACAACGCCTATGTCGGCGCCTATGTCGCCCAGGTCACCCCTCTGGTCGGCGGTCCGGTGCGCGAAGTCACGGTCAACGACACCCAGGCCGTCAAGCGGGGCCAGGTCTTGGTCGTGCTCGACGACACCGACGCCAGGATCGCCCTGGCCTCAGCCCAGGCCGACCTGGCCAGGGCCCAGCGCAAAGTGCGTGGCTATCTGGCCACCGACCGGAGCCTGTCGGCCCAGATCGCCGCTCGCGACGCCGACGAGAACCGGGCCGCCGCAACCCTGACCGGCGCCCAGGCCGACCTTGACCGGACCCGCGTCGACCTTGATCGCCGCAAGGCCCTGGCCGTCACCGGCGCGGTGTCGGGCGACGAACTGACCCGCGCCCAGAACGCCTTCGCCAACGCCCAGGCGGCCTTCGCCTCGGCCAAGGCCGCCCAGGTCCAGGCCGTCGCCAACCGCGCCGCCGCCGCTGGCTCGCTGGCCGCCAACACCGTCCTGACCGACGGAACGAACATCGACACCAATCCCGAGGTCGCCGCGGCGCGCGCCCGGGTCGACCAGGCATCGGTGGACCTGGCCCGAACCGTCATCCGCGCGCCGATCGACGGCGTCGTGACCCGTCGCAACGTCCAGGTCGGGCAGAGGGTCGCCGCCGGCGCGGTCCTGATGCAGGTCGTTCCCGTGCAACAGGCCTATGTCGACGCCAACTTCAAGGAAGGCCAGCTGCGCAAGGTCAGGATCGGCCAGCCGGTCGAGCTGGAGGCCGATCTCTACGGCGGTTCGGTCAAGTATCGCGGCACGGTCGTTGGACTGTCGGGCGGCACCGGCTCGGCCTTCGCCCTGATCCCCGCCCAGAACGCCACCGGCAACTGGATCAAGGTCGTCCAGCGCCTGCCCGTCCGCGTCGCCATCGATCCCGCCGACCTTGAGGCCCACCCGCTGCGCGTGGGCCTGTCGATGAAGGCGACCATCAACACCGCCCGCTGACCACCCGCATCCGCCCCTCGCACAGCCAAGGACCGCCGTCATGGCCAAGGCCCCCGCCGCTGTCGCCGCTTCGGCGACATCCCCCGCGCCCCTCACCGGACCGGCGATGATCTTCGCCGGCCTGGTTCTGGCGGCCGCCAACTTCCTGGTGGTGCTCGACACCACCATCGCCAATGTTTCGGTGTCGAACATTTCCGGCGCCCTGGCCGTCTCGCCCAGCCAAGGCACCTGGGTGATCACCTCCTATGCGGTGGCCGAGGCCGTGGTCGTGCCGCTGACCGGCTGGCTGTCGGCGCGCTTCGGCGCGGTTAAGGTTTTCGTGGCCGGGATGATCGGGTTCGGGCTCTTCTCGTTCCTGTGCGGCCTGGCCCCCTCGCTGAGCCTGCTGGTGCTGTTCCGGGTGTTGCAAGGCGCCTGCGGCGGTCCATTGATGCCGCTGTCACAGACCCTGCTGCTGCGTGTCTTTCCCAAGAAATACGCCGCGGCCGCCACCGGGCTGTGGGCCATGACCACCCTGGTCGCGCCCATCCTCGGCCCGATCCTGGGCGGAACCCTGTGCGACAACGTCGGCTGGGCCTTCATCTTCTGGATCAACGTGCCGGTGGCGGCGATCTGCAGCTGGTTCGCCTGGCGGCTGCTGCGCAACCATGAGACGCCGCTGGCCAGGGCTCGGGTCGACTTGGTGGGCCTGGGCCTGCTGATCGTCTGGGTCGGCGCCCTGCAGGTCATGCTGGACTTGGGCAAGGAGCACGACTGGTTCGCCTCGCCGATGATCACGGGCCTGGCCATCGTCGCGGCGATCGGCTTCGCGGCGTTCCTGATCTGGGAGTTGACCGAAAAGAACCCGATCGTCGACCTGCGGGTGTTCCGCCATCGCGGCTTCACCGCCAGCGTCACCACCCTCAGCGCCGCCTTCGGAGCCTTCTTCGGCATCAACGTGCTGACCCCGCTCTGGCTGCAGCAGAACATGGGCTACACGGCCACCTGGGCCGGCTACGTCTCGGCGCTGCTGGGGGTGACGGCGGTGATGGTCGCCCCACTCGCGGCCGGCCTGTCGGCCAAGGTCGATCCGCGGCGGCTGGTGTTCATGGGCCTGATCTGGATGGGCGTGATCGCCTACATGCGCAGCCTGGCCAACTCGGACATGGGCTTCTTCGATATCGGCCACTGGCTGCTGCTCATGGGCTTTGGCATGCCGTTCTTCTTCGTGCCACTGACCGGCCTGGCCCTGGCTAGCGTCAACGAGCCGGAAACCGCCAGCGCTGCGGGCCTTATGAACTTCTGCCGCACGCTCTCGGGCGCCGTCGCGACATCGATGGTCACCACGGTGTGGTCCGACAGCGCCAGCCGCAACCGCAGCGAGCTGTCGGGCCTGCTGAACGGCGCGCAGGACGCGATGGACCAGATGACGGCCAGCGGCCTGTCGCCCGATCAGGCGCGGGGCAATCTCGAGCAGTTGGTCCAGGGCCAGGGCGTGATGCTGGCCACCAACCAGGTGTTCCTGGCGATGGCCGCGCTGTTCATCGCCGCCGCCTTCATCATCTGGCTGGCGCCACGCCCCACCCGGGTGGCCGACACGTCGGCGGCGCACTAGAGCCTGTCGGGTTCAGATGAAACCATCCGAACCCGATAAACAGGCTCTAGATTCAAAGAGCTTAGAGCGCATTTGGCGAGCGAAACCGCTCCCGCCTTCACCCCACGCGCTCTAGCGCGCTCTCCGTCTCAAGGTGTTTCCACAAGGATCTCGATTGTGAAAACCAAGCCCCAGACCTCAGACCTCCCCCACCGACCGGCGCCCGATCGTTTGATCGATGCGGCCACGGAACTCTTCTACCAGCATGGCTTTCGGGCGATCGGCGTCGACGACATCGCCGCCCGCAGCGGCGTCACCAAGACGACCCTGTACCGATATTTTCAGTCCAAGGACGATCTGGCCGCCGCCTGCCTGACCAAGCTCGCCCTCGAGGATCTCGACGAACTGATGATCATCGCCAGGCAGCTCCCCGACAAACCCTTGGCGCAGATCCGCGCGGTCGTGACGGCCGCCGCCGCCAAGGCGACGCATCCAAGCTACCGCGGATGGCTCCTGTCCAATCTCGAGGCCGAAATCAGCGACCAGGACCATCCGATCCGCCGGGTCGGCAGGCTCTACAAGACCCGGCTGCGCGATCACCTGATCGAAACGGCCAGGCGGGCCGGCTTCGGCGCGCCCGTGTCACTCGCCGACGGCCTGCTGCTCCTGATCGAAGGGGTCGGCGCCAGTTGGCACAGCCTGGGCGCGGTCGGTCCGGCGGCCAATCTGACGCTGAACTGCGAACTGTTGATGCAAGGACATCGCGCCGTGGCGGACGCCGCTTAACGGGACCGCCAAGCGGCGAGACAGCGCCATTTGCGGACCTTGGCTCACCTCCAGGAAGGCGACGTTCAGGGCGCGGGACGTAGGGGGCGAGATTGGCTGACCTGCAGGGAATGGACAATCGACCTGTGGCCGGCGGGCGGCTGGCCTCGGATCGTTTGAGCGGGGCGACGGGCGCAAATCGACGGCCGAACGCCAAGGTCCGAGATTTAACCAGACAAGACTAGACTGCTCGTGCCGGCTTCGACGCCTTCTTGCCGCGCTCCTTGGCGCATCCGCGCCGTAACCGTGAGCGGCGGTCGCCAGTGAACGGTGCTCTACGCCTTGGCTTATAGAGATGACGAGATCCGCCGCGCCTTTCGACCCACGATATTCACGCTTCGCATCACTCAACGGTTGCGCTAACCATTAGTCAGACAAAAAGAGATGGGGCAGGAAGGTGTTCGATGATGGACTGGCGTTGCATTCGCCACGAGGGCGCCAAATCCAAACACCGACATGTAGCGACCAAATGAACGGCGCGACGGACTTGTTCGCGGCCCGGCAGCCGGCCGGCGGCGACGCGCAGGCGCGTCTTTGCGGCCAGGCCATGCGGGACGGACAACGGGAAAAACACCCTCGTAAACTGGCGAGACTGCTTGCGATCGCCGCCACTCTGGCCACCTTCGCCTGGCCCGTGGCCGCCCAGGCGCCTCTTCCTGCGCCCACGGAACGCCAGCGCATGATCGTGCTGAGCGACATCGAGGCCGATCCCGACGACACCCAATCCTTCGTGCGGCTCATGCTCTACGCCAACCAGATCGACCTGGAAGGGCTGGTGGCCACGACATCGATCCACATGAAGACCTCGACGCATCCGGAATCGATCCGCCGCATCATCCAGGCCTATGCCAAGGTCCGCCCGAACCTGGTCAAACACGAAGCCGGTTTCCCCACACCCGACCGGCTCGGCGCTCTCGTGAGCGAAGGGCAGCCGGACTACGGCATGGTCGCGGTCGGGACGGGCAAGGATACGGCCGGGTCGCGGCTGATCATCCAAGCGCTGGAGCGCGACGATCCACGCCCGCTCTGGATCTCAGTGTGGGGCGGCGTCAACACGCTGGCCCAGGCCCTCCACACGATCCGCGAGACGCGCACGCCCGAAGCGGCCCGCCGCCTGATCGCGAAGCTGCGGGTCTATACGATCTCGGACCAGGACGATGGCGGGGCCTGGATCCGCCGGAACTTTCCCGAGATCTTCTATGTCGTCAGCCCCGGCGGCTATGGCGCGGGAACCTGGACCGGCATTCACACCGTCATCGACGGCGCCGACAACCGCACGGTCAGCAACAGCTGGCTGCGCGACAACATCCAACAGGGCCATGGTCCCCTGGGGGCCCTCTACCCTGACGTGTCCTATGGCATGGAAGGCGACACGCCGGCTTTCCTGTCGCTGATCCCCAACGGCCTGAGCGATCCCGAACACCCGGATTGGGGCGGATGGGGCGGCCGCTACGAACTCTATACGCCGGCCGTCGCCACCACCGATCCGAGCGGTTTCAGCGGGGTGACCATCGAGCCGGAGACCCGGCCGATCTGGACCAATGCGATCGATACGTTCACGCCGCAGGTCGCCCAGGACTTTGGCCGCGCTCACACGACGGCGGAACGATCAAAGGACTTCCGCGCCGGAATCTGGCGATGGCGCGATGATCTGCAGAACGATTTCGCCGCACGGATGGACTGGACGACGCGGCCGTTCGCCCAGGCCAATCACCCGCCGGAGGTGAGGCTCGCGCACCCCAACCGATTGACCGTGAAATCAGGCCAGCGCTTCGTCTTGAGCGCGGTCGACAGCACCGATCCCGATGGCGACAGCCTGAGCTTCCAATGGCTGCACTATCAGGAGATCGGCCACTGGCAGTCGGCGATTCCCAATGGCATCGCCGCCAACATCCATACGGTCGACTTCACCGCGCCCATCGTCACCGCGCCGCGTGAGGCCCACTTCATCGTTCGGGTGACTGACAAGGGGACCCCGCCCCTCACCCGCTACAAGCGGGTGATCGTGACCATCACCCCCTGACCCGACGCCAGCTGGGATCACGTCCATGCTCTCGAGACCCGTCCTGCTCGCGCTCGCCGCGCTGACGATCGGTCTGTCCGCCGCCAAGGCGCGGGCGGACAATCCGATCATCCAGACCCGCTTCACCGCCGATCCCGCGCCGTTGGTGCATGACGGGGTCGTCTATCTCTACACCAGCCATGACGAGGACGACGCCGAGGGCTTCAAGATGCTCGACTGGCGGCTCTATAGCTCGACCGACATGGTCAACTGGACCGACCGGGGCGTCGTGGCCTCCCTCAAGACCTTTCCCTGGGCCGTGCAGACCAACGACGCCTGGGCCCCGCAGG
Organism: Caulobacter sp. UNC279MFTsu5.1; assembly: GCF_900114015.1. Taxonomy (GTDB): domain Bacteria; phylum Pseudomonadota; class Alphaproteobacteria; order Caulobacterales; family Caulobacteraceae; genus Caulobacter. Next base: position 5,747 of record NZ_FORN01000046.1, on the reverse strand, counting down.
TGATCGCCCGGGACGGCAGGTTCTATCTCTACGTGCCGATCAGCGTCGCGGGATCGCCCAAGAACGTCATCGCCGTGGCGGTAGCGGACAATCCCGCCGGACCGTTCAAGGATGCCCTCGGCAAGCCGCTGATCGGGCCGGGCCGCGACAACATTGATCCCACCGCGTGGATCGACGACGACGGCCAAGCCTATCTCTACTGGGGCAACCCGAACCTTTGGTACGTCAAGCTGAACAAGGACATGGTGTCCTATTCCGGGTCCATCACCAAGATCGAGCCCGGTATCGGCGACTATCAGGAGGGGCCCTGGTTCTACAAGCGCCAGGGCCGCTACTACATGGCCTTCGCTTCGACCTGCTGCCCGGAGGGGATCGGCTATGCGATGAGCGACGGGCCCACGGGGCCATGGACCTACAAGGGTCCGATCATGGACCACGACCCGCGCGCGACCGGAAATCATCCGGGCGTCATCGACTACAAGGGCGGTTCCTACGTCTTCGGCTTCAGCTACGAGCACAATTTCGCGCTGACGCCGATCCATCACGAGCGCCGATCCGTGTCGGTGGCCAAGTTCGACTACAACGCCGACGGGACCATTCCGAACCTGGGCTGGTGGGACAAGGCCAGCGCGCCGCAGGTCGGGACGCTGAACCCCTACAGGCAGGTCGAGGCCGAGACGATCGCCTGGACCTCCCGCCTCAAACGCGATCGCGATCGGCCGTACGACTGGGCGCCAGGCGTGACGACGGCGCAGGACGATCGCGCGAGGGTGTACGTCACGCGGATCACCGACCGCAGCTACATCAAGGTCGCCGGCGCGGACTTCGGCCAGACGGGCGCCAAGACCTTCGTCGCCAACCTGGCCAACGGCCGGCCCGGGGGGGCCATCGAGCTCCGGCTCGACAGGGTCGACGGTCCGGTGATCGGCACGATGCAGGTCGGGGCGACGGGCCCGGCGGGCCAATGGCGCGAACAGACGACTCCTGTCACGGCGGCGACGGGGGTGCGCGACCTGTTCCTGGTGTTCAAGGGATCCGGCGACAACCCGATGTTCGATTTCGACTACTGGCGCTTCGAGCAGTGACGACAATGGAACGGCGAGACAGATGCGGAAGGCGTGTTGGACGATTACGGCGGCGGCGATCGCCCTCTTCGCGGCCGGCCCCACGTTCGCGGGACGGCCGTCGCCGGCCACAGGGCGCGATGTCAGAATCCCGCCCTGCCCATCGTTCCCGTAGCCCATTGGGCTGGAATCCGCCAGAAGCGCCACGCGACCGCAGCTCAGAGCGGCGATGACCAGGGCGCCGCGAGCGCCATCCGTCCCAAGCAAGCCGCCGCGTCAGCGGAGGTCCTCACCCCTGGTCAATTTCGCGATAGGCGGCGACCAGGCGCTCCTCGCCGGGACGTCCGGCCTGGGAATTGCCATGCTCCATGCCGATCACGCCCCCATAACGCCGGGACTTCAGCCACCGGACGATCGAGGCGTAGTTGATCTCGCCGGTGGTCGGCTCCTTGCGGCCTGGATTGTCGCCGAACTGCACATAGGCGACCTCGCTCCAGCAGGCCTCCAGCGTCGGGATCAGATTCCCGAACTGAATTTGCGCATGGTAGAGGTCGGCGAGGACCTTCACGGCCGGGCTGTTCAAGGCGCGCGCGATCGCGAACCCCTGCGGGATCGTCTGCATGTAGACGTTGGGATGGTCGATGCGGGTGTTCAGCGGCTCCATGACCATGACCAGGCCCTGTGGAGCCACGATGTCGTTCGCCCGGCGCATCACGTCGATGATGCGCGCCGTTTGGATATCTAGCGGCGTCTTCGGATCCAGGAACCCGGTGACCACCGTCATGCACTTGGCGTTCAGCCGCTTGGCCACGTCGACGGACGCGCGAATGTCGGCCAGGAACGCGTCCCGCTCCGCGTCATCGGGGCCGCCGAGCACGGGCCGGAACTGAGCCCACTTGGGCATGCTGGCGACGAAGACCCCCATCGTCATGCCGCGTTGCTCGAGCGCCCGCGCCATTCGCTCCTGCTCTTCCACAGGACGGTCCCGCGCCTGGTTGTCCTCCCAGGCGGTGAACCCCTGGTCCGCCGCAAAGGCGATCTGCTCGATCAGCCCGCCGCGGCTGGCGAAACTGCCTTCATGGGGTGCGAAGGCGAGCGAAAAGCGCGCCGCGTTCGACCTGCCGCCCTGGGCGGCAGCCAGTCCCGACGCCAGGGAGGCGACGGCGCCCGCCGCAAGCACGGTCCGACGGCGAATGATCATTTCAGGCTCCCCAGCTAGGCGACGATCGCGCCAGAAAAAGCCATCACACGCCACCCGCTAATCAACAATGGACGCCCAGAGGCTTGGCTCTTCAGATCGCCAGCAGGAGCGATCATGCGCCAATTGCAGATTCTGGAGCCGCTCCCGAAACACGACCTTCAACGCACTATCCCGCCGGCAATGATCGCCCCCATCTGAGACGTTCAAAAAAGGTCTGCTACAGAGAGCCATGGTCACTGCCGGACGTGTCATCGAAATCGCTGCTCGCCTTCGCGAAGAGGGTGCGGCTGCTGTTGCTGATCAATTGGCAACCGCCCACGAGGGCGTTTTCAACGGCACTGAGCTTGCGATGAAGTGGCGGTTCTACGTCGCGCAGGCCCGCAAGTTGAACACGCTGAGCGCACCGACCCGTCAAGAAGTCGAACAAGTGTGGCGTGAGCTACAGGTCGCGCTGTCCTGACGTCAGATAGCCCCCCAATCGGTCCGTCAGGGCGTCCGGTCTCCAGCCGGGCTGCGCTAGAAGCAGACTCGGAAACCGCTCCAGGAAGCGGACCCTTCGCCGCCCAGGGCCAGATAGGCGTCCGGGCCGACCGGAATATAGCGAAGGGCGTCGAGGCCCGTGCGGTCCGCCTTGGCCAGGTAGCCGTAGTCCTCGTCCGACCGGACCAGCTTGAACACGGGCGCGTCGGCGGCCTGGGCGCCTCCAGCGCCGGCCAGAGCGGCCAGAAGGATCGTCGCCGCCAGCCTCACGAACGCTCTCCACGGATGGCGTGCAGCACCGCCAGCACCGCGACCACCACCACGCTCAGCACCAGGCTCCAGGCGCTCGCGAGCAGCACGCCGACCGCGCCGCCGATGGCGCCCAGGGCGAAGGCAGCGACCGGCGGCCAGGTCTTGAGGATCCGCGCCCGCAGCGCCTCGTCAGGCCGTCCCCGGGCGATGGCCAGGTCGACGAGGTCGATGGCGATCTGAGTGACGTTGCCAGTCATCATGGTAGTGGGCGCCAGGTGGGTGAAGACCGCGCGGGCGCCGACGTTCTGCACCGCCATGGCGACCACCCCGACCAGGCCCGCCAGCATGACGCCCGGCGCGTTGGCGTTCGCGGCGGGCAAGGCCTTGACCGTCAGCAGCATGAAGGCCAGCAGCAGGATCGCCTGCAGGATCAGGACCAGGACCTCGCAAGGCTGGCCCCGGTTATTGCGCCAGCGGATCAGGGCGTAGGTGGCGGCGGCCGCGCCGACGAACACCGGAAGCGCCAGCAGCTTGGTCGCCAGGCCGCCGGCGTCGCCGGCCAGGCCGACGCCCAGCATGACCAAATTACCGGTGGCGTGGGCGACGAAGAGGCCAAACAGCAGCACAAAGCCGATCACGTCGACATAGCCGCCGACGAAGGCCATGCCCATGCCGGTGAGGCCGGCGAGACGTTTGGGGCCGGCGATCATTGGGCGGGCTCCTTCTGGACCAGGATCGCGACGAGCATGAAGCCGCCGATCAGGCCGATGTGCTCCAGAAAGGTGTTGAGCGCATGGAAACGCTCCATGGGGTCCGAGACGATCCAGAAGGGATGAGCGATCAGGGTGGCTATGGCGGTGAACACCGCCAGGGCGCCGGCCGCAAGCCAGGTGGCGCGACCGAAGATCACCGCCGCCGAACCGCCCAGTTGGACCAGCACGGTGGCGACGACGGTCAGCCAGGCCGGCCGCAGTCCGAAGTGCGCGGCCTCGGCCAGAGCGCCGTGCAGGTCGGCGATCTTGCTCAGGCCGCTCCACCAGTAGGGCAGGGTGAGCAGCCCCCGGGCCAGGATCGAGAGCCCGGGGGATCTCAGCAGGGCCGCGATCGGCGTGGGCGTGGTCATGTTCATACCGCCCAGCAGCCGCAACCGAACGCGCCCCAGAAGGAGCGGGCGTCGGAAGTCGGCGCCTCGCCCCCCAGGGCGGCGGCGTGGTCGTGGCCGTGGACGCCGCAGCCGTTGGCGCAGCCGCAAGCCGAGGCCAGGGCCCTGGCGTGAGACTTCGAACGATCCTGGTAGCCGCCGAAGGTGCGCACCGGCGACCAATCGGGCATGGGCGGGGGCAGGGACGGGGCCAGCTTGGAATAGTCCCCCTCGCCATGCACCACCTTGCCGCCCAGCAGGGTCAGGACCGAGCCCAGGTGCGGGATCTCCTCTTCGGGCACGCGCAGATAATCGGCGCTGAGCACCGCCAGATCGGCCAGCTGGCCGACGGCGATCTGGCCCTTCGAGCCTTCCTCATTCGAGAACCAGGTGTTGGCCGTGGTCCACAGGCGCAGCGCTTCTTCCCGGTCCAGGCGGTTGGCCGGCGGATAGAGGCGCGTGCCGCCCACGGTCTTGCCGGTGACCAGCCAGTTCAGGGAAACCCAAGGGTTGTAGCTGGCCACCCGCGTGGCGTCGGTGCCGGCACCGACCGGGATTCCGGCCGCCAGCATCCTGTTGATCGGCGGCGTCGCTTCGGCCGCCTTGGCGCCGTAGCGGTCGATGAAGTACTCGCCCTGGAAAGCCATGCGGTGCTGCACGGCGATGCCGCCGCCGAGGGCCGCGATGCGGTCGATGTTGCGCTCGCTGATCGTCTCGGCGTGGTCGAAGAACCAATGCAGGCCGTCGAACGGGACGTCCTTGTTGACCGTCTCGAAGACGTCCAGCGCCCGATCAATGGTCTGGTCATAGGTGGCGTGCAGCCGCCAGGGCCAGCGCTGCTCGGCCAGCAGGCGGATCACCGGTTCGAGATCGCTCTCCATGTTGGGCGGCATCTCGGGCCGCTCGACGCGGAAGTCCTCGAAGTCGGCGGCGCTGTAAACCAGCATCTCGCCCGCACCGTTATGGCGGTACTTGTCGTCGCCCTGCCCCGGCTTGATCTGCTTGGACCACGACTGGAAGTCCGACAGCTCCGCCTTTGGCTTCTGGGTGAACAGGTTGTAGCTGATGCGCAGGGTCAGCTGGTCGTCGGCATGCAGCTTTTCGACGATCGCGTAGTCGTCGGGATAGTTCTGGAAGCCGCCGCCAGCGTCGATCACCCCGGTCACGCCCAGCCGGTTCATCTCGCGCATGAAGTGGCGGGTGGAGTTGAGCTGGTACTCGGGCGGCAGCTTGGGCCCCTTGGCCAGGGTGGCGTAGAGGATGGTGGCGTTGGGCTGGGCCAGCAGCAGGCCGGTCGGCTCGCCCGAGGCGTCGCGCTGGATCTCGCCGCCCGGCGGGTTGGGCGTGTCCTTGGTGTAGCCGACGGCGCGCAGGGCGGCGCGGTTGAGGAGGGCGCGGTCGTAGAGGTGGAGGATGAACACCGGCGTCTCGGGCGCGGCGGCGTTGATCTCGTCCAGGGTCGGCAGGCGCTTCTCGGCGAACTGGTGCTCGGTGAAGCCGCCCACCACCCGCACCCACTGCGGCGGCGGGGTGTTGGCGGCCTGCTTCTTGAGCATGGCCATGGCGTCGGCCAGGGTCGGCACGCCGTCCCAGCGCAGCTCCATGTTGT
>NZ_FORN01000031.1 GCF_900114015.1 Caulobacter sp. UNC279MFTsu5.1 | reverse complement strand
GTGCCCAGCGAGGCCAGCTTGTTGGTCGCCGTGCCCAGGGCGTTGCTGATCGTGGTGATCATCGTCTTGGCGGCCGCGGCGTTGGCGAAGGTCGAGCTCGCCGTCAGGCCCAGGCCGACCAGCGAGATGGTCTTGGCGTTGACGGTGAACTGGGTGCCGTCGGTATTGGCCAGGAAGGCCAGCTTGGTGGTCGAGCCGTCGGCGATGCTGACGCCGTTGAACTTGGCGTTGGTGACAGCCTTGGTGATCTGGTCGCGCAGCGAGGTGAAGTCAGAGACCAGGGCGTTGAACGAAGCGGTGTTCAACGAGGTGTCGGAAGCCGCGAGCGCCTTTTCCTTCATCTTGCCCAAGAGGTCGGTGACGGTGTCGCCGGCGGCCAGGGCCACGTCGATGGTCGACTGGCCGCGTTGCAGCGAGTCCTTGACGGCGTTCAGCGCGCTGGCGGTCGACGACTGCGTCTTGGCCATCGCCCAGATCGCGCCGTTGTCCTTGGCGTTGCCGATCTTCTTGCCGGTGTTGATGCGTTGCTGAACAGTCACCAATTCGGAACTAGTCTTGTTCAGATTCTGCAGGGCAATCATCGCCCCATTGTTGGTATTTATACTATTCAAGGCCATTGTTTAGAGTCCTTGTTCAAGGTGGCCGGCGTCATTCTGGCGTCCGGGAGCATTTTGCTCGACCTTAGCAACGACTCACTAGCGTTCAGGAAGAGTGAATCTTCTCGCTTTCGCGGAAAACGTGCCGTGCGATATTTCAGCGCACCGAACATTTATTTGGGCGAGGTGGACGGCGGCGGCGTGCGACGACTCGTCGCGGTCGCGGAAGGCGGATTCAGCGGGCGCGGCGGCGTTCGGGACGGCCTCAACCGCCCTTGATCCGCACCCGCGCCGAGGCCGCGCGGCCCTGGCCGTCCACGACCCGCACCCGATAGAATCCCGCCGCGGCCGGTCGCCAGATCACCTTGCCGCTGACCGGATCCGCCGACAGCGGCGCGCCGGCCACATACCAGGTCAGGTCCTCGCCGCCGGCCGCCATGATCAGCCCGCGCGAACCGGGACCGACGCCGTCGACCTGCACCGTCGCGCCGTCGGGGGGGAAGATCAGGCGCGGGCCTTCGGACGCCTGTTGCAGGCGCTGCAGGGCGCCCGGGGCGGCCTTGGGGGCGATCGGGCGCGGCGCGAGGGCCGGGGCGTCGATCACGTCGGCCACGTCGAACAGCAGGGGCAGGGCCGCGTCGCGCCCGGTCAGGCCGCCGCGCGCCCCGCCGTCGGCCCGGCCGGTCCAGACGATGATCGCATAGCCGCCCACCACCCCCGCCGCCACCGCGTCGCGGAAGCCGTACGAGGTGCCGGTCTTGAAGGCCATGGCCGGCCCGCCCCGGGTCAGGGCCGAGGGCGCCCGGCCGCGCGGGGCCGGGGCCTCGCGCAGGATGTCCAGCACCTGGGCGGCGGCCTCGGCCCGGACGATCCGGGTTCCGCCCGCGCGCTCGCGCTGTTTCGCCTCGGCCTCGGTGAAGGCCAGCGGCTTGGCCAGGCCGCCGTCGCCCAGGGCGGCGTAGAGCACGGCCATGTCGCGCGGCGTGATCCCCGCCCCGCCCAGGGCCAGGGCCAGGCCCGAGGCCTTGATCGCCGTCTTCGGCCGCACCAGCCGCACCCCGGCGCTTTCCAGCCGGGCGGCGAAGGCGTCCGGGCCGATCTTCTCCAAGGTGGCGACGGCCGGCACGTTCAGCGAATAGGCCAGGGCCTCGCGGGCCGTGACCTTGTCGTGAAACACATGGTCGAAGTTCTCGGGCTGGTAGTCGGCGAAGCGCGTGGCGGCGTCGTCGATCTGGGTGTCGGGCGCCAGGGCCCCGTCGTCGAAGGCGAAGGCGTAGATGAACGGCTTGAGGGCCGAGCCGGGCGAGCGGATGGCGCGGGTCAGGTCGATCCAGCCGCCGGGCCGCTCGCGTCCGGCCGAGCCGACCAGGGCCCGCACGGCGCGGCCCTTGATCTGGACCACCAGGATGGCGGCGGTGACGTCCGGCCCCTGGGCGGCGGCGACGGCGGCGGCCATCGGCTCCAGCCGAGTCTGCAGGTCGGCGTCGATCGTCGAGACCACGCTGGGCTGGCTGGCCGGCGCGGCCAGGGCCAGCTCGCCGGCCGCGTGCCAGGCCAGGGTCGGGAACGGGGCGCGCCGCGGGATCGGCTCGGCGTCGGCCTCGCTGGCGGCGGCCTCGGTCAGGACATGGGCCCGGACCATCTTGTCGAGCACCGCGCGGCGGGCGGCGCGGGCGGCCTCGGGACGACGGTCCGGGCGGCGCGCCTCGGGCGACTGCGGCAGGGCGATCAGCAGGGCCTGCTCGCCGTCGGTCAGGCTGGTCGGCTCGTGGCCGAAATAGGCCAGGCTGGCGGCCCGCACCCCCTCCAGATTGCCGCCGTAGGGGGCCAGGGTCAGGTAGAGGGCCAGGGTCTCCTTCTTGGTCAGCCGGGCTTCCAGCTGGGTGGCGCGGACCATCTCGATCAGCTTGGAGGACAGGTTGCGCGGCCGCGGCTTCAGCAGGCGGGCGGTCTGCATGGTCAGGGTCGAGGCGCCCGAAGTGGCCCGGCCATGGACCACCGCCGAGCCGACCGCCCGGACCAGGGCCAGCGGGTCGACGCCCAGGTGGCCGTAGAACCGCGCGTCCTCGACCGCGATCAGCCGCTTCTGGAAGGTGGGATCGGTGCGCTGGAGATCGGCCCGCACCCGCCAGCGCCCGTCCTCGACCGGCAGGGCGCGCAGCCAGGCGCCGCGGTGGTCCAGCACCACGGGCGACGAGCGCCGGGCGCGGGCCATGTCCGGCGGAAAGGCGGCGCTCAGGGCGAAGAGGACGACCTGGACGGCGACGAAGACGACCAGGAGGCGGGTGAGGCGGGGGATGGTGATCATGTTCGCTACGGCCGACTCACTTGCCCCCTACGGACCGCTTCGCGGTCGTCTTCCCCCAGAGGGGGAAGAGCGCGAGGCTCCGCCCCCATGGGGGCGGACAGACCGCGAAGCGGTCAGGTGGGGGCAAGTCCGCCGCCCCTACCCTCCCGGCGCCACCGTGATCCGCCCCGCGTCCGACCGCGCGTTCAGGCTGGGCCGGTACATGTCCTTGGCGACGGTCCCGGGCAGGAAGAACTCGCCCGGCGTCACGGCCCGCGCCACATAGGCCATGGCGAACGGCTTCTCGCCGCCCAGGTCCAGCGCGGCGATGTAGCGGTCGTCGCGGCTTTCCTGGACATCGGGGTTGGTCAGCTCGCCCAGGAACTTGAACGGCCCGTTCTGGGCGTCGTCGGCGCCCAGGGTGGTCTCGATCTCGAAGCCGGCCGGCAGGGCGTCGTCGACCACCAGGGCGGTCGAGCGGGCCTGCATCGAGCGGCCGGAGACCAGCACGATCACCCGGTCGCCCTGGTGGATCTGGGCCGGATCGATCGCCCCGCCGTTCATCGAGAACAGCCGCTTGCTCACCGAGATGCCGTTGGCCTCGGCCCCCGGCGCGGCGACCGGCGTGCCGCGCACGCTGACCGTCCGCCACAGGGCGCCCTTGCCCTTGTTGACGAAGCGGGCGTCGGCGAGGCGCCCCACCGCCCAGCGCGGCGCGCCGCCGGCCGGCGGCAGGGCGGTCACGCCCTGGGCGTCGATGGCGATCGGGCCGGACGCCTTCAACAGCTGGTAGGCCGCCGACAGCACCGCCGCCTGCTCCTGGGTGTTGAGGGCGTCGGGATCCTTGACCACGTTCTCCAGCCGGCCCTGCAACTGGCGGGCGATGTCGCCCTGGCCGGCCTGGACCGCCAGGGCGGTGACCGCCGCGACGTCGCGCAGCGGGCTCTGGTACCAATCGGCGTCGTCGCGCCAGCCCAGCGAGCGGACCGCCTGGCGCATGGCCGAGCGGGCCCGGGCCTGGTCGCCCATCAGGGCCAGGCCCGCCGCCACCTGGGCCTTGGCCAGGGGCTGGTCCTCGTCCTTCATCTGCACGTCGTGCCACCAGCGCAGCCGCGCCAGGTCGCCGCGCCCGGCCTTGGCCATCACATAGAGGGCGTAGGCCGAGGCGCGCCGGCGCATGCGCTCGGTGGCCTTCTTGGAGTCGTCGGGCGTGCGGCCCCACCATTCGGGATATTCCAGGCGATAGGACACCGAGCTCCAGCCGTCGGGACGGCTGATCTGGCGCATGGCGTTCAGCGCCTTGTCCATCGCCTCGTCCGGCACCGCTATGCCCTGGGCCTTGGCCTCGACCAGGAAGTCGGTGGCGTAGGCGCCCAGCCAGCCGTCGGCCTCGCCGTCGCCCACCCGCCACAGGCCGAACGCCCCGTCCAGGGTCTGGCGGTCCAGCAGCTTGCCCACCGCCCCGGCCAGGATCGCCGGATTGCGCTTGAGCTTGGGATCGCTGGAGACGCTCTGGGCGTAGAGCAGCGGATAGGCGGTCGAGACCAGCTGCTCGGTACAGCCGTAGGGATAGCGCTGCAGGGCCACGGCGATGGCCGAGGGGTCGAAGCCCTTGAACGGCGAATAGCTGACCTGCAGCGTGATGTCGCCGGCCGCCAGGCCCGACAGCAGCTGGGCGTTGGGCGTGTAGCTCATGCCCGGTTGCTGCAGTTCGGTCGTCGTGCGCACCACGTCGCCCCAGCCCAGGCGGGTCTGGATCGGATAGTCCTTGGCCGTCTGGAAGCCAGGGCCGGCCACCTTGAAGCCGACCTTGCCGATCCCCGTGACGGTGGGGGCCAGGAACGGGATCTTCTCGGCGATGCGCTGGCCCAGGACCAGGGTGATGACCTTCCTGAAGGCCACGGCGATGCCGTTGGTGGCGTTGGCCTCGACCGTATAGGCCCCGGCCTTGCCCTCGACATTGTGCAGCTCCAGCGTCGCCATCGGCTTGTCGCCGGGGGCCAGGAAGCGCGGCAGGTTGAGGTCGGCCACCACCGGCTGGCGCACGGTCAGCGGCTTGGAGCCCGAGCCGACGGCGGTGTCGGTCCAGGCCACGGCCATGATCCTAAGCTCGCCGTTGAAGTCGGCGGCCGGCAGCTTGACCACCGCCTTGCCGTCCATGCCGGTCTCGACGATCCCGGACCACAGGGCCACGGTCTTGATCGGCGTCACCGTCAGCCCCTCGCCGCCCAGCTCGTCGGCGCCGAAATTGACGTTGGCCGGCGCGCCCATGTTCGGATCCAGCAGGCGGCCGTAGTCGTCGCGATAGTTCAGGGTCAGGGCCCGCTTGCCGAAGTACCACTTGGCCGGGTCGGGGCTGTCCTGGCGGGTCAGGCGCAGGATGCCCTCGTCGACCGCGGCGATGGTGACCTTGGCCTTCTGGCCGAAGCCCAGGCCGTTGACCTTGATCGGCACGTCGACGGGAGCCTTGGAGTCCAGCTTGACCGGCGTGCCGATGTCGACCGTCAGCTTGCGGCCCTTGGGCTCCAGCGGCACGTAGATCAGGCCCAGGGCCCGCTTGGGCTTGGGCGAGCTGACCGGGTCGCGCGGCTGGATCACCGTGACCATCACATAGGCTCCGCCGCCCCAGGCGGCCGAGGTCTTCAGGCGCACGGTCGTGCCCTTCTCGCCGACGCTCAGCGTCTTGAAGTCGATCAGCCGGTCGGTGGCCACCGCCACCTGGGCCTGGCCGGCATAGGGCGACTTCAGGGTGATCTCCACCGTGTCGCCCTGGGCGTAGGCCTTGGTCCCGGCGGTGACCCGCACGAAGTCGGGCGCCTCGCCCTCCTTGGCCGGCGAGCCCCAGCCCGACGAGAACTTGGTCACGGTCCTGGCCCCGTCCGGCCCCTCGACCACCAGACGGTAATCGCCCCAGCCCAGGCGGCGGGTGAAGCGCGCGGGCGTTCCGGCGCCGATATTGACCGTGGTCCTGGCCACCACCGCGTCGCGGCTGGTGCGCCGCCACTGCCAGCGGCCGTCCTGCTGGAACCAGTCGTAGTTCCAGTTCTCGCTGATCAGGGTGTAGGTCGCCGTCGAGGCGATGCGGGCGCCGGCGGCGTTGACCGCGATCATCTCCAGGCTGACCGGCGGATCGCCATTGCCGGCGTCGCCCTGCTCGACCTTGACGCCGTAATAGACCGGCTTGCCGCGCACCTTCAGCTCCAGGCCTTCGCGCACCGGACGGCCGCCGGGCTCGAACACCGAGGCGGTCACCGCCGCCACCAGCGGCTGGGCGGTGTCGCCGGCTTCGCTGGTGCCCAGGTTGAGCATGGCGTGGCCGTCGCCGTCGGTGACGGTCGTGCCCAGCTCGATGAACTTCTCGTCGAAGGGCGCCAGGTCGTCGCCCCATTCATAGCCCTTGAACTGCGGGAAGGGGTCGGTGTCGAGCCGCAGCCGCGCCTCGCCCTGGGTCTGCAAGCCCGCGCCCGGCGCGCCGTAGAGGAAGCGGGCCGAGACGTCGATCTTGCGCTCCTGGCCGGCCGCGACCGGCACGGACTCCTGGCCCGTGGCGGTGACCGCCAGCCGCTGCGGGGCGAAGTCCTCGACGCTGAAGCCGAACGACCCGGCCTCGGCGTCGGACCCTTCCATCTTCAGCACCGCCGTCCAGCGGCCGCGCGGGGCGCTCCTGGGCAGGGCGATGTCGGCCAGCACCGCGCCGGCGTCGGCGCGGCTGAAGGCGTAGCGCCTGAACTCCACGCCCGAGGGCCGCTTGACCAGGATGTAGCCCTTGCGGTCGTTGACCGCCTTGGCCAGGCGATCGCGGACCATGGCCGTCAGGTGCACGGTCTCACCGGGGCGATAGATGCCGCGGTCGGCATAGAGATAGCCGTCGATGTCGGTGGACAGCGCCCGGCCGCCCTCGGACTCGGTGCGGCCGCCGACGCCCTGCTTGCTAAGGTCGACCGGCGAGCGGTCCAGGTCCAGCACCGCCAGGTCGCCCTGGTCGCCATAGGCCATGACCATCTTGGCCCGCGCCGCGCCTTCGCCTTCCAGCAGGGCGTGGGCGAAGCGCGCCCGGCCGTCGGCGTCGGTCTTGGCGGTCGCCAGGTCCTCGCCGTCCTTGGCCACCAGGGCGACGCGCACGCCCGACACGGTCTTGGCGGTCTTCAGCGAGCGGACCACGACGTCCAGCGATTCCGCGCCGTCGTAGCCGATCAGGGCCATGTCGGTGAACATGATCCAGCGGCGGGCCTGGGCCGGGGTGGGATCGCCCTCGCCATCCGGGTCGCGGCCGCCCGAGGCGTCGCGCGCCTTGATCACATAGCCGCCCGGCTTCATCTCCTTGAGCACCGCGCCCAGCGGGAAGACGGTGGTCGCCTTCTGGCCGGCCGCGCCCTCCACGTTGATCACGCCCTTCCAGACCTGGCGGCCCTCGTCGTCGGGACTGTCGTCGCCATAGTCGCTGGCGTAGTCGCCCTCGCCGGTCGGGTCGGGGGCGCTGATCGACTTGCGCACCAGGTTGCGGTCCGAGACCCGCCAGACCTCGATGGCCAGCTTGGAGACGTTCATGGTCTCCAGGGCCACGCCGTCGGACTCCTCGCGCGGCAGGATCACGCCGTCGCCGGCGAAGCCGACATAGGGCGGCTTTTCACCAAAGGTGAAGTCGACGTCGGCGTTGGCGGCCAGGGTCTCGCCGTTCTTGCCCGGCAGGCCCTTGAGCAGGGTGATGCGGTGGTCGGTGAAGCCGACCCCGCCCAGGCACAGCTCGTCGTCCTTGACCCGCACCGCCGGCTGGCGGCCCAGGTCCGGCGAGATCAGCACGAAGTCGGCATAGGCCTTGGACGGGTCGAGCGGCTTGCTCATCTGCACGCAGGCCATCGGCTCGGCGCCGGAGCTGTCGATGCGGCTGCGCCAGACGGCGAAGCCTTCGGGCTTGGGGATCCCGCGACGCGGGGCGTTGGCCGAGCGGGGCTTTCCGAACAGCGACCAGGCCTGGCCCTTGGGAGCCTCGGCCGTCGCCGCCTTGTGGCCGAACCAGCCGAAGTCGGCGACCTTGCCGACCGCGAAGCCGCCGCCGAAGCCCAGCGCCAGGGCCGCCGCGCCGACCGCCACCAGGGGCGACTTCAGGCCGGACGGGATCCTGGCCTTGAGGGCCTCCCAGCGGGACGTCCTGGAGCCCTGGCCGCCTTCCGGCGGTGTCTCGTCCGTCGACATCCCCTGCCTCCCAACCTTAGCGTGTTGGGGGGACTTGAACCTAAGCCGGGCAGGGGGTCAACGAGATCTACGCGTCGAACGCCACCACGCCGCTGGCCAGGTCGTAGGTGGCCGAGACGATCTTCAGCCGGCCCTCGGCCTGCTTCTCGGCCAGGGTCCCGTCGGCCACTTTCAGACGGGCGGCGACGTCGCGGACGTTCTGGCGGATGGCCGCGTCCTGCAGGTCGGCCGGATGCTTCTCCTGCGCCTCCAGCACGGCCGGGATGATCGGCAGCACCATGTTCAGCAACGAGCCATGCAGGTCGGCGTGCTTGGTGGCCACGTCCACCGCCGCCCCGACGGCGCCGCACTTGGTGTGGCCCAGCACCACGACCAGCGGCGCGCCCAGGTGCTCGACGGCGTAGACGATCGAGCCCAGGCCCTCCTGGCTGACGGTCGAGCCGGCGACACGAACCACGAACAGCTCGCCCAGGTTGCAGTCGAAGACCAGTTCGGGGCCGACCCGGCTGTCGCTGCAGCCGACGATCACCGCGAACGGCTTCTGGCCCCTGGACAGCTCGGCGATCCGAACCATGCTCGGCAGGACGATGCTGGAGCCCCCGCGCGCGAAGATGGCGTTGCCCTGCTTGAGACGGCCCAGGGCCTCGTCCGGGCTGACGGCCTGGGGCGGGTGCACCTCGGCCGGCTCGACCGCGTCGGGGTCCTCCAGCGGCTTGACCTGGGCCAGGGTCTTGTCCAGCGCGGCCTTGTCGGCGGCCTGGGTCTTCAGGGCCCGGCGCGTGCGGCGGCCCTTGCGGGTCAGCACCGACGGCGTGGGACCGTCGCCTTCGGCCCAGGCCAGGGCCGGCGCGGCGAGGCCGGACGCCAGGGCGCCCAGCAGCATGCGTCTCGAAACCATCTCATCCCCCGACGAGTGCGGCGATCGTGGCCTACACTCCTGCCAGGGGAAGGTTAACCGCGCCGCAACGCCGGCCGGGCCTCAAAGCGGCAATTCGACACGTTTGACCACGGTGCGCATGGCGATCGACGAACTGACCCGGACCACCCCCGGGATCCGCGTCAGCCCCTGGGCGTGCACCCGCTCCAGGTCGTCGACGTCGGCCACCACCAGCCGCAGCAGGTAGTCCGAACCGCCGGTCATCAGGTAGCACTCGGCCACCTCGCGGACGTTGGCGATGGCCTTCTCGAAGGCGCTGAGCGTCGCCTCGGCCTGGGACGACAGGGTGACGGTGACGAAGACGCTGAGCGGCAGGCCCACGGCCCGCTCGTCGATCACCGCGGCGTAGCGCCCGATCACCCCGGTCTCCTCCAGCGCCTTCACCCGGCGCAGGCAGGCGGATTCGGAAAGATTCACCGCCTCGGCCATTTCCACATAGCTGGCCCGGCCCCGCCTCTGGAGCAGGTTCAGCAGCTTGCGGTCGAAGGCGTCGAGGTTGGCCGCAGGTTTCTTCACCGCAATGGCTCCGTGGCGATGGAATCCTGCATATCACGGTTACGGGCGCATGAAACTCCCCAGGAACCTGCGCAAACTCAGGCGTAAACCAGCGTCAAAGCCATTTGGAGGAGACTATCATGCGGGTTGGCGTGCCTTCCGAAATCAAGCCGGGCGAACACCGGGTCGGCCTGACCCCCACCGCCGTGCGCGAATATGTGGGTCATGGCCATTCGGTGCTGGTCCAGACCGGCGCGGGCCTGGGGGCCGGCTATGGCGACGACCTCTATGTCCGGGCGGGGGCGACCATCGCGCCCGACGCCGACGCGGTGTTCGCCGGGGCCGAACTGATCATCAAGGTCAAGGAACCGCAGAAGGTCGAGTGGGAGCGCCTGACGCCCCGCCACATCCTGTTCACCTATCTCCACCTGGCGCCCGATCCGGCCCAGACCGAGGGCCTGCTGGCCTCGGGCGCGGCGGCCATCGCCTACGAGACCGTCACCGACGCGCGCGGCGGCCTGCCGCTGCTGGCCCCGATGTCGGAAGTGGCCGGCCGCATCGCGGTGTTCAGCGCCGCCGAGACCCTGCTCAAGCACAATGGCGGCATGGGCCTGCTGCTTTGCGGCGTGCCCGGCGTGCCCCCGGCCCGGGTGGCGGTGCTGGGCGGCGGCGTGGTCGGCTCCAACGCCGCGCGCATGGCCGCCGGCCTGGGCGCCGAGGTGGTGGTTCTGGAGCGCTCGATCCCGCGCATGCGCGAGCTGGACGACCTCTACCAGGGCCGCATCCTGACCCGCTATTCGACCATGGCCGCCGTCGAGGACGAGATCCTCAAGGCCGACGTGATCATCGGCGCGGTGCTGACCGCCGGGGCCGCGGCCCCCAAGCTGGTCAAGCGCGAGCACCTGGCCAGGATGAAGCCCGGCTCGGTGCTGGTCGACGTGTCGATCGACCAGGGCGGCTGCTTCGAGACCAGCCACCCGACCACCCACGCCGAGCCGACCTACACGGTCGACGGCGTCGTCCACTACTGCGTGGCCAACATGCCCGGCGCCGCGCCGCGCACCTCGTCCGAAGCCCTGGGCAACGCCACCCTGCCCTTCGGCCTGGCCCTGGCCAACCAAGGGCTGGACGCGCTGAAGGGCAACATCCACCTGGCGCGCGGCTTGAACGTCCTGGCCGGCCAGCTGACCCACCCGGCCGTGGCCGAGGCGCTGGGCAAGGCGTCGGTGGATCCGTATGGGGCGTGGAAGTAAGGGCGGAGCAAATACTTGCCCCCACCTGACCGCTGCGCGGTTTGTCGCGGCGAGGGGGCGGAGTCTATGGCGCGAAGCTCTTCCCCCTCTGGGGGAGGAGCGCCGAAGGCGCGGAGGGGGCAAGTGAGCGCACGCGGCGCCTGAAGCAAATCCCTAAGCCGCGAACCGTCCCAGGTCCTGGTGGCTCTCCACCAGGTCCAGCACGTCGTGCATCGAGAAGCCCGGATCGGCCGGATACAGCGCGTCGTAGATCGAGCGCGCGAAGGCCAGGTCGGCCGGGGTCTTGACCCGCCAGTCGTAGTGCGACCAGTCGCGCTGGGCCTTCAGGTGGGCCTGGCGGAAGCGGTCGGGCCGCGCGCGGATGGCGGCGGTCGGCGAGATCATGGCCAGGGGATCGCGAACCTCGGCGGCGGCGATGCGCAGCGCCTCGACGGTGACCACCTCGACCTCGAGGCCGGCCGGGAAGGTGCGTTCCACCCGGTTGGAGGTGTAGGCCGCGCCGCTGACCAGGGCCAGGCGGACGGCCTCGTCGATCACGGCGGGGTCGACGAACGGCGCGTCGCCCTTGATGCGGACGATGTGGCTGACCGGGCCGGCGGCCTCGGCGCAGCGGGCGATGCGGTCAAGGATGTCGCTGCCCGCGCCGCGGTGCACGGCGTAGCCGCGCGACACCACCAGGCCGGCCAGGCCGTCGTCGGCGGCGTCGCTGCTGGTGGCGACGATGATCTTGTTCAGGCGTCGGGCGCCGCGCAGGCGCTCGAGCTGGCGCAGGATCATCGGCTCGCCCTGGAGGGTGGCGACGGCCTTGCCGGGCAGACGCTTGGAGCCCATGCGGGCCTGGACGACGGCGAGGATCATGGCGTTCGGCTCCCTCGGTGTTGCTCAGCTCTTGTCCTGAGGCTGAGCTTAGATTCGTCCGAGCGTCAGGCGACCCAACGTCGCGGGTCCAGGGCCACCGGATCGTCGATGGCCATGTCGTCCCAGTCGAGATCGGGCGGCGGGCTGGAGGCGGCGGCGACCACGGCCGACAGCTCGGCGGCCGAGGTGACCCCCACCAGGACGGCGCTGGCCTCGGCGCGCGACAGGGCGAAGCCCAGGGCGGCCTGCAGCGGATCGGACCGGCCCTCGGCGATCATCCGCCGCACCTTCGACAGGCGGCCCGAGGCCCCCTTCAGCTGGGCGGGAACGCGGTCGGGCGGCAGGAACAGCAGGCCGTTCAGGAAGATCGAGCGCAGCTGCACCTCGATCCCCATGCCGGAGATGCGCTGCAGCGAGCCGTCGGCCAGCAGGCGCTGATCCAGCAGGCTGGCCGGGGCTTGCAGGATGTCGGGCTTGAAGCGGCGGGCCACGCCCACCGGATCGTCGCTGGCGTGGGCGGCGACGCCGACCTTGGCGAACAGCCCCTGGTCGCGCAGCCGGGCCAGGCGGTCCCAGACGGCCGCGCCGTGCGGGCCGAACAGCTCGGCGGGCGAGGAGACGACGATGGCGTCGGCGCGCTCCAAGGCCAGGCGGCGCAGGGAGGCGCGGGCCTCGGCCTCGACGAAGTCCGGGCCGCGGTCGGCGCGGGCGGCCGACAGGGTGACGCGGAACGGCACGGGGCGCGGGATCAGGTCGCCCAGCACCTGCTCGGACCGGCCGTAGTTGCCCGACACGTCCAGCACCGACAGGCGGG
This sequence comes from Caulobacter sp. UNC279MFTsu5.1, assembly GCF_900114015.1. Lineage (GTDB taxonomy): Bacteria > Pseudomonadota > Alphaproteobacteria > Caulobacterales > Caulobacteraceae > Caulobacter. Next base: position 53,906 of record NZ_FORN01000031.1, on the reverse strand, counting down.
CGCGGGCGGCGATGGCGAGGATGTCGCGGGCTTCGGTTTCCGGCGAACGGGCGCGCGGCGACGCGCTCATGCCGTCCAGTCCGAACTGGGCGGCGGCGAGACCGAGCTTGGAAACGGAAAGCGACATGGAAATCCGTGAGGATGCGAACACCTGTGACACGAACCGTACGCCCCAAGGTTTGAAGAAGGCGTTTCTGGAAACTTGCCGAGGGGTTAACATCGCCGGCGATGAAGCTTCCCGATCCTCCGCTCGAACAGGCCCCCGACACTGCCGGGGAAACCGCCGGGGACTGGCCGCTGCACGGCCTGGCCGAGGACATGCGGCCCGCCCTGGCCCAGGCCCTGGCGCGCGGGCCGGCGGGCCTGGCGACGATCGTTTCGCTCGGCGACGGCGGCCCGCGTCCGGTCGGCGCCCAGATGGTGTTCGGGGCGGAGAGCCGCGCCGGTTTCCTGTCGGGCGGTTGCATCGAGGCCGATGTCGAAGCGCACGCCCGGACCTGCATGGCCGACGGCCGGCCCCGGCGGCTGGTCTATGGCGAGGGCAGCCCCTGGCCCGACATCCGCCTGCTGTGCGGGGCGCGGGTCGAGATCCTGGTCGAGCGCCTCGCCTCGGACGACGCCGCGGCGCGGGACCTGCTGGCCCTGGCCCGGGCGCGGGTCCCGGCGATCTGGACCAGCGACGGCGAACGGCGGTTCTGCGTCCCGCTGTCGGACGAGGTTCCGGCCTGGCCCGGCGCCTTTTCGCGGCGCTTCGACCCGCCGCCCCGGCTGGTGGTGTTCGGGGGCGACCCGACCGCCCTGGCCGTGGCCAGCCTGGGCGCCCAGTCGGGCTTTTCGACCACCCTGGTGCGCCCCAAGGGCCCGATCGCGCCGCCGCCCCTGCCCGGTGTGGCCTATCGTCGCGATGACGTCGCCGGCGCCGTGGCGACCATCGGACTGGACGCCTGGACGGCGGTGGCGGTCTGCGGCCACGACGAGGAGGTCGACCACCAGGCCCTGCTGGCCGCCCTGCCCTCGGCCGCGCCCTATGTCGGCCTGTTGGGCGCGCGGCGGCGGCTGGGCGCGCGGCTGGACCGCCTGCGGGCGGCCGGGATCGCCGAACACGACCTTGCGAAGCTGCGCGCGCCGATCGGCCTCGACCTGGGCGGCAAGGCCCCGTTCGAGGTGGCCGTGGCGGTGATCGGCGAGATCATGGCCGCGCGGCACGGCCAGCCGGCCCTGGCGCGGCGGCCCTGATGAAGCACGCGGGTCCGCAGGCCCTGGACCGGCTGGAGCCGCTGATCGCGCGGATCCGCGACCTGCCGGGCCTGGTCGAGAAGACGCGCGGAACCTTCTACCGAAAGTCCCGGCCCTTCCTGCATTTCCACGAGGACCCCAGGGGCCTGTTCGCCGACATCCGGATGGACGGCGACGATTTCGAGCGCATCGACGTCAGCGATCCGGACGGGGCGGACCGGCTGGTGGCGATGGCGCGGGCCTGGCTGGAAGCCTGACCCCTACTCCGCCCGCCAGTCGCCCGACTTGCCGCCGGTCTTCTCGACCAGGCGCACGGCCTCGATGACCATGCCCTTCTCGGCCGCCTTCAGCATGTCGTAGATCGTCAGGCAGGCCACCGAGACGGCGGTCAGGGCTTCCATCTCCACGCCCGTCTGGCCCTTCAGCTTGACACGGGCCATCACCGCCAGCCCGCCCTCGGCCGGCTCGACCGACACCTCGACCTTGGACAGGGCCAGGGGGTGGCAAAGCGGGATCAGGTCGGACGTCTTCTTGGCCGCCATCACCCCGGCGATCTCGGCCACGGCCCGGACGTCGCCCTTGCGGCCGGTCCCGGAGATGGCCAACTCACGGGTCGAGGGGCGCATCCGCACGAAGCCGACGGCGATCGCCTCGCGGACCGTCTCGGCCTTGTCCGAGACGTCGACCATCCGGGCGCGGCCCTGGTCGTCGATGTGGGTCAGGCGGGTCACCGTTCCAACAGCCTCGGCATCAGTTCGACCATGTTGCAGGGCTTGTGGCGGCTGTCGAGCTGCGCCGAGATGACCTTGTCCCAGCCGTCGCGCACCGCGCCGTTGCTGCCCGGCAGGCAGAACACGAACACTCCGTCGATCAGACCGGCCGTGGCCCGGCTCTGCAGGGTCGACAGGCCCACCGAGGCGTAGCTGACCAGGTGGAACACCACCGAGAAGCCGTCGATCTTCTTGTCGAACAGCGGCTCCAGGGCCTCGACCGTGACGTCGCGGCCGGTCAGGCCGGTGCCGCCGGTGGAGACGACGGCGTCGACCTGGCCGCTGGCGACCCAGTCGCGCACGGTCCGGCGGATCGTCTCGATGTCGTCGCGGACCACCGCCCGGCCCGCCAGGTCATGGCCCGCGGCCTTCGCCCGCTCGACCAGCAGCTGGCCGGAGGTGTCGGTCGACTCGTCGCGGGTGTCCGAGACGGTCAGGATCGCCACCCGCACCGGCTTGAACGGAAGCTCCGGCTTGATCCCGCCGCCCGGGGTGAGGCCTGCCGACATCTTGTTCTCCTAGTCCCAACGCTCGGCGTCGGTCCTATCGCGCGCCGTCGGCTCGATCCAGCGGTCGCCGTCCGGGCCGTGCTCCTTCTTCCAGAACGGCGCGCGGCTCTTGAGGTAGTCCATCAGGAAGTCGCAGGCCTCGAACGCGGCGCGGCGATGGGCGGCGGCCGTGGCCACGAAGACGATCGCCTCGCCCGGCGCGACGCGGCCGACGCGGTGGACGATGCGGTAGTCCTGGAGCGCGAACCGGGCCTTGGCCTCTTCGGCGAACTCGGCGATCGCCGCGTCGGTGAAGCCGGGATAGGCCTCCAGCTCCAGGGTCGTGGCCCGGCCCCGCTCGGCCCGCGCCAGGCCGACGAAACTGGCCACGGCCCCGGTCTCGTCGCGGCCGGCGCAGAAGGTCGTCAGCAAGGTCCCCGGCTCGAAGGCGTGGGCCGTCAGGCTGATGGACGGGAAGGTCGTCATCCGCCGCTCATCGGCGGCAGGAAGGCCACCTCGGTCCCGGCCGCCAAGGGGGCCTCGCCGCGCACCAGCGCCTTGTCGACCGCCACCTGGACGCCGGGCCCGGACAGCGCCTCGGCCAGGTCCGGATCGGCGGCGGCCAGGGCGTCGCGCAGGGCGGCCAGGGAGGCGGCCTCGACGGTCCGGTCGCGCCAGCCGGCCTGGTCGGCCAGCCGTCCGAACAGCAGCACCCGCGCCACGGTCAGCCCCCCGTCGTCGACATGTGGCGAGCCACGGCCGGCCGTGCGCCGTCGATCTGGAAGTCGTGGCCCTGGGGCTTGGCGCCGATCGCCGCGAAGATCGCCCGCTCCAGCCCCGCCTCGTCGGCCCCGCCGCGGATCACCGCCCGCAGGTCGCTGGCGTCGTCGCGGCCCAGGCAGGTGTGCAGGGTGCCGGTGCAGGTCAGGCGCACCCGGTTGCAAGCCTCGCAGAAATTGTGGCTCAGGGGCGTGATCAGGCCCAGCCGCCCGCCTGTCTCCTCGACCCGCACATAGCGGGCCGGACCGCCGGTGGCGTAGGTCAGGTCCGTCAGGGTCCAGAACGACGAGAGGTCGCGGCGGACGTCCTTCAGCGACAGGTACTGGTCGGTGCGGTCCTCGTCGATCTCGCCCAGCGGCATGGTCTCGATCAGGGTCACGTCGGCGCCCTGGCCGTGGGCCCACTGGATCAGGGCCGGCAGCTCCTCGGCGTTGTCGTGCCTGAGGGCCACGGCGTTGATCTTGACCTGCAGCCCGGCGGCCAGGGCCGCGTCGATCCCGGCCAGCACCTTGGCCAGGTCTCCGCCCCGGGTCAGCTTGCGGAACAGGTCGGGCTTGAGCGTGTCGAGCGAGACATTGATCCGCCGCACGCCCAGCCGGGCCAGGTCGGCGGCATGGCCCGCCAGCTGGGTGCCGTTGGTGGTGAGGGTCAGTTCGTCCAGGGCGCCGGACCGCAGGTGCCGCGACAGGCCCTCGACCAGGGTCATGATCCCCTTGCGGACCAGGGGCTCGCCGCCGGTCAGCCGCAGCTTGCGCACGCCCAGACCGACGAAGGTCGAGGCCAGCCGGTCCAGCTCCTCCAGCGACAGGACCTCGGCCTTGGGCAGGAAGGTCATGTGCTCGGCCATGCAGTAGGTGCAGCGCAGGTCGCAGCGGTCGGTGACCGAGACGCGCAGATAGGTCACCGCGCGGCCGAAGCCGTCGACCAGGCGGCTCGGCGGGCGCGGGGAACGGGTTACCGCTTGCGCGGGGCTGGCGTCATAGGGCGTCATGTCTACGCATAAGATAGGCGCGGGACGGCATGGCGGAAAGCAAAAGCGCGCGGTGCGACGCCGTGATCCTGGCGGCGGGGGCCGGACGCCGGTTCGGCGGGCGGAAACTGCTGGCGCCGTTCGAGGGCCGTCCGCTGGCGGCCGGCGCCCTGGACGCGGCCTTCGCGGCCCCGGTCCGGCGGGTGCTGCTGGTCACCGACGGCGATCCGGACCTGGCCACGTTCGCCCGCGGCCACGCCCGGGGGCTGGGTCGGGAAGCCGATCTCGATATCGTCGTGGCGGCCGACGCCGCCGAGGGCATGGGGGCCTCGCTGCGGGCGGGGATCCAGGTCCTGCCGCCCGGCTCGGACGGCGCGTTCGTGTTCCTGGCCGACATGCCGCGCGTTCCGCCCGGCCTGGCCCGCGACCTGGCTTACGCCCTGGTCCCGGGCGTCGACGCCGTCGCGCCGCGCTGGGCGGGGCGGCGCGGACACCCGGTGCTGTTCGGCCGCGCCTGCTTTCCCGCCCTCGGCGCCTTGCATGGCGACGTCGGCGCGCGCGAGGTGCTGGCCGCGATGGGCGATCGCCTGGCGCTGGTCGACAGCGCCGACGCTGGCGTCCTGTTCGACGTCGACCGGCCCGAGGACCTCGCCTGACGGCCGGGATATGCGGCGGTCAGGACCGCGCGTGGCCCTGTTCGCGCCAGGCGGCCCAGGTGCCGAAGGCGATGCAGGCCAGAACGCCGTAGCTCCACATCGCCATGCCGATGAACAGGGTGCCCAGCGTCACCCGAAGGTCGATCATCACCGCCACGTGCGAGGCGACGATGATCGCCATGAAGGCCGAGGCGACGATCGTCCAGATCCGCCGGGTCCGCATCGAGATCCAGACGAAGACCACCAGGGTCACGACGTCGATCGCCAGGATGCCGTAGTCGGCGTTGTAGGGGTCTCGCCGATAGACCAGCAGGGAGCCCAGCCAGTCGGCGAGGAAGGCCGCGCCGACCCAGCGGGCGCTGCGATCGCCGCGCCACATCGCCAATCCGCAGACCAGGACGGCCAAGATCAAGGAGACGAGTGTGTGAATCTGCACGACGATGACGCCTGATTGCAATCAGGCGCCACCATGCCTCAGGGGCGAAGGTCGGAGAAGCAACCTGAGGTCGGTCAATGCCGCGTGCGGCGACCTTCCCACAGGATCGTCTTCACTTCCTCGATGATGCTCAGCGCGCCGTCGGAGTCGCCGGCCTGGTCGAGCGCGACCAGCTGGGGCATCAACACGGACAGGATGCGGCGCTGCACGGGGCCGAGGGTCCGCAGGTGCCGGCGGAATTCGTTCAGTTCATCGAGCGTGGCGTCCTGCTGCAGCTGGACGATCTGGGCGGTGCTCATTGCACACCTCTCATGAGTCGAAGGACGGCTTGCGCCGTGGACGGGTGGCGGTCCGAGACTAGGCGGCGAGGCCGCCGGGAACCGCGTGCAGGCCGCCGGTGCGGGGCGGATCGCCCGGCTTGTCCATGTCGCCGCCAGCCAGGGCGCCGCAGCCGATCTGGGTGCGTACAGTGGCCAGGGCGCTGTGGGTCTCGATGATCGTCCGGCGCGCGGAGACGATGTGGGCCAGGGTCTCGCCGAGGTTGGCGACGGCTTCCTGGCCGAGCACGGCCGACAGCTTGGTCTCCAGCCGCAGCGCGGGCAGCAGGCCCATCAGTTCAGCGGTTTCGCGCAGGGCGGCATCGATCGCGGCCTCGGCGCGCATCAGCTTCTCAGCGCCGGCTCGGGCGGCTTCAGTGCGTTTCATGGCATGACTCTCCCGGTCGCACGGGTACCCCCCCGCACGTTCAAGTCTGTGAAGATGTTCCTGGAAGATCGGCGCTCAGGGCGCCGGGGGCGGGCTCCAGCCCTCGCGGAACCGCTGGAGGGCGTAGAGGAATTCGTGGGCGCCCATCGTGACCGTCCCGAGCAGGATTCCGCCCAGGGTGGCGACCGCGAGGATCAGGCCCAGCCACTGCAAAGGAGTCAGGTCATCGCGCCAGCTCCTTCCATACGCAGCGGCGTGTCGTCCGCCAGGAAGGCCGTCGCGGCCAGGACCCTCAGCAGCAGCTTGCCCGGAGGATCGCCCGCCGCCTGCGCCTTGCGCAGGGCCGAGACCGTCTCCGCCACCAGCCGGCCGCGCTCGGGCGTCCCCGCCATCAAGGTCAGACCCTCTTCCAGGGACTGCCAGCTCGCGATGAAGAAGGCCGAGGTCGGGTTCGGACTGTTCGTGGAAGGTTTCGTCATGGCTGCTCTCGCTGTTGAAACGAGAAGAGACCTCTAACTGGGCCGTGGCTAGCTCAGCCGATTGCTTACGGTAGTCATTACCGGGGTCGGTTTCCCAGGCGATGAACGCCAGGGCGGCGTCGCGGCGGTTCAAACCGGCCAGCCGGCGGCGCGCGCTGAGCACGTGCATCTCGACCGTCTTGGGCGACAGCCTCAACAGACGGGCGATTTCCTTGGACTGTCGATACTGAGCGATCAGCCGCAGAATCTCCCGCTCGCGAGGAGTCAGCCGCTCGAAGCCCAGGTTGTCGCCGGAGTCCACCATGCCGCTAAAATGGTTCGTGGCTCGCCTTACGTCCAGCAAGACTTGACCGATGACGTCGCCAGAGGGCGCGTTACGTCAAAACCGCATCGAATTTCGCTAAGCCGGGCGGCCGCTATTTGGCGATCGCCCGACGTTCAGGCCTCGGCGCGGACGAACGGCAGGCGGGTGGTGGGCGTCTTCGACAGGGCCAGCAGCGCGTTGGCCACCGCCGGGGCGATGACCGGCGTGCCCGGCTCGCCCACGCCGCTGGGCGGATTGCCCGAGGGCAGGATGTGGGTCTCGACCGTCGGCGCCTCGTTCATCCGCAGTACGCGGTAGGTGTCGAAATTACTCTGGTCGACCTTGCCGTCCGTCAGGGTGATCTCGCCGTACAGCGCCGCCGACAGGCCGTAGCAGGTTCCGCCCTCCATCTGGGCGGCGACCTGGTCGGGCGAGACCGCCACGCCGCAGTCGATGGCCGTGACCACCCGGCCGACCCGCGGATGGCCGTCGACCAGCTTGACCTCGGCCACCTGGGCGACGACCGAGCCGAAGCTCTCGTGCACGGCCACGCCGCGCGTGAAACCGGCGGCCGGGGCCGGGCCGGCCTTCTCGACCGCCAGGTTCAGGACCGCGAGATGCCGCTCGCCCTCGGGACCGATCTTGGCGTACAGCGCCCGGCGGTAGTCGACCGGATCCTTGCCGGCCTTGAGCGCCAGCTGGTCGATGGTGTGCTCCATGACGAAGGCGGTGTGGGTCGCGCCCACCGACCGCCACCACAGGACCGGCACGCCGCCCTCGGGCAGGGCCAGCTGGGCGTCGACCACCGGCGTGGCCTTCAGATAGGGCGAACCGGCCGTCCCCTCGATCGCGGTCTGATCGGGCCCCTTCGAGGGCATCGGCGCGCCCTTCATGATCGACTGGGTGACGATCCGGTGGCGCCAGGTCGCCGGATAGCCGTCCTTGTCCAGCGTCACCCGCACGGCGTGATGGACCAGCGGCCGGAAGAAGCCGGCCCGCATGTCGTCCTCGCGGGTCCAGACCAGCTTCACGGGCCGGCCGCCGCCGACCTTGTGGGCGATGGCCACGCATTCGGCCACGTAGTCGGACGGGAAATTGGCCCGCCGGCCGAACGAACCGCCGGCGAACAGGGTCTCGATCTCGACCGAGCCGGGCAGGGTCTTGACGATCTTGGCCGCGTTCATCTGGTCCAGGGTCTGGGCCTGGGAGCCGTGGATCAGCTTGACCTTGCTGCCGTCGACGATCGCCACGCAGTTCATCGGCTCCATCGTCGCATGGGCCAGATAGGGGAAGTCGTAGGTGGTCTCGAACACCGACGCCCCCTTGCCGGCCGAAGCCGCCGCCGCGTCGCCCTTGGAATCGAAGGCCTCCCACTTCAGGTCGGAAGGTCCCTTGCCGGCGGCGATGTCGCGCCACTGCTGGGCGATCGTCGCCGAGCTCCGGGTCTCGACCTTGCCCTCGTCCCACTCGACCTTGAGGGCCTCGCGGCCCATGCGGGCGGCGTAGGTGGTGTCGGCGACCACCGCCACGCCGGTCGGGATCTCGTAAACGTCGACCACGCCGGCCACTTTCCTGGCGTCGTCGGCGTCGAAGCTCTTCACGCTGGCGCCGAAGCGCGGCGGGTGGGCGACCATCGCCACCAGCATGTTCGGCAACTGGACGTCCTGGGTGTAGCGGGCCGCGCCGGTGCTCTTGATCAGGCTGTCCTTGCGGCGCACCCGGTCGGAGCCGATCAGGGTGAAGGTCTTGGGATCCTTCAGGGTCGGGGCCTCGGGCGGCGTCACCTTGGCGGCGTCGGCGATCAGCTCGCCGAACCCCGCGCTCTTGCCGCTGGCGTGGGCGACCACCCCGTCCTTGACGGTGACCTGGCCGACCGGGACGTTCCAGCGCGTCGCCGCCGCCTGCACGAACATCGCCCGCGCCGCCGCCCCGGCCTTGCGCAGCTGCTCCCAGGAATTGGAGATCGCCGACGAGCCGCCGGTCAGTTGGATGCCGGCCGTGCTGTTGCCATAGAGCTTGGCGTTGGCGGGCGCATGGACGACCCTGACCCGGCTCCAGTCGGCGTCCAGCTCCTCGGCGACGATGGCCGCCAGGCCCGCGTGGTTGCCCTGGCCGAACTCGATGTGCTTGGACAGCACCGTCACCGCACCGTCCGGGTCGAACTGGATGAACGGCCCGAACGCGCCGGGCTCGACCTTGGAGCCCGCGCTCATCAGGTCGGCCGGCGAGCAGCCGACCAGCAGGGCGCCGCCGACCAGGGTCGCGCCGACCACCAGGTCGCGGCGGCTGACGCCGTCCGGGCGGCGAAGCGTCTCGAAAGGCCCGTTCATTGGCCCACTCCCCGGCTGGTCGAGCCCGAGGCCGCGGCGATGTCGTCGTCGATGTCGTTGGCGGCGACGGACTTGCCCGGCCCCTGGGCGGCGGGCGCGGCGACCGCCGTGGCGGCCGTCAGGCCGGCGGCGTCCTTGATGGCGGCGCGGATGCGCTGGTAGGTGCCGCAGCGACAGATGTTGCCGCTCATGGCGTTGTCGATGTCCTCGTCGCTGGGCGCCTTGGTCTGGGCCAGCAGGGCGGCGGCCGACATGATCTGGCCCGACTGGCAGTAGCCGCATTGCGGGACGTCGTGCTTGACCCAGGCCTGCTGCAGCGGGTGGGCTCCGCCCAGGCTCTCGATGGTGGCGATCTTGGCGCCGGACAGGGCGGCGATCGGCGTCACGCACGCGCGCACCGGGTCGCCGTTGACGTGGACGGTGCAGGCCCCGCACTGGGCCATGCCGCAGCCGAACTTCGTGCCGGTCAGGCCCAGCTCGTCGCGCAGCACCCAAAGCAGCGGCGTCTCCGGGGCGGCCTTCACCGCGACGGTCTTGCCGTTGATGTCCAACATCGACGTCATGGCTTTCGCCTCCCAAGCGAAAAGTGGAGCGCGACGGCCCGGCTTGGTCGAATCTAACACTGCTTAGACCCAAACCCGCCAGTGAAATCTTGGTTCAGGCAGGCTAGCCTGACCGGCACGTTCGCTTGTTTCGCCTTCAGGACCCGCGCCCTTGGATTCCTTCCCCGCCTATTTTCCCCTGGCCGGCCGCAAGGTCGTGATCGCCGGCAGCGGCGAGGCCGCCGACAACAAGGCGCGGCTGTTCGACGGCTCGCCGGCGACGCTGGTGCGGGTGGACGGCCACGCCGCCTTCCTGCCGGGGACCTACGCCGGGGCGGTGCTGGCCTTCGTGGCCGGCGACGACGAGGTGTTCCTGCAGGCCGCGGCCAGCGCGGCGCGCGCGGCGCGGGTGCTGGTCAATGTCGTCGACAAGCCGGCCATGAGCGACTTCAACACCCCGGCGGTGATCGACCGCGGCGAGGTGGTGGCGGCGGTCGGCACCGGCGGCGGCTCGCCGACCCTGGCCACCAAGCTGCGCAACGACATCGAGGCCCAGGTGCCCGAGGGCTCGGGCCGGGTGGCGGCCCTGCTGCGCAAGTTCCAGGACGAGGTGCGCGGCGCCCTGCCCGCCCTGCACGAGCGCCGGGCCTTCCTGCGCGACGCGGTGGCCGGCGAGGCCGCCCAGGCCGCCATGGCCGGCGACATGGAGAAGGCCGGCCAGCTGTTCCGCCAGGCCCTGGCCCGGGGCGTGGGCCGCGAGGGCAAGGTGCGGTTCATCGCCGGCAAGGGACCGTCGGACCTGCTGACGCTGCGCGCGCTGCGGGCGCTGGGCGCGGCCGACGTGCTGATCGCCGACGAGGGCGCCGACCCCGAGATCGTGACCATGGCCCGCCGCGACGTCCACCGGCTGGACCCGGCGCAGGTCGCCGCCGAAACCCTGGTGACCTTGGCCAAGGAGGGCAAGCAGATCGTCCGGCTGATCGTGGCCCCGGTCGATCCGGCGATCGTCCAGGCCCTGGCGGCCGCATCGGTGGCGGTCGAGGTGCTGATGGCCGCGCCGGCCGGCTAGCCGGCGCGGTCTCAATCCAGGCTGCGGTCCTTGGTCTCGGGCAGCAGGAACAGGGTCGTCAGCACGCTGATCAGGGTGAAGAACACCGGGTACCACAGCCCGGCATAGATGTTCCCCACCGCGGCGACGATGGCGAAGGCGCTGAACGGCACGAAGCCGCCGATCCAGCCGGTGCCGATGTGATAGGGCAGCGACAGGGCGGTGTAGCGCACCCGCGTCGGGAACAGCTCGACCAGGCAGGCGGCCAGCGGCCCGAACAGGGCGGTGGCGGCGATCACGAAGACCATCAGCACGCCGAACATGCCCCACCAGTTCATCCGCGCCGGGTCGGCCTTGGTCGGATAACCGGCCTTGGCCAGGGCGGTCTTGATGGCGGCCTCGCCGCCGGTCTTGACCGCCTTGGCCTCCTTCGCCGGCAGGCCCTTGGCGCTTCTCGACACGATCCGCGCGTCGCCGACCTGGACCACCGCCGGCGAGCCGGCCGGGCCGGCGTGGTTGGCGTAGGAGATCCCGGCGTTGGCCAGGGCGCTCTTGGCGATGTCGCAGGACGAGACGAAGGCGGCCTTGCCGACGGGATCGAACTGCAGGGCGCAGTCCTTGGGATCGGCGGTGACGCTGACCGGGGCGCGGGCCGTGGCCTCGGCCAGGGCCGGGTTGGCGGCGCGCTCCAGCAGGTGGAAGCCGGGGAAGTAGAACAGCAGCGCCAGGGTCATGCCGCCCAGCATCACCGGCTTGCGGCCGACCCTGTCCGACAGCCAGCCGAACACCACGTAGAATACGGCGCTGACCGCGGTGGCGGCCATCATCAGGCCGTTGATCGTGCCCGGCGCGACCTTGAGGAACTTCTCCATGAAGGTCTGGACGTAGAAGAAGCTGGTGTACCAGACCGCCCCCTGGGCCGACATCATGGCGAAGAAGGCCAGCAGCACCAGTTTCAGGTTCTTCCACTGGCCGAAGGCCTCGGCGTAGGGAGCCTTGGAGGCCGCGCCCTCGGCCTCCATCCGCGCGAAGGCCGGGCTCTCGGTCAGCTTCAGGCGCATCCAGACCGACACGCCCAGCAGGCCGATCGAGACGGCGAACGGGATGCGCCAGCCCCAGGCGTCGAAGGCCCCCGGGGCGGCGTTGTGGCCCAGGGCCCAGCGCGTGGCCAGGATCACCAGCAGTGCGCCGAACAGGCCGAACGCCGCCGAGGTCTGCACCCACGAGGTCGACCAGCCGCGCTGATTAGGCGGCGAATGCTCGGCCACATAGATCGCCGCCCCGCCATATTCGCCGCCCAGGGCGAAGCCCTGCACGCAGCGCATCAGGATCAGCAGGATCGGCGAGACGATCCCGGCCTGCTGGTAGGTCGGCAGCAGGGCGATGGCGAAGGTCGCGCCGCCCATCAGCAGCACGGTGGCCAGGAACGCGCCCTTGCGGCCGGCCTGGTCGCCGATCTTGCCGAACACCAGCGCCCCCAGCGGCCGGAACGCGAAGCCGACCCCGAACAGCGCCAGGGCGGCCACGTAGCCCGCCGTCTCGGACAGGCCCGTGAAGAAGGTCTTGGAGATCACCTGGGCCAGGCTGCCGAAGATGAAGAAGTCGTACCACTCGAAGGCGGTGCCCGCGGACGAGGCCGCCACCACCGTGCGCATCGAGGCGCGGTCCTCACCCTTGGCCTGGGCCGTCATGCGTGGTTTCCCCCGGTGTCGTTGGGGGAATGCTTAGCGTGGTTTCGGGCGAGGTGGGAAGGCGGATCCTCCCACAGCGGAGGGAGGCGCCGCATATGGATCGGTCACAAAAGCTGTCATCCCGGACAAGCCCGGCGAAAGCCGGGCGCCGATCCGCGACCGCCGCAAGCGCTCGCGTTCACGCGTCGGTCCCGGATCTTCGCGCTGCGCGCTCGTCCGGGATGACAATGTGTTTGTAGCCCTCTCCAGTGGGGAAGGGTCCAGCATCCTAGGCCACCGCCACCGCGCCCTCCGCCTCGCCGCCCGCCAGGCGGACGATCTCGCCGATCAGGGCGGCGGGGGCGATGGGCTTGGCGGCGACGCCGTTCATGCCGGCCGCCAGATAGGCGGCCCGCTGGTGCGACAGAACGTTGGCGGTCAGGGCGATGATCGGGGTGTCGGCGGCGGGGCCGGGCAGGCCCCGGATGCGGCGGGCGGCCTCCAGGCCGTCGATGCCGGGCATCTGCACGTCCATCAGGATCAGGTCGAAGCCCCGCGCCGCCGTCGTCACCCCGTCCAGCCCGTCCTCGGCCGTCTCGACGCTGGCGCCCAGCTGTTCGAGGATGCGGCGGGCGACCAGGCGGTTGGTGGCGTTGTCCTCGACCACCAGGATCTTCAGCCCCTGCAGCAGGCCGTCGGGCATCTCGGCCTCGGCCGCCCGGGCCTGGGCCGGCGGGGCGGCGATGGTCAGCAGGAAGGTCGAGCCGACGCCCTCGCGGGAGGTGAACACGACCTCGCCGCCCATCATCTGGGCCAGCCGCCGGGTGATGGCCAGGCCCAGGCCGGAGCCGCCGAACCGGCGGGTGGTGCTGGCGTCGGCCTGCTGGAAGCGCTCGAACAGTCGGGCCTGGGCCTCGGCGGCGATGCCGACGCCGGTGTCGATCACCTCGAAGGCGACCTTGGGGGCCACGCGCGGATCGTCCCCCTCCAGGCGGCGCACCTTCAGGGTCACCGAGCCGGCCAGGGTGAACTTCACGGCGTTGCCCACCAGGTTGAACAGCGCCTGGCGCAGCCGGCTGGGGTCGGTGAGGATCAGGCCGACGTCGGGCGCGTCGACCCGCAGTTCCAGCCCCTTGTGTTCGGCCTGGGCCCGCAGCAGCCGCGCCACGCTCGCGGCCAGCTCGCTGGGGTCGACCGCCTCCTGGGTGACGTCCAGCCGCCCGGCCTCGATCCGCGAAAAGTCGATCACGTCGTCCAGTAGGGTCGACAGCATGCGGCCGCAGGCCAGGGCCTCGCCCAGCAGGTGGTCGGCCTCGCCCGGCAGCTTCTCGCGCTTGAGCAGGTGCATGACCCCCAGCACCCCGTTCATCGGCGTGCGGATCTCGTGGCTCATATTGGCCAGGAACTGGGCCTTGGCGTCATTGGCGGCCTGGGCGGCGCGCTCGGCCTCGACCAGGGCCAGCTCGGCGCGTTTCTTCTCGTCGATGTCCAGGATCAGGCCGAACGCCTTGCGGATGCGCCCGCCGGCGTCGGCGCGCACCTCGTGAAAGATGCGGATCCACCGCGCGTCGCCCTCGGGCGTCGTCACCCGTACGTCGAACGAGCGCTCCCTGGCGCCGGACTGGCCGTCGTCGTCGCGCCGTCGCCGGGCCTCGGCGGCGTCGTAGACCGCGGCCACGTCGTCGGGGTGGATCATCGGCCAGACGGCGCTGCGCACGTCGTCATAGGTGACCCGGCGGCCCAGGATGCGGTGGAACTCAGGCGAACCCCAGAACGCCTTGCCCGCGTGGTCGATCTCGTAGACCCCCGCCTGGGCCGCGCCCAGGGCCACGCGCAGCCGCCGGGCGTTGGCCCGGGCCTCGCGCCGGGCCTCCGACAGGGCCGTGACGTCGTCCATGTAGGTGATGACCCCGGCGATGGCTCCGTCGGCGTCGCGCCAGGGGCGGGCCTCCCAGCGCAGGGTGTGGCTGCGGCCCAGGCCGTCGTGCAGCTGGTCTTCGCGCCGCACCACCGTCTGGCCGGTCAGGGCGCGCTCGACGGCCCGGACGAAACGCTTGCGCGAGCCCGAGGTCAGCTCGTGCAGGCTGCGGCCGATCACCCGCTCCTCCGTGGCCTGGAAGATCTCCAGGAAGCGCGGGCTGACCACCCGCAGGCGCAGGTCGCGGTCATAGAGGGCGACGGCGAACGGGGCTTCCTCGACCAGCCGGCGGGCCTGACGCTCGCCCCAGACGGCCGCGTCGCGGGTGCGGGCCACCTCGGTGACGTTCTGCGAGATCCCCTTCAGGGCGAACAGGCCGTCGGCGCGCGGCTCGGTGCGGAAGGTGGCGCGGTAGGTGAACCACTGGCCGCCGGCCCCGCGCAGGCGGTGCTCGATCGTGCCGCCCACGCCCGTGCGCACGGCGCGCTCGAAGGCCTCCACCAGGATCTCGCGATCCTCCGGGTCCAGCCGGTCGTAGAACTGTTCGGGGCGGGCGATGGTCTCCGGCCCCAGGCCCGTGGCCTCCAGCAGGTCGCGCGACCACTCGATGTAGCGGTCGTGCGGCTCGTAGCTCCACATGCCGACGCCGGCCGAGGAGGCCAGCAGCTCGCGGGTCTGGTGGGCGGCGGCGATCTCGGCGCGGCGGGCCATGTCGGCGGTGACGTCGCGCAGGGCGCCGACCATCTCGCCGTTCGGGCCCAGGCGCGACTGGCCTTCCAGCCACACCCAGCCGCCGGTCTTGCAGGTCACCTTCAGGCGGTTGAAGGCCTCGCCGGAGGCGCGGATCAGCGAGGCGGTCTCGATGAAGTCCTGGCGCGACTCCGGGTGCACGAAGCGCAGCGCCGGCTGGCCGATCAGCTCCTGCCGGGTCCAGCCGGTCACCCGCGTCCAGGCCGGATTGACCGTCGCGAACCGCCCGCGCGCCACCACGGCGAACAGGTCATGCGCGTGGTCGAAGAACCACCGCGCGCTCTCGGCGTCGCTCAACCGTGCGGACTTGGGGGGCGAAGGCATCGCGGCTCCAGGGACGGAGCTCGGATGGTGGAGTTGAAGGGTAAACTTATGGTTGGCGTCGGCGATCATTGTTCGCCGGGCGCGTGTCAGACCTCGGCCCACATTCGCAAAAGATTGTGATAGGTCCCGGTCAGCGACAGCACCGAGGGGTCCGCGATCCCCACCGCGCCGGACAGGCGCTGGATCGCCACGTCCATGTCCAGCAACAGGGCGCGCCGGGCGTCATCGCGCACCAGGCTCTGGATCCAGAAGAAGCTGGCCGTGCGCACGCCGCGCGTCACCTCGGTCACATGGTGCAGGCTGGAGGCCGGATAGAGGATCGCCGCCCCCGCCGCCAGCTTGACCAGGTGGCTGCCGTAGCTGTCCTCGACCACCAGCTCGCCGCCGTCATAGTCGTCGGGGTCGCTCAGGAAGACGGTGATCGACAGGTCGGCGCGCAGCGGCTGGCCGGTCGAGGGGTCGCGGCGGATGGCGTTGTCGACATGGTCGGCGAAGCCCATGCCGACGCCGTAGCGGTTGAACAGCGGCGGCAGGATGGCGCGCGGCAGGGCGGCCGAGACGAACAGCCGATTGGCCTGCAGGGCCTGGACGACGATGGCCCCGATCTCGCGGGCCGCCGTCCCGTCCTGCGGCAGCTGCTGGTTGTTCTTGGCCATGGCCGCCTGGAAGCCCGAGGTGGCGTTGCCGTCGATCCAGTCGGCCGCGTCGAGCACGGCCCGGCAGTGGGCCACCTCGTCGGGCGTCAGGACGTCGGGGATCTGGATCATCATGGCCCCACTCCTAGCAGAAAGATGCCCTCGCCCGGGAGGGGCCGCTCCCGGGCGAGGCTTGGACGTCAGGGACGAGCGCTTTCGGGGAGGAGAAGGCTCAGTACTTGACGTTCAAGGTCAGGATCGCCTGCCGGCCGGGGGCCGGGTCGGCGTGGTGGACGCCGTTGGTCCGCATGATGTAGCGCTCGTCGCCGACGTTCTGGACGTTCAGCTGCAGGTCGGCCTTGTCGTTGATCCTGTAGCTGGCGAAGGCGTCGAAGCGCCAATAGTCCGGCGCGTAGACCGCGTTGGCCCCGCCGCCGGCTCCGCCCTGGTTGCCGCCGAACATCTTGGAGACGTAGTAGGCGCCGCCGCCTACCGACAGGCCGCGCACCACGCGATAGGTCGTGAACATGCTGAAGCTGTTCTTGGGCGTGTTGGCCAGCGGATCGCCTTGGTTGATGTTGACGATCGGCGCGCCGCCGCCCGTCGGGATCACCACCGCGCCACGGACGAGTTCGCTGTCCATGTAGGTGTAGCCGCCGAAAGCCTGCCAGCGGGGCGTGATGTTGCCCGAGACGCCCAGCTCGACGCCCTTGACCTCGGTCTCGCCAACCTGGGCGAAAAGGCCAGTGTTGATCTGGATCAGCGCGTTCTTGCGGGTGGTCCTGAACACAGCGCCCGACAGGGCCAGCGTATCGTGGAACAGGGTCCACTTGGCGCCGACCTCGAAACTCTCGCTGTCTTCCGGCTGCACCACCTGGTTAGGCGTCGTGCCGATCGTTCCGACAATGCCGTTGCTGTTCTGGTCGCCGGCCGCAACGCCGGGCGGGGTCGAGGCCGTGCCGTACGAGATGTAGAGGCTGGAGTCCTCGGTCGGCTTGAAGACCAGGCCCGCCTGGTAGTTGGTGAAGTCCCATTCGCCCTGGCGGTAGGCGATCGCGCCGCCGCTGAACACGCCTTGGGTCTGGGTGAAGCCGCTATAGTCGTAGCCGGCGCTTTCATAGTGGTCGTGGCGCAGGCCCAGGTTCAGCAGCCACCTGTCGCCGAACTTGAGGGTGTCAAAGCCGTAGATCGCCGCGGTCTTGGTGACGTTGCGGTTCGCCGGGCTGCGGTTGATCACGCCCGTCCACGGATCGTCGGCGTTGGGCGCATAGACGAGGGTGCAGTCCCCCGCGCCCAGGATCTCCTTGGTCGTCGCCGTGCCGCTGGCGGCGTACTTGTAGCCGGCGGGACACGCCGAACCCGAGGTGGTGAAGGTCGAATAGGTGGCGTTGAGGTTTTCCTCGCGGCTCAGCTCGACGCCGATGTCGAAGCTGTGGCCGATGGCGCCCGTGTCGAACTTGCCGTGCAGGTCGGTGTTGGCCGCCACGGTCGTGGTCGGGTTCCAGCGGGTCTTGGTGCCGCGCTTCATCCACCAGGCGCCGTCGATGAACTGGGCCGGGCCGCCGTCGCCGGGGTTGGTGACGATATAATCGTTCAGGCTCTTGGAGTAGCGGACCACCTGGCGCACGCCGAGATTGTCGTTGATCGTGTGGTTGACGATCAGGGTGGCGATGTCGGCCTTGGTCTTCTGGTAGTCGCGAGCCTTCAGGCCGTAGAAGCTGCGGTAGTCGACGTCCAGGATGCCCGAGGCGGTGCGCGGCTGGGTGGTCTTGGTCAACAGCGGGACGCCGTAGTCGGGCATCGCGTTGCTGTCGAGGTGGTAGTAGCTGAGCGTCACCTGGGTCGGGCCGTTCAGGCCGAAGGCGATCGACGGCGCAATCCCCCAGCGGTCGAAGTCCACCGCCTTGCGGCCCGGCGTGTCGCCCTGCGTGCCCAGCAGGTTCAGGCGCACCGCGACGCTGTCGTTGATCCTGTGGTTCAGGTCGACCGTGGCGCGGACATATTCATCCGTGCCGACGCCCAGCGAGCCGGTGGCGAAATCGTCGGCCTTGGGGCTCTTGGAGGTCAGGTTTATGCTGCCGCCGCCCGAGCCGCGGCCGCTATAGGCGCTGTCCGGGCCCTTCACGACCTCGACCTGCTCGAGGTTGAACACCTCGCGGGTCTGGCCGCCGCTGTCGCGCAGGCCGTCGACGAAGACGTCGTTGGCGCTGCTCTGACCACGGATGAACGGCCGATCGGCCAGCGGCTGGCCGCCCTCGCCCGCCCCGAAGGTGATGCCCGGCGAGGTGCGCAGGATGTCCTGCAGCGAGGTGGCGGCGGTCTGCTCGATGATCTTGCGCGGGATCACCGTGATGGCCTTGGGGGTGTCGACCAGCGAGGCGGTCAGCTTGGGCGACTGCGCCTCGGCGACGCCGCGCTTGCCGTCGACCTTGACGCCCGAGACCTCGGTGGCGCCGTCGGCGGGGCCGGCCGTGGCGACCGGAGCGTCGGCGTCCGGCGCGACCGCGCCAGAGGCCGCGAAGGCGGCGGGGGCCAGGGTCAGGCCGGCCAGACCGGCGACGGCGGCGACGCCCAGCGCGCTGCGGGCCTGGCTGCGGACGCCGGCGACGGCCGGCTTGGAAAGCTTGTGCATCGAAAACCCCAGCAAGGCCGTCGGGGGAGCGCGGCCCTTTGTCGTAATTGCGACGCGTTCTTATCTGGGGCGCCGCAACAGCGCAATGATAATCGTTTGCAAAATGCATGCTGGCGGCAGGGCCTGGCGGCGCCTTCAGGAAAGCTGCGCTCAACCTTCACCGCGAACCGGTGTACACAGCCGCGTCCGCGTGACTGGCGATCACAGGGAGCACCCTGAGGGAGCGCGGACCTCGTGAGCCGTTCGCCTGGGCGCCCATCCCTTCGCAAGCGGAGTCCGCCCATGCCCGAAGCCAAGACCTGGATCGCCTTCTGTCTCGTCTGCCTGGGCATGGCCCTGACCCCCGGGCCGAACATGCTCTACCTGGTCAGCCGCTCGATCAGCCAGGGCCGCTGGGCCGGCATCGTGTCGCTGGCCGGCACCGCCGCCGGCTTCGTGGTCTATCTGGTCTGCGCGGCCCTGGGCATCACCGCCCTGCTGATGGCCGCCCCGATCGCCTACGACATCCTGCGGTTCGGCGGCGCGCTCTACCTGGCCTGGCTGGCCTGGCAGGCGATCCGGCCGGGCGGCGCCTCGCCGTTCCAGGTGCGCGAACTGCCCAAGGACAGCCCGGCCAGGCTGATCAGCATGGGCTTCCTGACCAACCTGCTGAACCCCAAGGCGGCGATGCTGTACCTGTCGCTGCTGCCGCAGTTCATCGATCCGCATCGCGGCGCGGTCCTCGGCCAGTCCCTGGCCCTGGGCGGCAGCCAGATCGCCATCAGCCTGACCGTCAACGGCTGCATCTGCCTGGCCGCCGGCACGATCGCCGGCTTCCTGGCTGCGCGCCCCAGCTTCGCCCTCTTCCAGCGCTGGCTGATGGCCTCGGTGCTGGGCGGCCTGGCGGTGCGGATGGCGACCGAGGCCCGGCGGTAGTCCATCCCTTTTCATCCGCTCATCCCGGCGAATGCCGGGACCCAGATCCCATAGCGGTGTGGATGGTTGGAAGGGCTCAGGGCCCTTGGCGTCGGTCACAGAGCCATTCCATCTGGGTCCCGGCATTCGCCGGGATGAGCGGGTTTTGGGGCGGCCAAGCCGTGCTAGAGAAACGTCAGCTAGCGTCGGAGTTCTCTCATGCTGTCGTCCAAGCCCCTTCAGGTCCTCACCGCCGCCCTCGCCGCCCTGGCCCTGGCCGGCGCCGCCCAGGCCGCCAGCCTGCAATCCTGCGCCATCCCCAAGGACGTGACGCCGGCCGCGCCCGAGATCCCGCCGCCCGACCAGGTCCACACCGACGTGCCGACCGCCGCCTATCTGCTGGCCCTGTTCTGGTCGCCGGAATCCTGCCGGGCCGGGATCCCGGAGTCGGACAAGGCCATCCAGTGCGACGCCAACCGCTTCGGCTTCACCGTCCACGGCCTGTGGCCCAACGGGCCCGACCGGGTCCACCCGCGCTACTGCCGCCCCAGCCCGTCGATCAGCGCGGCGACGGTCAAGGCCAACCTGTGCATGACCCCCTCGCCCTGGCTGCTGCAGCACGAGTGGCAGGCGCACGGCACCTGCCAGTGGGACACGCCCGAGGCCTATTTCAAGAAGGCCCGCCAGGTCCGCGACGGCCTGAACGTGCCGGACCTGAAGCCCGGCCCGAACGGGACGATGACGGCGGGCGAGGTGCGCGCGGCCTTCCTCAAGCGCAATCGCGGCATGACCGCCGACGGGCTGAACGTGCGGGTCAACAAGGACAACCGCCTGACCGAGGTCTGGGTCTGCATGGACCTGAACTTCAAGCTGGCCGCCTGCCGGGGCGGCAACGGCACGCCGGACCGGGTGACGATCCGGGTGACGCCGAAGGGGTAGGATTTCCCCCCCTCCAACCGTCATTCCCGCCCTTGTGGCGGGAATCCCTGGTTCAGCCGACGATGAAACGCCTTGGCGCGCTGGCGCGCCACCCCTGCGCACCTGCGGCGGAGAGAGGGATTCTCGCCACAAGGGCGAGAATGACGAGGCTAGTGGAAAGACCTCGCGTTCTGATCCGCCCCAGCGGACAGGCCCCGCCTTAGATCCATGGTTGCGAGCTTGCTCTGGGGTCAGGCCGTGTCAAGGACGGCGCCGGGCGCCGCCGCGGCGCGGCCGGCCGAAGGCCGGTCCTTGACACGGCCTGACCCCAGAGCTCCGATCCACCAAGGATTTAAGGCGGGGTCGCATCCCCGGTCGGATGCTCGCTACAAAGCGTTCGACTGACCCAGGAACAACGGGAATATCTACCGTTACCGCAACGTCGGATGACGTCGCTATCTCTAGGATAGAGCCATGTCCTCAAAGCCGAAGGATGCGCTTGAGATCAAGTTGGGTCCGCTCACGATCAAGGCCCAAGGTCGCTACGCAATTGAGCAGGCGCCTAGGTTCGTCATCTTCCTGGCGCCAACCCTTGGGGTCGCAACGCTAGCCTGGATCGTTCACCTGCTGCGATAATCCCCCAAAACGCAAAACGGGCGGCCCCTCTCGGAGCCGCCCGCTGCTTGAAGCCTCACATCGGAGACGTCATCACCCTCAGGTGGTGACGGCTTCCTCCGGGGTCACTTCGGTCTTCTTGGACAGGTCTTCGCCGGTTTCCTGGTCGACGACCTTCATCGACAGCTTGGTCTTGCCGCGATCGTCGAAGCCCAGGAGCTTGACCTTCACGATCTGGCCTTCCTTCAGCACGTCCGAGGGCTTGGCCACCCGTTCGTTGCTGATCTGGCTGACGTGGACCAGGCCGTCCTTGGCGCCGAAGAAGTTCACGAAGGCGCCGAAGTCGACGACCTTGACGACCTTGCCGTCGTAGATCGCGCCGACTTCCGCTTCCTGGGTGATCGACTTGATCCAGTCGACGGCGGCCTTGATCTTGGCGCCGTCCGAGGCCGAGACCTTGACGATGCCTTCGTCGTTGATGTCGACCTTGGCGCCGGTGGTGGCGACGATCTCGCGGATCACCTTGCCGCCGGTGCCGATCACTTCGCGGATCTTGTCGGTCGGGATGGTGATGGTCTCGATCTTCGGAGCGAAGTCGCCGACCTCTTCACGCGGGGCGTCCATGGCCTTGTTCATCTCGCCCAGGATGTGGGCGCGGCCGTCCTTCGCCTGCGCAAGGGCCTGCTTCATGATCTCCGGCGTGATGCCGGCGATCTTGATGTCCATCTGCAGCGAGGTCAGGCCCTCGCTGGTGCCGGCCACCTTGAAGTCCATGTCGCCCAGGTGGTCCTCGTCGCCGAGGATGTCGCTGAGCACGGCGAAGCCGTCCTTTTCCAGGATCAGGCCCATGGCGATGCCCGAGACCGGACGGACCAGCGGCACGCCGGCGTCCATCATGGCCAGCGAGCTGCCGCAGACCGTGGCCATCGAGGACGAGCCGTTCGACTCGGTGATCTCGGAGACCAGGCGGATGGTGTAGGGGAAGTCTTCCTTGCTCGGCAGCATCGGGCGCAGGGCGCGCCAGGCCAGCTTGCCGTGGCCGATTTCGCGGCGGCCCGGGCTGCCCATGCGGCCCGTCTCACCCACCGAATAGGGGGGGAAGTTGTAGTGCAGCAGGAAGGATTCCTTGTAGGTGCCTTCCAGGGCGTCGATGAACTGCTCGTCGTCGCCGGTGCCCAGGGTGGCGACCACGATCGCCTGGGTCTCGCCGCGGGTGAACAGGGCCGAGCCGTGGGTGCGCGGCAGGATGCCGACTTCGCCCAGGATCGGACGGACCTTGTCGACGGTGCGGCCGTCGATGCGGATGCCGGTGTCGAGGATCGCGCGACGCACGACGTCGGCTTCCAGTTCCTTGAACACCGCGCCCAGCTTCTGCGGGTCGTAGCCGGCCGGGTTGGTGTCGGACTTGCCGAGCGCCTCGACGGCCTTCTTCTTGGCCGCGCCGATGGCTTCGTAGCGGTCCTGCTTCTTCTGGATCTTGTAGCCGGCGATGATGTCGCCGCCGACCAGCTTCTTCATCTCGGCCTTAACGGCGTCGGTGTCTTCGGGTTCGAACTCGAAGGGCTCCTTGGCGGCGTGCTCGGCCAGCTCGATGATCGCGTCGATCACCGTCTGCATTTCCTTGTGGGCGAAGTTGACGCCGCCCAGCACGATCTCTTCCGACAGTTCCTGGATTTCGCTCTCGACCATCATCACGGCGTCGGCGGTGCCGGCCACGACCAGGTCCATCTTGCTGTCCTTCTGCTCGTCGAGCGTGGGGTTCAGCACGTACTGGTCATTGACGTAGCCGACGCGGGCCGCGCCGATCGGGCCCATGAACGGGGCGCCCGACAGGACCAGGGCGGCCGAGGCGGCCACCATCGACAGGATGTCGGGATCGTTTTCGAGGTCGTGCTGCAGCACGGTGCAGACGACCTGGACTTCGTTCTTGAAGCCCTTGACGAACAGCGGGCGGATCGGACGGTCGATCAGGCGGGAAACCAGGGTTTCCTTTTCCGAGGGACGGCCTTCGCGCTTGAAGAAGCCGCCGGGGATCTTGCCGGCCGCGAAGGTCTTTTCCTGATAGTTGACGGTCAGGGGGAAGAAGTCCTGGCCGGGCTTCTGGGTCTTGGCGAACACGGCGGTGGCCAGGACGACGGTTTCGCCCATGGTGGCCAGAACGGCGCCGTCGGCCTGACGGGCGATGCGACCGGTTTCGAGGACCAGCGTCTTGCCGCCCCACTCGATCGTCTTGCGCTTGATATCGAACATTTTTCTTCTTTCGGTTCCCGCGGGCGGATTCCCGTCGGGGCGGACAGGGGCGGACGCCGCTCGGGCGGCCCGATGATCCTCATCCAGTTCGACAGGCGGGTTTGAGGATGGAAAACCCTCGGACGGACATTCGGATGCTTATCCAGCGATGGAAGCGATCCGGATCGACTTCGGGTCTCGGCCTGTCTCGAGCCCCGGAGCCTGAAAAGCGTTCCGCCGCCCTACGGTGGTAGGACGGCGGAATTGCGTCTTAGCGGCGCAGACCCAGCTTCTCGATGAGGGCCGCGTAACGGCCTTCGTCGGACTTCTTCAGGTGGTCGAGGAGCGAGCGACGCTGGGAAACCAGCTTCAGCAGGCCACGACGGCTGTGGTTGTCCTTCTTGTGGGTCTTGAAGTGCTCGGTCAGGTTGGCGATGCGCTCGGAGAGGATCGCGACCTGGACTTCGGCGCTGCCGGTGTCACCCTCGGAACGAGCGTGCTCGACGATAAGAGCGCTCTTGCGCTCGGCAGTGATCGACATCGGTTTGTCTCCGCTCAGGTGAGTTGGAAGACCCGCACCGGATTGAGCTTTCCGGCGCGCATCTCGCACAAGGCCACCAGCCTGTCCCCCGACATGGCGGAAACGGTGCGATCGCCGGGCGTGAGCTCGGCTTTCAGCGATTCCACCTGCCTTGGGAGCAGAACGATGGCGCGTCCTTGCGCAAGCCGGAAGGCGTCTTCATCGGTCACGGCCAGCGCCGGGATGTCGTCCAGCGCGGTCTCGACCGGAAGCAATGCCTCCGACAGCCGGGCCTCATAGCTCAAATTCTCGAGGGTTTCCAGGCTTATCGCCGAATCCTCGCCGAACCGGCCGACTCGCGTCCGGCGAAGCTGGTCGACGTGGCCGCAGGCGCCGAGCGCGGCGGCCAGGTCGCGGACCACGGCGCGGACATAGGTGCCCTTGCCGCATTCCATCTCCAGCTCGATGTGGTCGGCGTCCGGCGCCGCCGTCACGCGCAGCGCATGAACCCGCACCTTGCGGGTCTTCAGCTCGAACTCGACGCCCTCGCGGGCCAGGTCGTAGGCCCGCTCGCCGTCGACCTTGATGGCCGAATAGTTCGGCGGAACCTGGTCGATCTCGCCGACGAAGGCCGGCAGCGCCGCCTCGACCTGCTCGCGCGTGGGGCGCACGTCGCTGCTGTCGGTGGTCTCGCCCTCGCGGTCCAGGGTGGTGGTCGAGCGTCCCCACTGGATCATGAACCGATAGGCCTTGTCGGCGTCCATCAGGAACGGGACGGTCTTGGTCGCCTCGCCCAGGGCCAGGGGCAGGATGCCCGTCGCCAAAGGATCCAGGGTGCCGGCGTGGCCGGCCTTCTGGGCGTTGAACGCCCGGCGCACGCGGCTGACGGCGCTGGTCGAGGTCAGGTCGTAGGGCTTGTCCAGGCAAACCCAGCCGGAGACGGCGTCGCCCTTCTTGCGGCGGGCCATGCCCTAGTCCTCGTCGTCGATGATGTCGGACAGGCGGCGGACGTCCTGCTGCACGCGCGGATCGTCGAACAGCCGGTCCATGTAGGCGGCCGAGTTGAAGCTCTCGTCGTGGATGAACTTCAGGTCCGGCGTGAACTTCATGTCGATCGACTTGCCCAGCCGTCCGCGCAGGAACCGGGCCACGCGGTTGAGGCCCGCGACCACCTCGTCGGGGCTGCCCGGCGCGACCACGGTGCGCGACGGCGACGACGGCTCGCGCTCGACCGCCGGCGCGACGCCGGCCCCCAGGGGCTCGACGAAGCAGATGGCGTGCTTGAGGTCGGGGCTCATGCGCACTTCGGAGACCGTGACCGAAACGCCCTGCAGGGCGGGATCGGCCAGCTCCTCCTCGCGCAGGATGTCGACCAGGGCGTGGCGGATCAGCTCGCCGGCGCGGAGCTGGCGCTGCGACGGACCGACGGGCCCGCCCTTCTTGTTGTCGGAATGGCGCTTCATGGCGCGGTCGCCTCGATGCCCGGCCGGCGGATCGAACGCCGGGTCGCGGGGAGAAATAGGAGGCGGGGTGTCTAGGCGCGTGGGGGAGAAAAGTCCAGCGTGGCCGGTTCATGGAGGGACTACGCCCTCGTCCGCTCCTTGAAGAAATCCAAGACTCGCCGGTGGACCTTCATGGTCTCGCCGTCCGGGTCGTCGCGGTTCAGGTGGGTGGTCAGCACGGAATGAGGCGCGCGGCCCGTGCCCTGGCGCGCCGCGGCGTCGGGCAGGGTGTGCAGCTCGGCCCGCCGGCCCAGTTCGCGCTCCAGGGTCTGGAACCGGGCGCAGGGCGAGAGCTTGTCTCTTTCGAACCGCAGGGCCAGCAGCAACAGGTCCTCGGCCTCCATCCGGGCCTTGGCGACGGCCAGTTCGGCCGGCGAGCAGTCCAGCGCCGCGCCGTGCTTGCGGCCCGCGGGCAGGGACGGCTCGGCCAGGACGGGGGCCACGACCGACGGCTCGGTCATCATCGCCAGGGCGAAGCCGCCGGTGAAGCACATCCCCACCGCCCCCACGCCCTTGCCGCCGCATTCGGCGTGGGCCTGGCGGGCCAGGGCGCGCAGCCAGTCGACGAACGGGCTGGAGCGGCCGGCCGCCCAGATGCTGAACTCGCGCCCCACGCAGGCCAGCTTCAGGATCACGGTGTTGATATAGAAATCGGAGACCGGCTTGCCCGGCTCGCCGAACAGGCTGGGGCAGAACACCGTCATGCCCTCGGCCGCCACGTCGCGGGCGAAGTCCAGCACGGCGGGATGCAGGCCGGGGATCTCGTGGATGACGATCACCGCCGGGCCGGAGCCGAGGCGGTAGACCGGCCGCGTCCACCGGCCGTCGGAGAACGCGAACTTCGTGAAACCCGCCAGCGCGTCGTCGCGGCCTGTCGCCATTCCCGCTCCCCTTTGCCCATTTCTGGACCCGTTTTTGGGAGCATGGCACGAAAAGATCCGCCGACGCCAAGCCTTCGAACGCTCCGGTTGCACGACGCAGGGCCAGGACCTATCCCTTCAAACTTCAGTTTGGGGGACGAGGCATGATCTTCTGGTGGACCGGCCGGGGCTATCTGGCCCTGTTGAGCCTGATCGGGGTGTTCGCCCTGTTCGGCGCGGTGCTGACCCTGGCCTTCGGCGAGCAGATCTTCGACACCGCGCCCTGGCTGTGGGCGGTCGGCGCGGTGATCGCCGCCGTGATCAATTGGATGGTCGGTTGCCGGGTCAACCGCAAGCCGCTGAAGGTCCCGCCTCCTCGCCTCTGGAAAAGTCGACTGACCTATCGCCCGCGCAACCGGTTCATGGGCCTGCCGCTGGAGGTGTGGTCGGCCCCGATGATGCTGCTGGCCGTGGTCATGCTCGTGCGCGGCCTCCTGCCCGCCTAGCCCGGCCCGTTGCCGCCGGTCCAGTCCTCCATCGGGTCGGGCAGGGCGCCGCCCGGCAGCTTCCATTCGCCCCGGTACGAGAAGTCCAGCGTGCCGCACAGCCGGGTCTGGCCGCCCTGGGGGTCGTCGCCCAACGCCTGGACGCGCAGGTCGCGATGCACGGCCAGCCGGCTGAAGCTCAGCCACAGGCGCTTGGCCCCCGGGCAGAAGGCGCGGATGTAGATCTTGCCCTGCTCGAACTTGGGGTCGATCTCGTACAGCGTCGCGTCGGCGTCGACGCCGCTGATGGCCTTCAGGCCGCCCGGACCCAGGTCCTTCTCGCGGCCGTCGATCAGCCGGCCCTGCACCGGCACCCCGGTGGCCAGCACCTTCACGACCCGCGTCCCGGTCAGCTTCTTGTCGAACAGCACGGTCAGGCCCGCCCCGGTCAACCGCTTGGCGTCGGCCGAGATCGGGTCGTAGGAATACATCTTGCGCTCGGCGTGGGCCGTTCCCGCCGCCCCGGCCGCCAGCCAGGCCAGCGCCAGCCCCAGCGCGACCCTCAGGCTCGTCCCGCGAGCGGCCCCCGACCCCCCTCGTCTCACCGTCTTGGCCTCACAGCTTCAGACGCAGCTTCGCCGTTTCGGGGTCGAAGCCCGACAGCCGCCAGACGCCGCCTTCCAGCGTGAAGGTCAGCAGGCAGGGGCCGTCCTTGGTCTTGGCCGCGCAGACCTGGTCGGAGCCGATGTAGCGCAGGCCGGCGGCGATGGTCAGACGGTCGGGGATCGGCCGGTCTGGGGTGTAGCCGTAATAGTTGGCCGCGTAGCGGAAGGTCTCGGGCTGGACCAGGGCCTCGCCGGCGACGTCGGCGGCCGGGCCGGCCAGGGCGATGGCCGCCGCCTGCCAGCCGCCGCCCATGCCCGAGCCGCGCGCCTTGCGCACCAGCTCGCTCTCGATCTCGGCCTTCAGGGCCGGACGGTCGACGCGGGCGTCGAAGGCGGCGTGGTCGTTGTTGCGGATCGCCACCAGCAGGGCGTGGACGTCGCCGGCCGCGTCGTAGCGGGTGGCCGTGGCGCAGGCCGACAACGAGACGGCGGCGAGGCTGACAGTCAGGAGGGTCCGGATGCGCATGGCCTACGGTTAGGCCTGAAATCGGGCGATTTCCAGTCCGGCGACCGATCCGGATTCAGGCGGATGCATACTGGACCCGGCACCGCTCAGTCTCCAGGATCTTGAAGGTCAGCCGCAAACGCATCGTCTCGCCGGGCGCTGGGGTCACCAACCTGGCGAGAGGAACATGCTCAAATCCCACGCCGGCGGGATCCACCTGGGCCGCAGTGCAGACCGTGCCCACGGCGTCGAGACGGCAGTCATAGATCGCCGAGCCTTGCTCCATCATGCGCGCCGCACGATCCGGATAATAGCGACGCAACAGCCCCGGATCGATCTTGGGCGCCTGGCCCGGATCCAACCGGACCAGATCGACCAAAGCCGTCTTGATGCATTGGTGAGTATCATCATTGGCGGTCGCGACGGGGGGTGGAGGCGACGGCGCCGCGCAGGCCGCGGCCCAAAGGGTCAGGCCCAAAACGCCCGCGGCCTTGTCCGGGCGCGCGAACCGGTCATCAAGGCGAAAGGTCATGGGTCCAACGCTCCGGACCAAGACAAAAGGCGCGAGCCGGAGCCCGCGCCTTCAATCTTAAGCTGAGATCGGATCGAACGCCTAGTCCAGCTGGCGCTTGATCTCTTCGACCGTGAAGCACTCGATCACGTCGCCGACCTTGATGTCCTGGAAGCCGGCGAACATCATGCCGCACTCCTGGCCCGACGGGACCTCGTTGACCTCGTCCTTGAAGCGCTTGAGCGTCTGCAGGGTGCCCAGCTCCAGAACGACGATGTCGTTGCGGATGATCCGGACCTTGGCGCCCTTGCGGACCACGCCTTCGGTGACCTTACAGCCGGCGACCTTGCCGACCTTGGAGATGTCGAAGGCCTGCAGGACTTCGGCGTTGCCGAGGAAGGTTTCGCGCTGGATCGGGGCCAGCATGCCCGAGAGCACGCCTTTGATGTCGTCCAGCAGGTCGTAGATGATCGCGTAGTAGCGGATCTCGACGCCTTCTCGCTCGGCCAGCGCCCGCGCCTGGGCCGAGGCCCGGACGTTGAAGCCGATCAGCGGCGCGCCGGCGCCCTTGGCCAGCATCACGTCGCTTTCGCTGATCGCGCCGGCGCCCGACAGGATGATCCGCGCGCGGACCTCGTCGGTGGCCATCTGCTCCAGCGAACCGATGATCGCCTCGGCCGAGCCCTGCACGTCGGCCTTGATGACCAGCGGCAGCTCGCGCAGCTTCTTGTCCTGCAGCTTGGCCATCATGTCGGCCATGCTGGTGGCGCCCGCGCCGACCGGGTGCATCGACTTCTCGCGCTTGAGACGGATGCGGTACTCGGTCAGCTCGCGCGCCCGGGCCTCGTTCTCGACGACGGCGAAGCTGTCGCCCGGCGAGGGCACGCCGTCCAGGCCGAGGATCTCGACCGGGGTGGCCGGACCGGCTTCGGTCAGCTGCTCGTTGCGCTCGTTCAGCAGGGCGCGAACCCGGCCGAACTGGCTGCCGGCCACGACGATGTCGCCGCGCTTCAGCGTGCCGCGGTTGACCAGGACGGTCGAGACCGCGCCGCGGCCCTTGTCCAGCTTGGCCTCGATCACCACGCCGTCGGCGGTGCGGTCGGGGTTGGCCTTCAGGTCCAGCACTTCGGCCTGCAGCAGGATGCGCTCGATCAGCTCGTCCAGGCCCTGGCCGGTCTTGGCCGAGACCTCGACGATCTGGGTGTCGCCGCCCAGGCTTTCCACGACGATCTCGTGCTGCAGCAGCTCGTTGGTCACCCGGGTCGAATCCGAGCCCGGCTTGTCCATCTTGTTGACGGCCACGATGATCGGGACCTCGGCGGCCTTGGCGTGTTTGATCGCCTCGACCGTCTGGGGCATCACGCCGTCGTCGCCGGCCACCACCAGGATGACGATGTCGGTGATGTTGGCGCCGCGCGCCCGCATCTGCGAGAAGGCCGCGTGGCCGGGGGTGTCGAGGAAGGTGACCTTCTGGCCGTTTTCCAGACGCACCTGGTAGGCGCCGATGTGCTGGGTGATGCCGCCATGCTCGCCGCCGGCCACGTCGGCCTTGCGCAGCGCGTCCAGCAGGCTGGTCTTGCCGTGGTCGACGTGACCCATGACGGTGACGACCGGGGGCCGGGGCTCCAGGTGATCGTCGATGTCCTCGGCGCCGATGAAGCCTTCTTCCACGTCGGCTTCCGACACGCGCTTGACGGTGTGGCCGAACTCGGTGGCCACCAGCTCGGCGGTGTCGTTGTCGATGACGTCGTTGATCTTCAGCATCACGCCCTGACGCATCAGGAACTTGATGATGTCGACGCCGCGCACGGCCATCCGGTTGGACAGTTCCTGCACGGTGATGACGTCGGGAATGACGACCTCACGCGCGACGCGGGCCTGTTCGGCCACGCCGCCGCGGCGCTTTTCCTTCTCGCGTTCGCGGGCCCGGCGAACCGAGGCCAGCGAGCGCATGCGGTCGGCGGAGTCTCCGTCGCCGGCCACGGTCTGGATGGTCAGGCGGCCTTCGCGGCGCTGCGGGGCGCCCTTGGCGCGGCTGACCGCCTTGCCGGGGGCCGCGGCCTTGCGGCGATCGTCCTCGTCGTCGGGCTTGCGGCCGACGTCGCCGCCGGGGCGCGGGGCCGAGCGCGTGGCGCGCTGGATTTCCGGCGTGGCCGGAGCCGAGGCCGGGACGCCCGGGCGGGCGCCGCGCGGACCGCCGGGACCCGGACGGGCGCCGGGCGCCGGGCGCGGGGCCAGGGCCGAATAGCGGACGGTCTGGGTCGGGCGGTCGCCTTGCGGACGGTCGCCCTGAGGGCGATCGCCTTGCGGCCGGTCACCCTGCGGACGGTCGTTGCGGAAGCCGCCCTCGGGACGGGGACCGCGCGACGGGCCGCCGGCGTCGGGACGCGGCGTGCGCTGGTTGTACGGGCCGTCCTGGCGCGGGGCGCGCTGGTTGAACGGCCGGTCCGCGAAGTTCGGACGATCGCCCTGCGGACGGTCGCCTTGCGGGCGGTCGCCCTGCGAACCCGGACCCGGACGGTAGGTGGTGGTCGACGAGCGGTCGTCGCGACGGTCGCGGCTGGGCTCGTAGGTGCGGGTCTGGCCGGGAGCCGGCGTCGGGCGCGGAGCCGGAGCCTCGGCCCGGACCGGCGGCGCGGCGGGCGCCGGCGCCTGGGGCGCGGGAGCCGCCGGAGCGGGGGTCGGGGCCTGGGCGACGGGCGCTTGGGCGACCGGGGCCGCCGGAGCGGCGGGCGCCGCCGGGGCCGGCGGCGGAGCGGCGGCGGCCTTGGCGGCTGCGGCGGCCTTGGCGGCGGCTTCGCGAGCCGCGGCTTCGGCGGCCGCGGCGCGGGCCTCGGCGGCGCGGCGTTCGGCCGCCTGGCGCTCCTGCTGCTCGCGAGCGGCTTCAATGGCGCGCTGGCGGGCGACCATCTCGCTTTGCGACAGACCGCCGGCCGAACCGCCGCCCCCTTGGGACGACTGCGGACGCGGGGCGTCGCCTTGACGGCGCTCGGCCGAGGACGGCGCGGCGAGATTGCCGGCCGGCGGCGCGTGCGGACGCACGCGCTTGGTTTCAACCACCACCGTCTTGGTGCGGCCGTGGCTGAAGCTCTGCTTCACGACGCCGGCGCTGACCGACCCCTGACGGGGCTTCAGCGTGATGGGCGCTCGCCCGCCGGGGTTGGAACCAGGCCGACCGTTTTCGTTCTCGTCGCTCATGCGCTCGCTTGTACTTCCGCCGGCGGAGGCCGGCCAAAAACCGTTCGATCCATACGAGAAAGGGGCCTGGACGTACTTCCCGAAGGAAGCGCGTTTCCCGACCCTTCACTCAGGAGCGGATCACGCTCCTCATTTCAAGTTCCAGGCCGCTGTCGCCAACGAATGGAAGCCATTCGTCGAGGCCAGGGCCTAGGGCTCCTCGCGCCAACTCGCCGACCAACTCGAGGGAAGGAGTGGGCGAAAGCCTGATAACCGCTCGACGTCCAAAGTCCAGCGATCAGTGCCGCGCCCGGCAAGGAGCGCCGTGTGTATCACATTCTCCCCGCCCAAGGCCAAACCCAATTCGTCGGACGTGAACATCCCGCAGATTTTGGGGCTGTTCGGGGCCTTGTGGACCGCGGTGAGAATCTTTCGGCGACCGTCGTCGGCGCCGTCGGACGCCTCGATCAACCAGGCGGTCTTGCCCGAAGCCAGGGCCGCGGAGACCTTTTCGAAGCCTGAGATAATCGTTCCGCCGCGCCGCGCAAGCCCCAGCCCGTCCAGAACCCGCTTGGCCAGCAGCCGTTCCACCTGGTCGGCCAGGTCGGCCGGAGCGGCCAGCTTGGTCTTGGCCGAGCGCGAAAACAGTCCCTTCTTGGCGGCCACGGCCACCGCCTCGCGAGTGGCCGCGACCCACATGCCGCGACCGGGCAGCTTGCGGGCCACGTCGGGGACCACCGTCCCGTCGGGGCCGATCACGAACCGCACCAGGCGCGCCTCGTCCGTCGCCTCGCCCAGGACGATGTCCTTGCGCTGGCGATTGGCTTCGGCGTGGGTCCGGGGGGCGTCGGCGTCGGTCATGCGGCTCCGCAAGACACCGGGCCTCCGACTTTCGCGGGAGGCCCGGGCTCAAGATCAGTCTTCCTTGGCGTCTTCAACGGCTTCCTCCGAGGCCTCGGCCGGCTCCTCGCCCGCCGCTTCCTCGAACTCGCCCTCTTCCTCGACATATTCCGGCTCGGGCGGGGCCTCGACCCAGCCCATGACGATGCGGGCGCGCATGATCAGCGCCTCGGCGTCTTCCGGCGACAGGTTGAAGCTGTCCAGGATGCCGGCCTCGCGGGTGCGCTCGCCGTCCTTGGTCTCGAACCAGCCGCGCAGGTCGTCGGGGATCAGACCGGCCAGGTCCTCGACCGACTTGACGTCGCCTTCGCCCAGGGCCACGGCCACCGGCAGGGTGACGCCCTCGATCTCCAGCAGGCCGTCCTCGACGCCCAGCTCCAGGCGCTTGGCGTCCAGGGCGGCGGCTTCCTTTTCCAGGAACTCGCGGGCGCGGGTCTGCAGCTCGTCGGCGGTCTCGTCGTCGAAGCCCTCGATGGCCGCGATCTCGTGCGGCTCGACATAGGCGACGTCTTCCACCGCGGCGAAGCCTTCGGTGACCAGCAGCTGGGCGATGACCTCGTCGACGTCCAGGGCCTCCTGGAACAGGGCCGTGCGCTCGGAGAACTCGCGCTGGCGGCGCTCGCTTTCCTGGCTCTCGGTCATGATGTCGATCTGCCAGCCGGTCAGCTGGCTGGCCAGGCGGACGTTCTGGCCGCGGCGGCCGATGGCCAGCGACAGCTGCTCGTCGGGCACCACCACCTCGACGCGCTCGTCCTCCTCGTCCATGACGACCTTGGACACTTCGGCCGGGGCCAGGGCGTTGACGATGAAGGTCGCCTCGTCCTCGGACCACTGGATGATGTCGATCTTCTCGCCCTGCAGCTCGGCCACCACGGCCTGGACGCGCGAGCCGCGCATGCCCACGCACGCGCCGACCGGGTCGATGCTGCTGTCGTTGGAGATCACGGCCATCTTGGCGCGCGAGCCCGGGTCGCGGGCCACGGCGCGGATCTCGATGACGCCGTCATAGACTTCCGGCACTTCCTGCGCGAACAGCTTGGCCATGAAGCCGCCGTGGGCGCGCGACAGCATGATCTGCGGACCCTTGGTCTCGCGGCGGACGTCGTAGATGTAGGCGCGGATGCGGTCCCCGACATTGAAGTTCTCGCGCGGGATCGACTGGTCGCGGCGCATGATGCCTTCGCCGCGGCCCAGATCGACGATGACGTTGCCGTATTCCACGCGCTTGACGCTGCCGTTGACGATCTCGCCGGCGCGGTCCTTGTACTCGTCGTACTGGCGCTCGCGCTCGGCTTCGCGGACCTTATGCATGACGACCTGGCGGGCCATCTGGGTCTGGACGCGGCCGATCTCGAACGGCGGCAGGGCCTCTTCGTAGACCTTGCCGACCTCGGCGTCGCGCCAGGTGCGCTTGGCCGACGACAGCTGGACCTTGCCGATCTCGCCTTCCAGCTCGTAGTCGTCCGGCACGACCTCGATCACCCGCTTCTGGGTGGTCTCGCCGGTGCGCGGGTCGATCTTGACGCGGATGTCGTGCTCGGCGCCGTAGCGGGCCCGGGCGGCCTTCTGCAGGGCGTCCTCGATCGCCTCGATGACGACTTCCTTCTCGATGCCCTTTTCACGCGCGACCGCGTCGGCGATCTGCAGCAGCTCGAGGCGGTTGGCGGAAATGCCGATGGCCATGGTCAGTCCTCTTCACTTTCGGACAGGTCAGTGTCGATGTCGGTGTCGTCTTCGATGCGCGCGGCCCGCTGGGCGGCCCCGCGCTTCATCAGTTCGTCGTTGAGCACCAGCTTGGCGTCGACGATCCAGTCGAACGGGAAATAGACGGTGGTGTCGTCCTCGCCCTCGATGTTCAGGCCCACCTGGCCGTCCTCGACGCCGGCCAGCTCGCCCTTGAAGCGCTTGCGGCCCTCGGCGACGCGGTCCAGCTCGATGCGGACCTCCAGGCCGGCATAGGTGTCGAAGTCCTTCAGCCGGGTCAGGGGGCGGTCGACGCCCGGGCTGGAGACCTCCAGGGTGTATTCGCCGGCGATCGGGTCGGCGGCGTCCATGATCTCGGAAATGGCGCGCGACAGGCGGGCGCAGTCCTCGACGTTCATGTCGCCGTCCGGCCGCTCGGCCATGATCTGCAGCCGGCGCTGCTCGGCCCCGCCCATCAGGCGCAGGCGGACGATCTCGTAGCCGACGGACTCGGCGACGGGATCGAGCAATTCGACCAGACCGATATCTTCCTGCGTCTTGCCGCGCACGGTTCTCTCAACTCACTGGGCCGCCCAAGACAGCCTGGGAAAAGCCAAGCTGGCGAGCGGCCAAAGAAAAAGCGGCAGCCTTTCGGGCCGCCGCTCGAAAGCGCTATCAGCGCTGACGGACGATGTAGGAGCTATATAGCGCGATGTTCGGGCGGTTGGAAGCCCCCTGCGATCGTCACGCGTCGTCGCCCCTTCCGCAGTGCAGCACTTGTGGGCTACAAGCGCCCCCGCGCAGGCCCGCCTCCCCGCGGGACCATCCCAAACGAAGAGTCACGATGGACCTCTCCAAGATCGCCGTCGGCGTCAACCCGCCCTACGACCTGAACGCCGTCATCGAGATCCCGCAAGGCGGCGAGCCGGTGAAGTACGAGATCGACAAGGCCAGCGGCGCCCTGATGGTCGACCGCTTCCTGCACACGGCGATGTTCTATCCGGCCAATTACGGCTTCATCCCCCACACCCTGGCCGACGACGGCGACCCGGCCGACATCATGGTGGTGGGTCCGACCCCGGTGGTGCCCGGCGCGATCATCCGCTGCCGTCCGATCGGCGCCCTGATGATGGTCGACGAGGCCGGTTCGGACGAAAAGATCCTGGCCGTGCCGGTCGACAAGCTGCACCCGTTCTATACCGGCGTGTCCAGCTGGCGCGACCTGCCGGTGATCCTGACCGAGCAGATCGCCCACTTCTTCCAGCACTACAAGGACCTGGAAAAGGGCAAGTCGACCAAGATCACCGGCTGGGCCGATCCGGAGGAGACCGCCGAGATCATCCGCGCCGCGATCAAGCGCCACGACGAGAGCTACTGACGTTTAGACCCTCCCCCGTGGGGGAGGCGATCACGAAGTGATCTGTGGGGGGAGTTCTGCTGGCTCAGCAAACTCCCCTCTCCGTCGCCCTTTGGGCGACACTTCTCCCACGGGGAGAGGGGCTTTAAGCCCTCACGAAATCCAGGAACACCGGCGCGCAGTCGCCCAGCTTCTTTTCCTCGTAGCGGGTGGTGACGTGGTCGGCGGGCGCGGCGTTGCGGTCGGCGTCGGCCTCGGCGAAGCGGAAGGCCGGGTCGGCCAGCACCCGCTCGACCGTCCATTCGGCATAGTCGGCCCAGTCGGTGGCGAAGCGGAAGGCCGCTCCGGCCTTGAGCACCCGCGCCAACTCGCTCACGAAGGCCGGCTGGATCAGGCGGCGCTTGTTGTGGCGGGCCTTGTGCCAGGGGTCGGGGAACATGATGAACAGCCGGTCGACGCTGGCGTCGGGCAGCCAGCCGACCACGTCGCGGGCGTCGCCCTCGTGGATGCGGACGTTCTTCAGCCCCTGCTCCTCGACGTGGCGCACGGCGCTGGCCACGCCGTTGACGAAGGGCTCGGCCCCGATCACCAGCACGTCGGGACGCTTGCCGGCCTGGGCCGCCATGTGCTCGCCGCCGCCGAAGCCGATCTCCAGCCAGACTTCCGCGGCCTCGGGCATCAGGTCGCGGGGTTGGAACTGCTCATGCGGCACGGCGATCGTCGGCAGCAGGCTGTCGAGCAGGGCCTGCTGGCGCGGCTTCACCGGCCGCGACTTCAGGCGGCCGAACGAGCGCAACGGCCCGTGGGGTTGTTGGGGGTTGGTCATGGGGCGGCGTCTTAGCGCCTGACCGTCCCGGGAGCTAGGGCGCCGTCGAATATCCTCGGCGGACCATCTGCGACCAGAACGGGATCGTCTTGCCCTCGTCCTCCAGAATGAAATCCAGAGGATCGGTCACGAACTCACGGTCGACATAGCTCTCCAGGTCCCGGCCATAGACCACGATGTCGGCCTGATAGACCGAGAAGATCGGATTGCCGGCCTCGCGCGGCGTCTCGGACATGTAGCGATGGCCATAGACGGGGATCAGCCTGGGCGCGGCGTCCACGACGCGGCGCAGCACGGCCGCCCGCTCGGCGGGATCGCCGGGTCGTGGCCCCCATTCGGGCCACCAGAGGCCGTTTTCCTCGACGTCGAACAACAGGCCCTCGTAGGGCCAGGCGAAGCGTTCGGCCAGCTTCTCGTGATCGTGGGTCCAGTCCAGGGCCCCGGCGATCCGGTGTTTCAACAACAGCGCCCGCAGGTCGGGCGGAAAGAAAAAGCCGAACCGCGCCTGGGCGGCGTCGAGTTCGGCTTCGGTATAGGACGGCCCCCAGATTTGACGCTGGGGGCCGCTCATGATCAGGCCAGGCCCTTCAGCTCCGACACCAGGTCGGTCTTCTCCCACGAGAAGCCGCCTTCGTTGTCCGGCGTGCGGCCGAAGTGGCCATAGGCGGCGGTGCGGGCGTAGATCGGCCTGTTCAGCTGCAGGTGCTCGCGGATGGCGCGCGGGGTGGCGCCGCCGATCAGCTGGGGCAGCAGCTTTTCCAGCTGGGCCGGGTCGACCTTGCCGGTGCCGTGCAGGTCGACGTGGAACGACACGGGCTGGGCCACGCCGATCGCATAGGCGATCTGGATGGTGCAGCGGTCGGCCAGGCCGGCGGCCACGACGTTCTTGGCCAGATAGCGGCAGGCGTAGGCGGCCGAGCGGTCGACCTTGGTCGGATCCTTGCCCGAGAACGCGCCGCCGCCGTGCGGGGCCGCGCCGCCGTAGGTGTCGACGATGATCTTGCGGCCGGTGACGCCGGCGTCGCCGTCCGGACCGCCGATCTCGAAGCGGCCGGTCGGGTTGACCAGCCACTGGGTCTTCTTGGTGATCAGGCCGTCCGGGAAGATCGGCAGGATATGCGGCTTGATCAGGTCGAGCACACGCTTGGAAGTCGGGGTCTTGCCGCCGATCTTCTTCTTGTGCTGGTGCGACACGACGATCGAGACGACACGGACCGGCTTGCCGGAACCGTCGTATTCCAGGGTCACCTGGCTCTTGGCGTCGGGCTCCAGCTCTGACAGCTCGCCCGAGTGGCGCAGCTGGGCCAGGCGGCTGAGGATGTTGTGGCTGTACTGCAGGGTGGCCGGCATCAGCTCCGGGGTCTCGGTGCTGGCGTAGCCGAACATGATGCCCTGGTCGCCGGCGCCTTCGTCTTTCTTGTCGGTGGCGTCCACGCCCTGGGCGATATGCGCCGACTGGCCGTGCAGGAAGTTCGAGTACTTGGCCTTCTCCCAGTGGAAGCCCTTCTGCTCGTAGCCGATGTCCTTGATCGCGGCCCGGACCTTGGGCTCCAACGATTTGAGGATGTCCTTGGTCAGCTGCTTGTTGGCGGCCTTGTCGCCGCCCGGCTTGCCGGCCCGTACTTCGCCCGCCAGGACGATGCGGTTGGTGGTGACCAGGGTTTCGCAGGCGACGCGCGCTTCGGGGTCGACGCTCAGGAAGGCGTCGACGACGGTGTCGCTGATCCGATCGGCGACCTTGTCCGGATGGCCTTCGGAAACGCTTTCACTGGTGAAGATGTAGGAAGAACGGCTCAAGGTTCAGCTCCGGACATGACGTCGCCCGCTCGGACGGTCTGCCCGAGGGACTAGGCGCGAACATATAAAGATATGTTTATGTCCGCAAGCCGGATCAGGCCTGGGCTTCTTCCTCGATCAGGTCCTCGGCCATCGACCGGACGAGGTCCAGGATGCGCCGGCGAACACGGGACTTGCCGATGCGCGGGAACAGCGCGGCCAGCTCCAGGCCTTCCGGGGTCATCAGGAAGTCGTGCACGAACTGCTCGGAGCCGTTCTCCTCGAAACCGTCCACGTCGGTCGGATCGGCCAGGCCTTCGAAGAAGTAGGACACCGACGACTGCAGGCTCTTGGCGATCTCGTAGAGCTTGGAGGCGCTGACGCGGTTGGCGCCGCGCTCGTACTTCTGCACCTGCTGGAAGGTCAGGCCCAGGTCGTCGGCCAGACGCTCCTGGCTGACGCCGAGGATCTTGCGCCGCATGCGGATGCGGGCGCCGACGTGCAGGTCGATCGGATTGGGGGAGCGTTCTTGGTCAGAGGTCGTGTTCATGCCGCTTCAATCACTGGGGGGAAAAGCCACGGATATCTGGAAGCCTGTCTGTTTCAGTTTGGGACTTTTTCCAAGCCTCGACCCCCTGGAACGCGAATCGCGAGGGCAAATGAAACCAAAAGCAGCAGTCCGAACGGCCAATGCCCAAGCCTGGAGAACAGGGTCGGCGAACCGACATTCGGCACATTACCGTCGATCACCCCTGATTCGCCAAGTTTCAAGCGGGCGCCGGGCAAAATTCTTCCCTGAGCGTCGATCAGGGCGGAGACGCCGGTAGGGGTGGCGCGGATCAGGGGGAGTCCCGTCTCGATCGCGCGATAGCTGGCCAGGTTCAGGTGCTGCAGCGGCCCGGACGTCACCCCGAACCAGGCGTCGTTGGAGACATTGACGATGGCGCGCACGCCCGGCGCCGGCTCGGCCAGGCGGGGAAACAGGCTTTCGTAGCAGATCAGCGGCTGGACCAGCAGGTTCGGGGCGATCCGCATCGGCCGGGGCGCCGGTCCCGTGGCGAAGCCGTCGCCCAGGTGGGCCATGCTCTTGACGCCCAGCCGAGTCATCAGGGCGTCGGCCGGCAGGTACTCGCCGAACGGCACCAGCCGGTGCTTGTCGTAGATCCCGACCACCTCGACGTCGTTCGCCGTACGGCGCAGAGCGACCAGGCTGTTGTAGTAGACCGGCTGGTCGGGCGTCCCCTCGTAGCGATAGCCGCCCAGCAGCATCAGTTGGCCGGGCCGCAGGGCGTCGATGATGGCCTGACGCACCCAGCTGCCCTGGACCATGTAGTCGTTGATCGCCAGCGGCAGGGCGCCCTCGGGCCAGACGACGATGTCGGCCGGCTTGCCGGCATAGGGCCTGGCGGTCAGCGAGACATAGGCCTGGACGATCTGGGCGAACCGGCCGGCGTCCCACTTGGATTCCTGCGGGATGTCGGCCTGGACGATGCGGACGCTCGTCCGGGCCTGCCCGCCGGCCGGCGCCGTCGGAGAGGTCGGCAGCAAGGCCCCGCCGACGAACAGCCCGACCAGGCCGGCGAGGGCCGCGCCGACCGCGATCCGGCCACGCCGACCGTCGCGCCACACCGCCGGAGCGGCGGCGAGGGCCAGGGTAATCCAGGTCAGGCCGTAGGCGCCGACCAGGGCGGCGACCTGGGACGGGGCAGAACCCGCCCGCCAGGTCTCGCCCGGCAGGTTCCAGGGAAAGCCGGTCAGGATGTGGCCGCGCGTCCATTCCAGGGCCGCGAAGGCCCCGGCGAACACCAGCACCCGCCGCGCGCCCGGCGGCCTGATCAGCCGATAGAGCACCGCCGCCAGGCCCCAGAACAGCGCCATGCCGGCGGCCATGGCGGCCACCGCGAACGGGGCCATCCAGCCCTGGTTGGCGGCGTCGACCATGAAGGCCTCGGCGATCCACCAGGTGGAGAGCCCGAAATAGGAAAGCCCCGTCAGCCAGCCGCGGAAGAAGGCCGAGCGCAGCGGGCGGGGCCCGTCGACGGCGTCCAGCAGCCACAAAAGCACGGCGTAGCCCAGCAGGCCGGGCAGGATCCCGAACGGCGGATGGGCCAGGGCGGCGGCCAGGCCCGCCAGCAGGGCCAGGCCCCGGACCCGCCACGGCGTCAGCTTCGGCAGGGGCGGCAGGTTCACGAGGCGGCCGCGCGACCGGGCGGGTCGGCCGTCTCGGCCTCGAGATCAACGGCCGGGCGCACCCGGACCCGGCGCACGCGGCGCGGATCGGCCTCGACGACCTCCAGATCGAAGCCGGCCGGATGGGCGATCACCTCGCCGCGCTGCGGCACGCGGCCGGCCAGGGCCACGACCAGGCCGGCGACGGTGTCGATGTCCTCTTCCATGTCGGGCGGCGCCAGGTCGCGGTCGAGGGCGGCCTCCAGGTCTTCCAGCGGCGCCCGGGCGTCGACTTCGTAGAGGCCGCCGGGGCGGGCGACGATGCTGGAGACCTGGGCGTCGTCGTGCTCGTCGTCGATCTCGCCGACCACCGCCTCGATCAGGTCCTCCATGGTCACCAGGCCGTCAGTGCCGCCGAACTCGTCGATGACCAGGGCCATGTGGATGCGGCTGGTGCGCATGCGCAGCAAGAGGTCGGCGGCCCGCATCGAGGCGGGGACGTACAGCGCCTCGCGCCGCAGCCGGTGCAGGATCTGGTCGACCGGACCCGGCCGCTTGTCGTCATCGGCCAGCAGGCGGAACACGTCCTTGACGTGGACCACCCCGACCGGGTCGTCCAGGGTCTCGCGATAGATCGGCATCCGCGAGTGCTCGGCCTCGGTGAACTGGGCCACCACCGCCTCGAAGGCCGTCGAGACCTCGACCGCCACGATGTCGGCGCGCGGGGTCATCACGTCGGCCACCCGCAGGCTCTGGAAGGCCTCGGCCTGGTCGACCATGTCGACCTCGTGGACCAGGGTCGGGTCGGCCGGACGCGAGGCCTCGGCCAGGCCCGGCACGCCCCGGCCGGCCAGATCCTTGCGCATCTTGCGGAAGAACGCCCGCACGCCCCGGCTCAGGCGAGCCGGGCCGGCGGGCGTGGAACTCTGGTCGTCGCTGGGCATGCCCTGGCTGGTTATCCCTCGGCGGACGCGGGTTCGGCATAGGGGTCTGGAATGTCCAAGCCCGCGAGGATCTCGCGCTCGAACGCTTCCATGGCCTGCGCCTCGGCGTCGTCCTGATGATCGTATCCTAAGAGATGAAGCACCCCGTGCGCCACCAGATGTTGCAAGTGGTGGGCGAGAGGCTTGCCCTGCTCGATCGCTTCGCGCCGGCAGACCCCGAACGCCAGGGCGATGTCGCCGATCTGGCCTTCCGGATTGGGCGGCGAGGGGAAGGACAGCACGTTGGTCGCGTAGTCCTTCTGCCGGAAGTCGCGGTTCAGCGCCTGGACGCTGTCGTCGTCGGCCAGCAGGATGACGATGCCGTTCCCCTCGATGTCCTCATGGGCGTCCAGCACCGCCTGGGCGGCGCGCCAAACCAGGGCCTCGACCTCCGGCTCGGCCTTGGTCCAGGCCTCGTCCTCGATCTCGATGTCCACCGTGATGGTCATCAGCGCGTCGTCGTCTGCAGGGCGTCGGCGTCGTAGGCCTTGACGATGCGCTCGACCAGCGGGTGGCGCACCACGTCGGCCGAGGTGAAGCGCGACACCGCCACGCCCTCGACGCCCTCGAGGATCGACACTGCGTGGGCCAGGCCGGAATCGCGGGGGTTCAGCAGGTCGACCTGGGTCGGATCGCCCGTCACCACCATCCGCGCGCCCTCGCCCAGCCGGGTCAGCACCATCTTCATCTGCAGGCGCGAGCAGTTCTGGGCCTCGTCGACGATGACGAACGCATGGGCCAGGGTGCGGCCGCGCATGAAGGCGATCGGGGCGACCTCGATCTCCAGCTTCTCGCGCCGGCGGCGCAGCTGGTCGGCGCCCATGATGTCGGTTAGGGCCTCCCAGACCGGGGCCATGTAGGGGTCGACCTTCTCGTTCAGGTCGCCCGGCAGAAAGCCCAGCTTCTCGCCCGCCTCCACCGCCGGGCGGGTGACGATCAGCCGGTCGACCTCGCCGCGCAGCAGCATGCCCGCGCCCTGGGCCACGGCCAGGAAGGTCTTGCCGGTGCCGGCCGGACCCAGGCCAAAGCACAGCGGATGGCCGGTCATGGCCTCCATGTACTTGGCCTGGCCCTTGGTCTTGGGCGAGACCGAGCCCTTGCGCACGGCCCGCGGCGAGGCCTGGCCGCCGGCGCTGTGGGCCTCGCCCACCGCCACGCGCACGTCGGCCTCGACCACCTCGTCGTCGGCGTCGGCCCGCTGGGCCAGGGCCTGGATCGCCCGCTTGGCGCTGGAGCGCGCCTTGACGTCGCCGGTGATCGTCACCCCGCCGCCCGGGGTCTCGATCAGCACCTTGAAGGCGTCCTCGATCAGGGCGGCGTGACGGCCGTTCGGGCCGGAAACGGCGCGGACGGCGGTGTCGGACAGGGGCAGGAACTCAGGCGTACGGCTCAAGCGGGCTCCGGGATGGATTGGGTCTCGAGCACGCCGCCCAGGCTCATCTTGGCCGACGACTCGATGCGGACGGGAACGATCTGGCCCAGCAGGCTGTCGGGGCCCACCGCGTGCACGGCTTGCAGATAGGGACTGCGGCCAACGATTTGACCGGGGTTGCGGCCTTTTTTCTCGAACAGCACCGGCAAGACCTTGCCGACCTGCTGGGCGTTGAACGCCTTCTGCTGCTCGTCGAGCAGGGCGTTGAGGCGGTCCAGGCGCTCGCCCTTGACCGCTTCGTCCACCTGGCCGGGCATGGCCGAGGCCGGGGTGCCGGGACGGCGCGAATATTTGAACGAGAAGGCGCTGGCGAAGCCGACCTCGCGGACCAGCTCCAGGGTCTTGTCGAAATCACCGTCGCGCTCGCCGGGGAAGCCGACGATGAAGTCGCCGCTCATGGCGATGTCGGGCCGCGCGGCGCGGATCTTCTCGATCAGCCGCACATAGCTCTCGGCCGTGTGGTCGCGGTTCATGGCCTTGAGGATCTTGTCCGACCCCGCCTGCACCGGCAGGTGCAGATAGGGCATCAGCTGCGGCAGCTCGCCGTGCGCCGCGATCAGGTCGTCGCCCATGTCGCGCGGGTGGCTGGTGGTGTAGCGGATGCGGTCCAGGCCCGGGATCTTGGCCAGGCGGCGGACCAGCCTGGCCAGGGTGTAGCCGCCGCCGTCATAGGCGTTGACGTTCTGGCCCAGCAGGGTGACCTCGCGCACGCCCTGGTCGGCCAGGCGCTTGGCCTCGTCCTCGATGGCCTCGGGCGGCCGCGACCACTCCCCGCCGCGCGTATAGGGCACCACGCAGAAGGTGCAGAACTTGTCGCAGCCCTCCTGCACGGTCAGGAAGGCTGTGACGCCGTTGACCTGGCGCTCGGCCGGCAGGGCGTCGAACTTCTCGTCGGCCGCGAAGTCGGCGCTCAGCCGCTCGCCGGTGGCCCGGTGGGCGCGGGCGATCAGCTCGGGCAGCTGGTGATAGGCCTGGGGCCCGACCACCAGGTCGACCGCCGGCTGGCGATGCATGATCTCCTTGCCCTCGGCCTGGGCCACGCAGCCGGCCACGGCGATGGTCATGCGACCGCCGGCCTCGGCCTTGCGGCCCTTCATCTGCTTGATGTAGCCCAGCTCGGAATAGACCTTTTCGGTGGCCTTCTCACGGATGTGGCAGGTGTTGAGCACCACCAGATCGGCCCCTTCGGGGTCGTCGACCACGCCATAGCCCAGCGGACGCAGGACATCGGCCATGCGCTCGCTGTCATAGACGTTCATCTGACAGCCGTAGGTCTTGATGTAGAGGCGCTTTTGCGGGGTCTCGCTCATCGAGGCGTTATGAGCGCGAGGGCGGGCTTTCGCAAGGACGGCGGCGCCACACCCTCGCCCCCTCCGGCCTTCGGCCCTCCTCCCCCGGAGGGAGAAGAGCCTAAAGCGCCTGGCTCCGCCCCCTCGCCGCGACAGAGCGCGTAGCGGTCAGGTGGGGGCAAGTCCGAAAATCAGTCCTCGATCGGAACCCCGTACAGCTCCAGCCGGTGGTCCACCAGCTTGTAGCCCAGCTTGCGGGCGATGGCGGTCTGCAGGGCTTCGATCTCCTCGTCCACGAACTCGACGACCTTGCCGGTCTTCATGTCGATCAGGTGGTCGTGGTGATGGTCGGGAGTCTCCTCGTAGCGCGAGCGGCCGTCGCGGAAGTCGTGGCGCTCGATGATGCCGCTCTCCTCGAACAGGCGCACCGTCCGGTAGACCGTGGCGATCGAGATGTGCGGGTCCACGGCGTGGGCGCGGCGGTGCAGCTCCTCGACGTCCGGATGGTCGGTGGCCGCCGACAGCACGCGGGCGATGACCCGCCGCTGGTCGGTCATGCGCATGCCCTTTTCGATGCAGAGCTTTTCGAGGCGATCCACGGCGGCGTCTCCGGAAAGATGAATCCAAGCCAGATTCGCGGGCAAGATAGGGGCTTGGCCGCTAGCTGTTAAGCACCCGGCGCATCACCACCGCGTCCTTGGCCCCATCCGGATGGGGATAATAGCCTTTTCTCAGGCCCACGCGCCCAAAACCGGTGGTCTCGTAGAGCCGGATCGCCGCCAGATTGTCGGCCGCGACCTCCAGGAACATCTCGAAGGCGGCGGCTTCCCGGGCGACGCCCGCCGCCATCTCGACCAGGGCCGCGCCCCAGCCGCGACGGCGGGCGGCCGGGTCGACCGCGATCGTCAGGATCTCGGCCTCGCCGGCGACGGCGCGGCACAGGATGAAGCCCTTCGGCTCCTCCGGATCGCCCGCCTCGCCGAGAATTGCGAAGGCGCCGGGACCC
The DNA here is from genome assembly GCF_900114015.1 of Caulobacter sp. UNC279MFTsu5.1. Classification (GTDB taxonomy): domain Bacteria; phylum Pseudomonadota; class Alphaproteobacteria; order Caulobacterales; family Caulobacteraceae; genus Caulobacter. The sequence goes on along the minus strand of NZ_FORN01000031.1, from coordinate 8,991 downwards.
TTGAGCAGGGTCTCGAACTCTTCCGCCGACCAGGGCCGGTCGAAGGCGCGGTCGTGCAGGTCGGCCAGGGTGAAGCAGGCTTCCAGCCCGACGGGACGCAGGATCATGCGGCCGGCGCCACGGCGTAGGGCGCCCGCAGATAGAGCGGCCGGGGCGAATGGCCGGGAGCCGGCCGGGCGGCGGCCAGGCGGGCAACGGCGACCGGGTCGGGATAGGCCGGGCTCAACACCGCGGCGTCCGGCAGGACGTCGGCGACCAGCGGCGCGCCGGAGCCGACCAGGGTCGCCGGCCCGCCGGAGTAGAGCTCGGCCAGGCGGGCGGCGGCGACGCCGACCTCCAGGGCGTCGGGGGCCATCAGCGCCTTTCCGCCGTCGAAGATCTGCAAATAGACTTGGCCCATCTTGGCGTCGAGCACGCCGGCCACGAAGCCGGTCGCGTCCGCCGAGGCGGCCAGGGCCTCCAGGGTGTTGACCCCGACGCAGGGGATCGACAGGGCCGTGGCCAGGCCCTTGGCGAACGACAGGCCCACGCGCAGGCCGGTGAACGAGCCGGGGCCGACGGTGACGGCGATGCGGGTCAGGTCGACGAACTTCACCCCGGCTTCGGCCGCCACTTCGCGAGCCAGGACGGCGATGCGCTCCTGATGGCCGCGGGTCATCGGCTCGCTGCGGGCCGCGCGGACGGCGTCGCCGTCCAGGATCGCGACCGAGCTGGCGGCCAGGCAGGTGTCGATGGCCAAAACCAAGGAAGAGGGAATCATTGGGTCGGCGCTCCGCCGCGCCAGAGGAACTCGCGCAGGGTGGCCTTTTCGCGCAGCACCGCCTCGGACGGCATCGTGTCCTGCGTCCAGCCGGGCACGGCGAACAGGTAGCGCAGCACCGGCTCGCCGGGCTGGGTGCAGATCACCGCGTGGGCGTCGCGGTCCTTGCCCATCCAGCAGCGCGGATAGTCCATGTCGGCGTTCGCCCACCTCAGGCCGAGCGTTTCACCGCGCGGACCTTGGGGCGTCCCGCCCGAGACGCGGATGTCGCCGACCTTGGTCGTGCCGGGATTGCCCTGGATCTCGATCACGCCCCCGCCCTGCTCGATGGTGATGATCGGCGTCGGCTCGCCAGGTCCCTGATGCAGGAAGGCGGCCTTGACCGCGGCTTTCGGGAACCGGGGCTGGATGGCGTCCAGGGAAAAATCGGTCTGGGCCATGATCGGACCGACCGAGAATTCGTCCAGCGCCAGAGGGCCGCCCGCATAGGGCATGAAGCGGTCGACGGCTCCGGACGCGTCCTGGCGCGTCACCACGGCGGGGGCCGGAGCGGCGGTCGCGGGCGCGCCGCTCTTCGACCCCGCGGGCTTGTCGGCCGGGCCGCAGGCGGCCAGGGCCAGCAGCGGCGCGGCGAGGATCAGGTGTCGCAGCATCGGGTCAGGCCGCGCCGACGGCGGCCTTCTCGGCCGGGCGCCAGACGAATTCGTTCAGCTGGCCCTTGGCTTTCAGGGTCTCGACCGGCGGCAGGCCGCCCTTGGCCCAGCCGGGCACGCCGAACACATAGGACACGGTCGGGGCCTCGGGGCGCACGCAGACCGTCTGGTTGACCGTGCGGCCCTCGCCGGCCCGGCACTGGGCGATGTCGAAGGACAGGTCCGCCCACTTTCCGAGCAGGGCCTCGCCCTTGGGACCCTCGACAGGCCCGCCCGCCAGGCGGATCTCGCCGATGCCGCCTTCCGCGTCCTTGCCGATCTCCAGCAGCGGAACATTGTCCTGCTCGACGGTGAGGATCGGTCCGGGCGGACCCTCGCCGGTGTGGATGAAGGCGCTCTTGACCACCGCCTTGGGGAACAGGGCCTTGATGGTCGCCAGATCGAAGGCCGTCTCGCCGGTGATCGGGCCCACGCCGTCGGCGCGCACGTGCAGCGGCCCGCCGACATAGGGCGTGACCGCGATGGCGACCGGCCCGGACTTGGGGACCTCGGAGGACGAGGCGGCGGGCGGCGGGGCGGTGTCGGCTTGCTTGGCCGGGCCGCAGGCGGCGAGCAGCAGCAGCGGGGCGGCGATCAGGACGAGGCGCTGGGTCATGGGGCGCCTTTTAGCACCGGGTCGGCGGGATGTGCATCCGATGCACAAAGAAGTTGTCATCCCGGAAGCCTCGCAGAGGCTGTCCGGGATCCAGGGGACTGGGCGGATGCGGTGCGGTTCCCCTGGGTCCCGGCTCTTCGCTGCGCTACGGCCGGGATGACAACCTTTGAAGTCTCAGAGCGAAATCAAACGATCTTCGCGGCTTCCTCGAAGTCCAGGCGCGGATTGCGGGGGAACAGGTTCTCTTCGGTGCCGTAGCCGATCGAGACGATGAAGTTGGACTTGATGTTCGTGCCCTCGAAGAATTCCTTGTCGACGGCGGCGTTGTCGAAGCCCGACATCGGGCCGGTGTCCAGGCCCAGGGCCCGCGCGGCCATGATGAAATAGCCGCCCTGCAGCGAGCTGTTGCGCAGCGCGCCCCACTCCTTGGCCACGGCGTCGCCGAACCAGTGCTTGGCCCCCGGCGCGTTGGGGAACAGGCGGTCCAGGGTCTCGGGGAAGTCCAGGTCGTAGCCGACGATCACCGTCACCGGCGCCTGCAGGATCTTGGGGCCGTTCGAGCCCGAGGACAGGGCCGCCAGCCGGGCCTTGGCCTCGGGGCTCTGGACGAAGATGAACCGGGCCGGGGTGGTGTTGGCCGCGGTCGGGCCGAACTTCACCAGGTCGTACAGCTGGCGCAGCACCGGTTCGGGGATGGGCTGATCGCTCCAGCCGTTGCGCGTGCGGGCCTTCGTGAACAGTTGGTCGAGAGCCGTGTCGGCGAGCCTGGCCATCAGCGATCCTTATGGGCGATATAATTGCAACTTATACAGTTACGATAAGGAGGCGCGAAGGCGCTGGCAAGGCTCGGCGCGCGCAAAGGCTTGCACGCGGGCGCACGCGGCGGACGCCTAGAGCGTCTGCTCGACCCGGGTCACTTCCGGCACATAGTGCTTGAGCATGTTCTCGACGCCGGCCTTCAGCGTCGCCGAGGACGACGGGCAGCCCGAGCAGGCGCCGCGCATGTGCAGCCAGACCACGCCGGTGGCCGGCTCGAACTTGCTGAACACGATGTCGCCGCCGTCCTGGGCCACGGCCGGGCGGATGCGGGTGTCGAGCAGGTCCTTGATCTCGGCGACGATCTGCGAGGTTTCCTCGTCGTAGACCCCGTCCTCGTCGTGGCCGCTTTCGGCCTGGTCCAGCAGCAGGGGCCGGCCGCTGGTGAAGTGGTCCATGATGGCGGCCAGGATCGGCGCCTTCAGGTGCGGCCACTCCGCGCCCTCGGCCTTGGTCACCGTCAGGAAGTCCGGGCCGAAGAACACGCGGTTGACGTCGCCCAGGCGGAACAGGGCCTCGGCCAGGGGCGAGGCGTCGCCCTCCTCGGCCGTCTTGAACTCCCGCGCGCCCTCCCCCAGCACTTCGCGGCCGGGCAGGAACTTCAGGACCTCGGGATTGGGCGTGGTTTCGGTCTGGATGAACATGCCGGAGAAATGGACCCGAGAGGCCGCCAGGACAAGAGGCCGGCTGCCCCTTGCGTCATCGTGACAAACGAACCGCGTTATGGCTCCATCGTCGAAACAGTTGTTTCACCCAAGATTTTCAGGGGAGGTCGCCATGAGCGACGGAGCCATCGATCTTTCCGGCGACGCCCAGAAGGACGCGGCGCGGGCCAAGGCCTACGCCATGCCCCTGGAGCAGATCGACGTCGCCGATCCGGCCCTGTTCCAGGCCGACGCCCACTGGCCCTATTTCGAGCGGCTGCGGGCCGAGGATCCGGTGCACTACTGCGCCGAGAGCGAGTACGGGCCCTACTGGTCGATCACCCGCTATAACGACATCATGACCGTCGACACCACCCACCAGGTGTTCTCGTCGGACTCCAGTTTCGGCGGCATCACGATCCGCAACTTCGACGAGGACTTCGTCCTGCCGATGTTCATCGCCATGGATCCGCCCAAGCACGACATCCAGCGCAAGACCGTCAGCCCGATCGTCTCGCCGGTGAACCTGGCCTTGCTGGAGGGCACGATCCGCGAGCGGGTCGGCGGCATCCTGGACGATCTGCCGATCGGCGAGACCTTCGACTGGGTCGACAAGGTGTCGATCGAGCTGACCACCCAGATGCTGGCCACCCTGTTCGACTTCCCCTGGGAGGAGCGCCGCAAGCTGACCCGCTGGTCCGACGTCACCACCGCCATACCGGGGGCCGGGATCGTCGACAGCGAGGACCAGCGCCGGGCCGAGCTGCTGGAGTGCCTGGCCTATTTCACCGAGCTGTGGAACCAGCGCGTCAACAGCACCGAGCCGGGCAACGACCTGATCTCGATGCTGGCCCATGGCGAGGCGACGCGGAACATGCCGCCGATGGAGTACCTGGGCAACATCCTGCTGCTGATCGTCGGCGGCAACGACACCACCCGCAACTCGATCACCGGCGGCCTGCTGGCCCTCAGCCAGAACCCGGCCGAGGAGGCCAAGCTGCGGGCCGACCCGTCGCTGATCCCCAACATGGTCTCGGAGATCATCCGCTGGCAGACGCCGCTGGCCTATATGCGGCGCACGGCGGTGGCGGACTTCGAGCTGTCGGGCAAGACCATCAGGAAGGGCGACAAGGTCGTGATGTGGTACGTCTCGGGCAACCGCGACGAGACGGTGATCGACAATCCCAACGCCTTCCTGATCGACCGCCCCCAGGCCCGCCGCCACCTGTCGTTCGGCTTCGGCATCCACCGCTGCGTCGGCAACCGCCTGGCCGAGCTGCAGCTGAAGATCATCTGGGAGGAGATCCTCAAGCGCTTCCCGAAGATCGAGGTGATGGGCGAGCCCAAGCGGGTCTATTCCAGCTTCGTGAAGGGCTATGAGAGCCTGCCGGTGCGGATTCCCCAAAGAAACCCTCTCCCATAGGGAGAGGGCCATTGGGAGAAGGAAAGACTAGGCCCCCCAGAACCCGACCAGCTTCTTCACCTCGGCCACCGTCGGCGCGGCGACTTCCGACGCCCGCTCCGCGCCGGCCTTCAGGATCCGGTCGATCTCCGCCGGATCGGCCAGCAGCGAGCGCATGCGCTCGCCGACCGGGGCCAGCTTGTCGACCGCCAGGTCGGCCAGGGCCGGCTTGAAGGTCCCGAAGCCCTTGCCGGCGTACTCGGCCAGCACCTCGGCCTTGGTCCGGCCGGCCAGCGCCGCGAAGATCCCGACCAGGTTGTCGGCCTCCGGGCGGGCGCCCAGCTCCTCGAGGGTCTCGGGCAGCGGTTCCGGGTCGGTGCGGGCCTTCCTGACCTTGGCGGCGATGGCGTCGGCGTCGTCGGTCAGGTTGATGCGGCTGTAGTCCGACGGGTCGGACTTGCTCATCTTGGCCGAGCCGTCGCGCAGGGACATGATCCGCGCCCCCGGCCCCTGGATCAGCGGCTCGGGCTGCGGGAAGAAGCCCTGGACGCCGAAGTCGTGGTTGAACTTGCCGGCGATGTCGCGGGTCAGCTCCAGGTGCTGCTTCTGGTCCTCGCCGACCGGCACATGGGTGGCCTTGTAGACCAGGATGTCGGCGGCCTGCAGCACCGGATAGGTGTAGAGGCCGACGCTGGAGCGCTCCTTGTGCTTGCCGCTCTTCTCCTTGAACTGGGTCATCCGATCCAGCCAGCCCAGGCGGGCCACGCACTGGAATATCCAGGCCAGCTCGGCGTGCTCGCGCACCGCCGACTGCGGGAAGATCGTCGCCTTCGCGGGGTCGAGGCCGGCGGCCAGGTAGGCGGCGGCGATCTCGCGGGTCTGCTGGGCCAGCAGGGCCGGATCCTGCCAGACGGTGATGGCGTGCAGGTCGGCCACGAAGATGAAGGTGTCCATCTCATGCTGCAGCCGGGCGAACTTCACCAGGGCGCCCAGATAGTTGCCCAGGTGCAGGGCGCCGGACGGCTGGACGCCGGAGAGCACGCGGGTCGGGCCCGCATAGGGGACGGGGGTGTGGTCGGTCATGGCTTCAGCCCTGGAACGGATAATGGATATGGTGGCGGCGCAACGGCGCGGGCCGCGCGCCCTCCTCGAAAGCAGGGGACGCGGCGGTCGGGATCAGCGGAAGCTGCGCCATCGCGGCGCGAAGGAACCGATCGAAGCCATGACTGCTGGTTAGCGGGCTGGACAAAGGTTGTCATCCCGGAAAGCGCGCAGCGCTTGTCCGGGATCCAGGACAGCCGCACCGCCCTCGCCCCGGACAGCCCCAGCGGGGCTTCCGGGATCACAACGGTTGGGACGATGAAGCGCCCCTAAGCCTTGCCCCGCTTGAGCACGCCCTTCAGCTCCGCCGGCGTCACCCCGCCGAACAGGAAGACCAGCGGCGGATACAGCGCCCCGCCGACCAGCACGGTCAGCAGCAGGGCGAACTCCTTGGCCCCCAGGGTGTGGCCGCGCAGGCCCAGCTCGCGCAGCGGGGCCTCGATCAGCGGCCGCCAGTGCGAGGCCGCGGCCAGGGCCCCGCCCATGGCGACGCTGGCCGCCAGGATCCGCGCCACCCGCGACCAGGTGGCCATGGACGGGCTGTAGTGCCCCTTGCGCGACAGGCCGAACGCCATCTGGCCGACATTGATCCACGAGGCCACGGCCGTCGCGGCGGCGATGCCCTTCACCCCGATCAGGTTGAACAGCAGGATGCCCAGGCCGATGTTCATCGCCACCGAAATCAGGGCGAAACGCATCGGGCTCTTGGTGTCGCCCCGCGCGAAGAAGGCCCGCGAATACAGCTGCTGCAGCACGAAGGCCGGGGTGCCCAGGCCGTAGAAGAACAGGGCCGAGGCCGTCTGGCTGGCGTCGAAGCTGGTGAACTGGCCGCGGGTGTAGAGGGCGTCCGACAGGAAGCCGGGCATGGCGACCAGGGCCGCCGCGGCCGGAATGGTCAGGGCCATCGCCAGGGTGATGGCCTGGTCCATGGCGGTCTGGGCGTCGTCGCCGTCGCCGGTGTTCACGGCCCGCGACAGGCGCGGCAGCAGGGCCACGCCGATCGCCACCCCCACCAGGCCCAGCGGCAGCTGGTACAGGCGGTCGGCGGTGGCCAGCCAGGAGCGGCCGCCGGGCACATGGCTGGCCAGGTTGCCGGAGATGAAGATGTTGACCTGGGTGGCGCTGGCCGCCAGGGCCCCGGGAATGGCCTTGCCGATCAGCTCGCGCACCTCCGGCGTCAGGCGCGGCAGCCGCCAGTGGACCTTGGCTCCGGACTTGTTGACGCCCCAGGTCAGCAGGGCCGCCTGGGCGACGCCGGCGACGATCACCCCGGCCGAGCCCCAGGTGGCGGCCCCGACGGCCGTGGTCTGGGGCAGGATGAAGATCAGGGTGGCGACGTTCAGCAGGATCGGCGCCCCGGCCGACAGCACGAAGCGGTCGCGGGCGTTCAGCACCCCCGACAGGTGGGCGACGATGGCCATGCACGGCAGGTAGGGCATGGTGATCTGGGTCAGCAGCACCGCCAGCTTGTACTTCTCGGTGCCCCAGCCGAAGCCGGGGCTGATCAGCATCATCAGCCAGGGCATGGCCAGCTGGCAGACCAGGGTGATGACGATGGTGGCGGCCGCCAGGCTGGCCATGGCGTCGGCGGCCAGGATGTCGGCCGTCTCCTCGCCGTCGCGCTGCAGCGACTTGGCGTAGGCCGGCACGAAGGCCGCGGCGAAGGCGCCCTCGGCGAAGAACCGGCGAAACAGGTTCGGGAAGGCCAGGGCGGCGTTGTAGGCGTCGGCCGCCGGGGTGGCGCTGGCCCCCATCCGGTACGAGACCGCCAGGTCGCGGGCGAAGCCCATGAACCGGCTGACCAGGGTCAGGCCGGAATAGATCGCCGACGATTTCAGCAGGCCGCCGGCCTTCTTGGCGGGGGCCGGGGCGGTCGGGACGGGTTCGGGGGGGGGCGCGTCGGTCACGCATGGCTTCTGGGGGCTGGGCGAAAGGCCGTCAAGCGAGCGACGCGGCGGGGGCGGAGGATTTTCGGTGCAGGGCCGCGCCGCGGCGCCCCCTGGCGGATCGCCGGCGGCGTCGCTAGGCTCGGCCGTCTCGAACCCGGAACCGGACCGCCATGCCCAAGGCCAACAGGATCCTCGGCCTTGGCCAGGCGCTCGGCGCGGCATGCGTCGCCGTCCTGGGCCTGGCGGCCGCGGCCCACGTCTACAGCAGCCAGAAACAGGCCAGCGCCGCCGAGGCGGCGGCCTGGAGCCTGGACGGACCGCCCTGCCCCACGGTCGGCCCGGCGGACTACGCCGCCGGTTCAGGCAAGGCCAAGGTCACCGCCTTCGACGACGCCCGCTTCGAATACCGCGTCGGCCACATGATGTGCATCCACCGGCCCGACGCTAGAGGCGGCGGCGAGCACCCCGTGTGCCAGTTCACCGGACCGGTCCTGCTGGCCGTCAGGACGCCCCAGGCCCAGGCCTTCTTCGCTCCGCCCTCGATGCGCGCCGTGCGCGTGGCGGTGGTCGACGGCCAGCCCCGCTGCGTGCTGATCCCCCCGTTCCAGATGGCGGACCGCCGATAGGGCGGCGCGCAGGGCGGCGGACAAGGGATCTCGTCCTCACGCGGAAAGCCGCTGAGTTGATGGGAAGGGTGCGAAGCGCCCGGGCCTCGCCCGGAAGAGCTTTGATGTTGTGTACCGTTTCGACGAAGTACAGGCGCTTCGCGCGGAACCGTTATCCGGAAGCCTTCGGATCGCGGATTTTTAACCCGCTCCGATGGAGGCCCCCGACGGGCGGGGTGTTGGCGCACCCCGGACCGCCTGGGCGATTTCAGCCCAGGCCTGCCGGCTCGATCCATCTATCCCCGGCGCCGGAGTTTCGTCGCGACCAAGGCGAAACCTGCTCCGAACCGACCTGGGACGTCCCCGAAGGAACACGACGGACAAGCCTTCCCGCTCGTCCACCCCCGAAGGCCGCATCGGTCGCCGTACGTGCGCCCTCCCCATGCCTTCAGGTGCAAGCAGTATG
>NZ_FORN01000043.1 GCF_900114015.1 Caulobacter sp. UNC279MFTsu5.1 | reverse complement strand
ACTTCCGAGGCGAAGCTGTTGAGCTGGTCCACCATGGTGTTGATGGTGTTCTTCAGCTCCAGCACCTCGCCCTTCACGTCGACGGTGATCTTGCGGCTCAAATCCCCGTTGGCGACGGCGGTCGTCACCTCGGCGATGTTGCGGACCTGGCCCGTCAGGTTGGCGGCCATCAGATTGACGTTGTCGGTCAGATCCTTCCAGGTCCCGGCCACGCCCTTCACCTGGGCCTGGCCGCCCAGCTTGCCCTCGGTGCCCACCTCGCGGGCCACCCGCGTCACTTCCGAGGCGAACGAGCCCAGCTGGCCCACCATGGTGTTGACGACCTTGCCGATGCGCAGGAACTCGCCCCGTAGCGGGCGCTCCTCGTTCTCCAGGTCCATCGTCTGGCTAAGGTCGCCCTTGGCGGTGGCGCCGATCACCCGGGCCATTTCGGCCGTCGGGTGGACCATGTCCGTGATCAGGTTGTTGACCGCATCGACGCTGGCGGCCCACGAGCCGGTGGCGCCCGGCAAACGGGCGCGATGGTTGATCTTGCCCTGTTTGCCGACCACGTCGCCGAGACGTTCGAACTCCTTCGACATCTGATCGTTCAGATTGACGGCGTCGTTGAACGCCTCGGCCAATTCGCCGTCCAGGCCGGACAGGTCGGTCGGCAGCCGCACCGAGAAGTCGCCGCGTCGGAAGGCGCGCAAGGCCGCCAGGAGCTGGTGGTTGTCGAGCCCGCGCTGCTGCGCCTTGGCCTGTGCCGCCGGCATAGGAATACTCCACGTCGAAATCGCTCGATCTACGTGGGCGGCGCTCATCGGGAAGCCGATCCGGCGTTGGAAGCGCTCTCTGGCGCTCGACGTCCTGCAACCGAGTCCCCTTGCCCCTCCCGGAACGGGTCCAACGCGGGGAAAAATCTTTAGTTCCGCTTTTACGGTGAAGCTCTTCACCGACGCTGGTTTCGGTCCCTATCGCGCCATCTTCGCACGAGCCGACGCCTCGACCTGTTCAACGCCGCGCAGAGCGTCGCCGGAGGCATCCAACTGGCCCTTGAAGGCGTGCAGGTCTCCGGTGTCGATGCGGCGGACCCTCTTGTCGCGCGCCCATTCCAGCCCGATCGCCTGGCCCAGCCGGCAAGCCTTGGGCAGCAGGGCCGCCCGCTCGGCGGGACCGCCACGGACCAGCAGCTTGCCGACGATGTCATTCCAGTTCGGCGAGCCCGAAAAACAGAGCGGCAGGTGATCGCAATCACCGGTCCAGAATCGCCTGTACCAGCGCTGGTGCAGCGGCGTATCGAACCGCGAAACGGTCGGATCGAGCTGGGCCCGACAGTCGGCGCGGACATAGTCTTGCGCTTGAGCCGCCCCGGCCAGGCCACAGCCCAGCACCAGCGCCAGCAGCGCCGTTCTCGCCCCCCTCGCCGTCACGTCTCAGACCGCGCTGGCCATCGGCCCGTCCGCCCGCCCGTCGACGAACTGTCGCACATAGGGATTGTCCGTACGATCCAGTTCGGTCGGGGCGCCGCGCCAGACGATCTTGCCGGCGTGCAGCATGGCGATCTCGTCGCCGATCGTCCGGGCCGAAGCCAGGTCGTGGGTGATCGACACGGCGGTGCAGCCCAGCCCCTTCACCTGGTCGACGATCAGCTCGTTGATCGCCGCCGAGGTGATCGGGTCCAGGCCCGTGGTCGGCTCGTCGAAGAAGATGATCTCGGGATTGGCCACCACCGCCCGGGCCAGGCCGACCCGCTTCTGCATGCCGCCCGACAGCTCGGACGGATAGGAGTCGGCGACATGGGCGCCCAGGTGGACCCGGCCCAGAGCTTCGATCGCCCGCGCCTTGGCCTCCTTGCGGGGCACGCCGTCGGCGTTGATCAGGCGGAAAGCGACGTTCTCCCAGACACTGAGGCTGTCGAACAGCGCCGCGCCCTGGAACAGCACGCCGATGCGCTCGAACAGCTTGCGCCGAGCGCCGCCTCCCATGCCGATCAGGTTCTCGCCGTCGACCAGCACTTGGCCGGCGTCGGGGCGCACCAGGCCCATGGCCACCTTGATGGTCACCGACTTGCCCTGGCCGGACCCGCCGATGATCACCAGCGAGCGGCCCGCCGCGACGCTGAGGTCCAGCCCGTCCAGGACCGGTCCATCGAAGCGCTTGCGGACGCCCTTCCATTCGAGTTTCGGTATGGCGGTCATGCGTGGGTGAACAGCGTTGTGAGGAAGTAGTCGGAGGCGAAAATCAGGATCGCCGAGGACACCACGGCATGGGTGGTCGCCCGGCCCACGCCCCGCGCGCCGCCCTTGGCGTTGTAGCCGTGGTAGCAGCCCATCAGGGCGACGATGAAGCCGAACACCGCCGCCTTGATCAGGCCCGAGCCGACGTCCCAGCCCTGAATGAAGTTCATCGTGTTGCGCATGTAGATCGTCGCGTTGAAGTCCAGGATCCGCACCGCCACCAGCCAACCACCGGCCACGCCGATGATGTCGGCGATCAGGGTCAGCAGCGGCAGCACCAGGGTCGCGGCCAGCAGGCGCGGCGCGACCAGGTAGCGGAACGGGTCGGTCGACAGCGTGCGCATGGCGTCGATCTGCTCGGTGGCGCGCATGGCCCCGATCTCGGCGGCGATGGCGGCCGACACCCGGCCCGCCAGCATCAGGGCCGCCAGCACGGGCCCAAGCTCACGCGTGATTCCCAGGGCGACGATCTGGGGCATCACCTGCTCGGCGTTGAACCGTCCGCCGCCGGTATAGATGTTCAGGCCCAGGGCCGCGCCGGTGAAGATCGCCGTCAGGCCGACAACCGGCAGCGAGAAAAAGCCGATGGCGACCAGCTGGCGCAGCAGCTGGTTCGGGAACCAGGGCGGGGTGAACACGGAGGCCACGCCGCGCAGGGTGAACATCCCGACCCCGCCCACCATGCGCAAGGCGCCCAGGGTCGAACGGCCGATGGAGCGCAACGGCTTGAAGACCGCGGGGATCGCCGCGTCCGCCGCAGCCATCTCAGTAGCTGTCCGGAGCCGTGGCGGCGGGGTTCGCCGCGGGCGCCGGCGCCGTCGCCGGCGGCGTGGCGGCGGGGTCGCCCTGCGGCCGCATCACCGAACCGATCAGGCCGAACAGGTCGACCGCGCCCTGGGTGTTGTCGATCTCGCCGCCAGGCTTGATGTCGTCCGCCGCGCCGCCTGGCGCAATGGCCACATGGACGCCGCCCAGCAGGCTGTCGCTGGTGATCTTGGCCGTGGAGTCGGAGGGCAGCTTGACCTCAGGGTCGAGGCTCAGCCGGGCCACCGCCAGAAAGGTTTTGGGATCCAGTTTGATTTCCGAAACGGTGCCGATCTTCACGCCCGCGACGCTGACCGCCGCGCCCGGCGCCAGCGATCCCACCTGTCCGAACTTGGCCGTGACGTCGTAGCCGCCCGGCTTGCTGCCGACGCCGCCGACGGTCAGCGAATAGACCAGGAAACCCGCCGCTAGGACGAGAACGAGGAGACCCATCAAGGTCTCGGCCCATTGTTCGCGCAACCCCTTATCCTTTCGAAGTCCTGCGAGACCGACCGCCCGAACGGCCGCCTCGTTCTCAATGGTTTACCGCGAGGCGGAACGCTGGGCGTCTCGCTGCAATTGGCCGATCAGCACGTCGATATTGCCGCCGGCGTTGTCGATCGTCGAAACGAAGTCCTGCTGCTGGGTGATCGCCAGCCACACGCCCTTGAACTGGACATCGACGACCTTCCACGAGGTTCCGCCGCCCATCACCCGCCACGCCAGCGGCAGCGGCTGGCCGACCTGGCCGCCCGAGATCGTGGTGTTGACGATGACGTCGCCCGGCTTGCGAACGGTCGAGCCCGTCACCTTCAGGACTTCGCCGTGATAGTCGTTGATGCGATTCTGGTACACGCTTTCGGCGTAGACGCGGAAGGCCGCCGCGAATCGCTGCCGCTGGTCGGGCGTGATGGAGCGGGCGTACTTGCCGAGCACGAAATTGGTGACCTTCGGCACGTCGGCCAGTTCGTCGATCGCCTGGTGGAAGGTCGCCTTCTTCTGGGCGACGCTCTGGTTCTTGTCGGCCAGAACGGTGATTACCCGCTGGGCGCGGGTCTGCACAAACTGTTCGGCCTGAGGATCGCGCGCCGCCTGCGCAAAGGCGGGATGGGCTTGGCTCAGAGCGCCGACGCCCACCAGGGCGACCAGGGCCAGCTGTGCGAAACGGCGAGTGGGGCGGGCGTCGATCATAAGCGTTTCCGGCGAAATCATTGGGTTGTGCTTGGGGCGGGCGCCGTCTCCGGCGACGCGGGGGCAGGTTGGGTCGATGCGGCGGCGGGAGCGACCGAGGTGTCGTTGTCGAAGTCGGGCAAGGCCTGCACCTCGCCGGTGGCTTCCCGGACGAAGGCCTCGCGGTACTGGCCGTACGCCGAACGGGCCGTCACATAGGGATCGGTGGCGTCGTCCAACGCGCGGAAGGCGGTGTCGGCCCGGGCACGAGTGTCGACCGTCTGCACGCCCAGACGAGTGGCGCCGAAGGTGGTCGTATAGCCGCCGCCGACGATGCCGACCGGATCGGTGAAGAAATCCAGCACCCGGCCGACGCCGTCACGGAAGCTCGAAGGGCCGATGACCGGCACGTAGAGATAGGGACCGGGCCGGACGCCATAGCGGCCGAAGGTCTGGCCGAAATCGGCGTCGTGGGCCTTCAGCCCCATGCCGGTGGCCACGTCCCAGAGCCCCAGGACGCCGACCGTGGAATTGATCAGGAAGCGCGCCGACGAGCGGCCGGCCCGCTTGGGCTTGCCCTGGAGGATGTCGTTCACCGTCGTGCTGGGCTCGCCCAGATTGTAGACCACCGCGCTGACGCGACGGCGCAGCGGGCTGGGCGTCACCGCCATGTAGCCGTGAGCGACGGGACGGAGCACGGCGTGGTCCAGCCCCATGCTGAACCCGAAGCTGCCGCGATTGAAGCCTTGCAGCGGGTCGTGGACCGTATCGACCGAATCGCCGTTCGCGACCGGCGCGGCCACCAGCGGTGGTTGGACGGCGGCGTTCTGAGCGTGAGCGCTCACCGCGCTCACCGCCAGACCGCCGGCGGCGATCAGGGCCGCGGCTCCCGCGCGCACGCGCGGCGTATTCGTCGAAGTTCTGCTTGGCGCGCCGTTCATTCCAGCCTCCTGCCGGATCCCGGCGTCAGGCATGTAGGCGCCTGCGATAGCTAAGCAAGGTCTGGAACACCTATTGGATGTCATCCGGGTACGGAAGCGTCCCACCGGTTCAAATCGGAGCGCTTTTCGTCAACTCCCTGGCGCTGGGGTTTCGAAGGCCGATCGGCGGCCGAACGCGCGCCCCATCGCCGCCCTGAAAAACAACAAATCGGACGCTTCCAACGTCATCCCTCGCACACAACCGTATGGGACAGATCAACCTTTCTTGTCGCCCAGGTAGAGATCAGGCAGACTTCAGGTTTCAACACGGGGCCGTCCCATGGACCGTTTGCGCGCGCCGTTCTTCTGGCTGGCCGGCTTCGTCCTGCTGGTGGCCCTGCTCGTCGAATGCGCTTCGGCCTTCGTTCTGAACGCCGTGCGCGAGGTCGGCTTCGAAGCTTCGACGCCCGGCCTGGGCATCCGCTATCTGCCGGTGCTCGACGGCCTGCTGCTCTACACCATCCTGCTGATGGGCCTGGGCATCCTGCTCTCGCGCAGCGTGATCGGGCGCGTGCAGGGGATCGTCACCCTGGTGATCGCCTTCTTCGGCCTGCTGGGCGCCATTGTCATGGCCCTGGCGGCCTTAGGCCTGCTGATCCTGATGATCACGCTGCTGGTGGCCGTGCCGTTCGGCACGATCGCCTACTTCGCCGCCTTCGCCGATTTCCCGACCGGGGCGGCGACCGCCACCCTGGGCCTGATCCTGATCCTGAAGATCGTCTTCTGCATCCTGCTGATCCTCGCCCACGAGCGTTTCCTGCAGAACAAGGGCATCGTCGTTCTCAGCGCGGTCTCGGTGGGCGCGACCCTGCTGCTGGCGTTCCTGATCGACTTTCCGCCGGGCTTTCTGGCCAGCATCACCGACGCCATAGGCGCGCTGATCATCGCCATTGTCGGCGCGATCTGGCTGCTGATCCTGCTCATCGGGTCGCTCTTGGCGATGATCTCGGCGATCCGGACCGTCAGGGTCTGATCACCGGATCGACACAGTGGCGGCGTTTTCGCCCATCGGCGTGACCTGGATCACGCCGCCCCGTTGATAGATGACGGCCGAGACGTCGTCGTCGTTCTCGTGGCAGCGGAACCTGTCGTCGCCGATCGTCCGGGCGTTTCGCCACGGGTCCTTGCAGGCCTTGACGTCGTCGCCCTCCAGCACGGCGTTCTCGTGACAGAGGCATACGACCTGATTGCAGGTCTCCCCCTTCCCCGTGGGCTCGCACACATAGGTCGCGACCGCCCCCCGCCCCTCGATCAGACGAAGACGGGCGAGGCGCATCTTCTTGCTGGACGGAGCGATCGACAGTTCACCGGGCGTGTCGCCGGCCAGGCCGGAGCCGGGCTGGCCCGTGAGTTCGACGGTCTTCTTCAGCAGTTTCGGCGCGAACGGGCGCGACAGTCTGCCCATGACCTCGGCCATTGGCGGAGGCTCCCAGGTTTCGAGCGCATCCTCGTCGATCTCGCCGCCGCTCGTCGTGGGCGGTCCATGGGCCGACGGGGGCGCGGGCGGCGTGGAGGCGCGATAGACAGCCGCGCCGATCGCCACGACAAAGCCGATGACGATCAGGACCAGGATGATGATGACGACCTTCATTGACGCGGCTCAACCATAGCCGGCCACCATGATCGCTACGAACGCCGCCCCCAGGCCCACCACCCCGACCGCCGAGAGGACGATGGCCAGGGGCCAGGGCCAGCAGACCCAGCCCGTCACCGTGCCGCCGCCGCTCATGAACACCTGGCCCGTCCGATCCGACGGATTGGCGATGCCATAGGCCATCACCTCCCAGGGATTGTCGAAATAGGTCCACCAGGTGATGGCGTCGCCGATCCGGCGACCGGAATCGATCAGGCCGGCGATCAGGGCCGGGATGATGGTCAGCGCCATCCAGCCGATATAGGAGAACCAGAAGAACGGCCCCAGCACCCGATTTTGCCAGATGTGGATCGTCTCGTGCTTGAACAGGTCGGAGGTTGGATTCCAACTGCCGGTGTTGCTCATCACCGCGCCCTGGGTGAAGGCGAAGCCCGAGCGTACGGCGAAGCCCTGTACATAGCGGTGGGCGTCGTGGCGGTTCTCGTCGGGGCCGTCGCCGTGGTCGCCCCAGGCGAAGTTGATCAGATGCATCAACACGCCATTGGTGTTGCCGCCCAGGCCCCAGGTCACGTCCAGCAGAAACGCGGGCACGCCCAGGCCCAGCCACTTGTGGGTGGCCCACAGGCCGTCGAACAAGCCGACCAGCCCGCCGACCACCAGGGCGATCCACAGCAGGGCCTCGACGCCGATCACCGGGTGACCGAACCCTAGCGAGATCAGGTTCACCACGCCCGGCCAGATGAAGAACAGCAGGCTGGTCACCGTGACCGCCGCATCCGAGTCCCCGCCGACGCTCAGCATGATGCTGATGAAGGTTCGCGCCAGGAAGGCCCCGAAGGTCGCGGTCAGAAAGGTCTCGAGCGCCCGCCAGAGCGAGGATGAGCCGTCGCCCTTCGCCAGTCGGACGATCAGGGCCAGCACCGCCCCGAGAACGCCGAACGCCAGCGACCCGAGGATAGCTTCCAGAGAGAAAATCCGTTCCATGATTCTTCACTCCATGTCGGGCCCGCCGTCCGACGGCCCCTGGGTTCGAACTACAGGCGTCCCGGGATCCTTGGCCGCGGGATCACGATCTTCGGCCGGCAGGCCCGGTAGCGGGATGGCCCGGCGGCGTTCTCCTGCGCCACGACCGAGCGTCTTTCGCCGCTCACGCAGACATGGTCGCCGACGAAGCCGTCACGCCAGACATAGCCCTGCAGGCAGGTGTCCGGGCCGTAGGCGCCGCCGTACGGGCTGCGGCGGGCGGCCGCCTGGGCGTTTTCCTGGGCGGCCAGGTAGCGGGACTCCGGCGTGACGCAGACCCGATCGCCGGGCCAGGCCTCGCGCCAGACGAAGCCCTCGACGCAGGCGCCGATCGCTGGATCGCAATTGGCCTCGGCAGGCTGCTCGATCGGCGGCTCTTCCTTGGGCTCGTCAGGCACGACCACCGGCATCGGCATGGCGACGGTCAGCAGGACCGTCTCGGTCTTCTTGGTCTTGGCCTCGGCGGCCGGAGCCTGATCGAGCACGGTCTCCGGCGGCTTGTCGCCGGTCTGCTTGTTGGCGCGCTTGACGATCTTGTAGCCGGCCTTGTCCAACGCCTTGACCGCCTCGGCATAGGGCTGGCCCACCACGTTCGGGATCTTGGATCCGCCGCTCATCGCCACGATGGCGATGATCGCGCCGATCACCAGCACCAGCACCCCGCCGACCACCGCCAGGATCCACCAAGGGAACGGCTTCTTCGGCGGCGGCGCTGCGGCGGCGGGAACCGTGACCGTCGCCGCCGCGCTGTCGGTGCTGTCGTTGTCGGGATCGTTGACATTGATCGCCCTCAGCTTGATCCGGTGCTGGCCCGGCGGCGTCGCGGCGGGGATCTTGCCGACCACGGTCACGGTCTGGGTCTCGCCCGCCGCGACCGGTCGTTCCGGCTCCCCCTGGACCTGATACCACTCGGCCTTGCCGTCACCCTGGACCTGAACGCTGAAACGCGCGGTCAGGCCCTCCCCGGTCTTGTTGGTGACGCCGAAGACGGCGCTGCCCTTGTGGAAGCCCCCCTCCTTTTTGAGGGCGACGGTCGTCGGTCCGTCCGGAATCTCGAAACTCGGCATGGGTCGATCCTTGCGTTCTAGAAAGCTCCAGATTTCCGACCGGTCATTGGACCTGAAGCTTCTGGGTCGGGATGGTCGTCGGGGCCGCCAGCTTGGCCCGGTTGGCGAACACCAGGACGTCCTGCCGGATGAACAGCCGGCAGGTCTGACGGCCGTTGACGAAGACCGACGGCGCGCCGAGGACGATGTTGACCTTGGTCCCCTTGGCGACCTTGGACTTGGCCTCGACGCTCTGCTCGATGATCTTGTCCACCGTTCCTCGGCAGGCCGAGCCGATCGTGCCGATGTCGAGCCCGGCTGACTGCAAGGTCTTGATCCCGGCGATGCCGTCGAACTGGGGCGTGACCAAATCCGGCACGACGACGCCGGGATCGACGGTGAGATTCACCGGGCTGCCCTTGGGCGCCGAGGTCTCGCCGGTTGGATCCTGGGCCACCACGGTGTCGGGCTCCTTGCCCGTCGCCTCGCCCACGACCCGCGGTCCAACCGTGAAGCCGCGATCCTCTAGCAGCGCCTGAGCACCGACATAGGGCTTGTCGGTCACCGTCGGCACGGCCACCGTTTCGCCGACGGCCACGGTCAGCTTCACCTCGGTCTTGGCGGGGTCGGCCTTGGTGTCGGCCGTCGGCTCCTGCTTGAACACCAGGCCCAGCGGCTGGTCCTTGGAGATTTCGTTGATCGCCGGCGCCGCCGCGAAGCCGCTCTTCTTCAGTTCGGCGACGGCGGCGGGGTAGTCCAGCCCTGTGACCTTGGGAACCGCGGTCCCTTTCGGTCCGCTCATCAACACCACCGCGACGATGACGCCGATCACCAGCACCAGGACGCCGGCGGCCACCGCGATGATCCACCAGGGGAACGGCTTCTTCTGGACCGGCGGCTTGACGACGGCCGGGATCGTAACGGTCGCCACCGCGCTGTCAGTGCTGTCGTTGTCGGGGTCGTTGACATTGGTCGCCCGCAGCTTGATCCGATGCTGACCCGCCGGCGTCGCGGCGGGAATCTTCGCCACCACAGTCACCGTCTGGGTCTCACCGGCCGCGACAGGCCGCTCCGGTTCGCCCTGGATCGAATACCATTCGGCCTTGCCGCCGCCCTGGATCTGCACGCTGAACCGGGCGGTCAGCCCCTCTCCGGTCTTGTTGGTGACGCCGAACACGGCGTTTCCCTTGTGGAATCCGGCCTCCGTCTTCAGGGCCACGGTGGTGGGGCCGTCCGGAATCTCGAAACTCGGCATGGGCGTTGGTCCTCGTGCTCGCGATCAGGCTGCGGAAAACTCGATTTCGTAGGTCGTGTAGGCGGGTCGCTCCTCGTCGACGATGCGACGCACCAGATCGGCCAGGGGCTTGGCGGCCGCCGGGGCGACGACGCGGAGGTGGAAGCTTCGGGCGACGCCCTTCGGCCCCGGCGGGTTCTCCTCCACCGCATAGCCGGACAGGCCCGTGGCCACGGTCAGGATGCGTTCGAGGGTCCGGCGGGTGCCGCGCCAGCGCGCGAGTTCGGCCGCTTCCAGGCACAGCAGTCGCAGCCGGCCCAAGCCCGCGGCGTAGCGCGGCGCGCCCTCGCCCGGCCGTCCGCCGGTCCAGTCCAGATATCGGTCCAGGTCCAGCCAGCGCGCCAGCATCAGGGCGAAGCTGGGCGGCGCCCGCAGCGGATCGATGTGGGCGTCGAGAGTCGTCAGGGCGCTCTCGGCCGGGGCCTGCAGCACCTCCATCACTTCCAGCACCGCGGCCAGGGGCTTTTTCGGCGCGGCGGCGTCAGGGTCGCCCGGCGGCTTCTCCACCGGGATGGCGGCCTGGTAGGTTTCCGGCAGCAGGCGGGCGATGCGAGCGCGATCCATGATCAGCCCCCTGTATCGTCATCGATCACCACCGAGAGATGGTGCTGGTCGGCGCAGTAGAGCCAGTTGGGCGGCAGCGGGATGCGGTCGGTGAACACCGTGGCCGAGGCCGTGGCGAAATGCAGGGCCCCATCGAGGCTGCGATAGACGCCCATGGGGCCGCCGGCGAACACCTGCGGCGCGCCTCCCGGCACGGGGGCGGCCGCCACGCAGGACACCACATGCAGCAACCGTTCGGTGTCGCGGATCGGCAGCCCGGCGTCGAGGGGCGCGGCGCGCCAGGCCGGCGCGGCGACGGTCGTGTCCAGCGCCAGCACGCCGCCGCGGTTCGAGCCGGCGAACGCCCACTGGTCCGCGAAGGCGAGGCCCTCGCAGGACCCGCCCTGCCAGCCGACATTGAACGGCTTGAAGCCCTCTGGATCGTCGGCGCCGCCCGAGCGCAGCTCCACCCGGAAGGCGCCGGACCCCTGCTGGCCGGCCTCGGCCGCGGCCGCCGCCCAGAGGAAGTCGCGAGCATTGAAGCGTTGCACCGTCAGGCTGCGGATGTCCTGGCCCACCAGGCCGATCGAATGGAAACTGTCGGACACCCCGCCGAGGGCCGACAGATAGACCCCGCCTTTCATCCGGGCGGCCACGGCGACCTGGACCACCCCTGCCGAGGAGACCGAGGCCGTCACGGCGTAGAAGCCCTTGGTGTCGCGGGCCTTGTCGACGACCACGGGGGCCGGACCGGCGTCACCGAACGGTTTGAGCTGGCGCAGGCCCTCGGCGGTGGCGATCAACAACAGCGGTGAGCCTTCCCGATCGACCCAGTCGGCGTCGGACACCTCGCTGTTGAACACCGCCGCCTCGGTCTTCCAGGTCTCACCGCAGTCGCGCGACACGTGGATGGCTCCGCCAGCCTTGCGGACCACGCCCAGGGCCATCAGGCCCGGCCGATCGCGGTGGCGGCGTACGAACAGCGGGCGATCGCCGTCGGCCTTGAACACCACCGACCAGGTATTGCCGTCGTCGAGACTGCGGTGCAGGCCCTGGTTGGTGGCGGCGAACCAGGTTCGAGCCTGGTGCGGGTCGCGCAGCAGGTCCGACACGTCGCGGTCGGGCGCCTCGCCGATGGTCAAGCGAAGCTGATCGGCATAGCGGACGCCGGAGTCGGCCAGCATGGCCTCATAAACGTCCGACGCCCGCACGACCTGGCCGAACGGCTCGTCGCGCAGCGGCGAGAACAGCTTGTTGAGCCGGATGCGAAGGCGCGCCTCGACGGCCGGGGCGTCTTCCTCGCGGCTGACCACCACCCGCGCCGCCACCGAAACTGGACGCACCCTGGCCCAGCCGACCGAGGTCTGCACGCCCAGCGGCCGGCGCTGGTCGACCGCCTTCTGGACCCGCGCCCGCAACTCCTCGCTCCTCCGCTCGATCACGGCCTGAGCGGTGACCCCCGCGTCCGGCAGCTTTTCGGCGTCGACCGCCGGCACCAGCAGAATCTCGACCACCCCCGGAGCGGCATGGGCCCAGACCTGGGACTGGGCGTAGGCCTTGGCTCGCGCCACCGCGCCGACGCTCAAGGCCACCCGCTCGAAGTCGCGGGCGGTGACCGCACAGCGCATGGAGGTCAGCTCCAGCGGCCCGCGCCGCATCGCCGCCTGCACGGTCTCGGCATCGGCGCCGCCGGCGGCCCGCGCCAGATTGGTCACCGCCAGGTTGGGGATCGGGGTCTTGAACACCGTCAAGGCGCCAGGGACCACGTTGCCGGCCCGTCCTCCGCCGCCGCGATACCAGACCCGGATGTCGCGCCCCAGCGCTGGAACGGCTGACAACGGCGTCGATCCCTCGCCGGCCACGGCGGGGGCGAACTGGATGCGGCCCATGGCGCGGTCGACGCGATAGACGCAGTCGGTCGGCGCGGCGTCGGCGAAGCTGACGACCTCCCGCCAGATCCGGTAGCTCTTGTCGCCGAGGGTGCGCGACACCGCCCCGTCGGCCAGTTCGGCGTTGTCGGCCTCGACGCCGACGATCAGGTCCAGTCCGTCGCCGGACGGCGCGATGATCGGCGGGCGTTTGACCTGCACGCTCTGGCCAGGCGCGCCAGTCCCCGCGCCGACCGACTCGGCCTCGGTCATGTCGCAATGCAGGGCCGGCGCTTCGACGCTTTTCTGGTCGGCGGCCAGGACCGCGGCCTGGGTGACCACGAACGTCACCGAGCCGTCGCTGGTCGCGATGCGCGCGCCGGCGGGGATGGTGATCCGCGCATTGCCGGTCGTCCGGGTGAAGGTCAGGGTCGCCGCCGCTGCGGCGGGCGGCCGGACCTGGGCGCCGACCAGGTTCAGCAGGCTGACATACAGCTTCTCCGGCACGCGGTTGAGCCGGTACAGCATGGTGTCGGTCAGGTAGGCGAAGGTCTCCAGCAGAGTGATGCCGGGATCGCTGGGATTGCGGTCGGTCCATTCCGGGCACGAGCGGTCGATGACCTTGATGGCGTCGGCCATCAGGTCGGCGAAGGCGCGGTCGTCCAGCTTGGGGGTGGGCAGCGGCATCAGGCGGCCTCCCCGCGCAGGTCGAGGGCGAATTCCAGCTGGCCTGGCTGGTTGCTGGCGCGCACCCGGTAGTCCAGCGAGACCGTCAGCTGGCTGGGCGCTGCGGGATCGACGCCGGCGTCCAGCCGCACGATCTCGATCCTCGGCTCCCAGCGCTTGAGCGACTGGCGCACGTAGTGGATGGCGAGGCCCGCGGTCGTGGCGTCGTTGGGCGCGAACATCAGCCGATGCAGCGGGCAGCCATAACCGGGCCGCATGACCCGCTCGCCGGGGATGGTGGTCAGCAGCAGGATGATGGCCTGGCGCACGGCGTCGTAGCCGCTGACCTCGGCCAGCCGTCCCGCCGGCGACAGGATCAGCCCCGCCGGCCGCCGCAGCTCGGACGTCGCCCCGCCCAGCTCCGCGCCTTCGAACCGGATGCCCCGAACGGTCTTCATGCTCAACTCCCGGCCGCCACGAGACGCTGGCCGGGATCGACCACGCGATAATTGACCGTGCCCGGCGGCGACCCGTCGGTGAGCCCCGTCACCGTGTCCAGGCACACCGCCCGGCCGCCGATGGTGACGAAGGTCGAGTAGCCCTGCTTGACGGCCAGCGTCGTCAGGCAGGGCCGCAGGCCGATGACCGGATTGGCGTTCGGACAGGCCGAGATCGGCCGCGACTGGGGATTGGGGTTCACCAGCGCCAACCGGTTCTTGATCCGCACCAGGGTCTGGGTCGGGGCGACGCCCACCCGGCCGCCGTGATCGCAGACCAGCGTCGCGTCCTGGGTCAGCCACAGCATGCTCAGCCCTCCTCGAACGCAACGGCGGCGGCCCGGATCGTCAGCCGGCGCCCCGGGGCCTCAATGACCAGGTCGCCGCTGGCCCGCAGGCGCGAGCCGTTGGGGCCGAACTCGAACAGCCCGCCGGCGCGGGTCTCCAGCCGCGCCAGGGCGTCGACGCTGTCCAGGGTCAGAACCTGGCCGCCCGGTGTCCGCACTGTGAAGGCCCGGGCGCCGGCCGTCCCGGCCCCGCGCGGCCCCGGGGCGGCGCGCTCGCCATAGAGACCGCCCAGGACCATGCCCCGCGCCGGGTCGCCGTCCGGAAACAGCACCAGCACGTCGTCCTCCGGCTCCGGCAGGATGGCCACGCCCTTGTCGGCGCCGGCGCCCAACAGCAGCACCGGCATCCAGCCGGTCTCGACGTCGCCCAGCACCGGCAGGCGGGCCCGCACCCGCGCCATGCCGTCGGGATCGTCGGCGTCCGTCACCTTGCCCAGTGTGAAGGCCGGAACCCGGGGGCGATCAGGCCGGGCCGGCGGCTCGGTCGAAATCTCGACCACGTAGCCGCGGGCCTCCTCGAAGCGATGCAGGGCGCGCGTCACCACGCAGCGGCCGTCGACCAGATCGCCGACACCCTCCAGGTTCACCGGCCGCCCGGGGCGCAGATGGGTGTCGCCCTCGATCACCGCCTCCAGCAGGACGGCGCGAGCCGCGGCCCGGTCGAGATCGGCCTGGGCCAGACTCTCGGCCTCGGCGGCGTCGGCGGCCAGGCGGTTGAATAGGGTCCGGCCGCCCAGATCGGGAAAGGCCGTCAGCCCGCCGTCCCGCAGTTCCTCGGCGTCCTGGCGGGCCAGGCCGGCGCGGGCGTTGGCCGCCACGGCGCGGGAGGGATTCCACGACTGGGCGCCGGTCCAGGGCCGCAGGGAGTCGGCGCCCGCCGTGGCGCGGGCCTGGATGATCTCGCGGCGCATCCGCAGCGGGATCGGCTCGCCTTCGCCCGCCAGGCTGACCAGCCGCAGCTGGCCGGCTTCCAGCAGCAGATAGAGACCCGCGTCGCGCGCCAGGTCGACCACCAGGTCGAAGTCGCTCTGATCGTGCTGGACGATCAAGGCCCGGGTCGGCGGATGCTCGGCGCAACTGAAGGTCAGGCCCAGGTCGCCCGCCATCTGTCCCGCGACATCGGCGACCGTCATGTCGATCAGGGCCCGGGCTCGCTGGCGCAGCCGCGCCCTGTGCAGCCTGTCTAGCGCCCGCAGGCGCACGACCCGTCCCTGGGCGGCGTCTCGCTGATATTCGACCGCCGTGATCTCGCCGTCGAACAGATCGCCCGAACCGTCGACCGAGAAGGCCAGGCCGGCGCCAAGGCGCAGGCTGGCCAGGGCGGCGGCCGGCGGATCGGCGAAGACCAGCTCGGCCATGGCCGGGGCGTTGAGAGCCTGGCGCACGAAGGCCGAGACGGCGTGACGCCCCAGGTCGGGATCCAGCGGCGCCCCATCGAGACGAGCCCTCAGCGGGCGATTGGCGAAGATGGAGGTCACGCCCGCGCCTCCTGCAAGATCGCCAGGGAGGGCAACACGATGGTCGTGCCTTCCGGGAGGCTCAGGGGATCATCGACGTCATTGTAGGCGGCGATGTCGGCCCACAGCGTCGGGTCGCCGTAGCCGTCGTCGGCGATCTGGTCGAAGCGCTTCAACGGCAGGCCTTCGTTGTCGACCGGCACATCGACGGCCGGGGCCTGGTCGACGGATCCGCCGTCGAGGCCGGACGGCGCCTCGAACTGCGGCGTGACCGGCCGGCCGGGGACCGGACGCGGCTCGGAATCCTCGACGCGGCGCAGGCGCAGGCTGAGCCACGAGCGCCGGGGCGCGCCGTCGGCGTTGAATCGCTCGAGGCGCTCGGACACGTGTAGTACGACGCCGGGGATATTCCAGGACTTGCCCCAGATGAACCGGACCGTGGGCGGGGCGGCGAAGCCGTCGGCCGCCACGGCGTTCTCGGTCAGGTCCCAGAATGGACGGGTCAGGACGCGGACGTCGTCGTCCTCGGCCGGTCCTCCCCGGCCGTCTTCCGGCGTCGTCGGCGAGCGGCCCTCGCGGGCGACCTCGACGTCGAACAGCAGGTTCAGATCGTATTCGGTGACCCCGCCGCCGGTGGCGATCAGCGGATCCTCGGAGCGAGCCACACCGGCCAGGAAACCGCCGCCGGCCAAGCGCGTCCGCAGCCCGGCGGTGCGGCGCGCCTCGAGATTCTCCGGATTGAGCAGGCATGAGATCCGCTCGCCGGACCGTTCCAGCAGGAAGGCTACACGCTCCATCGCCCATCCTCCTGCTCACGGGCCAGCTCGTCCCAACGCGGCGGCGACGCCGCGACGCCATGCGGCGGCGTGAAGGTCGCGGGCGGCAACGCGGGCCAGCGGTTGTCCGGCGGACCGGCGAACTGGCGCGCGGCCTCCCGCGACGGGAAAGGGCCGGAAGCCATGAAGCGCGGTTGCTTGACCTGGCCAGAACCTTCGCTGCCCGTCGTAGGCGCGGTCCGCCCGGTGGGCGGACCGTCGCGAACCGTCCGCCACGCCAAAGGTTCGGTCGGGCGGATCCCTGGAGGGGTCAAGGCTCGATCGGGGTCGAGCGAAGCGGTCGACGGCGCGCGCGTCGGGAAAATCGTCTTCGACGGTTCGAAACCGCTGGAGGGTTTGGGCGCGCACACATCCGTCGCTGCCCAGTTGGTCGACGCCGTCGCCTTCGCGGCGGCCGGATCGGCGACGGAACGGCCTGCCCAGCGGGATCGCGTCCGCAGGGCGACGAACGCCCGGTAGATCGCCCGCCACGGTGCGGGCGCCGCCTGGACCTGCGTATTGGCCGACCAATCCAGTCTGGCGGGCGGGACCATCTCGGACGGGCTGGCGGCAAGAGCCATGGGTGCGCGTTCGGCAGCGTCGTCCCCCTCCATGACCGCCCAAGCGTCCCTTGTTCGCCCGATGCGCGGCGCCGCTTCCGTTCGAGGCGAGAAGAACCGTGTGATGCGCGCCGGCGCTTCGGCAAACGCTTCGACAAACCAGGACTTGCGGTCGCGAGGCGCGGGCTCAGCCTCGATCCTCTCCGACGAGGCTTCCCGTTCGCGCGCCGCTGGCGACCGTCGGATGGACAGGGGCTCCGTCGCGTCTGGCGCCTCGGTGCGCGGTCGTGGCGCATCTGACCAGGCCGCCCTTGGCGCGGCTGCTTCGGGGCCTGCGCCCCTTTCGGAAGGCGACGTCGCCAGCGTTTCCGAAGATGTCAGGGACGGCGGGGCGGCCTTGACCGACAACGGCGACCGCGGACGACGCGCCGAAGCGCCGGGGCTGGGCGCGGACGCAGCAGGAGACGGAGGTTCGGGTGCGAGCGCCGGAGTCGGGGACGCGAACACCGGCCTCGATCGTCGTTTCGGCGCGCCGTCGGGCCGCCGCCATACCTCGGACGGCCGCTCACGCAGCGCTGCCAGGGAAGGAACGGCCGCCTCGCGACGGGGCGTCGGCCGGGCCCGAGCCCCGTCGCGCTGCGCGAGCGGCGCGCGCTCCATCACCTCAGCCGGTGGCGAAGCCTCCGGTCGCAGCGGCGTCCACGCGGCCGGGTCGCTGTTCAGGGACGTCGGGACCTCGCCCGTCTCCGCCAGTTGGGACGTCCGCTGGGCGACGTGAGCCAACCAGTGGGCGGGCGCGCCCGGATACCGTTCGGCCAGGGCGGCCATGACCGAGGCCGGCGCCGACGCGGATCGATCCTCGGAGGCGCGCTGCAGGGCCTGGGCCACGGAGCGGGCCAGGGCGGCCACGGCGATCAGCCAACCCGACAACAGGCGGCGGAGAGCCATGGCTTACGCTCGGGTCAAGGTGTCGAAGGACAGCTTCAGTTCCTCGATCGCCACCTCGCGGCCGAGGGCGTCGAACGACACGCCGCTCCACTCGCAGGGCCAGGCGTTGTCGAGGTTCCAGCGTAGGACCTCGGCCGTGCCCTTCACGTCCATCATCGCGATCGAGATGTTGCGCCGGGGCGTTCCGCCCGCCAGGACCTCCTTGAGCCAATCCCACAGCGCCGGGGTTTTGGTGAGGCCGTAGCGCAGCGTGACCTCGGCGTATTCGACCGGTCCGGGCAGGGTCCGGACAATCTGGCCGCTGCCGGACTCGCGGTAGCGGATCGGATGGATCCGCACGCCCAGGCCGAAGCACTCGGTGAAGCGGACATCGCCCATCTCGCGGGACGAGAGCATGAAATTGTAGTTACGATAGACGTCGGGGAGAGCGCCGACCTTGGGCGCCGCCGCTGCTTCTTCGGGCTTGGTGGCCATGACGGATCCTCTTCAAGGGTGGGGGGTCAAGCGGTCTCGACGGTGGATCCGACCGCCGTCTGGCCGATGCGGAAGATGACGAATTCGGCGGGCTTCACGGGCGCGATGCCGATGACCACCACCACCTGGCCGGCGTCGACCACCTCGGGCGGGTTGGTCTCGGCGTCGCACTTGACGAAGAAGGCGTCCTCGGGCCGCGCCCCGGCCAGGGCGCCCTGGCGCCAGAGCAGGGTCAGGAAGGCGCCGACGTCGCGTTGGATGTCCTTCCACAACGGGCCGGCGTTGGGCTCGAACACCACCCAACGTGTGCTGATGGCGATCGACTCCTCGATCATGTTGAACAGCCGGCGGACATTCAGGTAGCGCCAGTTGCTGGCGCTGGGCGCCAGGGTTCGGGCGCCCCAGACCCGCACGCCCTCGCGGGTGAAGAAGCGGATGCAGTTGACGCCGACGGGGTTGAGCACGTCCTGCTCGGCGCGCGACAACATCTGGGTCAGGCCTTCGGCGCCTCGGATCGTGACATTGGCCGGAGCCTTGTGGACGCCCCGCTCGCTGTCGGTGCGGGCATAGATGCCGGCCATGTGGCCCGAGGGCGGAATCTGGGCCAGGGCGTCCGGATCGACGGCGTCGCGCCCCTTCAGCCACGGGAAGTAGCAGGCGCCGTAGCCGCCGTCGGAATCGCGGGGACGAAGGCCGGGCTTGGGACTCTTGCCGCGAGCCGGCTGCGAGGGCGTCTGGCCCTCGGCGGCGGGCGCCGCAGGTGTGGTCGCGCCGCCGTCGGCGGCGCGGGTCAGAACCTCGACGTCATCGACGCGCGGCGGGGCGTCCAGGATCGCCACGCGATCCTTCAGCGACTCCGCCGCGTCCAGCAGAGCCCCGTGCGAGGCCGCGTCGGTGCGGCCCGGAGCGGCGATGATGGCGATCTCGTCGATGGCCGCCAGGGCGTCCAGCCCTCGCCCCTTGCCGGCGATCGCGCCGTCGGCCCTGGTGTTGACGACGTAGCAGCGCGAACCGCCGTTCAGGAAGAAGCCGTAGACGGCGTTGGCGAGGTCGGTGCCCTTGTCGCCGTCGCGCACGTATCGTCGCCGGAACTCGCTCCAATTGTTGATCGCCACCGCCTCGTCGACGAAGGCGTCGGGGTTCGGCGCGGTCCCCACGAAACCGGCCGTCGATGTTCCCACCGCCTCGATCGGACGGGTTCCGGAGTCGATCTCCTCGACGTAGACGCCGGGGCTCAAATAGGACGGCATGTCAAATCTCCAGCGGTAGACGAAGGATCACGGGGCTTCCGGTCTCGACCTCACGGTCGATCTCGACCCCGCGGGCGCGGACGTTGAGACGGACGGGCCTGTTCTTGCCGCCAACCGGGCCATGGAGGCGAAAGCGGCCGAATGCATCGGTCTGGGCGGTGCGGTCCACGCCCTCGACGCGCACGACGGCGCCGGCGACCGGCGTGTCGCCGGGTCCCAGGACCGAGCCCTGCAGCACGCCGAGCTCGCCCGAGTCGATCTTGAGCGGAAAGCGAACCAGGGCGGCCCGGACCGCCGCGCGACGCCGCGCGATCGCGACCGTGGCCCGCAGCACGAAGCCGGGCCCCGGCGGCAGGTCTAGGTCGGCGCACAGCCTCAGCGCCTCACGATCCAGAACCACCTCGACCTCGTCGTGCTCCATGGCCGCGAACATCAGCGCCATGGCGCCCGTCTGCTCGACGATGGGATCCGCGGCGCGGACCGTAACCAGATAGTCGACGGTCAGGGTCAGCGGCGGCGAGGCCGCCCGAGGCGTCGCGCAGGGGGCCAGGCCGATCAGGCGGAGATCGACCCCCTCTCCGCAGTCACGATCACTCAGGGATCGGGCGACGACGGCCCGCCCCGGCAGGACCTCCTGGGTCCACCCAATCAAGTCCCGCGTTGTTTCCTCCAGCCCCTCGGGCATGTTCTGATCACTCCCCAGGTACAACCCAAAGACGTCAAGGCGCACTAATGCCGAATTTCTCGCAAATGGAAAGCTTGTATTTCACTCGCTTATGAGATTTATATCTTCAATACAAAATTTTTAGGCACAGATATTCACACTTCCAATATAATTATTGGAAGGTTACATAATATACTACACCGACATAGACATATATTACTTGGCGTTTTTGCCATATATGGACATTTTCACTCAACTAAAAACTACAAATATGTTCAATATTTAGAATATATATAGCGATTTTTTACCGCACGAAGCGTGTTGAGTTGTAATTCTTGAAATTCTCCTCATTGCATTCTTGAAACCAAAAATGAACGTATTAGCTGCATCAGGACCACATCCGAGCGCCGATACGCGGGGGATGGAGACGCCGCGCTTCAGAACCGCCCGGTCGTGCAAAACACCCGGCCCCGGCTTCAAAGACGCCCCTTCCGCGCGAAGGCCGCGAGCGGGTCCCGACACGCTCATGATCGGAGCCGCCCGTCAGGTTCGGTTCTCCTCTCGCCAATAGAAGTAGAGCAGCACCGCCATGGCCCCGGCCAGCGGGTGCCAGAGGATGCCGTGCGGCTGGAAGAAGTCGTTGGGGTGGCACATCGGCTTACCGGTCTGCGAAAGCGCCCAGAACACGGTCGCGGCGATGATGCAGCCCACCGCGAGCCACCAGAGTAGGATCGTCAGCCACTTGCCCTGCCAGGGCTTGCCCTCCCGCACACAGGCGACGATCTCAAGCGCCAGATAGGCCGCCACCAGGGTGACGATCAGGATCAGCGACTTGAACTCCCACTGCCAAAGGGCGTGGATGATCACGAACACCACGACCGTGATTGGATAGAAGACCCAGAACACCCAGTCGGCGGGGACCAGGCGGCGCAAGGTGTAGAACACCAGGAAGGCCGCGTAGATGTACATCGACAGGCCGTCGAAGTTTCCCGCCCAGCCGACGATCGAGGCGTGGAACCACATGCTGCCCAGGCCCAGGAACAGCACCGCGAAGACATACAGGTCGGCGATGAAGTTGTCGGACCGCATAACGTTTTCGCCGCGCGGTCCGTCCTTTCGATCGCAATAGAGCATCAGGGCCACGAGGCCGGCGGTCAGGATCGAATAGAGATTGAACCAGGTGTTGACAGGCTGCCGAACTCCCCGGGCGTGCGCGATGACGTCGGCCGGGTCGAAGGCCTCGCAGAAACAGGTGTTGGGCGTCGTGTTCATGCAGCTGTCGGGACTGCCCGGCCAGCCGGCGGCGACGAAGATCAGGAACGGCAGCAGGACCAAGACGATCCCGGCCCCCAACACGATGAAACCGCGATAAGCGCTCATGGCCCCTCCTCGATTACTCAGATGGACGCGGAACTCTTCCCGGACAGTTCGGGTACGCAGGTCAACGGACGGTCGGCGCCGGCCGGAATCCAAAGCGACAGCATCTCGCCCCGCGGGGGCGTTCGCGAGGCGCCTTGGCCCCCGCGCGCGATCTCTCGAAACGGAGCCGCCTACAGTCAAGGTTGCGCGTATTGAGAGATCATATCGCAAACTGAACCCATAGGTGGAATTTAGCAGGCCCTCGCGATCCGTCCAGACGCCATTTCTCTGGGCGGGGGCGCAGGCGATCGTCCGCGAACGGTGATGTTCCCGGCTCTCGATTTCGCTAGAGTCCCCCGGAGATTCCCGTCGGAAGCGATCGCATGGCGCAGAACAACAAGACCAAGGTCGTCATCCTCGCCGGCGGCAAGGGCACGCGCATCGCCGAGGAGACCCAGGTCCGCCCCAAGCCGATGGTCGAGATCGGCGGACGACCGATCATCTGGCACATCATGAAGTCCTACAGCGCCCACGGCCTGAACGACTTCGTCATCTGCTGCGGCTATCTGGGCGACAAGGTCCGCGAATATTTCCTCAACTACGCCTACCAGAACGCCGATCTGACGATTTCACCGAACGGGCAGGTCGAGGTTCACCAGCGTCATGCCGAACCCTGGACCATCACCCTGGTCGACACCGGCGACGAGACCATGACCGGGGGGCGGATAAAGCGGGTGGGCCGCTATGTCGCCGACGACCCGTATTTTTGCCTGACCTATGGTGACGGCCTGTCCGACGTCGACATCGGCGCGCTGGTCCGCTTCCACGAGGCCCATGGCGCCCAGGCGACGATCACGGCGGTCAGCCCCCTCGCCCGCTTCGGCGCCCTGAAGATCAAGGGCGACACGGTCGAGCGGTTCGTCGAGAAGCCCACGGCTGAGGGCGGGCGGATCAACGGCGGATTTTTCGTGCTCTCGCCCCGGGTCCTGGACCTGATCGAAGGCGACGAGACCGTGTTCGAACAGGCCCCGCTGGAGCGCCTGGCCAAGAGCGGGCAACTGCGGGCCTACCGCCACGACGGATTCTGGCAGCCGATGGATACGCTGCGCGAGAAGCTCCATCTCGAAGACCTGTGGGCCAGTGGCGCGCCCTGGAAGTCCTGGTAGGTTTTCAATCAGGCCCTAGGTCGGGTCGCCGGACCAGTAACGCAGCTTCTCCGCGACCGAGGCCTCGCCGGGCGTGACGCGCTTTTCGCCGTCGCCCAGCCATTCGCGGAGGTCGCGCAAGCGCGAGACCAGCCCCTTCAGTTCATTCGGCTCCAGCGAAGCCGACTGGTCCGAGCCGTACATCGTTCGGTCCAAGGTGATGTGACGTTCGATCGCCACGGCCCCGAGCATGGCGGCCACCAGACTGGGCTCCACCGAGGCCTCGTGACCACTGTAGCCGACCGGCGCGCCATAGCGGCGGCGCAGCGTGTCGATCGTCATCAGGTTCAGATCGGCGGACGGGGTCGGATAGGTCGAGACCGTGTGCATCAGCACGAACGGACAAGCCGCCGCGCGCAGGATCTCGACCGCCGCGTCGATCTGCTCGAACGTGCACATGCCGGTGGAGGCGAACACCAGCTTGCCCTCGGCGGCGACCGCCTCGACCAGCGGGCGATGAGTCAGCATCGCCGAGGCCAGCTTGTTGTAGGGCAGGTCGTACTTGGCTAGGAACGATTGGCTGGGCACATCCCACGCCGAGGCGAACCAAGCCAGGCCCAGCTCGCGGCAATAGGCGTCGATGGCGTCGTACTCGGCCTCGCCGAACTCCAGGCCCTCCTTCTGGGCGCGCTGGGTCTCGCCCCAGGGGCTCTGACGGGGGGCGGCCAGCACCTCAGGCGTGTAGACGATGTCGATAGTCCGCTTCTGAAACTTCACGGCGTCGCAACCCGCTTCGCTGGCGACCCGGATCAGCGACTTGGCGGTCTCAAGGTCGCCGTTGTGATTGATGCCGATCTCGGCGATCACGAAGGGACGGTCGGCCAGCGGCCAGGGGATCGAAGCCAGGCGCTCGGTGGCCATGTTCTCCACGGAAAGCGCCTTGGTGATCGGGGCGTCGACGGTCTGCATGGTCCGGGTCCTGTTGCACGGCGAGCGATGTCCGGGACATCGCCTTTCGAGGCGCGGAAGCCGCCGCGAGGGCTCTTGGCTCCAGCGAGGGCTGGTATATCTATCGCGGCCCATCCTGTTGGGGCCGTGATTTGCGTTCCCTTGTCTAGAATGGAGTCGGCGATAATGCC
The DNA here is from genome assembly GCF_900114015.1 of Caulobacter sp. UNC279MFTsu5.1. Taxonomy (GTDB): domain Bacteria; phylum Pseudomonadota; class Alphaproteobacteria; order Caulobacterales; family Caulobacteraceae; genus Caulobacter. Next base: position 27,819 of record NZ_FORN01000043.1, on the reverse strand, counting down.
TAGGTGCAAGTTCGCCGCATGGTTAGCGCGATCCTCCAGTTGCGTGGCCGTGGTGGGGGCCTCCGGCTGGGTCGGGATGGCGCTGGTCGACCAAATCCTGGCCGCCGCCCCCGACCTGCCGCCCGAGCGCCTGCGCCTTTTCGGCTCTTCCCGTCGCCCCCTGCAACTTCGCGACCAGCGGCCCCTGATCGAACCGCTGGACGCCTTGACTGGCCTTGGAAACGGCGAATGGCTGATCCTCCACGCCGCCATCGTCGGCGGCGACCGGGTCGACGGCGGCGATCTACAGGAAATGCGACGTCGCAACGACGCCCTGCTGGGCCGGGTTCTGGCCCTGGCTGATATGGCCGACACGCGACGACTGGTCACAGTCTCGTCGGGCGCCGTCGGCCGCCCCGACGTGGGTCCGCCAGATCGCGTGGCCTATACCGTCATGAAACGCGAGCATGAGGCGGTCGTTGCGGAGTGGGCCCACCGGACCGGCAAGCCCATCCTGATTCCACGCGTGTTCAACCTCGGCGGCCCCTTCATCAACCACACCGAAGCTTATGCTCTGGGGACGTTCATCCTGGCCCTCGCACGGCGCGGCCGGATCACCATAGGCGCCGCCGATCCGGTGTTCAGGAGCTTCGTCCACGTCTCGGAAATGGCGAGGGTGATCCTAGACATGGCGGTGGACGAGACGCAGTCGGCCGAGCCGTTCGATGTCGGCGGCGCCGAGGTCGTCGAATTGGGCGCGCTGGCGAGGGCGGTCGGCCAGGCCCTGGGTCGAAATGATCCGCCTATCGAACGCCAGGAGCCTGGTGACGGTCCAGGCGACTGGTACGTCGGCGACGGCCGACGCTATCAAGGCGCCCTCTTCCGTCGCGGCGAGCATCCGACGCCACTGGCGCGGACCGTGGCCGACACGGTCGCTTACCTGGCGGCGACGGGCGCGCTGGACGAAACGTAGCGATCGATCTGCGCCAGGGTCGTCGAGCGCAGGTCGCCACCGGCCAGGGCCGCCCGCCACCAGTCGATCGTCAGGGCGACGGATTGCTCAAGGTCCAGGCGCGGCCTCCAGCCCAGCTCGGCCTTGGCCAGGTCGGAATTCAAGGTCAGCAGGCCCGCCTCGTGGGGCGCGGAAGAGTCGATCCGCTCGACCAACCGCGCGTCACTCCCCCACATTTCCGCGGCGATCCGCGCCACGTCGTCGACCGGACGGGCGCCATCCGCGTCGGGACCGAAGTTCCAGGCCCGCAGCCCGCTCGCCGGCGAGGCGGCCAGGGCCTGGACCGCCAGGAGATAGCCTTGCAATGGCTCCAGCACGTGCTGCCAGGGGCGCACGGCCGCAGGATTGCGCAGCACCGCCGCCTCGCCGCGCGCAAAGGCCGATAGTACGTCCGGCAGCAGCCGGTCGCGCGACCAGTCGCCGCCGCCGATCACATTTCCCGCCCGCGCGACGCCCGCCGCCGCGCCGACACCTTCCAGGAAGGAGGCGAAATAGGCCCTTACCGCCAGTTCGGCGCAGGCCTTGCTGGCGCTGTAGGGATCTCGGCCGCCGAGACGGTCACCCTCCCGATAGGCTTGGCCATGCTCGAGGTTCTCATAGACCTTGTCGGTGGTGACGATCAGGGTCACGGCCGGACGCGGCTGGCGACGCACGGCGTCCAGCAGGTTGACCGTGCCCATCAGATTGGTGGCGAAGGTCTCCCGAGGCGCCTCGTAGCCGCGACGCACCAGAGGCTGGGCGGCCATGTGGATCACCACCGAGGGCGCGAAATCCAGAACGGCGGCGTCCATCGCATCGGGATCGCGCACGTCGGCGATCACGCTGTCCAGCCCCTCGGCGAGGCGCGCCGCCTCGAACAGGCTTGGCTGGCTGTCGGGGAGCAGCGCCACGCCGCGCACGGTCGCGCCCAGCCGCTCCAGCCATAGGCTCATCCAGCCGCCCTTGAAGCCGGTATGGCCGGTCAACAGCACTCGCCGCCCGCGCCAGAAGTCCTCGTCGATGCCGATGGTCATGACGTCCCCAAAGCCGACCGGGATTCCCACCGAGCGCGCACGGCAGTTTGACGCGCCGCCCCTGGACCGAATCGGCGATAATCATCGTCTCCGCTTGAGCGGAGCAGCAAGGTCGTCGATCGCCGGCGCATCGGAGAGCGCGTCATATCGTTTCAGGAACCTTCGGAGGAAACCGCGGCGCTCCGCGGCAGGATTCTCGCCCTGGTCGAGGAGTATCACGCGCTGGCCCATGGGCCGAAGGCGTTCGAGGCGGGTGCGTCGCCCGTCCCGGTGTCAGGCCGAATCTACGACGCTTCGGACATGCGCAGCCTCGTCGACTCCGCCCTGGACTTCTGGCTGACCACGGGCCGTTTCAACGACGCCTTCGAGGCCAAGCTGGCCCAGCGCCTGGGCGCCCGGTTCGCCATGACCGTCAATTCCGGCTCGTCCGCCAACCTGGTGGCCCTCTCGGCCCTGACCTCGCCCAAGCTGAAGGCTCGCCAGCTCAAGCCCGGCGACGAGGTGATCACCGCCGCCACCGGCTTTCCGACCACGGTCAATCCGCTGCTCGGCGCCGGCCTGGTCCCGGTGTTCGTCGACATGCTGCCGACCACCTACAACTTCGATCCCGACAAGGTCGCCGCCGCCATCGGCCCGAAGACCAAGGCGATCATGGCCGCTCACACCCTGGGCAACCCGTTCGACCTGGCCGCCATCCGCCGGCTCTGCGACGACCACGGCCTGTGGCTGGTCGAGGACTGCTGCGACGCCCTGGGCTCGACCTATGACGGCAAACAGGTCGGGCTGTTCGGCGACATCGCCACCCTCAGCTTCTATCCCGCCCACCACATCACCACCGGCGAAGGCGGGGCGGTGTTCACCAATGACGAATTCCTGCGCCGCCTGGCGGAGTCGTTCCGCGACTGGGGCCGCGACTGCTTCTGCGCGCCAGGTCAGGACAACACTTGCGGCAAGCGATTCGGCTGGAAGATGGGCGACCTGCCACGCGGCTACGACCACAAATACACCTACGGCCACCTCGGCTATAACCTGAAGATGACCGACATGCAGGCCTCGGTGGGCCTGGCCCAGTTGGACCATCTCGACGGCTTCATCGCGGCGCGAAAGCGCAATTTCGCGGCCCTGAAGACGGGTCTGGCCGACCTGCAGGAATTCCTGGTTCTGCCCGAGGCGACGCCGAACAGCGACCCGGCCTGGTTCGGCTTCCCGATCACCGTCAGGCCGGACGCCCCCTTCACCCGCAACGAGCTGACACGCTGGCTGGAGGACGCCCGCATCGGCACGCGCCTGTTGTTTGGCGGCAATCTGGTGCGCCAGCCCTACATGGCCGGCCGCAACTTCCGGATCGCCGGCGAGCTGACGGTCGCCGACACGATCATGGAGCGGACGTTCTGGATCGGGGTCTATCCCGGCCTCGGCGCCGACCACATCGCCTACATGCTCGACACCCTCCACGCCTTCTGCCGCACCCGCGTCGCGGCGTCCGCCTGATCCCCAAGCGAGAGAGCTCATGCCCAAACTCGAATGCGCCCTCGCCGACAGCCAGATCCGGCAGTTCGCGCATGAGCCGACGCTCAGCATCGTGATTCCCAGCTTTCATCGGCCCGCGGAATTGCAGCTTACCGTTCAGAGCATCGTGGACCAATTGAAGGACGGCCTGGAAGATAAGGTCGAAGTGCTGATCAGCGACAACGCCTCGAACGCCGACACGGTCGACATCATCCGGGCCCTGGCGGCGCACTACCCGCGTCTGAGCTACATGATCAACGCCCGCGACGAGGGCGGCTTCTTCAATTTCTTCGCCGCGCCCTGGCGCGCCCGCGGGCGCTATACCTGGGTGTTCGGATCGGACGATGTACTGCTGGAAGGCGGCGTGGCCAACGTCGTCAACATTCTGGAACGCGAAGCGCCAGGCTTCATGACGATGAACAAGCGCGCCGCCAACGCGGACCTGTCCCAAGTCTTCTACGCCCAGCTGAATTCGGTGCCGGACAAACGCTTCGACAGCTTCATCGACCTTTTCTGCGCCTTCGGCATGAACCAGCTGGCCTTCATCAGCGCTCAGATCGAAAGCACCGAGGCTGCCCGCAAGCTCGATGCCGAGCCCTATCTTCGTACCGACAGCCGCCACCCCCACGTAGCCGCCTACCTCGAGAAGCATGCCCATGCGCCGGCCTACTACAGCGCCGCAAACCATCTGGTGCACCGGGTCGAGAACTCTCCGATGCTCGACTACAACGCGGGCAATTTCTTCGACTATGCGGCCACCTTCCCCCGCCTGCTGCTCGAGATTTGCCAGAAGGTGGGCGCACCCAAGGATCTGTTCGAAAGAGCGTCCGGCTATCGCCAAGTCACCAGCTACGAACCGCCCCAGGTGACCTTCGTCGACACCATCTTCGAAAATATCCTGCGGGGCCTGAGCGCAGGCAAGTATCTCAACGTCGGCCACCAGCGCGTGCTGGAAGCGGCGCTGGTCCACTGCCGGTCAGACCGACTGGCGCAGTTCGCCGAGCTCTGGGCCTACAATCAGCGCCTGATCGATTTGGAACGCGCCGCCAAGGCCGCCGATCAGACCTTGAAGCAGGCGCAGCACGCGGCGCTGGAGACATCGCAGATCTTCATGAACCCCACCCATTCCTAGGCGCGGTGAAGGTAGAAGATCGAGTCGTCGAAAGACTGCGAATAGTGGGCGAAGGCTAGCCGCCAGGTCTCGCCGACCTCATCGCCGACCAGGCGGCGCAGCTGAGCCGGCACGGCGGTCAGGTCATGGGGCAGATGGTATGAAGCCACGGCGATGCAGCGGGCCCGCTGCAGCGCCTCGGCGCCGCCCGCCATCACCGCCGCCTCCGAGCCTTCCACGTCCATCTTGACGTAATCATAGGTCTCTTCGCCCACCAGGGCGTCCAGCGTTTCGGTCTGGATGTCGCCGGCGGTGTTTTCCTCTATCACCAGCATGCCGTTGAAGATCAGCCGCGCGTCCAGCCGGGTGGGATGGCTCCAGGCCGCGCCGATGAAGTTGCGGTTGGCCACGCCCAGCCGCTCGGCGGCCGCGGCGATGACCGGCGCCATGGCCGCGCTGGGTTCGATGGTGAGACTGCGCGACAGCTCCGGGAACACCGCCTTGGTGGCCGTCAGGCTGTCGCCGTCATAGGCGCCGATGTCGCAGAACGACTCGATCCGCAGGCCGGCGACCGGCGGCCGCCACATCTCGCCCACCGGTCGGCGATGGGCCAGGTAATGGACGTCCAGCGAGGCGCGATACTGCAACACCCCCAGAAAAGCACGACGGCAGCCGGCGTCGAGGCCGTGATAGACCGCGAACAGGTCTTCGGCGTCGTCGACGACGGAGTCGCTGAAGGCCCGCGCCGGACCGTACGAGTTGCGCAGGTTCAGCGCATAAAGCCCCTCGGCTAACGAATAGGCCTCGCGCGTCAGCTCGCCGAGGATCTCGATCTGGTTCTGACCGGCGGCGACGATCAGCGGCAGGTCCAGGCTTAGATCCCGCGTGACCTCGAAGCCGTCGGCTTCTGCGTTGGCCCTCGCGGCGGCGCCGTTGTCGTAGATCACGCAGCCGATCCCCGCCGCCCGCAACTGCAGCGCCAGGTCCTTGCCCCGCGTGCCATAGGTGTAGACCAGCACTTTCCGCGCGCCTTCGAGCCGAGTCATGCGCGGGAGCCTCGCCTCCAGCCCTGTCCGGCCGGCCAGGAGGGCTTCGCGGAACTGGGCGAGGGACAGCGTGGTGTCGGAAACAGACATGGATGAAGCGCTCCATTGGATCGTCACAGCACGGTCCGCCCGCCGTCGATCAGGATGTTCTGGCCGGTCATGTAGCTGGAGGCGGGCGAGCAGAGGAACTGCACCGCCGAACGGTACTCCGAGACTCCGGCCATGCGGCCCATCGGGATCAGTTGGCTCAGCCGGCCGACGAAGTCCTCGGGATGATCGTTGAACACCCCGCCCGGCGACAGGGCGTTGACCCGCACCCCCTGCCCCGCCCAGTAACCGGCGAGATAGCGGGTCAGGCCCACCAGCCCGGCCTTGACCACCGAATAGGTCACCGGCTTGACCGGCTGCTCGTCTTCCGCGACGCCGTCCTTGCGGTACAGGCGCTGATCGGGCGCGATCACCGACAGGTCCGAAGCGATGTTGAGGATCACCCCATCCCCTCGCCGCGCCATCTCCGCGCCCAGCAACCGGGCGCACAGGAAGGCGCCGGTCAGGCCGACGGCGATCTGGAAGTCCCAGCTTTCCAGCGGGAAGTGCTCCAGGCGGCTCAATTCCGGACCGCCGGTGGCGGTGACCTTGGGATCGACGGCGGCGTTGTTGACCAGCACGTCGATCGGGCCATGCGCCTTGAGAACCGCGCGGATCGAAGCCTCGGAGGTGACGTCCAGAGGGGCGGCCACGAGGCGGTCGCCGTGAACCTCGCCCAGCGACCCGATGGCGGCTTGCGCCGCATCCAGGTCGAGGTCGGTCAGGATCACCCTGGCGCCGATCTCGGCCAGGGCGGCGGCGTGTTCGCGGCCCAGCAGGCCGCCCGCGCCGGTGACCAGGGCGGTCCGGCCTGTCAGGTCGAAGGCGGCGAGGCCGACGGGCTGCGTCATCGGAGGCTCCTCACGTCCGTGTTTGGCCGCCATCGACCACCAGCACCGCGCCGGTTACGAAGGCGGCGCGCGGCGAGGCCAGGAAGGCCACCGCGTCGGCCACGTCCTCCGGACGGCCTAGAACGCCCTGCGGCACGTCGCGGGCCAGCATGGCGGCGACCGCCTCGGGATTTTCGGCCTGCTTGCGGTCCCAGGTCCCGCCCGGGAACAGGATGTTGCCCGGGGCGACGCCGTTGATGCGGATCCCCTCGGCGGCGAACGGGCGCGACAGGCCGTTGATCGTGGCGTCCAGCGCGGCCTTGGCGGCCGAATAGGTCACCGGCGCGCCGAGCGCCTCGCGGCCGCAGATTGACGAGACGCAGACGATCGCCCCGCCGCCGTCCCGGTCCTTGGCGCGAGCCAGCAGCGGCCGCGCCGCACCGATCAGGTTGGTGGCTGTGAACAGGTTCAGCGCGATCACCCGCCGCCACTCATCCGGCGTCTCGCGACCCGGCGCGACCGAGGCGCCCGAGCCGGCGTTGGCGACCAGAATGTCCAGCCGGCCGAACCGGGCCTCGACGGCCGCCACCAGGCGTTCACAGTCCGCCGGTTCTGCGAGATCAGCGACCTGCCCCCAGGCCGCGCCGCCGACCTCGGCCATCGCCGCGTCCAAGCCCTCGCGGCCCCGCGCCGACAGGACCACGGCGCAGCCTTCAGCCGCCAGGGTCTTGGCGATCGCCAGGCCGATGCCGCGACTGGCGCCACCGACCAGGGCGACCTTGCCGTCGAGCTCCAGGTTCATGATCCGCCCGCCAGGTCCAAAACAAGGTCGCGATAGGCGCGCGCCGCGCCGAGATGGTCGCCGTCGGCGGCCCGGGCGGTCTGCAGGATGAGGAATCCGTCGTAGCCGACCTCGGCCAGCAGCTCGAATACGGCCGGCAGATCGGCGTCGCCCTGGCCAAGCGGCACGGTCGCGCCGCCCAGCACCCGGTCCTTGACGTGGACGTTGACCAAGCGCGGCGCGATCAGCGGGATCTCCTCGGCCGGCGCCCAGCCCAGGCTGGCGCTGTTGCCGATGTCGAAATTGATCCCGAAGACGTCGGCGGGAAAGGCCGCAATGAACCGGACCAACTGGGCCGGCGGATAGTCGCATTCGAACGCGATCCGCACCCCCGTCTCGCGCAACAGCGGGGTCAGCTGCGCCAGGCCCTCGGCCAGGGCCGCTTCCTCGGCCGGCGTCGCCACCGAGCCATTGTCGACCAGCGGAACGACCACGATCGACGCCCCGACCGCCGCTCCGGCCCGGATCACCGCCGCCATCTCCTCGATCAGGGCCGTTCGGGCCACACCCTCCGCTTTCCAGAACGGCGCCTGCATGAAGCAGTCGCCGGTGATCGACGAGACAACGACCCTGTGCGTGGCCGACAAGGCCCGAATCTCGGCCTGGCCTTCGGCGGTCATCAGCGGATTGGTGGCCAGGTCGTCATGGTCCAGCGTCCACTCCAGCCGCGCGAAACCCAGGTCCTTGGCCCGCGGGAACTCGTCTCGCCAATAGGGCCAGGGGAAGGCCTGGATCTTGCCGTCGATCTGCGGCGACAGCCGGCCCTGCATGAAACCGATGCGGCGAGCCAGGTCGCTCATGTCAGCCCCTTGGCGGTCCAGCCGCCGTCGATCACCAGGTCCTGGCCGGTCATGTAGCGCGATGCGTCCGAGGCCAGGAAGATCGCCGCCCCGATCAGGTCCCCGACCTCGCCCCAGCGGCCCAGGCAGGTGTGGCGCGCCCGGGCGGCGTGGCGTTCGGGATCGGCGAAGCTGGCGGCGGTCATGTCGGTGCGGATGTAGCCCGGGGCCAGTGCGTTGACCCGGATGTCGCGCGGCCCCAGGTCGACCGCCAGGGCTTTGGTCAGCAGCCGCAGGCCGCCCTTGGCCGCCACATAGCCCGGATTGCCGGGAAAGCCGACCAGGCTGTTGATGCTGGTGACGTTGATGATCGAGCCGCCTGACGTCATGTGCGGCGCGGCCGCCAGGCAGGCCGCATAGGCGGCGCGCAGGTTGACGTCGAGCGTCGCGTCGAACGCGGCCAGGGCCTGATCCGACGACGCCGAGACGCTGACCCCGGCGGCGTTGACCAGCACGTCGATGCGCCCGTGCTCGGCGACGATCTCGGCGACCAGCGCGTCCAGCCCCACGGCCACGTCGGCGGCGACATAGCGCACCGGCTGGCGGAACGCGTCGCGCGGCACCGGCGAGCGGGCCACACCGACGACCCTGGCCCCCGCCCCCGCCAGGCCCTCCGCCAGGGCGGCGCCGATGCCCCGCGACGCGCCGGTGACCAGGGCGACCTTGCCCTCCAGCGAAAACAGCCGGGCCAGGGCGGCGTCTACCATTGGATGTCGGACAGCGGCGTCGAGGACAGCTTGCCCTCGGGTGAGATCACCGTCTTGACGGTCGGCCCCAGGGACTCGGCGCGATCGATGATCAGGTCCACGAAGATCGGCGGGGCTTCGGCGTCCAGGGTCGGCAGCAAGTCGTCCAGGGCCGCTAGGCTATCGACGCGAGCGTAGCGCAGGCCAAAGGCCGGGGCGACCTGGCCGTAGTCGGGGATGAACACGCCGGACTCCCGTCCCGCCCCGCCCACCGCGCCGAAGTGGCGGTTCTGCGAGGCGTGGATCGAAGTGTAGCCGTCGTTGTTCAAGACGAAGAGCACGAACCCCTTTGGCGCGTAGTGGCTGAGGGTCGCCAGTTCCTGGACGTTCAGCATCAGCCCGCCGTCGGCCTCGACGCAGATCACTCGGCGGTCGGTGGCGAAGGCCGCGCCGACCGCTTGCGGCAGACCCAGGCCCATGGCGCCCAGCGAGGCGCCGAAGAAGCAACGGCTGTCTTCGCCCGGGGCGAAGAAGCGGATGAAGGCCTCGATCGCCGAGCCCGAACCAGTGGGCACGAACACCTTGCCAGCCGACCAGGCCGAGAGGCGCTGGGCCACGCCGAAGACGTTCAGGCTGTCGACCGTCAGGCGCTGGCGCTCGTCGGCCAGGTACTCGGCTCGGCGGGCCTCGCACCAGGCGCGCCAGTCGGCGGCCATGACATTGGAGACAGCCCCAGTCGACTGGACGGCGGCCGCCAGCGCGGAAAGGTCGGCCCGCAGCGTGCGGGTGTCGGCCAGGCCGGCGAACTTGGCCAGTTCGCCGGCGTCGACATCGACCATCAGCCGCTCGGCCTGGGCTCCGAAGTCGTGACGCTGGAAGGCCGTGGTGCCCAGGTCCAGCCGCGCGCCCAAGAACAGCACGCGATCGGCCTGGTAGAGGATCTGGTTGGCAGACAGCGGCGCCAGGCCGCCGGGCGCGCCGAAGTTCAGCGGATGGGCCGCCGGCAACTGGTCGGTCGACAACCAGGAGAACACCGCCGGCACGCCGTGCGCCTCCAGGAAGGTCCGCACCGCCTTGCCGGCCCCAGCTACGCGGCAGCCGTTGCCGACATAGACCAGCGGCCGCCGGCCGCCCAGCAGCCAGGTCAGAGCCTGGGTCAGCGAGGCGGCGTCGGATGGGGCGGCGTCACCGGCGATCCGATCGCGCACGGCTTGGACCGCCGCCAGCACCTCCTCGGGCGCGTAGTCGATCACCAGGTTCTGGACGTCGAGCGGCAGTTCGACGAACACCGGCCCCGGTCGGCCGGTGAAGGCCTCGGCGAAGGTCTCGATCAGCTCGTCGCGAAACCCTTCCGCGGTGATGCGGACGAAGCGCTTGACGCAGGGGCTGACCAGCTCGCGCGAACGGACCTCCTGGGCGCCGTGGGTGCGGGTGCCGAAACTGTCGATGTCGGCGGTCTTGACCTGGCCGGCCAGGACGATGACCGGGGCGCTGTCGCCATAGGCCGAGCACAGGCTGGTGATGGTGTTGGTCACCCCCGGCCCGGCCGTGACCACCGCCAAACCCGCGACCCGGTAGTCTGAAGCCTTGGCGTAGCCTTCGGCGCCGGCGGCGCAGGCTTGTTCGTGCTGGTTGTAGACCGCCTTGAGCCCGGGATGGGTCGAGACCGCCCGGTTCAGGTACATCGCCATCCCGCCGGTCAGGGTGAAGGCCGCGCGGGCGCCCAGCGCCGCGGCCAAGTCCACCGCGTACGAGGCGATATTGCGCTCGGCCGCTGGCCGGATCGGAGGACGAGAAAGACTCATGAAGCAACCACGCCGAAAACACCTGCATAGGCGGCGGACGGCGGCGCGATCAAGGTCGCCGCTTCAAGACGGATAAGAAGAGTCGTCCGCTCGACGGGAAAACGCCCCTAGTTGTCGTTCACATGCCGGATCAGGTTGTCGCGCACCCGCGAAACCGTCTTCTGGACCAGCGCGAACTCCTCCGGCTCCAGACCCGTGGCCTTGAGCAGCGTCTTCTGCCCGCCCTTCTCACGCAGCGCCCGGCCGGACGGCGTCAGGCTGACGATGACCTGGCGCTCGTCGGCCGGGTCGCGCCGCCGCTGCAGGTAGCCCTCGGCCTCCAGCTTCTTGAGGATCGGGGTCAGGGTGTTGGATTCGAGGAACAGCTTCTCGCCCAGGCTCTTGACGCTCTGGCCGTCCTGCTCCCAAAGCGCCACGATGATAATCCACTGGGTGTAGGTCAGCCCCAGCTCGTCCAGGATCGGCTTGTAGGCCCGGCCATAGGCCAGGTTGGCGGAATAGACCGCGAAACACAGGAAGTCGGCCAGTTTCGGGGTCGTAGCAGAAGCGTCGGGGGCGGTCATTGCGGCCTTTCGAACAGGCGACTGAAGCGGTTGACCTGAATATAAATCGGATCCGATGAAATCGGAAGATACCCCTTCTCCGGAACGGCTCCCAGACCTGCTCGACGTGCGCGCCGGACGTGACGTCCAGCAGGTCTGAGGGCGTCGCTATTCCGCCATGGCGCTGGCTTCGCGCACCGGAGGAGCATCGACGCCGCGCGCCAGCAGGCTCGTCCGGCGGCTATAGGCCAGATAAACTACTAGGCCGAGGAGGTTCCAGGCCACGAACCGGATCAGCGTCGCCGACGGCAGGCTGATCATGAAATAGAGACAGCCGACCACCGCCAGCGGGCCGACCACCCACGCCGCCGGACAGCGGAACAGCCGCGGCAGGTCGGGCCGGCGCACGCGCAGCACCATCAGGCACACGGCCACGCAGATAAAGGCCAGCAGGGTGCCGGCGTTGGACAGCTCGGCGATCTGGTCCAGCGGCAGGAACCCGCCGACCAGGGCCACGACCGCCCCGGTGATCAGGGTCAGGGTGACCGGAGCGCCGCTCTTGGGGTTCAGACGACCCATGCCGCGCGGCAGCAGGCCGTCGCGCGCCATGACGAAGAACACCCGGGTCTGGCCGAACATCATCACCAGGATGACGCTGGGCAGGGCGATGATGGCGGCGGCGGCGATGCCGAAGGCGGCGGCGGGGTGGCCCAGGCCGCGCAGGATGAAGGCCAGCGGCTCGCTGGAACGGGCGAACTCGGCATAGGGCCAGGCCCCGACCGCGCAGGCGGCGACCAGCATGTAGATCAGGGTGCAGATGACCATCGAGCCGATGATGCCGATCGTCAGGTCGCGCTTGGGGTTCTTGACCTCCTCGGCCGAGGTCGAGACCGCGTCGAAGCCGAAGAAGGCGAAGAACACGATGGCGGCGGCGGCCATCACGCCGCGCGGATGGCCCGCCTCGGTGTGGGCGGCGAAACCATAGGGCATGAACGGCGTGAAGTTATGGCCCTTGATGACCGTGAAGGTCAGACCGATGAACACCGCCAGGGCGACGATCTTGATCAGCACCAGCCCGATGTTCAGCGTCGCGCTCTCGCGCGCTCCCTTGGCCAGCAGGGCGGTGACGGCGACGGTGATCAGCACGGCCGGCAGGTTGATGATCCCTCCGGCGTGCGGTCCGGCCAGGATCTCGGACGGCAGGTTGATCCCGACGCTCTTGAGCAGGCCGACCATGTAGCCCGACCAGCCGACGGCCACGGCCGCGCAGGTGACGGCGTACTCCAGCACCAGGCTCCAGCCGACGATCCAGGCCAGGCCCTCGCCGAGCACCGCATAGGCGTAGGTGTAGGCGCTGCCTGCGGCCGGGATCAGGGTCGCCACCTCGGCATAGGCCAGGGCGGCGAACACGCACAGCACCCCGCAGGCGGCGAAGGCCAGGATCACCGCCGGCCCGGCCCGCTCGGCGCCGATGCCGGTCAGGGTGTAGATCCCTGTGCCGATGATGGCCCCGATGCCCAGGGCCAGCAGGTGCGGCCAGGACAGGGTCGGCTTCAGTCGACGGTCGGCCTCCACCGAGACGATCGCGTCGAGCGCCTTGCGGCGGGTCCAGAAGTTCATGCGATTACCCCCAGGGTGGTCTTTGACGGGCCGAGGACGACCGGCCGGGATGTGAAAACAAGCGCGTGCAAACCGGGACTCATCGGCCTCACGACGCACCGAACGGCGCATCGATCGAGGGCGAGGGCTCGGTGAACCAGGCCGCGCCGTCCTCGGTGACGTGAAAATGGTCCTCCAGCCGCACGCCGAACCGATCGGGAATGACGATCATCGGCTCGTTGGAAAAGCACATGCCCGGCGCCAGCGGCGTGGCGTCGCCGCGCACCAGATAGGGCCCCTCGTGAATCGACAGGCCGATGCCGTGGCCGGTCCGGTGCGGCAGGCCCGGCAGTGCGTAGTCGGGTCCCAGGCCGTAGCGCTGAAGCACCCGACGCGCCGTCTCGTCGATGACTTCGCAAGGAACGCCCGGCCGCACGGCGGCGAACGCGGCGGCCTGGGCCTCGTGCTCGATGTCCCAGATCCGCCGATGCTCGTCGCCCGGCTCGCCAAACACATAGGTGCGGGTGATGTCGGCGTTGTAGCCCTCGACCTGGCAGCCGGTGTCGATCAGCACCAGTTCGCCCTCCCCCAGGATCTGGTCGCCCGGCAGGCCGTGCGGGTAGGCGGTGGCGCGGCCGAACTGCACGGCGCAGAAGGTCGAGCCGCCATCGGCGCCGGCGGCGCGGTGGGCCGTGTCGATGAACCGCTTGACGGCGCTGGCGGCGATCCCCGACGCCAGCATGGCGGCGGCGCGACAGTGGACGTCCAGGGTGATGGCCTTGGCGTAGCGCATCAAGGCCAGTTCCGCCGGCGACTTGAGGCCGCGGCAACCGTCGATGACGGAGGCGGCGTCCACCGCCCGCAGGGATGGCGCGGCCTTGTCCAGGGCGCTGAACAGCGAGAACGGCGCGGCAGGATCCAGGGCCAGGAGGTCGGCCCCGATCTCGGACAGCGCCTGGGCCACCAGGGCCGCCGGACTATGGTGCTCTTGCCAGAGGCGGATGTCGGCCTCGATCTTCAGGTCGGCCTGCAGCGAGCCCAGCTCGAAGGCCGGACAGATCATGATCGGCCGCCCCTTGCGCGGCAGCAGCAGGGCCACCAGCCGCTCGGTCGCGCCCCACGGCACGCCGGTGAAATAGCGCAGACTGGCCCCCGCCCCGACCAGGAGCGCGTCGGCGCCCAGCGCCGCGGTCAGGACCCGCGCCCGCTCCAGCCGCGCCTCGTATTCGACGACGGCGATGGCCGGGGGCCGTCCGGGCCGGGGCGACAAGCCCGCCAGTTGCAGATCCATGGTCGAGCCGCCGACGCCCAGGGTCATGCCGTGTTCCTCTTGCGTAGGTCGCGCGGTCGCGCGAACCGGTCCAGGTCAAAGGGGGCTAGGTCGACCGCAGGGGTCGCTCCCCCCATCAGGTCCGCGACCAGCTCCCCGGTCACCGCCGCCAGGGTCAGGCCCAGGTGCTGGTGGCCGAAGGCGTAGTAAAGATTGTCGGCCCGCCGACCGACGCCGATGGCCGGAAGATAGTCAGGCAGGGTCGGCCGGGCGCCCATCCATTCGGCGACCGGCCCCTCCATCCGCACCCCCAGCTCGGCAAGGTGGCGACGCAGGCGCGCCCACTTGCGGGGATCGGGCGGCGAGGATTCGCGGCCGAACTCGATGAAGCTGGCGGCCCGCAGCCGGTCGCCGAAACGGGTGAGGATCAGCGAGCGGTCCTCGAACACCACGGGCGGCAGGTCGCCCCAATGCTTCGCGCCGCCTTCCAGGTGATAGCCGCGCTCGGCGATCACCGGCGCCACATGGCCCAGGTCGCGCAGCAGCGCGCCCGACCCCACGCCGCCCGCGACCAACACTCGCTCCGGCGCCAACCGCTCGCCATCCTCAAGCAGGACCTCGACGCGACCGCCGAAGGTTCGCAGCCCTGTGGCGCGACCGGTCCGCCGCCGCCCGCCCGAGGCCGTAAAGGCCTCGTCCAGCAACCTCAGGACCAGGGCGGGATCGCGCACCTGGCCTGTGTTCTCGAACCGCGCGCCGCCGGCGATCGGCGTCTTGATCGATTCCCGCAGTCGCCGCGCCAGCGGATCGGACAACACGCTGAGTCGGGCCTGGCCGATATCGGCGGCGCGCCAGGCCGCGAAGCCCGCGCGCGCGGTTTCCTGGCTCTCCCAGACGACGACATGGCCGTGCTCGACCAGCAGGTCGGGACGGTTCAGGCTGCCGGCCAGGCGCCGCCAGGCCGGCAGGGCGTCCTCCAGCAGGCTGTTCAGCGCCCGCCTGCCATGGGCCGCGCCCTCGGGGGTCGCGGCTTTTATAAAGCGCGCCGCCCAGGGTCCCCAGGCGGCGATGTCCGCCAGGCGGAAATCCAGCGCACCGCCCAGCGGGAACAGGCGGCCTAAGGCCGAGGCCAGGGCGGCGGGCGAGGCCAGCGGCTCGACCTGCTCCACCGCGATGTGGCCAGCGTTGCCGTAGGAGGCGGGTCGTGACAGGTTTTGCGGATCGAGCACCAGCACCGTCTCGCCGGCGCGGCGCAAGGCCAGGGCGCAGGCCATGCCGACCACCCCGCCGCCGATCACCAATGTTCCCGCCGCCTGCTCCACCTGGGCTTTACCTCCGTATCACCATTTCGTATACCGTAGACGAAGCAGTTAGAGGTGCAAGTCGTATGAGCTCCATGAATTGGTCGGGCGTGTTCCCGGCCGCCACGACCCAGTTCAAGACCGATCTGTCGATCGACATCGACGCCAGCCAGCAGGTGCTCGACGCCCTGGTCCGGGACGGCGTGCACGGCCTTGTGGTGCTGGGCACCTGTGGCGAAAATAATTCACTCGAAGCCGACGAAAAGCGCCAGATGCTGCGGGCCGCCGTCGAGGTGGTGGCCGGCCGGGTTCCGATCGTCGTCGGGGTCTCGGAATTGACCACCTCCCGCGCCGCCGTCTTCGCCAAGGACGCGGAGTCGCTCGGCGCCGATGCGCTGATGGTCCTGCCCGCCATGGTCTACGTGCCCACCGAGGCCGAACTCGAAACCCATTTCCGCACCGTCGCCCGGGCCTCCGCCCTGCCGATCATGCTCTATAATAATCCGCCGGCCTATCGCGCGGCGATCACCCTGGACGTGCTGGCCAGCCTGGCCGACGAGCCGACTATCGTGGCGGTCAAGGAAAGCGCGCCCGACACGCGCCGCTTCACCGACCTGGCGCGCGCGTTCGGAGAGCGCTTCATCCTGATGGCCGGCCTCGACGACGTCGCCCTGGAAGGCCTGCTGATGGGCGCCCGAGGCTGGGTCTCGGGCCTGACCAGCGCCTTCCCGCAGGAATCGGTGGCCCTGGTCGCGGCCGTCGACCGCGGCGACCTGGAGGAAGCCCGCCGCATCTATCGCTGGTTCATGCCGCTCCTGCACCTCGACGCCGAACACGACCTGGTGCAGTCGATCAAACTGGCCGAGCAGATCATGGGCCGCGGGTCGGAACGGGTGCGCATGCCCCGCCTGCCCCTGGCCGGCGCTCGCCGCGCGGAGGTGACCGCCATGGTCGAGGAAGCCGCCGCCAACCGACCGCTCCTGGCCCAGGCCGCAGCCTGAAGCTAGAGCATTTTCGAGCGAAGCGGAAACCGGTTCGCATGAAGAAAGTGCTTTAAAACAAATATTTAGGGCGTCCACCTGATGCAATCAGGTCGGGAAACGCTCTAGAGCGCAAGAGGAAGTCCATGCGCCACACGTTCTTTTGCATCGACGGCCACACGGCGGGCAATCCGGTGCGCCTGGCGGCCGGCGGCGCGCCGCTGCTGCATGGCGACACGATGAGCGCGCGGCGGCAGGACTTTCTCGCTCGCTTCGACTGGATCCGCACCGGCCTGATGTTCGAGCCGCGCGGCCACGACATGATGTCGGGCGGTTTCCTCTACCCGCCCACCCTGCCCGACTGCGACGCCGGGATCCTGTTCGTCGAGACCAGCGGCTGCCTGCCGATGTGCGGCCACGGCACGATCGGCATCGTCACCTTCGCCCTGGAGAACGGCCTGATCAGCCCGCGCGAGCCCGGCAAGCTGAAGCTGGAGGTGCCAGCGGGCGTCATCGACATCGCCTATGAAACAGCGGGCGACAGGGTCACGGCCGTGAAGATCCGCAACGTCCCGGCCTATCTGGCCGAGGAAGGGATCGCGATCGACGTGCCGGGCTTTGGCCCGCTGACGATCGACGTGGCCTATGGCGGCAATTTTTACGCCATCATCGAACCCCAGGGCGCCTACACCGGCATCGACGCCCTGGGCGCCGCCGAGATCCTGCGGCTCAGCCCGATCGTCCGCACCCTGGTTCGCGACAAGGTCGAGCCGGTGCATCCGCTGGACCCGACCATCCGCGGCGTCAGCCACGTGCTGTGGGCCGACGCGCCCCGGGCCCCGGACGCCGATGGCCGCAACGCGGTGTTCTACGGCGACCGCGCCATCGACCGCAGCCCCTGCGGCACGGGCACCTCGGCACGCCTGGCCCACCTGGCGGCCAAGGGCCGGCTGAAGGTCGGCGACGCCTTCGTACACGAGAGCATCATCGGCAGCCGCTTCATCGGGCGCGTCGAGGCCCAGGTCGAACTCGGCGGGCGGGACGCGATCATTCCCTCGATTCAGGGATCGGCGATCGCCACCGGCCACAATATCC
The DNA here is from genome assembly GCF_900114015.1 of Caulobacter sp. UNC279MFTsu5.1. Classification (GTDB taxonomy): domain Bacteria; phylum Pseudomonadota; class Alphaproteobacteria; order Caulobacterales; family Caulobacteraceae; genus Caulobacter. The sequence continues at coordinate 10,274 of NZ_FORN01000043.1, read as the reverse complement.
TCTGGATCGACCGCGCCGATCCGTTCTGGGCGGGCTTTCAGGTGATCTAGACTCCCGCCAACGGGCGGAATCCAGTATACGATCGTGCTCGCACCGCGCTGGAGCGGTCCGCCAAGAGGTTCAGCCTGCGCCTATGAACATCGTCGTCCGCACGCTGTCCGACCAGACCTATGAGATCGTCAGGCGCCGCATATTGGTCGGCGCGATGCAGCCCGGAACCGCCGTACGCCAGGACGTCATCGCGGCCGAGCTGGGCGTCAGCAAGATTCCGCTGCGCGAAGCCCTGGGCCGCCTGGAGCAGGACGGCCTGCTCAGTTCCTATCCCAACCGCGGCTACGTGGTTCGCGACCTGTCGACCGACGAAGCCAGCGAGGTCTTCGCCCTGCGCCTGAAACTCGAGCCCGGCGCGGTCGCCGAGGCCTGCCTGCGGGCCACGCCGGCCGACCACGCCGCCGCCGAAAAAGCCCTCCTGGCGCTGGAAGCCGAGTTGGCCAAGCCCGACGGCGACCATGTCAGCTTCAATCGCGCCTTCCACCTGGCGCTGGTGCGCCCCGGCGGCCACATCACCTTCCAGCTGATGGAACGGCTGCAGATCCTCGCCGAACGCTATGTGCGGGTGCATCTCGAGCCCTTGGGACGCGACGAGCGGGCCAGCCAGGAGCACCGCGAGATCCTGGCCGCCTGGACGCGAGGCGACGCGGCGGAGGTCGAGGCGCTGACCGCCAATCACATCCTCGGCACGCTGTCGGACCTGAAACAGCAACTGTCGGCCTGACGAGGCCGGTCGAAAGTATCGCCGGCGAGGGATATCTCATTCCTCATCGGGATAGGGGCCTTTGCCGCCCTCGGCGATCAGCTGGTCGACGCGAGCGTCGATCACGGGCAGCGGGACCGAGCCCAGCTCCAGCACGGCGTCGTGGAAGGCGCGGATGTTGAACTTGGGACCCAGGGCCTGCTCGGCCCGCTTGCGCGCGTCGATGAAGGCTAGCATGCCCATGTAGTAGGACAGGGCCTGCCCCGGCCAAGCGATGTAGCGATCGACCTCGGTCTGGATCTCATGGTCGGCCATGGCGGTGTTGTCGTGCAGGTACGCCTGAGCCTGCTCGCGGCTCCAGCCCTGGGTGTGGATTCCCGTGTCGACGACCAGCCGCGCCGCGCGCCACATCTGGTAGCTCAGCATGCCGAACCGGTCGTAGGGCGTCTCGTAGAGGCCCATGTCCTCGCCCAGCGCCTCGGAATACAGCGCCCACCCCTCGCCGTAGGCCGACAGGTAGGTGTCGCGGCGATAGGCCGGCAGGTCCTTGTTCTCGGCGGCCAGCGGCATCTGGAAGGCGTGGCCCGGCGCGCTCTCGTGCAGGGTCAGGGCCATCAGTGAGTACAGCGGACGGGACGGCAGGTTGTAGGTGTTGACCAGATAGATGCCCGGGCCGCCGCGACCGCCGGTGTAGAAGGGCGCGATCTCATCGGGCACCGGGCGGATGGCGAAGCGGCTGCGCGGCAGATGGCCGAACCACTGGGACGCCTTGCCGTCGAAGCGCTTGGCGTCCCAGGCCGCGCGATCCAGCAGATCCTGGGGCGTCTTGGCGTAGAAGCGCGGGTCGGTCCGCAGATAGGTCAGGAAGGCCGGAAGGTCGCCCTCGAACTTCACCTCCTTCATCACGTCCAGCATCCGGCCGCGGATCTTGGCGACCTCGGTCAGGCCGATCTGGTGGATCTGGTCCGGCGTCAGGCCGGTGGTGGTGAACTCGCGGATCTTGGACCGGTAATAGGCCTTGCCATCCGGCAGGTCGTAGGCCGCCAGGCTCCGCCGCGCGCCGGGGATGTATTCGTCGCGCAGGAAGGTGCGCAGGCGCGCATGGGCGGGGACCACCGCCTGGGCGATGGCCTCGACGGCCTCGCGGCGCAGCGCCGCCTGTCCTGCCGGCGGAATGTTGGCCGGCAAGGTCTTGAACGGCGCATAGAAGGGCGAAGCCTCCAGCGTGGCGGCGTCGGCGACCAGGGCCACGCCGGCGTCGCGTCCCAGCAGGGTCACCTGAGCCGGCGTGAAGCCTCGCGCCAGCCCGGCGCGCATGTTGACGATCTGCTGGTCATAGTAGCGCGGGATGTCCCGCATCATCGCGATATAGCTGCGATAGTCCGCCTCGGTCCGGAAGCTTCCCCGCGCCGTTTCCGCGACGTCGCCCCAGAAGCTGCTGTCGGCATTCAGCGGCTTTTCGTATTCGCGGTAGTGCTGCTCGGCGAGCAGCGCGTCGATCTGGCCCTTGTAGACGGCGTAGTTGACCTGGTTCTTCGTCGACAGCCTGGCGACCGGCAGGTCCGCCAACTGCTGGGCCACCGTGGTCCAGCGCGCCAGCCGCGCGGCCTGCGTCGACGGGCCGACGTCGGGAAGCTTGAACGTCCCTCCCTTGGGACCGTCCTCGCTGGGCCCGCTCTGCGCCAGGCGCCAGGCGTATTCCTCGGTGGAGATCGTCTCGAACCGCTTGTCGGCCGAGCTGGCCCGCACGGCCGGGGGATTGGCCAGGGCCGGCGAAATGGCCAGCATCGGCGCGGTCGCCGCCAGACACAGCACCGCCGTATCCGAAAACCCGGTTCGCCGCATGTTTAGCCCTTCCGCTCAAGCAACATCATGATGTCCCGATGGAGCCCCGGGATGCCTCCCGGCCTCACGCCGTGGACGCGGGCTTGGCGGCGAACAGTTGCACGCCGAAGACCGGACCCGCCGTGCTGCGCTCGCGCGGCGCGAACCGCACCCTGACCTTGGTCTTGCCCTTGGTCAGCGCCTCGGGCAGCGGATACTCGACGTCGAAGAACTTACCGGGATGGTCGGCCTCAAGGTGTTGAGAGGCGACCTTCACGTTGTCGACCAGGATGTCGAAGTCACGCTTACGCTCGTCGCCCCAGTAGGTCGCCTGCAGGACCAGCGGGCCGGGCCGCAGCTTCATGTCGAACTCGAAGAACCCGCCCGAGCGGGCGTCGCGGCCGTTGCGGTTTCGGTAGGCCACCGGATAGGACAGCTCGGAGGTCAGGTTGTGGTCGCGTTCGGGCTGCATCTCGCCCAGGTGCATGATGTCGACCGAGCGCGCGCTGATGTCCTTGGCCCTGGCCTGCTCTGCCAGGAACGCGGCTTCCTCGGTCTTCCAGGCGTCCTCGGTGAAGCGCCTGAAATAGACCGCGCTGCGGCGCTCGTACTGGCTGTAGAACGGCACGAAGGTCAGGTCGCCGGGCCGGCTGACGCCTCGGGCGACATAGAGGGCCTTCTCCGGCGCCGTGGCCTGGAAGCCCGTCAACACCGCCTCGCCGACCAGGGCCGGATCGACGTCCTTCCAGGGCTCGCTGTTAGGTCCCAGGTCGGCCGCCAGCACCATCGGTCCCCGGAGCACAGCCACCGTGGTGTCGTCACCCGGCGTCGCCTCCAGCCGCAGGTCCAGCGGCATGGCGATGGCCACCACGTCACCCGCCCGCCAGCGACGATCGACCAGGGCGTAGCCGCCAGCCGTCTCGGGCGTGACGGCCTGGCCGTTGACGCTGACCTTGGCCTGGCCCTTCGCCCAGGCCGGCACGCGCAGGGCGATGGTGAAGCGCCCCGGCTTGGCTAGCTTGGTCAGGGTCAGGCGCGATTCCCGTTCGTAGGGATAGCGGGTCTCGAGCTTCAGGCTCGCGCCGCGCGTCGTCCACTGGGCCTCGGCCGGGATGTAGAGGTTGACCAGCAGCGTCCCCTCGCCTTCCCAGAAGATCGACTCGCCATGCTTGGCGTGGCTCTCCATGCCGGTGCCGACGCAGCACCAGAACGCGTCGTCGTCATTGGTCGAATAGCCCCGCTCCGCGCCTGTCAGCAGTGGCGTCATATAGGTGAAGCCGCCGGTCTTGGGGTTCTGCGCCGCCATCACATGGTTCAGGTGGGCGCGCTCGTAATAGTCGAACAGCCCGCCTTCCGGCCGCCAGCTGTAGAGCTGCCGGGTCAGCTTGAGCATGTTGTAGGTGTTGCAGTGCTCGCAGGTCTGTTCGCTGATGTGGGCGGCGATGGTGTCGGGCGCGGCGAAGTACTCGCGGTCGGCGTTGCCGCCGATCACGTAGCTGTGGTGGTCGGTGACCGTGCTCCAGAAGAACCGGGCCGCCGCAGCATCCTGCGGCTTGTCCGTCAGCTCGTAGAGCCGCCCCAGCCCGATCAGCTTGGGCACCTGGGTGTTGGCGTGCAGGTTGGCCAGTTGGTCCTGCTGGGCGACCAGCGGATCCAGCACCTTACGGTCATAGAGCCGCTCGGCGACCACCAGCCAGCGACGATCGCCGGTGCGGGCGTAGAGTTCGGCATAGCTCTCATTGAGTCCGCCATATTCGCAGCCCAGCAAGGTCTGCATCTGCTCGTCGCTCAGCGCGGCGAAGACGCGCTCGAAATAGCCGCCCAGCCCCACCGCCACGTCGAGCGCCTGCCTGTTTCCCCAGGCGCGATGAACGTCGAGCAGGCCCGCGAAGGTCTTGTGCACGGTGTAGAGCGGCGACCACGAGCCGTTTAGGTCGAAGCCGCCGGAGCGGATGTCGCCCTTCATCACCTCGCCGAAGATCTCCTCGCCATCGACGACCTTGCCGTCCTTGCGCTTGCGCTGCAGGGCGCCGACGTAGCCCGTGCCGCGCTTGGCCTGAGCCCTGGCCAGCTCGCTCACGATGTAGTCGGCGCGCCGCCGGCATTCGGCGTCGCCGGTCTGCTCGTACATCATAACCAGGGCCGATATGTAGTGGCCAAGGGTATGACCGGCGATCGTATCGGACTCCCAGCCGCCATAGATCTCGCCCTTGGCGGGCAGGCCGGCGAAGGTCATGAAGTTGTGCAGGAAGCGGTCGGGGCTCAGCCGCAGCAGGTAAGCCCGATTGACCTCGACCGCGGTGGCATATTCCGACGGCAGCAGGCGGACCGACGACAGCGGCAGGGGCGCAGCCTTGGCCGGAAGCGCAGCGTCGCGGGCCTTGGCCAGGGCGCTGATCGGCTGGGCCATTCCAGCGAACGCCGCGGCCGTCAGCATCAGATCACGGCGCGTCGCCATCGGTCATTCCCCAACATTTGATACCGTATACGATCTTAGGATTACGCCTTTCGCTCGTCAATCCGGCTGCGGACAAAAGGCGGCGATCCCCAGGGAGCCGCCTCCACGCGCATCGAGCGCTCGCCCCACAAGATCATATACCGTATAATTTCCTTGACCTCGCATCGATGAACCGGTTTGTGCGAACACGAACGGCGGAAAATGACGAGGCTCCGATGACGAACCGTCGCCTGGCGGCCCTGGCGGCCCTGCTGCTGGCGGCCACGCCGCTGGACCTGGCCGCCAGCAGCAGGGCGCACGCACAGGAGCCCGCGGCGCCGGCCAAGAAGGTCTTCAAGCCGATCGCCAGGACCGGCTATCGCACCGCCCAGTTCCGGCTGGAATTGCGCGCCGACACCCAGACCCTGGCCCGGTTGTCGCCGACGGCCGACGCCGGCTTCGACTTCGTCCCCGGCGCGCGGGAGGCCGAGCGCCAGGGCGACGGCTATGTCCATGTCGGCGACATCCACCTGCGCCTGCGCACCGAGGGCGGCGCCTGGCGCGACTTCAGTTCGGCCCGCCAGCGCAAGCCCATCCGCCGGCTGGCGGCCGGCGGCGCGACCCTGGCGGCGGCCGACATCACCGCGTCCCTGGATCCGGATTCGCCGCTTCGCGTCGAGCGCCGCTGGGTCGCCGAGGGCGGGGCGCTGGCCCTGCGTTTCGTCCTGACCAACACGTCCAGGCAGGCCGTCGAGGTCGGCGGACTGGGCCTGCCGATGGTGTTCGACAACATCATCACCGACCGCTCGCTGGAGGAGGCCCACGCCCAGGCCAGCTTCGTGGATCCCTATATCGGCCGCGACGCCGGCTACCTGCAGGTGACCCGCCTGAACGGCAAGGGTCCCGCCCTGCTGGTGCTGCCCGAGAAGGCGACGCCGCTGGAGGCCTATCGGCCGATCCAGCAGGCCGGCCACGGCGCCAGGCCCGGCGACATCTTCACCGACCGCAGCGCGCGCGGCCAGACCTCGGAGGGCTTCTACGACTGGACGATCGCCAGCAAGGGCTTCGCCGAGCAGGACTGGAAGACCGCCGGCGAACAGTGGAACACGCCCACCAGTTTCTCCCTGGCTCCCGGAGCCAGCCGCACGATCGGCGTTCGCCTGGTCACCGCGCCGTCGATCCGAGCCATTGAGGACACCTTGACCGCCAACGGCCGTCCGGTCGCCGTCGGCATCCCCGGCTATGTCGTGCCCACCGACCAGGACGCCACGCTGTTCCTGAAGTCGCCCAAGCCGGTGGCCCGGATCGAGAGCTATCCGGCCGGAGCGTTGACCGCCACGCCGGTGAAGTCGGGGACCGGCTGGTCGCGCTACGCCGTCCGGGCGACGGGATGGGGCCGGGCGACCTTGTCGATCACCTATGCCGACGACAGCGTCCAGACCGTCTCCTACTTCATCACCAAGCCGCTCGAGCAGGCCATGGCCGACCTGGGCCGGTTCTCGACGACCCGGCAGTGGTTTGAGGACCCGTCCGATCCGTTCCACCGCTCGCCAGGCATCCTCACCTACGACCGCCAGGCCGACAGGATCGTCACCCAGGATCCGCGGGTCTGGATCTCCGGCATGAGCGACGAAGGCGGCGCGGGCAGCTGGGTCGCGGCGATGATGAAGCAGTTGGACAATCCCGACGCCGGCGAGGTGGCCAGGCTGGAGCGGGTGGTCGACGAGACCATCGTCGGCGGGCTGCAGGTCGCCGAGGGCGAGCACGCCGGGGCGGTAAAGAAGAGCCTGTTCTACTACGCCCCCGACGCGCTGCCGACCTATTACGATCCCAAGACCAACTGGAAGACCTGGACCTCGTGGTCGAAGAAGGATGCGGACGACCTGGGCCGATCCTACAACTATCCGCACGTGGCGATCGGCCACTGGGTGCTCTACCGCCTGGCCCGCAACCACGACGGCCTGGTCAAGGCCCACGACTGGCGCTGGTATCTCGACCACGCCCAGATGACCGCCGTGGCGATGATGCGCGACGCCCCCTACTACGCCCAGTTCGGTCAGATGGAGGGCGACGTCTTCGTAGACATCCTCGAGGACCTGCGCCGCGAGGGCCTGACTGACAAGGCCGATGCGCTGGAGGCTCTGATGAAGAGCCGGGCCGACCATTGGAAGACCCTGCCCTACCCGTTCGGCAGCGAAATGGCCTGGGACTCCACCGGCCAGGCCGAGGTCTATGCCTGGATGCGGTTCTTCGGCCACCAGAAGCAGGCCGACGAGACCCGCGAGGTGATCCTCGCCTACGATCCGACCATCCCCAGCTGGGGCTATAACGGCAACGCCCGGCGCTATTGGGACTTCCTCTACGGCGGCAAGGTTCCGCGCATCGAGCGGCAGATCCATCACTACGGCTCGACCCTGAACGCCGTGCCGCTGTTCGACGCCTACCGCGCCGATCCCGGCGACCTGCACCTGCTGCGCGTCGCCTATGGCGGCTTGATGGGCGGGATCACCAACATCGACCAGGAAGGCTTCTCGTCGGCCGCCTTCCACTCGGCGCCCGACATGATGTCCTGGGATCCCTACAGCGGCGACTACGGCATGGGCTTCTTCGGCCACGCCTATGCGGCGGCGACCTATCTGGTCAACGATCCGACCTTCGGCTGGCTGGGCTTCGGCGGCAATGTCAGCCAGGGCGACGGCGTCGTTCGGATCGAGCCCAAGGACGGGGCGCGCACCCGCCTGTTCGTGGCTCCGATCGGCGCCTGGCTGACCCTGGAGGCCGGCAAGATCGACGCCGCCGCTTACACCCCCGCCACCGGCAAGCTGACCCTGACCCTGGCGGCGCGCGACGCGGCCACCCCGGCGGCCCGGCTGCGGGTGAAGGCCACCACCAAGGGCGCCCGCCCCTATAGACCGGCCGGCGGCGTCCTGGAACGGGGAGCCTACACCCTGCCCCTGACGGATGCGCCGACCACGATCGACCTGACCCCGAACTGATCCGCGAGGCCAGACCGACATGACCAGGATCGAACGCCACGGGGGCCGCCCATGAACATCGTCATCGTCATGGGCGCCCTGGTCACGCTGCTGACCGGCGTCCCCGTGCTGATCCAGCTGCTGCGGGACCACCCCCGGGGGCTGCTGATCCTGTTCTTCGCCGAGATGTGGGAGCGCTTCTCCTATTACGGCATGCGCAGCATCCTGATCTTCTACCTGACCCAGCACTTCCTGTTCGATCCGAAGACGGCCAGCGCCCACTACGGGTCCTACACCTCGCTGGTCTATCTGCTGCCGCTGATCGGCGGCTTCCTGGCCGACCGCTATCTGGGCGCCCGCAAGGCGGTGATCTTCGGCGCGGTCCTGCTGATCGCCGGCCACCTGACGATGGCGATCGAGGGCGCGCCAGCCACCCAGACCCTGACCTACGCCGGCCACACCTATGCGTTCGTGTCCGAGGGCCGCGGCGAAGGCCGGGTCTCGAGGCTGGTCGTCGGCGGCAAGCCCTACGCCGTGGCCGCGTCCAAGACCGGCGACTTCGCCGTCCAGGGCCTGCCGGCCGGCGCCCCGATCCCGGCCGTGCTGCCCGAGGGCCAGTACCAGCTGGGCGTCACGGGTCGGGACCCGGCCTATCTGAACGTCTTCTGGTTCGCCCTGGCCCTGATCATCGTCGGCGTCGGCTTCCTCAAGCCCAACATCTCGACCATCGTCGGCCAGCTCTATCCGCCGGGCGATCGCCATCGCGATCCGGGTTTCACGCTCTATTATTACGGCATCAATCTCGGTTCGTTCTGGGCCTCGATCCTGTGCGGCTTCCTGGGGGTGACAGTCGGCTGGTGGGCGGGCTTCGGCCTGGCGGGCCTGGGCATGGTCGCGGGCTTCGTGGTCTTCGTGCTGGGCCGGCCGCTGCTGAGGGGCAAGGGCGAGCCGCCGGCGGCCAAGCTGCTGGCCCAGCCGCTGCTGGGACCGCTGAACCGTGAAGGGCTGATCTACGGCCTGTCCCTGGCCGGCGTCGCGGCGGTGTGCCTGCTGGTGCGCTACACGGTGATGGTCAACTGGACCCTGATCGCCGGCATGCTGGCCTCGCTGGGCTACATCCTGTGGTTCATGATCGCCAAGTGCGACAAGGTCGAGCGCGAACGCCTGGGCTTGGCGGTGTTCCTGATCTTTGGCGCGGTGATCTTCTGGACCCTGTTCGACCAGGCCGGCTCGTCGCTGAACCTGTTCGCCGCCACCAATGTCGACCTCGACCTGGTCGCCGAGCCGGTGCGGCTGCTTGGCGGCGCCGTCACCCTGGCCGCGCCCGGACAGCTGGCGGCCGCGGGGATCGACAGGGCCTCGACCTTCTGGATCAACACCAGCTTCAACGCCGCCCAGACCCAGGCCCTGGGGTCCGGCTGGCTGCTGATCTTCGCCCCGGTGTTCGCCTTCCTGTGGACCTGGCTGGGCCAGCGCGGCAAGGATCCGAACCCGGTGGTCAAGTTCGGCCTGGCCCTGCTGCAGGTCGGCGGCGGCTTCCTGCTGCTGCAGCTGGGCGCGCATCTGGTCGACGGCGCCTTCCGCATGCCGCTGATCTTCCTGCTCTTGATGTACATGCTGCACACCACCGGCGAGCTGTGCCTGTCGCCGGTCGGCCTGTCGCAGATGACCAAGCTGTCGCCGGCGGCGATGGTGTCGTTCGTCATGGCCGTCTGGTTCATGGCCGTGTCGATCGCCGGCAAGGTCGGGGGCTTCATCGCCGGCCTGACGGCCACCGAGACGGTCGGCGGCCAGGTGCTGGACCCGAGCGCGGCCCTGGCTCGGTCGCTGGTGGTGTTCAACTGGATCGGCGGGATCGCCATGGTGATGGGCCTGGGCTTCCTGGCCCTGGCGCCGATCCTCAAAAAGTGGTCGCACGGCTCGGACGAAACCGACCATCACGCCCCGGTCGACACCGCGACAAAGGCCGGTTGAACCGCCGACGCCGCGATCCCCCTCCGGGCCACCTCCCCCAGAGGGGCAGGATCCATGGACGCCGCGCCAGATGCTCCCCCTTTGGGGGAGCTGTCGCGGAGCGACTGAGGGGGTCGCGCGCACGGCCTGGCCGCCACGCGCTTTCGCTGCGATGGGTGGGAAGGGTGCGAAGCGCCCGGGCCTCGCCCGGAATAGCTTTGATGTTGTGTACCGTTTCGACGAAGTGCAGGCGCTTCGCGTGGAGCCGTTATCCGGAAGCCTTCGGATCGCGGATTTTTAACCCGCTCCGATGGAGGCCCCCGACGGGCGG
>NZ_FORN01000045.1 GCF_900114015.1 Caulobacter sp. UNC279MFTsu5.1 | reverse complement strand
CCTGGCTCGCCCGCCACGGCGTCACTGTCCAGCGGGTGATGACCGACAACGGCTCGGCCTATCGCTCCAAGCTGTTCGCCAGGGCCCTGCAGGCCGCCGGGGCCCGGCATGTGCGAACCCGCCCCTACACGCCCAGGACCAACGGCAAGGCCGAGCGCTTCATCCAGACCAGCTTGCGCGAATGGGCCTATGGCCGCCCCTACGCCTGCTCGGATGATCGCGCCAAGGCCATCAAGCCCTGGACCGACAGCTACAACCTCGCCCGACCGCACTCCGGCATCAAAGGCCTCACACCCTGGCAGCGTGTGAACAACCTTCTTGGAAACGACACCTAGAGGCGCCGGTGAAGGGTTGAGCTTCACCCACCGCACGGCCAGCTCGCAAAGCTCTCCGCCCGCGCCATCGCGTTCTCGCACCTCGGCGACCAGCCGCGCCGCGCGGTCGCGGTCAGCCTCGGGCAAGGGCGCGCCCGAGGCGATGTGCGCCAGGAAGGCGCGAGTCATCCTGGTGTAGTCGGCGTCCCAGTTGCCGCCGCCGTTGCGATCGACCTCGTCGGCGACGCGGCCGGCGATGCGGATGACTTCGCCTTGGACCGTTGACGCGGAGCCCTTGGACGGGACCAGCATCGCCCAAAGCTCCTGATGCTGGTCTTGCCAGCGCGCCGACGTGACGACGATCGGCGATAGACCATCGTGCATGACGCGGCGCGGAACGGGCGGAAGGTCGAACAGCGCATAGAGCCGATCAAGACCGGCGCTGGTCGCCGCGAGATGGTCGGGGTTGAAACCCGCGCGATGGAATTCGAACGTCTCCCCGATCCGCCGCACGAACGCGCGCATTTGCGGCGTGATCGTCGCCTGGTCGCCGCGTGCGCCCGAGAAGGCGCGTTTGACGAGAGCGGCAAGGCCCTTCTTCGGGGGCTTGTCCTCCGCGAGCAAGAGTTCGGCGATCGCCGCCATCGCCTCGATCTGAATGTTGCTGCAATACTGCAGCCCCGCCGCCAGAGGCGTCAGGCCGGCGGCGTTGAGCGCGTCCTTGCGAGCCCCATGGCCAATCAGGAGGCGCGAGGTCTCGGTGTTGGCCGACTTGGCGGCCTTGTGGAGCGGTGTGTCACCGTCCTTATCCGTCGCCTGGATGTCCGCGCCCAAGTCAAGCAGCGTCTCGAGCCGCCCTTGCCAGCTTGCCGCGTGGCCGTGCAAGGGCGTCCGACCGTAGGCGTCCCGAGCCTCGATGTCGGCGCCCTGGTCCACCAGCCAACGCGCCAACGCGTCCGGGCAATCGCGAAACGCCAGAGCCGTGTGCTTGGCGTGGCCGCCGCGCGTCGAGGTCACACCTCTCGAAGACCGCCTTGAGCGCGGCCATGTCGCCGGTCTTCAGAAGGGCGTCGAAGTCCTTGGGCAGGAGCTTCTTCCTGGCCTTCATGATCCCTGGCCTCGCTCCGCTGCTATCGCCGGCTCAGACTAGCGGGCGCGATGAAGTTCGCAACGGGATCGAACCCAGGCCCGCCGTTCTCCCGGAACGGGCCTCGGGCCATTTTTCGCGCCCGGCGACGCGCCGGTCGCGAAAGCGGCCTTGACCGCGGCGCGCGGAGCGGGCTTTCAGGCCGGGACATGAGCTTTTCCCCGCCTCCCCGCCGCTCGCCGATCGAGACCTTCGCCGCATGAGCCGGGCCGCCGCCTTGCTGCGCCTGATCGCCGCCGGCTGGGCCCTGGCGCGGGCCGACGCCCTGGTCCCGCGCGAGCTGGAGCCGGTCCTGCCGCCGTCGGCGCTGTGGGCGGGCCGCGCCTTGCGGCTGTTCGCCGGCGGGGCCAGCCGCAAGGGCCGGCCGGGCGAGCGCCTGGCCCGGGTGCTGGAGCGCCAGGGCCCGGCGGCCATCAAGATGGGCCAGTTCCTGTCGACCCGGGCCGACATCTTCGGAAGCGCCTTCGCCGAGGACCTGTCGCACCTGAAAGACCGCCTGCCCGCCTTCCCGCTGGAGGTCGCCAAGGCCGAGATCGAGCGCGGCCTGGGCCGGCCGCTCGACACCCTCTACGCCAGCTTCGAGGCCTCGATCGCCGCCGCCTCCCTGGCCCAGGCCCACTCGGCCGTCCTGCTGGACGGGACGCGGGTGGCGGTGAAGGTGCTGCGGCCCGGCGTCGAGCGCCAGGTCGCCCAGGACAGCGCCGCCCTGCGCCTGGCCGCCGGCCTGGCCGAGCACCTGGTTCCCGCCGCGCGCCGCCTGCGGCCGCGTGAGTTCGTCGAGGTGGTGATCCGGGCCCTGGACCTGGAGCTGGACCTGCGCTTCGAGGCCGCCGGCTGCGCCGAGCTGGGCGAGGCCATGAAGGTCGATCCCTACATGCGCGCCCCGGACGTGGTCTGGGACGGGGTCGGCAAGCGCTTCCTGACCCTGACCTGGGCCCCGGGCCTGGCCCTGTCGGACCCGGCCGCGCTGGAGCAGCCGGGCCTGGACCGCAAGGCCTTGGCGGAAGGCGTGACGCGCGGCTTCCTGGCCCAGGCCCTGGACCACGGCCTGTTCCACGCCGACCTGCACGAGGGCAACCTGTTCGTCAGCGCCCCAGTTCAGGGAGGGCAACCCGCGATCGTCGCGGTCGACTACGGCATCCTGGGCCGCCTGGGCCCGGCCGAGCGCAAGTACCTGGCCGAGATCCTGTACGGTTTCCTCAATCGCGACTATCCGCGGGTGGCGGCGATTCATTTCGACGCCGGCTACGTGCCCGCCCACCACGACCGCGACGCCTTCGCCCAGGCCCTGCGGGCGGTGGGCGAACCGGTGTTCGGCCGCGACGCCAGCGACGTGTCGATGGGTCGGCTGCTGGCCCAGCTGTTCGAGATCACCGCCCTGTTCGACATGGCCCTGCGGCCGGAGCTGGTGCTGCTGCAGAAGACCATGGTCACGGTCGAGGGCGTCGCCCGCCGCATCGATCCGACCCATGACCTGTGGGCCGCCGCCGATCCGGTGGTGCGCCGCTGGATCGCCCGCGAACTGTCGCCGGCCGCCAAGGTCCGCGACTTCGCCGACGAGGCCGTGCGGGCGATCCGCGCCCTGGCCCGCCTGGCCGAGGCGCCCCCCGCCCCAGCCGTCGCCGTGGTCCAGCCGCGCCCCGCCCGGCCGCTGCCGTGGTTCCTGGCCGGCGCGGCGGTGGCGGCCCTGGCCTTCGCGGCGGGGACCTGGCTGGCCGGCGGCCCGGCCGGCCTGACCGCAGGGTCGGCGCTCTCGGCGCATCAGCCGAACCCTTAGATCGGCCGACGCCCTGCCCTGCCGGTGCGCCGTTGGTCGTCGTCGCCCCTCACCTCCCAACCGCTGCGCGGTCGGGCCCCTCCCTCTCCTCTCCGGGAGCAGGGCAATCGCATATGACCAGAAGTTGTTGTCATCCCGGTCGTAGCGCGCGGCGCGAAGATCCGGGACCGACGCGTGAGCTCAGCGCTTGCGGCGGTCCCGGATCTGCGCCCGGCTTTCGCCGGGCTTGTCCGGGATGACAGCCTTCTTGGGTAGTGAACCGATATGCGACGGCCCTGCCTCCGGGAGAGGGTTCAGAACGACGCTCCCGGCGTCGGCAAGCTCGCCCAGGGACGGTGCGCACCGCCCCTGGGTCCCGGTCGCCCGCCAGGCCGACCGGGGTGACGAGGCGGACAGGCGCGGGTTCGCACCGCCTTCGCCTCGGCGCCCTCCCCCAGGCGCGCTTGTGGGAGGTCCTAGCTGTCGGTGCTCGCCGCCCGGTCCCGCGCCGCCGCGGTTCTCCGGGTCTGGCCGGTCTTCTGCATCGCCCAATAGGCCGCGCCGTCGTCGGGCTTGAACATCGTGCGCGGCGCCCCGGCCCGGGTGACCACCGCGAAGACATTGTCCTTGGGGTCGTAGATCAGGGTGTCGCCATTGGCGCGCGTCAGGGTCTGGGCCCCGGCCGGCGGATGGGCGACGAAGGCGTGGGTCTTGCGGACATAGTCGTCGACGTCGGCGGCGGCGAACGCGGCGCCATAGCGTTCGAAGCCCCGCTGGGCGTTCTCCTCGGCCGTCCGCGTGCGGTTGGCCGCCCACATCGGCTTGCCGGCCACCTTGCGGACCGGCGCGTCGCGCGGATCGGACCGGGTCGGCGCGCCGTCATAGGCCCCGCCTCCATAGGAAGGCGCGTCGCGGTCGGACGCCGGCTGGGCGGCCGAGGCCACATCGCCCGCCTTGGGCGCCTTCACCGCCGACGCGCCGCCGTCGCAGGCGGCGAGACCCAAGGCCAGGCCCATGGCCGCGAAGGCCGGAAACCAGGACGCGCACCGTACCGTCATGATCGATCTCCGAATATTTCCTCTACTTTTGAGAGTAAGAACGAAGACGGAACAAATGTCGAGTCCCCGTTAAGGTTTTTTGCGCGTGGGGGCTTACGCTGGACGCCGCGTCGCTCTATGCGCCTGGGGGCGAGACGCGCCGGAGGCCGACCCCCATGACCGACTCCACCCCCTCGAGGCGGGTTCTTCTGATCGTCGGCGGCGGCGTGGCCGCCTACAAGGCGCTGGAGCTGACCCGTTTGCTGCGCAAGGCCGGCGTCGGAGTGCGGCCGATCCTGACCAAGGCCGGCGCCGAATTCGTCACCGCCCTCTCCCTCTCCGCCCTGGCCGAGGACAAGGTCTATAGCGATCTGTTCTCGCTGACCGACGAGGCGGAGATGGGCCATATCGAGCTGTCGCGTTCGGCCGACCTGGTGGTCGTGGCCCCGGCGACCGCCGACCTGATCGCCAAGGCCGCCCACGGCCTGGCCGGCGACCTGGCCTCCACCGCCCTGCTGGCCACCGACAAGCCGGTGCTGATGGCCCCGGCCATGAACGTGCGGATGTGGCTGCACCCGGCCACCCAGCGCAATATCGAGATCCTGAAGACCGACGGCGCGCTGTTCGTCGGCCCCGACGAAGGCGCCATGGCCTGCGGCGAGTTCGGCCCCGGCCGCCTGGCCGAGCCGCCGGCGATCTTCGAGGCGATCATGGCGGCGCTGGAAGGTCCCGCCGCCAAACCCCTGGCCGGCAAGCACGCCCTGGTCACCGCCGGTCCGACCTTCGAGCCGATCGACCCGGTACGGGGGATCACCAACCGCTCCAGCGGCCGCCAGGGCTACGCCATCGCCGGCGCCCTGGCCCGGCTGGGCGCCCGGGTCACCCTGGTCAGCGGCCCCGTCGCCCTGGCCACGCCCCCAGGCGTCGACCGCGTCGATGTCGAGACCGCCCGCGACATGCTGGCCGCCTGCCAGGCCGCCCTGCCCGCCGACGTCGGGGTGTTCGTGGCCGCCGTCGCCGACTGGCGCATCGACGAGGTGTTCGGGACCAAGCTGAAGAAGGAGAAGGGCGGGCCGCCGGCCCTGACCTTCGTCGAAAACCCCGACATCCTGGCGACCCTGGCCGCCTCCGGCCCGAGGCGCCCGAAGCTGGTGATCGGCTTCGCGGCCGAGACCAACGACGTCGAGGCCCACGCCCGCGCCAAGCTGGCGCGCAAGGGCTGCGACTGGATCATCGCCAACGACGTCACCGAGCCCGGCGTGATGGGCGGCGACGAGAACGCCGTCCTGCTGATCTCCAGGGACAAGACCGAACGCTGGACGCGGGCCGCCAAGGATTCCGTGGCCCACGACCTCGCCCAACGCATAGCCGAGAGCCTTTCATGACCGCGCCGCACATCCCCGTCGTCCAGCTGGCCCACGCCCAGGGCCTGCCGCTGCCCGCCTACGAGACCAACGGCGCGGCCGGCATGGACCTGCGGGCGGCGGTGGCCGAGGACGCGCCGCTGGTGCTGAGGCCCGGCGCCCGCTTCATGGTCCCGACCGGCCTGGCCTTCGCCGTGCCGCTGGGCTTCGAGGCCCAGGTGCGGCCGCGCTCGGGCCTGGCGGCCAAGGCCGGCGTCACCTGCCTGAACACCCCCGGCACCATCGACAGCGACTATCGCGGCGAGGTGAAGGTGATCCTGATCAATCTGGGCGAGGAGGACTTCACCATCCGCCGCGGCGACCGCATCGCCCAGCTGGTGATCGCGCCGGTGGTCCAGGCCTCGTGGGGCCTGACGACCAGCCTGGACGAGACGGCGCGCGGCGCGGGCGGCTTCGGCTCGACCGGCGCGCAATGAGGTAACGAGGCGTGGCGGCGACCGGCCGCCGCGTCCTCAGCCGCCGTGCAGGGCGGGCGACATCATCAGATAGCCGCCGAACCCCGCCGCGAAGGCGGCGGCCGCCAGCCACAGCACGGGACGGAACATCGAGAGCGGGCCGGGGGCGTTCATGGGCGCTTCCTGAGCGACGGCGCGGAGCGGACGGCCCCACGCTTGCGAATACGCGCGCCAACTCCCCCGGTTTCGCCGACGCGAAAAGATTAATGCGCGATTCGTCCTGGACGCGAAACCCCGAGAAAGACACGCTTCCACGACACGTCTTGATGCGAGCCTTGGATTTTCGTTCCGGACCCGGTTGATTTCTGGACGGGTGCGTCCATTTATCCCTTGCCCGGGACGAAGCTCCGATATATCGCCCGGTTCCAACGGTTGATTTCGGGATCTTACGTCCATGGCCGCCGCCTCGAAGAAGAAGCTTGTTCCCATGATCGTCGGCGGCGCCGTCGTCGTGGCGCTGGTCGTCGGCGGCGGGCTGTGGTTCGTCGACAAGCAGCGCTACGAGACCACCGACAACGCCTTCGTCCAGGCCGACACCGTGCAGGTCAGCCCGCAGGTCTCCGGCTATGTCGCCGAGGTGCTGGTGGCCGACAACCAGCGGGTCGAGGCCGGCCAGGTCGTCGCCCGCATCGATCCGGCCCCGCTGCAGGCTAGGCTGGACCAGGCCATCGCCAACGCCCAGGCCCTGGAAGCGGCGATCAAGGGCGTCGACGACAAGGCCGCCCTGGAGCAGGCGATGATCGCCCAGCGCGCCGCCGGCGTGGCCAGCGCCCAGGCCGACCAGGGCCGCGCCAAGGCCGACCTGGTCCGCTACGACGCCCTGGCCAAGCAGGGCTGGGTGTCGACCCAGAAGGTCCAGACCACCCAGGCCAGCGCCGCCCAGTCGGCCGCCGCCGTCCAGAGCGCCCAGGCCGCCCTGGAGGCCGAGCGTCGCAGCGCCCGATCGCTGGGCTCGGCCCGCGCCCAGACCGTGGCCCAGGCCGCCGCCGCCCGCGCCGCCGTCGAGCAGGCCCGCATCGACCTGGACCGCACCGTGATCCGCGCCCCCGCCGCCGGCGTGGTCGGGGCCCGCGCCGTGCGTCCCGGCCAGCTGGTCCAGCCGGGCGTGGCCCTGATGTCGATCGTCCCGGTCGGCCAGGGCTATATCGTCGCCAACTTCAAGGAGACCCAGGTCGCCCGCCTGCGCGTGGGCCAGCCGGTCGAGATCAAGGCCGACGCCTTCGGCAAGAGCGTGATCCACGGCAAGCTGGACAGCTTCGCCCCGGCCACCGGCCAGGAGTTCGCCCTGATCCCGGTCGAGAACGCCGTGGGCAACTTCACCAAGATCACCCAGCGCCTGCCGGTGAAGATCGTGGTCGACAAGTCGCCGCTGGGCTCGGCCCTGCGTCCCGGCCTGTCGGTCGACGTCAAGGTCGACGTCCGCGACCGCTCGGGCCCGACCTTCGCCGAGGCCGGCCTGCCCAACGCGGCCCAGTACGCCCAGCAGGGCCAGGCGCGCTAGGGCGCCCCGGTCCGGATCGCCGCCATGACCGACGCCGCCCTCCCCGCCCAAGCCGCCCCCGCCGCGCCGCCCAAGGCCGCCGAGGTCGACTGGGGCAAGCTGTTCCTGGGCTTCGGGGCCATGGTCATCGGCCAGTTCATGGCCATCCTCGACATCCAGATCGTCGCGGCCTCGCTGCCGCAGATCCAGGCCGGAGTGGGCGCCAGCGCCGACCAGGTCAGCTGGATCCAGACCGCCTATCTGATCCCCGAGGTCGTGATGATCCCGCTGTCGGGATACCTGTCACGGCTGTGGGGCACGCAGCGCGTCTATCTGATGTCGTGCACCGGCTTCATCGTCATGAGCGTGCTGACGGGCCTTTCCTCGTCGATCGACATGATGATCCTGACCCGCGCCCTGCAGGGCTTCATCGGCGGGGCGATGATCCCGACCGTGTTCGCGGTGGCCTTCACCGCCTTCCCGCCCGAGAGGCGGGTGACGGCCAGCGTGATCATGGGCCTGATCGTCACCCTGGCCCCGACCGTCGGCCCGACCCTGGGCGGTCACCTGACCGAGTGGCTCAGCTGGCGCTGGCTGTTCTTCATCAACGTGCCGACCGGCCTGATCGTGCTGTTCGGCGTGGCCCGCTGGGGCCAGTTTGACAAGGGCGATCCCAGCCTGGCCAAGGGCTTCGACTGGTTCGGCCTGGCGATCATGGCCACCTTCCTGATGAGCATGCAGTTCGTGCTGGAGGAGGGCTCCAAGGACGGCTGGTTCGAGGACAGCGGCATCCTGGGCCTGACCGTGCTGGCCGTGGTGACCGGCGCGGTCTTCATCTGGCGCTCGCTGAGCTACCGCAACCCGATCGTCGAGCTGCGCGCCTTCGCCAACCGCAACTTCTCGATCGGCGTGATGATGACCGCCGTGTCGGGGGCCAGCCTGTTCGGCGGCACCTTCCTGCTGCCGCAGTTCCTGGGCCGGGTGCGGCACTATTCGGCCTCGGAAGTCGGCACCACCATGGTGGTCTCGGGCCTGTCGATGTTCGCCACCGGCCCGATCGCCGGCCGCCTGGTCCGCCAGATGGACCCGCGCATCCCGATGTTCATCGGCTTCATGCTGGCGGGCTTCGGCATGTACATGGCCCACGCCGTGACCAAGGACTGGGGCTTCTGGGAGTTCGCCGGGGTCCAGGCCTGCCGGGGCGTAGGCGTGATGATCGCCATGATCGCCACCCAGCAGGTGACGATGAGCACCCTGCCCCCGCACATGGTCAAGAACGCCTCGGGCCTGGTGAACCTGTCGCGCAACACCGGCGGCGCGGTCGGCCTGGCGCTGCTGGCCACCACGATCACCAACCAGACGGCGCTGTACTACATGGGCCTGTCGGACGCGCTGAGCCAGGGCGACGCCCGGATGGCCGGCATGATGCAGGGCCTGGCCGCCCGCATGGCCCAGTTGGGCGTCGCCGATCCGACCGGCGCCACGCGCAAGGCCATCGGCGGCATGCTGGAGCAGCAGGCCACGGTGCTGGCCTTCGGCGACAGCTTCACTTTGCTGGCCTATGGCTGTTTCGTCGCCGCCGCGGTCTCGCTGCTGGCCAGGCCGGCCAAGAACGCCCCTCCTCCGCCTTCGGACGCCCACTGATGCCCAGAGTCGCCGGACAGATCGACGTCGCCAAGACCGAGGCCATCCTCGACGCCGCCGTCGAGGTGATCGGCCAGCGCGGCCTGGGCGCGCCGATGGAAGCCATCGCCAAGCGGGCGGGCGTCTCCAAACAGACCGTCTACAACCACTATGGCTCCAAGGCCGAGCTGGTGCGGGCCTTGATGGCCCGGCGCGTGGCGGCGATCACCGCCCCGCTGCGCGAGCCCGGCGCGCTCGACAATCCCGGCGAGGCGCTGGAGGCCTACGCCCGCTCGATGCTGGAGACGGTGATCACCAGCAAGAGCTATTCGATCCTGCGAGTGATCATCCAGGGCGCGGGCGAAATGCCCGACGTCGCCCAGGAGGTGTTCGAGGCCGGGCCGCGCCAGGCGCGCCGCCAGCTGGCCGCGTTCCTGGAGATGGAGACCCAACTCGGCCGCCTGAAGGTCGAGGACTTCGAGCAGGCGGCCGAGTTCTTCTCGGGCATGGTCATGGGCCAAAGCCAGCTGCGGGCCCTGCTGCGCCTGCCGTCCGACAAGACGGCGGCGGAGTTCGACGGCGTCGCCCGCGAAGCCGCCAGGCGCTTCATGCGGGCCTACGCGCCGTAGGCGGGCTAGGCTTCCGCCTCGTCGGGCATGCCCATCATGTGGAAGCCCGCGTCGACGTGGACCACCTCGCCGGTGGTCGAGCGCCCCAGGTCCGACACCAGCCACAGCGCCGCGCCGGCGACGCCCTCCATCGAGGTGTCCTCCTTCATGGCGCTGAAGGCCCGGCCCTGGGCGATCATGCCGCGGCCGCCGGCGATGCCGGCCAGGGCCAGGGTGCGCATGGCGCCGGCCGAGATGGCGTTGCAGCGGATGCCCTTGGGACCCAGGTCGCGGGCGATGTAGCGGGTCGCCGCCTCCAGGGCGGCCTTGGCCACGCCCATGGTGTTGTAGTTCGGGATGGTCCGCTCCGACCCCAGATAGGTCATGGTGATCAGCGAGCCGCCGCTCGGCATCAGCTTGGCGGCGCGCTTGGCGACGTCCACGAAGCTGAAGGCCGAGATGTTCATCGCCGTCAGGAAGCCCTCGCGGGTGGTGTTGTCGACGAACGAGCCCTTCAGCTCGTCCTTGTTGGCGAAGGCCACCGAGTGGACCACGAAGTCGATCGTCCCGAACTTTTCCTCGATGGCGGCGAAGGCCGCGTCCATCGAGGCGTCGTCGGTGACGTCGGCCGGGACCAGGGTGGTGACGCCGATGCTCTCGGCCAGCGGCCGCACGCGGCGCTCCAGGGCCTCGCCCTGATAGGTGAAGATCATCTCCGCGCCCTGAGCGGCGAGCTGCGAAGCGATGCCCCAGGCGATGGAGTTGTGGTTGGCCACGCCCATGACGAGGCCCTTCTTGCCTCGCATCAGCTCGCCCTTGGGGAATGCGTAGTCGTCGGCCATGGCTTGGCTCTCCTGGAATCCTTGAGCGCTAGCTAGCAGGCGCGTCCGGTTCGCGGAACCCTTCAGAAGGCGCCGCCGCGCCGGATCAGTCGGCCTTGCCGAAGATCAGCGTGCCGTTGGTGCCGCCGAACCCGAAGCTGTTGGACATCACCGTGGTCAGCGGCTTGTCCGAACGCTCCAGCAGGATCGGCAGGTCGGCGAACTCGGGGTCGAGGGTCTCGATGTTGGCGCTCTTGGCGGCGAAGCCGTTGTCGAGCATCAGGATCGAATAGATCGCCTCCTGGGCCCCGGCCGCGCCCAGGCTGTGGCCGGTCAGCGACTTGGTCGAGGAGATCAGCGGGGCCTTGTCGCCGAACACCTCGCGGACCGCGCCCATCTCCTTGCTGTCGCCGACCGGCGTCGAGGTGCCGTGCGGGTTCAGGTAGTCGATGGTCCGGCCGCCGGCCTGGGCCATGGCCAGCTTCATGCAGCGCGCCGCGCCCTCGCCCGACGGGGCGACCATGTCGTAGCCGTCGGAATTGGCCGCGTAGCCGACCAGTTCGCCGTAGATCCTGGCCCCGCGCGCCTTGGCGTGCTCGTACTCTTCCAGCACGACGATCCCGGCCCCGCCGGCGATCACGAAGCCGTCGCGGTCCTTGTCGTAGGCGCGGCTGGCCACGGCCGGACGGTCGTTGAAGTTGCTGCTCATCGCGCCCATGGCGTCGAACAGGTTGGACAGCGTCCAGTCCAGCTCCTCGCAGCCGCCGGCGAAGACGATGTCCTGCTTGCCCATCTGGATCTGCTCGGCGCCCGCGCCGATGCAGTGGGCGCTGGTCGCGCAGGCCGAGCTGATCGAATAGTTGATCCCGCGGATCTTGAACCAGGTCGACAGCACGGCCGACGGGCCCGAGCTCATGGCTTTCGGCACGGCGAACGGGCCGATGCGCTTGGGACCCTTTTCCTTGGTCGTGGCGGCGGCCTCGACGATCACCCGCGTGGACGGGCCGCCCGACCCGACGATCAGGCCGGTGCGCTCGTTGGAGATCTGGGCTTCTTCCAGGCCAGCGTCGGCGATCGCCTGCTCCATGGCGATGTGCGCATAGGCGGTGCCGGGCGCCAGGAAGCGCGCGGCGCGGCGATCGACCAGGGCTTCCCAGCTGTCGAGCTTGACCGTGGCGTGGACCTGGCAGCGGAAACCCAGTTCCGCGTAATCCGGCGCGGAGACCACGCCCGACTTGGCTTCACGCAGTGAGGCGAGCACCTCATTGGCGTTGTTGCCGATGGACGAGACGATCCCCAGTCCGGTGACGACGACGCGACGCATGAACAATCCTCTTTTCTTCCCCCAGACCCAAGAAGGGGCGGCTCTAGGCGGCCGCCCTACGGTGGATCACGACGCCATTTGTTCCGCGGTGAACAGACCGACCTTCAGGTCCTTGGCTTCATAGATCGGCTTGCCGTCGGCCTCCACCACGCCGTCGGCGATGCCCATGACCAGCTTGCGCATGATCACCCGCTTGAGATCGATCTTGTAGGTGACCTTCTTCACGTCCGGCGTGACCTGGCCGGTGAACTTCACCTCGCCCACGCCCAGGGCCCGGCCGCGGCCAGGAGCCCCGGACCAGCCCAGGAAGAAGCCGACCAGCTGCCACATGGCGTCCAGGCCCAGGCAGCCGGGCATGACGGGGTCGCCGATGAAGTGGCAGGCGAAGAACCAGAGGTCCGGATTGATGTCGAACTCGGCCTCGACATAGCCCTTGCCGTACTTGCCGCCCTCGGACTCGATGCGGACGATGCGGTCGAACATCAGCATCGGCGGCACGGGCAGCTGGGCGTTGCCGGGGCCGAACATCTCGCCGCGGCCGCAGGCCAGGAGCTCATCGAAGGTGTAGGAACTTTGTTGCATGGCCTCGCCCTAGCACGGCGGCGGGCCGCGCCTCAATGTTACTTTCGGTAACGCCCGTGAACCTCCGGCGCTCCAAGGAGGCGAAAACGCCCTATTCCTTGCACTGCACCTCGGGCGCCGCGCCCCAGATCTCGGCTTGCGGGGCCCAGCCCGACTCGCCGTCGGCCTTCAGCTTGCACCAGCCCTTCTCGCAACGGTCGAGATTGGCGGTCGCGCGACCGGCCAGATAGGCGTCGATCCGGGCGTCGGCCTTGGGCTGGGCGCGCAGGGGCAAGGGCGTGGCCTGGACCCGCATGGCGGTGCGGCGGCCGTCGGTGGTGCGCTTGTGCACCCAGGCCAGGTTGCCCTCGGGATCGCAGATCCTGCGCCATTCGCGGGTTTCGGCCACCACCTGCACCGGCAGGCCCCGGACCTTGTAGATCCACAGCAGCCGGTGCGCCTCGTCAGGCCCGACGCGCGCGTTCACCTCGCCGTATTTCAGCGACACGTAGCGCGGCACCTCCATGCCCGACGGCGTGATCTTTGGCGCCTGGGCCTGGGCGAAGCCCCCTCCAAGGGCGGCCAGGGCGAACGCGGCGAGGGCCAGGACCCCGAGCGAAGAAGGGGCGCCGAGCGAACGATGTTTGCAATTCGTCGGCATGTTGCTTGGCCGCATGGGGCCCCTTTGCTACAGATTTCAAACACCCGCCTGGAAACCCCAAATTGGGTTTTCCCAAATGGGGAAGGCTTTTCGAACCGCTCATGCCAGCTCGCAAGCTCAAAGTCATCGTCACCCGCAAACTCCCCGACCCGGTGGAGACGCGGATGTGCGAGCTGTTCGACACCCAGCTGAACGTCACCGACAAACCCTTGACGGCCGATGAACTGGTCGAGGCCATGAACGAGGCCGACGTGCTGGTGCCCACCATCACCGACCGCATCGACGGCCGCCTTCTGTCGCGATCCGGCGACCGGCTCAAGCTGATCGCCAATTTCGGCGCCGGCGTGGACAATATCGACGTCGCCACCGCCAACGCCCGCGGCATCATCGTCACCAACACGCCCGGCGTGCTGACCGAGGACACCGCCGACCTGACCATGACCCTGATCATGGCCGCCTCGCGCCGCGTCGTCGAAGGCGCCGAGGTGGTCAAGGCCGGCGGCTTCCACGGCTGGTCGCCGACCTGGATGCTGGGCCGCCGCCTGTGGGGCAAGCGCCTGGGCGTCATCGGCATGGGCCGCATCGGCCAGGCCGTGGCCCGCCGCGCCAAGGCCTTCGGCATGCAGGTGCACTACCACAACAGGAAGCCCGTCAGCCCGCGCATCGCCGAGGAGGTCGGGGCCACCTACTGGGAAAGCCTGGACCAGATGCTGGCCCGGATGGACATCATCTCGGTCAACTGCCCGCACACCCCGGCCACCTACCACCTGCTGTCGGCCCGCCGGCTCAAGCTGCTGCGGCCGCAGGCCATCATCGTCAACACCGCCCGCGGCGAAGTGATCGACGAAGCGGCCCTGGCCAACATGCTGGCGCGCGGCGAGATCGCCGGGGCGGGGCTGGACGTCTACGAGAACGAGCCCGCCATCAATCCCAAGCTGCTGAAGCTGCCCAATGTCGTGCTGCTGCCCCACATGGGCTCGGCCACGGTCGAGGGCCGCATCGACATGGGCGAGAAGGTCATCGTCAACGTGAAGACCTTCATGGACGGGCACCGGCCGCCGGACCGGGTGATCCCGTCGATGCTGTAGACGCGTCAGCCGCCGCAGCTCGAACACCCCGGATCGGCCCCGATCCGCACCGTGCGCGTCTCCGCCGCCAGGGCGTCGTAGATCAGCAGGCGGCCGGCCAGGGACTGGCCGGCCCCGGTGATCACCTTCACCGCCTCCAGGGCCATCATCGCGCCGATCACCCCGGCCAGGGCCCCGACCACCCCGACCAGGGCGCAGGTCTCGGCGTCGGGCGGGATCTCCGGCACCAGGCAACGATAGCAGGGCCGGCCCTGGAACACGCCGACCTGGCCCGTCCAGCGGCCCAGGGCCCCGCTGACCAGGGTCTTGCCCTCGGCCAGGCAGGCGTCGCTGACGGCGAAGCGGGTGGCGAAGTCGTCCGTGCCGTCCAGCACCAGGTCATACCGCGATATGACCGCGCGGGCGTTGGCCTCACCCAGCCATACCGGATGAGTTTCGACGATCAGGTGCGGGTTCAGGGCGCTCAGATGCTCGGCGGCGGCCTCGACCTTGGGCCGGCCGGTGTCGGCGGTGGAAAACAGCACCTGGCGCTGCAGGTTGGACAGCGACACCGTGTCGGCGTCGACCAGGCCCAGGGTCCCGACCCCGGCGGCGGCCAGGTACAGGGCGGCCGGCGCGCCCAGGCCCCCGGCCCCGACCACCAGCACCCGCGCCGCCTTCAGCTTCTGCTGGCCCGGTCCGCCGATCTCGCGCAGCACCAGATGGCGGGCGTAGCGTTCGACCTCGTCCTGCGAGAAGCTCATGGCGCTTGACCCTCGTGCCCGGCCTCGCCACATGCGAAGCCATGCAAAACAGCAATTCCTTCCCCGACTGGCACGGCACGACCATTCTGGCGGTGCGCAAGAACGGATCGACCGTGATCGCCGGCGACGGACAGGTCTCCATGGGCCCAACCGTCGTCAAGGGCAACGCCCGCAAGGTCCGCCGCCTGGCCGGCGGCAAGGTGGTGGCCGGCTTCGCCGGGGCCACGGCCGACGCCTTCACCCTGATCGAGCGGCTGGAAGCCAAGCTCGAGCAGTATCCCGACCAGCTGGCCCGGGCCTGCGTCGACCTGGCCAAGGACTGGCGCACCGACCGCTACCTGCGCCGACTGGAGGCCATGCTGCTGGTGGCCGACGCGGGCTCGATCTACACGGTCACCGGCGTGGGCGACGTGCTGGAGCCCGGCGAGAGCCAGGGCGGCGGCTCGGTGGCGGCCATCGGCTCGGGCGGCAACTTCGCCCTGGCGGCGGCCAAGGCCCTGATCGACCAGGACCTGAGCGCCGAGGAGATCGCCAGGCGCTCGATGGCCATCGCCGCCGAGATCTGCGTCTACACCAACGGCAACCTGACGGTCGAAAGCCTCTGATTTCCCACGGTTACGCGGAATTCACGAGCCAAGCGTCCCGCGCGGCGCTTAGCTCGGCGCGGGAGGCTTCCACCATGCTCAAGACCGTCCTGATCGCCGGCGCCCTGCTGGCCGCCGCGCCGGCCCCGGCGGCGACGCCCTCGCCCGCCGAGATCGAGAAGGCCGAGCGCGCCTTCGCCGCCGACGGCCTGGCGCTGGGCGTGCGGGACTCGTTCCTCAAGCACATGGCCGACGACGCCATCGTCTTCCGGCCGGGGCCGGTCAGCGCCAAGGCGCTGTACGAGAGCCGCCCGTCCGGCAAGGCGCTGCGGCTGGAATGGTGGCCGCAGAAGGTGGTGATCGCCCGTTCCGGCGACCTGGGCCTGTCGGTCGGCCCCGCGTCCGTCAACGGCAAGCGCGGCGGCTACTACTCGACCATCTGGCGCAAGGCGCCGGACGGCCAATGGAAGTGGATCTATGACGGCGGCGCCGAGGCCGACGCGGCCCGAGCGCCCGGCCAGGAGACGCCGGCGATCCAGGGTCCCGTGGCCAAAACCGGCGCGAAGTCGCCAGCGGCGGGCTTCGAGGCCGTCCGCCTCGCCGAGACCGCGCTGGCCAAGGCCGCCGGCGACGATGCGCCCAAGGCCTATCGCGCGGCCCTGTCCGCCGACGCCTGGCTGCTGGGGCCCAAGGGGACCGAAGGCCTGCTGCCCGACGCCGTGGCCGAGCGCGTGGCCGCCCGTCCGGAGCGCATGGTCCTGACCCTGCGCGGCGGCGGCGCCTCGGCGGCTGGCGACTTCGTCTGGACCCATGGAACGGCCGCTTGGACCGGCCCGTCTGACGCCCCGGTCGACACGCACTATATGCAT
The DNA here is from genome assembly GCF_900114015.1 of Caulobacter sp. UNC279MFTsu5.1. Classification (GTDB taxonomy): domain Bacteria; phylum Pseudomonadota; class Alphaproteobacteria; order Caulobacterales; family Caulobacteraceae; genus Caulobacter. The sequence goes on along the minus strand of NZ_FORN01000045.1, from coordinate 31,514 downwards.
GTCTGGCAAAAGCGCCCCGAAGGGTGGCGCCTGATCTTCGAGACCTTGAACACGGACACATGACCGAATTCTCCCCCCGCGAAATCGTCTCCGAACTCGACCGCTACATCGTCGGCCATACCGAGGCCAAGAAGGCCGTCGCCGTGGCCCTGCGCAACCGCTGGCGCCGCCGCCGGGTGCCGGCCGACCTGCGCGACGAGGTCACGCCCAAGAACATCCTGCTGATCGGCCCCACGGGCGTCGGCAAGACCGAGATCGCCCGCCGGCTGGCTCGCCTGGCCCAGGCCCCGTTCCTGAAGGTCGAGGCCACCAAGTTCACCGAGGTCGGCTATGTCGGCCGCGACGTCGACCAGATCGTCCGCGACCTGGTGGAAAGCGCCCTGGCCATGGTCCGCGACCGGCGCCGGGCCGGGGTCAAGGCCAAGGCCGAGGCGGCCGCCGAGGAGCGCATCCTCGACGCCCTGACCGGCCCCGGCGCGACCGCCGCCCGCGACAGCTTCCGCAAGAAGCTGCGGGCCGGCGAGCTGGACGACAAGGAAGTGGAGCTGCAGCTGGCCGACACCGGCGGCGGCGGCATGTTCGAGATCCCCGGCCAGCCGGGCGCCTCGGTGCTGAACCTGTCGGAAATGATGAAGTCGCTGGGCGGCGGCCGCACCAAGACCCACAAGACCACGGTCGTCGGCGCCTGGGCCCCGCTGATCGCCGAGGAGAGCGACAAGCTGCTGGACCAGGAGGCCCTGACCCAGGAAGCCCTGGAGCTGGCCGAGAACCACGGCATCGTCTTCCTGGACGAGATCGACAAGGTCGCGTCCTCGAGTCAGCGCGGGGGCGCCGACGTGTCCAGAGAGGGCGTGCAGCGCGACCTGCTGCCGCTGATCGAGGGCACGACGGTCTCGACCAAGTACGGGCCGGTGAAGACCGACCACATCCTCTTCATCGCCTCGGGCGCCTTCCACGTGGCCAAGCCGTCGGACCTGCTGCCAGAGCTGCAGGGCCGCCTGCCGATCCGCGTGGAGCTGAAGGGCCTGAGCCGCGACGACCTGCGCCGCATCCTGACCGAGCCGGAAGCCAACCTGATCCGCCAGCACCAGGCCCTGCTGCTGACCGAGGGCGTCACCCTGGTGTTCAGCGAAGAGGCCATCGACGCCGTCGCCGACGCGGCCGTGGCGGTCAACGCCTCGGTCGAGAACATCGGCGCCCGGCGCCTGCAGACCATCCTTGAAAAGGTGGTCGAGGACATCAGCTTCACCGCCGCCGACCGCTCCGGCGAGACGGTGACGGTCGACGCCGACTATGTGAAGAGCCGCATCGGCGCCCTGGCGGCCGACGCGGATCTGAGCCGGTTCATCCTATAGAGCGCCGATAGCCCCTCCCTTTGGGGAGAGGGCTATCGCATATGGCCCAAAACGGCTGTCATCCCGGACGCAGCGCGCAGCGCGAAGATCCGGAACCGGGGCGTGAACTCAGAGCTTCCGGCGATCCCGGATCTGCGCCCGGCTTGCGCCGGACTTGTCCGGGATGACAGCTTCATTCGCAAAAAGCCGCCTGATCCGCCTCGATCTGCCGCGCCGCCGCCCTCGCGTGATCCCGTAGCCAGTCCGAGGGCAAGGTCCGCAGATGCGTCAGCAAGGCCGGCGCGCGGTCGCCAGCCCCCGCGTGGCAGTTGGCCACCTCCTGGCCCATGGCGGTCAGCATGTCCCGCGACAGCAGGTCGTCGATCGCGTCCTTGGCCTCGATCTTGCGGCTGTTGGGCGACAGGCGGCGGACCACCAGGCCGTCGGCGACGCGGTAGTGCGGGTCGACGGCCCGGAACGGGCCCTCGGCGAGGTCGCCCGCCCGGATCGACGGATCGCCGCCGTGTCGCAACGTCCAGGCCGAGACGACCACCGCCTTGACCTCGCGCAGCACCGGCCCGCCGCGCCAGTCGGCCCGGGCCACGAAGCGCGGCCGGCCCAGGCTGCCGACCCCGGCCGTGCGCGGGAAGGTCTCGAAGGGGACGGCGGGATCCGGCAAGGCCGCGCCCAGGGCGGCGCGATAGCGCGGCGGGATCTGTCGCGGCGGCGGCGCGGCGAACTTGGTCCAGTAGGCGGCGCGTTCGGGCTCGGGCAGCACCACCGTCTTGCGCAGCCACTTGTGGTCGCGCTCCAGGATGAAGGGCCGAGGCGCGGCCAGGCCGGCGGCGTAGCCCTCGAGGACGGCCTCGCAGATCTCCCGCGCGCCGACCGCCTCGTCGCCGCGCGCCAGCAGGGCGCTGGCGGCCAGGCGGACCAGGTCCAGCGGCCAGGGCATGACCGCCGCGTCGTCGAAGTCGTTGGCGCCCCAGACCAGCCGCCCCTCGGCGTCGCGCCAGCAGCCGAAGTTCTCCACATGGGTGTCGCCGATCGCCAGCACCGGCGGGGCCGAGGCCAGGTCGGGGCAGACCTCGAAGATGGTCTCGGCCCAGCGCCAGTAGGTCGCCCGCAGGAACGGGAACGGGCCGGCGCGCATCCTGTCGTGCTTTTCGGCCAGGTCAGCCTCGACCAGGTCGCCGCCCAGCGCCGCGCGCAGCCACGCCTCATAGGCCTTGGCCGAAGCCGTGATCGCCGCGGTCATGCGCTGTTCCCCGAGAGAGCGGCCTGGCTGGCCGTCGACCCAAACTAGGTCCTGCGGCGTCAGACCGAAAGCCGGGCCTCGGCCTCCACCGCCTCCAGGCCCAGCATCGCCGCCTTGCGGCCCAGGCCCCAGTGGTAGCCGGTCAGCCGGCCGTCGCGGGCGATGGCCCGGTGGCAGGGGATCAGCAGCGAGATCGGATTGGCCCCGATCGCCCCGCCGGTGGCCTGATAGGCCTTGGGCTTGCCGGCCCAGGCGGCGATCTCGCCATAGGTGCTGGTCCGGCCCGGCGGGATGCGCAGCAGAGCCTTCCAGACCTGGACGTTGAATGGCGAGCCGATCAGCACCACCGGCAGGGGCTGGTCGCCGCCGGCGAAGGCGTGGATGGCGGTGCGGGCCGCCGCTTCGTCGTCCCGGCGCCAGTCGGCGGCGGGAAACCGCCGGTGCATGTCTTCGAACGTCGCCTCGTCGTCGCCGTCGGAAAAAGCCAGGCCGGCCAGGCCGCGCGGGGCCATTACGAACAGGCCCTTGCCGTAGGGGGTCGGGGCCCAGCCCCAGGTCAGGCTGATCCCCTCCCCGCGCCGGCGCACGTCGCCGGGGGTGACCGCCTCCTGGGCGATGAACAGGTCGTGCAGGCGCGAGGGACCCGACAGGCCGGCGTCATAGGCCGCGTCGAGCACGCTGGCCCCCTCCTCCAACGACCGGCGGGCCTCGGCGTGGGCGATGGCGGCGACGAAGGTCTTGGGGCTGACGCCGGCCCAGCGGCTGAACACCCGCTGGAAGTGGAACGGCGACAGGCCGACGGCCTGGGCGGCCTCGTCCAGAGACGGACGCTCCTGCCAGCGGTCGGCCAGCCAGGCCAGGGCCTTGGCCATGCGGTCGTAGTCGGCCGACCGCTCGGTCAGGTGGGCGAAGGCTTGCGAGGGAGAGATATCCAGGGCCATGGGTGAAAGATAGCCCCGCGGCGAAGCGCCGTCCGCCCGGTTCTTGCGCCCGCCACGGATACGAACCTTGTTCTAGGCGTGCCGTTCGGATCGGGCTTCGAGGATCGCCCGCTCCAGCGCCCGGGCGAAATCCACCCGCTCGGGCGGGCTCAGCGCCCGGCCCAGGGTCAGGCGTTTGCGCGACATCATCAGCCGCACCCGGGTCTCGTGCTCGCCCGGCTGGTCGACGCCCACCCGGGTGAAAGCGGTCGGCGAGGTCCAGATCATCCGCGCGCCCTTCTCGTCCTCGCGGCTGACGGTCACCGCCTCGGCCGTGACCCGCACGCGCTCGGCCCGCTCGGCGGCCCGGAAACTGGCGCGCAGGGCCAGCCATACCGCCAGGACGTCCAGGCCCAGGAACGGCAATACCGGCGGCGCGCCCAGCACCAGCAGGAACGCCGCGACCATCAGGTTGAAGGCGATCAAGACGCCCAGCAGCACGTGCAGGCCGCGCCGGCTCATCGAACGGTTCGGCTTGATCACGGCGTCCATGTAGAGCGGCTGGGCCATGGTCCTGATTTAAGCGCTCGCCGCCGCCTTGGCGAGAAGACCGCATCACGGCATGGTCGCCGCCCATGGCCTCATCCGCTCGCAAGCCCTCCAAACCCCTCGTCAAGAAACGCCCCGCCGCCAAACGCGTCTCGCCGGCCGAACGCGAGCGGGTCGAGGTGCTGTTCTCGCGGTTCGAGAGCCTGGAGGACCATCCCAAGACCGAGCTGCACTATTCCAACCCCTACACCCTGGTGACCGCCGTGGCCCTGTCGGCCCAGGCCACCGACGTCCAGGTCAACAAGGCCACCGGCCCGCTGTTCCAGGTCGCCGACAGCGCCGCCAGGATGCTGGACCTAGGGGAAGAGGGCCTGGTTCCCTACATCGCCTCGATCGGCCTCTACCGGACCAAGGCCAAGAACGTGATCGCCGCGGCCCGGATCCTGGTCGACCGCTACGGCGGCGAGGTCCCGCTGGAGCGCGCGGCGCTGGAAAGCCTGCCGGGCGTGGGCCGCAAGACCGCCAGCGTGGTGCTGAACGAGCTGGACATCGAACCGGCCATCGCCGTCGACACCCACGTGTTCCGCGTTTCCCACCGCCTGAAGCTGTCGGCCGGCAAGACCCCGGACGCGGTCGAGGACGACCTGATGCGCGTGGTCCCCGACCGCTACAAGACCCGGGCGCACCACTGGCTGATCCTGCACGGGCGCTATGTGTGCGTGGCGCGGAAACCAAAGTGCGAGGTGTGCCGGATCGCGGACCTGTGTCCGTCGCGGGAGCTGTTTCTCGGTGGGTGACCCCCCTCCGGCCCTCCGGGCCACCTCCCCCAGAGGGGGAGGATCTAGTCCGAGCGGGTGCTCCCCCTTTGGGGGAGCTGTCGCGGAGCGACTGAGGGGGTCTACCCCAGCGTCCGAACCACCGCCGCCGCGAACGCCGCCCCGCCGTCGTGGGCGTGTTCCAGGAACAGGTCCGGCTCGATGACCTCCAGCTCCATCAGCTGCGGCGCGCCGTCCAGGCCGCGGATCAGGTCGACGCGAGCGTAGGTCAGGGGCCCGCCGGCCGCCTCCAGCACCATCTCGGCCGCGTGCAGGGCCTCCGGCTCGGGCGCGACGCCGCTGACCTGGCCGCCGAACTGCGGCTGGACCCGGAAATCGCCGGCCACCGCCACCTTGGTCACCGCGTGGCTGAACAGGCCGTCGAAATAGAATAGCGACAGTTCGCCCTCCTCGCCGACGGCCGGCAGGAAGGGCTGGATCAGGGCCGGGCCCGTCGTGCAGCCGGTCAGGCCGTCGGCATGGCGCAGCTTGACCGTATCCTGTGAGCCGCCGGAGATCTGCGGCTTGGTCACCAGCAGGTCGACGCCGAACACGTCGCGGGCATGGTCCAGCGCTTCCAGGGTCAGCCGGTCGACCGCGTGGGTCGGCACGACCGGCGCGTCCCTGGACGCCAGGTCGGCGAGGTAGGTCTTGGTCGTGTTCCAGCGCAGCACCGAAGCCGGATTGGCCAGGCGCGCGCCAGCCGCTTCCAGGGCGTCCAGCCGGGCGAACCACTCGTCGGACCGCAGATGGTAGCCCCAGCTGAGCAGCGGCAGCACCACGCGCGCGCCGGCCGTGTCGGCGTCGACCCAGCTGGCGGCCTCGACCGTCAGGCCCTGGGCGCGCAGCGGCGCCGCCAGGCGTTCGAACAGGGGCGACCAGCTGTTGGCGAAGCGCGGCTCGTCCGGCGCGGGAGTCAGGATAAGGACGTCGGTCATGCGCCTGGCGGTAGAACGCCGCGCTCGCCGGGGCAAGGCTCGCGTTGCCTTGCGGCCTTCGATCCGGTACTTCGCGCGCGTCGCACTCTTCGGAAAAGACCTTTCATGACCGCTCTCTACGACGTCGCCGCCATCGGCAACGCCATTGTCGACGTCATCGCCCAGTGCGACGACGCCTTCCTGGAGCGGGAGGGCCTGGTGAAGGGCTCGATGGCCCTGATCGACCCGACGCGCGCCGCCAGCCTCTACGAGGTGATGGCCGCGGGCATCGAGGCCTCGGGCGGTTCGGCCGCCAACACCGCCGCCGGCGTCGCCAGCTTCGGCGGCAAGGTCGCCTTCATCGGCAAGGTCGCCGACGACCAGTTGGGCAACGTGTTCCGTCACGACATGAGAGCCATCGGCTGCGATTTCACCACCCCGCCGCTGGCGGAAGGTCCGGCCACGGCCCAGAGCCTGATCAACGTCACCGCCGACGCCCAGCGCACCATGTCGACCTATCTGGGCGCCTGCGTCGAGCTGAACCCGGCCGACGTCGATCCGGCGATCATCGAGGCCGCCCACTATTCCTATCTGGAAGGCTATCTGTTCGACCCGCCCGAAGCCCGCCGCGCCTTCGCCAAGGCCGCCGCCCTGAGCCACGGCGCGGGTCGCAAGATCTCCATGACCCTGAGCGACGGCTTCATGGTCGACCGCCACCGCGGCGCTCTGCTGGGCTTCATCGAGACCCAGTGCGACGTCGTCTTCGCCAATGAGAGCGAAGTTTGCTCGCTGTTCGAGACCACCGACTTCGACGCCGCTGTGAAGGCCCTGGCCAGTCGGGTCGAGATCGCCGCCGTCACCCGCAGCGAAAAGGGTTCGGTCGTGGCCTCGAACGGGCAGCTTCACGAAATCTCGGCCTATCCCGTGGAAAAAGTCGTGGACACGACGGGCGCAGGCGACCAATACGCCGCTGGTTTCCTCTACGGCCTGTCCCAGGGCCGCCCGCTGCCGGTCTGCGGCCAGCTGGGCTCCCTGGCCGCCGCCGAGGTGATCGACCACTATGGTCCGCGTCCGCAGGTTTCCCTGCGGGAGCTGGCCGCGAAGAACGGACTCTGAAGGACGCACATGGCCCGCACCGCTGAAGTGGTCCGCGAGACGAAGGAGACCCAGATCCGGGTCTGGATCGATCTCGACGGGACCGGCGCCTCGACGATCTCCACCGGCATCGGTTTCTACGACCATATGCTGGAGAGCTTCGCGCGCCACGGCGGCTTCGACCTGAAGGTCGAGACCAAGGGCGACCTGCACATCGACATGCACCACACGGTCGAGGACACCGGCATCGTGCTGGGCCAGGCGATCCACAACGCGCTGGACGGCTTCAAGGGCATTCGGCGCTTCGGCCACGCCTATATCCCGATGGACGAGACCCTGACGCGTTGCGCCATCGACCTCTCCAACCGGCCCTACCTGATCTGGAAGGTCGACTTCAAGCGGCCCAAGGTCGGCGAGATGGATACCGAGCTGTTCAAGGAGTTCCACCACGCGTTCGCCATGAACTGCGGGGCGTGCGTCCATCTGGAGACCCTCTACGGCGACAACACCCACCATGTCGCCGAAAGCGGGTTCAAGGCCCTGGCCCGGGCGCTGCGCCAGGCGGTCGAGATCGATCCCAAGACCGGCGGCCATGCCCCCTCCACCAAGGGCGTGCTGTAGGAAAGCTGATTTCATGCAGACCGTCGCCCTGATCGATTACGGGTCGGGCAACCTGCGCTCGGCCGAGAAAGCCCTGCGCGAGGCGGCCCGCCGCCACGCGATCGACGCTGACATCGTTGTCACCGCCGACCCCGCCCTCGTGGCCGCCGCCGACCGGGTGGTGCTGCCCGGCGTCGGGGCCTTCGCCTCGTGCCGCGCGGGCCTGGACGCCTCGGGCGTCTACGAGGCCATGAACGAGGCCGTGCACGGCAGGGGCGCGCCGTTCCTGGGCATCTGCGTCGGCCACCAGCTGCTGGCCACCGAGGGCCTGGAGTTCGGCGTCACTCCGGGCCTGGACTGGATTCCCGGCCAGGTGAAGCGGCTGGAGCCCCGTGATCCGGCCCTGACCATTCCGCACATGGGCTGGAACGCGATCGCCTTCGCGCGCGACCACGCCCTGTTCAAGGGCGTCGAGACCGGCGCCCACATGTACTACGCCAACTCCTTCGCCCTGACGCCCGCCGATCCGGCCGACGTGCTGGCCACGACCGACCACGGCGGGCCGTTCACGGCCGCTGTGGCCAAGGGCAACGTAGCGGGCGTACAGTTCCACCCCGAAAAATCCCAAGCCGCGGGGCTCGCCCTGCTCGCCAACTTCCTGGAATGGCGCCCATGATCCTCTATCCCGCCATCGACCTGAAGGACGGCCAGTGCGTGCGCCTGCTGCACGGCGACATGGAAAAGGCCACGGTCTTCAACACCAGCCCGGCCGACCAGGCCGAGCGCTTCGTGCGCGACGGCTTCTCGTGGCTGCATGTGGTCGATCTCAACGGCGCCATCGAGGGCAAGTCGGTCAACACCGCCGCCGTGCAGTCGATCCTGGAGTCGATCTCGATCCCGGTGCAGCTGGGCGGCGGCATCCGCACCCTGGAGGGCGTCGAGGCCTGGATCGAGGCCGGCGTTTCTCGCGTGATCCTGGGCACCGTGGCCGTTCATGATCCCGAACTGGTCCGCAAGGCCGCCCGCCTGTGGCCCGAACAGATCGCCGTGGCCGTCGACGTGCGCGACGGCAAGGTGGCGGTCGACGGCTGGACCGGCCTGTCGGACCTGGACGCCATCACCCTGGGCAAGCGCTTCGAGGACGCCGGCGTGGCCGCCCTGATCGTCACCGACATCAGCCGCGACGGCGCCCTGACCGGCGTCAATGTCGAGGGCGTGGGCGAGCTGGCCGACGCGGTGTCGATCCCGGTCATCGCCTCCGGCGGCGTCGCCTCGGTGGCCGACATCGAGCGGCTGAAGGCCCGCAAGGGCGTCGAGATCGCCGGCGCCATCCTGGGCCGCTCGCTCTACGCCGGCACGATCAAGCCGGCCGAAGCCCTGACCATAGCGGCCGCCTGATGCTGAAGACCCGGATCATTCCTTGCCTGGACGTCAAGGACGGCCGGGTGGTCAAGGGGGTCAATTTCGTGGCCCTGCGCGACGCCGGCGATCCCGTCGAGCAGGCCCGCGCCTATGACGCGGCGGGCGCCGACGAGCTGATGTTCCTGGACATCACCGCCTCCAGCGAGGGCCGCGGCCTGATCCTGGACGTGATCTCCCGCACCGCCGAGGTCTGCTTCATGCCGGTCTCGGTCGGCGGCGGCGTGCGCCAGGTGTCGGACATGCGCCGCCTGCTGCTGGCCGGCGCCGACAAGGTCTCGGTCAACACCGCCGCCGTCGAGAACCCCGACCTGGTGGCCGCCGGCGCCGACGCGTTCGGCGCCCAGTGCGTGGTGGTGGCCATCGACGCCAAGGCCCGCGAGGACGGCTCGGGCTGGAACGTCTGGACCTATGGCGGCCGCAAGGACACCGGGATCGACGTGGTCGACTGGGCCGCCAAGGTCGTGGAACGCGGGGCGGGCGAGATCCTGCTGACCTCGATGGACCGCGACGGGGCCAAGATCGGCTACGACATCCCGCTGCTGCGGGCCGTGACCGGCGCGGTGACCGTGCCGGTGATCGCCTCGGGCGGAGCGGGCAAGACCGACCACCTGGTGGAGGCCGCCCGCGACGGCCGCGCCGCCGCCGTGCTGGCCGCCTCGATCTTCCACTTCGGCGAGATCAGCATCGGCGAGGCCAAGCGGGCCATGGCCGAAGCGGGCATCCCCGTGCGCCTGGACGACCTGAAGGGCGCGGCCTGATGGAAACCCAGACCCGCAAGCTGTTCGAGGTCCTGGAGCGCCTGGCCGCGACGATCGAGGCCCGCAAGGGCGGCGATCCGGCCACGTCCCACACCGCCAGGCTGCTGAACGACCCCGCCCTGGCCGCCAAAAAGCTGGGCGAGGAAGCCGTCGAGACGGTGATCGCCGCCGTGTCGCAAGGGCCTGACGCCCTGGCGGCCGAGAGCGCCGACCTGCTGTACCACTGGCTGGCCCTGATGGCCGCCTCGGGCGTCTCGCTGGACGCGGTGGCCGCAAAGCTGGCGGCGCGCGAGGGGACTTCCGGGATCGCCGAGAAGGCGTCGCGGACTTCCGGCTGATACCCGGCCGCCCTGAAACTTGCCCTCTACGGATCGCTTCGCGATCGTCTTCCCCCACAGGGGGAAGAGCCTAAACGCGAAGGCTCCGCCCCCTATGGGGGCGGACGGGCGGCGAAGCCGCCAGGTGGGGGCAAGTGTTGACCGACACGCCCTGGCCTAACCCAGCAACTTGCTCAGGAACGCCGAGTGCAGGCTCCAGCCCAGGAAGCCCGCCAGGCCCATCACCACGCCCAGCGCGCCGAACGCCCAGGACGCCCACAGCGCCGCCGGGATCTCGACCAGGGCCGCGACCGCCGCGATCGACACCGCGATGGAGATCAGCGCGTCGGAGGCGTCGAACTGGTCGTCATGGAGGTTCAGCGCGTCGTACTGGCCGGCGAAACCCTCGGCCCTGGTCTTCAGCGCCGGAATCTCGGCCCTGTACTTGCCGATCTCGGCCTGCAACCGGGTGGTTTCCGCGTTCACGGCGGCGCGGGTCGCCTCGCCGCCCGACAACGCCAGCAGCCGCGCCTGGGTCACGGCCGTTTCGTCGATGTGCAGCTTGGTCTTGGTGGCCTGGTACTCGTTCCAGGCGTCGACGCCGTCCGACTGGGCCTGCTGCATGGCCTGGACGATGTTGCCGTCCTTGACGCCGCACAGGCCCATGAAGATCGACAGGGCGACCACGGTGATCGCCACCCGCCGGTTGAAGCTCTTGTCCTTGGCCTCGGCCCCGATCTCGATGTCCATTCCGCCTCTCCGATAAGCCGTGAAGCTTGGCGCTCGGATTTTGGCGGGGACAGGGCGCTCAGACCTTCGGCGGCCTGCGCTTCAGGGCCACGTACAGCGCCCCGTCGCCGCCGTGCCGCTTGTCGGCCGGCGACACCCCCGCCACGATGTCGCGCAGGGCCGGGTCGGCCAGCCATTCCGGCGTGCGAGCCCGCAGGACGCCGACCCCCAGCTTGCCCTTGCCGGTGACCACCAGGGCCGCGCGGTGGCCCTCCTCCCAGGCGCGGCGCAGGAAGGCCTCCAGCACCGGCCGGGCGCGGTCCTGATCCAGGCCGTGCAGGTCGAGGCGCGCGTCCAGCGGCGCATGCTCGCGGGCGATCTTTCGCCGGCGATTGGGCTCGATGCCCTCCAGCGGCCCCGGCGCGCGCTGGGTCACCGCCGGTTTGATCGTCTTGGGATCGACCAGCAGCGGCGCCATCGGCTGCAGCGTCGTCGGCTGGACCAGCGACTTCTGGGCCTTGGGCGTCCAGCCCGCCGCCTTCCGGGTCGGCTTGGCCCTCACGGTGGCCGTGACCATGCCCCACAGGCGCAGCTCATCCTGGCGCGGAGGGCGTTTCACGACCTTCAGCCTCGGGGAACCAGGCGGTAGAGCCGCAGATCGTGGCGCACGCGCCCCGCCTCGGCCCCGGCCGCCGGGCCCGTGCCGGTGTAGAGATCGGCCCGCACCTCGCCCTTGATCGCCCCGCCGACGTCCAGGGCCACGGCCAGCCGGCGATAGGTCGGGAAGGCCCCCGCCAGCTTCGGCGCGCTGGCGTCCAGCCAGAACAGCTCGCCCATCGCATGCCGGCCGGGATCGACGGCGATCGCGCGGCCGGGGGGCAGCGGAATCCCCGCCGCGCCCACCGCCTGCCGCCCGTCGTCGGGCAGGGTCTGGAAGAACACGTAGCGGGGGTTCAGCCGCATGATGGCGTCGGCCTCGGGTCCGCGATGGTCGGCCAGCCAGGCGCGGATGGCGTCGCCGGAGGTGTTGTTGTCGGGCAGCAGGCCGCGATCGCGCATCGGCGTGGCGATGCCGACGAACGGCCGGCCGTTATGGGCCGCGAACGCCGCGCGCACCCGCCGGCCGTCGGGCAGGACCAGCACGCCCGAACCCTGGATCTGCAGGAAGAACAGGTCCTCCGGGCGCATCCAGGCCAGGGGGCGGGTCTCCGGCGTCGCCTCGATGGCGGCGCGGTCCGGATAGGGCAGCACCTGGCCGCCCTCGATCTCGCCGGCGACCTTCTTGCCCGCCAGGCCCGCATCGAACTGCGCCAGGTCCAGGGTGACGAGGTCGGCCGGCTTGCCGCGCATCGGGGCGCTGAACTCGGCCGAACGCGACATCCGCGCCTCGTATTCCGGGGCGAAATAGGCGGTCAGCAGGCCCTGGCCGGGGAGAAGTTCGGGACGGAAATTGGCTTCGAGGAAGCGGCGGGCGTCATCGTCGTTCGAGGCCCGCTCGGCCCGGGCCTTGCGGCAGACCTCGGCCAGGGCCGCGTCCTTGGCCGCGCCGCAGCCCTGACGGAACGCGTCCAGGGCGCCCAGGTGGTCCTCTTGCGGCCAGCCGGCCAGGTCGTTGAACGACACCGCGGTCGAAGGGCCCGTGGGCGTGACCGGCGGCGCGACCGGACCCGCCGGCCTGACCGGCGCGGTCGTGCAGGCCGCCAGCGCCAGCAGGGCGAAGGCGGCGACGAGGCCCCCTCGCGCGCAAGACCGGCGCATCACGCCTCCGCGACGTCGACGCGGACCAGGGTCCAGTTCGGGTTCTTGCTCTTCAGGTCGCGCTGGAGGGTCCACAGGTCGGCGGTGCGGCGGTCGTCGACCGCCTCGCCCTCGGGGCTGGTCGACCGGGTGCGGATCTCGGCCAGGATGCGGACCACCGCCTTGGCGACGTCGCCCTCGACCGTCACGGAGTCCAGGTCGGTGCGCGGGGTGACCAGGAATTCGGCCTTCTCGGTGCGCCCGGCGGCCTCGCGGGCCGCGATGGCGGTCTCGAAATTGGCCATGACGTCCGCGGACAGCAACGGCCGCAGGGTCTCGCGGTCGCCGGCGGCGAAGGCCTTGACGATCATCTCGTAGGCCTGGCGCGCGCCGCTGAGGAAGTGGCCGATGTCGAAATCCCCCTGGCGGGCGCGCAGGGCGGCGATGCCCGACAGGGCTTCAGGCGGCGCCTCGACGGCCTTCAGGTCACGCTGCGGCGCGCTGGCCGGGACCACGGCGGGCGCGTCCTCGGGCTGGCGTCCAACCCGGCGCCCAAGGGTGGCGTAGAGCTGATAGAGGATGACCGCGGCCAGGGCCGCCAGGATAATCCATTCAAACACGATATTTTCCGCTCATTCGGCCAAGGCGCCTTGTCGGAACCTATATAGGCGATAACGGGCTCGCGCGTCAGGCGCCTGGCGTTGCGCGCCAGCCGCCCCCGTGTTAGCAGCCCGGCTCTCTCCTAGCGGCCAATTTCGACGCCGAATACGGATTTATCGCACATGACCGACACCACCGCCGCTCCGCCCGCCGCTTCCGAAGACGGCGCGCCCGGCGAAACCGGCATCCGCATCATCGCCCAGTTCGTGCGCGACTTCTCGTTCGAGAGCCCGCACGCCCCGGATTCCCTGCGCTCCGGCGGCGCGCCGCCGGCCATCGACATGGGCGTCGAGATGAACGCCCGGGGCCGCCCCGACGGCCTGTTCGAGGTGGACCTGAAGCTGTCGGCCCGCGCCACCCGCGACGAACAGCCGGTGTTCCACGTCGAGGTGATGTACGGCGGCCTGTTCCACATCGCCGGCGTGCCGGAAGACCAGCTGGAGCCGGTGCTGCTGATCGAGTGCCCGCGCTTCCTGTTCCCCTTCGCCCGCCGCCTGATCTCGGACGTCACCGCCGAAGGCGGCTTCCCGCCCTTCCTGATCGACCCGATCGACTTCGCCGGCGTCTACGCCGCGCGCAAGGCCCAGGCCGAAGGCGTGGTGGTCGGCAACGCCTGATCACGGGCCGAGCGTTAGAAAACACAAGCCCCGGTCGCTCGAAGCGGCCGGGGCTTTTTTCATATCCAACGTCCGTCATCCCGGACGAGCGCGCAGCGCGAAGATCCGGGACCGACGCCTGAACTCAGAGCTTTCGGCGGTCCCAGATCGGCGGCCCTGCGGGCCTTGTCCGGGATGACAATCCCTAGGGAAGTCTAAGGCTGCAGCCGGTACCCGCCCATCTCGGTGATCAAAATCCGCGCCACGGCCGGGTCCGGCTCGATCTTCTGGCGCAGGCGGTAGACGTGGGTCTCCAGCGTGTGGGTGGTGACCCCGGCGTTGTAGCCCCAGACCTCGGTCAGCAGCTCCTCGCGCGACACCGGCTTGGAGCCGGCGCGGTAGAGGTATTTGAGGATGTTGGTTTCCTTCTCGGTCAGCCGGACCTTCTTCTGCTTCTCGTCGATCAGCAGCTTGGCCGACGGCCGGAACTCGTAGGGACCGATCCGGAACAGGGCGTCCTCCGAGGCCTCGTAGCTGCGCAGCTGGGCGCGGATCCGGGCCAGCAGCACGCCGAAGCGGAAAGGCTTGGTCACATAGTCGTTGGCGCCCGATTCCAGGCCCAGGATGGTGTCGCTGTCGCTGGCCGCGGCCGTCAGCATGATCACCGGGGCGGTGACGCCGTTCTTGCGCATCAGCCGGCAGGCCTCGCGGCCGTCCATGTCGGGCAGGTCGACGTCCAGCAGGACCAGGTCGGGCTTGAGGTCCCTGGCCATCCGCACGCCCTCGCCGGCCGTGGGAGCCTCGGCGACCGCGAACTCCTCGTGGAGGGCGAGCTGCTCGGCCAGAGCTCCGCGCAGATCATCGTCGTCGTCGACCAGGAGAAGGGTTTTGCGTTGCGCCATGGCTGCGAACATGCACCGCTGCGCCCCCCGGCGCCAAGGGCGGTTCTCGTTCCTGACGCCGCGCACGCCCTTTGGAGACCGCGTCTTGACGATCTTTCGCGCCCGCCCCGACGGTTCAACCCCCTGGGACGGCCGGATCGACTGGGATGGCCAGGGGGATGGCCACGGGGACGGAACGTCGGCGCGCGCCGCCCTGGGCAAGGACGGCGTGATCGCCGCGAGCGACAAGCGCGAGGGCGACAACCGCAGCCCGGCAGGGACGTGGCCGATCCGCTACGTGCTCTACCGGCCCGACGTCTATCCGGACGGCCCGGCCACCGCCCTGGAGACCCGGCCGATCGCGCCGGACGACGGTTGGTGCGACGCGCCGGGCGACCCGGCCTATAACCGGCCCGTCAAGCTGCCCTACCCGGCCAGCGCCGAGCGGCTGTGGCGCGACGATCACGTCTACGACCTGGTGGTGGTGCTGGGCCACAACGACGATCCGCCGGTCGCCGGCCTGGGCTCGGCGATCTTCCTGCATCTGGCGCGCGACGGCTATCTGGGCACCGAGGGCTGCGTGGCCCTGGCCCGGGAGGACGTCGAGGCCCTGCTGGCGGCGGCCCGGCCCGGGGACGTGGTCGAGATCGCGGCGGGTTAGCCGCGCGCCCCGAACAGCGCGGACCCCACCCGCACCGAGGTGGCTCCGCAGGCGATGGCGGTCTCGAAGTCGTCGCTCATGCCCATCGACAGCTTGGACAGCCCGTTGCGGGCCGCGATCTGGCCCAGCAGACGGAAATGCGGGGCGGGGTCCAGGTCGGCCGGGGGAATGCACATCAGGCCTTCGACGGGCAGGTCCAGGCCCCGGCACAGGGCGATGAAGCCGTCGGCCTCGCCCGGCGCGATCCCGGCCTTCTGCGGCTCCTGGCCGGTGTTGACCTGGACGAACAGGCGCGGCGCCTTGCCCTGGGCCTGGATCTCGTCGGCCAGCACCCGGGCCAGCTTCTCGCGATCCAGGCTTTCGATCACGTCGAAAAAGGCCACCGCGTCGCGGGCCTTGTTGCTCTGCAGGGGGCCGATCAGGCGCAGTTCGATCTCCGCCCGATGCTCGCTCCAGCGGCCCATGGCCTCCTGGACGCGATTTTCCCCGAACACCCGCTGGCCCGCGTCGAGAATGGGCGCGATATGGTCCCACGGCTGCAGCTTGGACACCGCCACCAGGGTGACCGCGTCGGCGGCGCGGCCGGCGGCCAGGGCGGCGGCGCGGATGCGGGACAGGATCGAGGCGTAGGCGTCAGACATGGGTTTCGAGCACGCGAGCGACGAGATGGAAGCCCTGTCTAGAACGGCGGCGCGCCTTCGCCCATGGCTGGTGCGCGGAAAGCCGCTGCCGAACCTGCTGTTCTTCACCGATCCCCTGCGGACGCCCGACCCCGAACGGGTCGCCGAACGCCTGCCGCCGGGCGCGGCCGTGGTGTTCCGGGCGTTCGGCGCGCCGGATGCGGCGGTGCGGGGCCGGCGGCTGCGCGAGATCACCCGGCGGCGCGGCCTGGCGCTGCTGGTCGGGGCGGACGCGGCCCTGGCGCTGGCGGTCGAGGCCGACGGCCTTCACCTGCCCGAACGCCTGGTTTCGACCTTGCCCGACCTGCGCGCCGCCCATCCCGACTGGCTGATCACCGTCGCCGCTCACGACGAAGCCGCCGCCCGGACTGGCGCGGCGGCGGGCGCGGCCGCCCTGGTCGTGTCGCCGGTCTTTCCCAGCCGCAGCCCCTCGGCGGGCGCGCCGCTGGGCGTAGAGGGCCTGAAACGGATCGTGGAGGCGGCCCGGGCCCCGGTCTATGCGCTGGGCGGCGTACGCGCGGACACGGTCGCGCGACTGCTGGACACAGGCATTGTTGGGATCGCGGCGGTGGAGGCGCTCAGCGCCTGATCGGGCGTCTAGCCGACTAGAACTTGAACGCGGTTTCCAGCTTCACCCGGGGCGCGGGCTCCTGGATCTCGTTCTTGCGGGCGGCCAGGGCCGGGTTCTGGTCGCCCAGGGCCACGGCGCCGCCGACACGGATCGACGGGGTGACGCTGTAATAGGCGCCGGCCTGGACGTCCCGCGCCTCCATCTCGCGGCCCACGGGCTGGTCGAGATCGAGCTTGAGGCCCCACTTGCCCTTCTTGTCGTCCCACTTCAGGGACTTCTTCGGGCCCTGCTGCGGGTTGAACGGCGCGATCGGGGCCGGATTGCTGAAGTCGTTCTTGACGGCGAAGTCGGGCGTGGTCGGGCGCGGCTTGCTCTGGGCATGGACTCCCGAAGCCGATCCCAGAAGGATCAGCGTGGCGGCCCCTGCCATGAAATACCGTGCGGCGAACATGTTACTCGAACCCAATCCCCAACCCGCGCCTTGATAGAGTCAAACCCTATATAGGAGCGGGCTCCCTGAATATCGATTAAAGGCCCTGGTACTACGGGGTCAACCACGGTTGGATTACGCAAGACGTCGCAGGAGTCGATTCAAGCGGCGCCTGTGGCGGTCCTGCCACGCGATTCCTGTTTTGACGCAGCGCGACCATGCTATAGACCGGCTTCCGGCTGCGGGGGCGCGCCAGAGATGCGCGCCAGAGATGCGCGAACGCGTCGGCGAGACATTGGAGCGAGGTACTATGGCGTTTGAGCGTGGGTCGGTGTTGCGCGGCGTCGCCGCTGGCGTTCTGGCGCTGACTGTTCTGACTGGTGTGTCGGCCTGCGGCGGCAACAAGGGCGGCGGCCAGTTCACCACCCAGGACAACGAACCGGGTTTCAACCCGTTCAAGGGCCGCGGCGGCGGCAAGTCCGCGCCCCAGGCCGGCGCGATCGGCGTCAACGGCTTCCTGTGGCGCGCCAGCCTCGACACCCTGGCCTTCATGCCCCTGGCCTCGGCCGACCCCTACGGCGGCGTGATCGTCACCGACTGGTACACCAATCCGGAAAAGCCGGACGAGCGCTTTAAGGCGACCGTCTACATCCTGGACACCCGCCTGCGCGCCGACGGCCTGAACGTCACGATCTTCAAGCAGGTCAAGGACGCCGGCGGCGGCTGGACCGACACGGCGGCCACCGAGCAGACGGCGACCGACATCGAGAACGCCATCCTGACCCGCGCCCGCCAGCTTCGACTTTCGAACATCAAGAACTAGGGCTTCCCTGGTTCTTCGCGGGAGCCCTTTTGTCCGCGTGACATAAAGGGCTCCCGTCCGCATTTTTAGAACCGCGCCAAGGCCGAAACCGCTTAAGACTTCCGCGGAGCGCGCCCCAGGCGTGCGCCGACGCCCCCAACAGTCTGGTTTCATGGCCCGCTACAATCCCAAAGACACCGAGCCGAAATGGCGCGCCGCCTGGGCGAACGCCAACACCTTCCTGACGCCGATCACCCCTGACGCGCGCCCGAAGTACTATGTGCTCGAGATGTTCCCCTATCCGTCGGGGCGCATTCACATGGGCCACGTGCGCAACTACGCCATGGGCGACGTCGTGGCCCGCTACAAGCGCGCCCAGGGCTTCAACGTGCTGCACCCGATGGGCTGGGACGCCTTCGGCATGCCGGCCGAGAACGCCGCCATGGAGCGCGGCGTCCACCCCAAGGGCTGGACCTACGACAACATCGCCGCCATGCGCGAGCAGCTGAAGGCCCTGGGCCTGTCGGTCGACTGGTCGCGCGAGTTCGCCACCTGCGACCCGGAATACTACGGCAAGCAACAGGCCTGGTTCCTGCGCCTGCTGAAGCGCGGCCTGGTCTATCGCAAGGAGGCCTCGGTCAACTGGGATCCGGTCGACATGACCGTCCTGGCCAACGAGCAGGTGATCGACGGCAAGGGCTGGCGCTCGGGCGCGACCGTCGAGAAGCGCAAGCTGACCCAGTGGTTCCTGCGCATCACCGACTATGCCGACGCCTTGATCGACGGCCTGAAGACCCTGGATCGCTGGCCCGAGAAGGTCCGGATCATGCAGGAGAACTGGATCGGCCGGTCCAAGGGCCTGCGGTTCACGTTCAAGTTCGATGGATCGGCGCCCGCCGGCCATGAGAGCGGCCTGGAGGTCTACACCACCCGCCCCGACACCCTGTTCGGCGCCAGCTTCGTCGGGATCGCCCCCGAGCACCCGCTGGCCGAGCAGCTGGCGGCGGCCGACCCGGCCGTGGCCGCCTTCGTCGCCGAATGCCGCAAGGGCGGCACCTCGGAGGCCGATATCGAGGGCGCCGAGAAGCTGGGCCGCGACACTGGCCTGCGCGTCGTCCATCCGCTGGATCCGACCCAGACCCTGCCGGTGTGGATCGCCAACTTCATCCTGATGGACTACGGCACGGGCGCGATCTTCGCCTGCCCGGCCCACGACCAGCGCGACCTGGACTTCGCCCGCAAGTACGGCCTGCCGGTCAAGCCGGTGGTCTTGCCGCCGGGCGAGGACGCCGCGACCTACCAGGTCGGCAAGGAAGCCTATGTCGGCCCCGGCGCGATCTTCAATTCCCAGTTCCTGGACGGGCTGGATATCGAGGCGGCCAAGACCGAGGCGGTCAGCCGCATCGAGGCCATGGACCAGGGCCAGGGCGCCACCGTCTATCGCCTGCGCGACTGGGGCGTCTCGCGCCAGCGCTACTGGGGCTGTCCGATCCCGGTCATCCACTGCGCGGCCTGCGGCCCCGTCGGCGTGCCCGAAGACCAGTTGCCCGTGGTGCTGCCCGACGACGTCGCCTTCGACAAGCCGGGCAACCCGCTGCTGCGTCATCCGACCTGGCGGCACACCACCTGCCCCAGCTGCGGCGGCAAGGCCGAGCGCGAGACCGACACGCTGGACACCTTCGTCGACAGCAGCTGGTACTTCGCCCGCTTCACCGACCCGACCGCCGCCGAGCCGATCAGCAAGGCCGCCGCCGACCACTGGATGGCGGTCGACCAGTATATCGGCGGCGTCGAGCACGCGGTGCTGCACCTGCTGTACGCCCGCTTCATCACCCGCGCCCTGAAGGACGAGGGCCTGGTCTCGGTGGAGGAGCCGTTCGCCGGCCTGTTCACCCAGGGCATGGTCACCCACGAGGCCTACAAGAACGCCGCCGGCGAGTGGGTCGAGCCCTCGGACGTGGTCGTCGCCGTCGAGAACAACAATCGCTCGGCCACCCACGCCAAGACCGGCGAGCCGATCGTCATCGGCGACATCGAGAAGATGTCGAAGTCCAAGAAGAACGTCGTCGCCCCCGAGGACATCTTCGAGGCCTATGGCGTCGACGCCGCCCGCCTGTTCGTGATGAGCGACAGCCCGCCGGAACGCGACGTGCAGTGGACCAACAGCGGCGTCGAGGGCTCCTGGCGCTTCACCCACCGCGTCTGGAACGAGTTCGAGAGCCAGCCGGCCGGCGACTTCGCCCATGACGACGCCGACGCGGCGGCGGTGGCCCTGCGCAAGGGCGCCCACCGGCTGATCGGCTTCGTGACCGACTCGATCGAGGGCTTCCGTTTCAACAGCGGCGTGGCGCGGCTGTACGAGTTCCTGAACATGCTGAAGGCCGCGCCGGCTGAGAACGCCTCCCAGGGCGTCCTGGCGGCCCGCGCCGAGGCGCTGGAGATCCTAGCCCGCCTGATCTCGCCCTTCACGCCCCACCTGGCCGAGGAAGCCTGGGCCCAACTGGGCAAGGACGGCATGGTGGTCGACGCGCCCTGGCCCAAGGCGGATCCCGCCCTGGCCGCCGACGACGAGCGCGTGCTGCCGATCCAGATCAACGGCAAGCGCCGCGGCGAGATCAAGGTCAAGGCCGGCACGGCCGAAGCCGAGGTCGAGAAAATCGCTCTGGCGGACGCCGCCGTCATGGCCCACCTTGAGGGCCTGACCGTTCGCAAGGTGATCGTGGTGAAAGACCGTATCGTCAACATCGTGGCCGGCTGATCCATGAAGCGCTTTCCGCTCTCCAAGACCCTTCCCGCCGCCGTCCTGGCCGTGGCCGCCCTCGCCCTGTCGGCCTGCGGCTTCACGCCCCTGTACGGCTCGCAGTCGGTCACCAAGGGCCTCAGCACCATCGAGGTGGTCGCGGCCGACGGCCGCGCCGGCTATCTGCTGCGCGAGAAGCTCGACGACGCCTTCGCCCGCGACGTCAACCTGCTGCCGTCCCATCGACTGGTCTACACGATCGAGGAACGCCGCTATGCGCGCGGCGTCCGTGTCGACAACGTCGCCAACCGCTACGAACTGAACCTGACGGCCAAATGGCGGCTTCTGGACGCCAAGACCGGACAGGAAGTGCGGGCGGGCACGACAAGCGCGGCGGTGACCTACGACTCGGCCGACCAGCCCTACGCCTCGATCGCCGCCCAGCAGGACAGCCAGGAACGCGCCGCCAACGAACTGGCCCGCCGAATCCAGCTGGATCTGGCCGCCTGGCTGGCGGGCAAGGCCAAGGCTTAGGGTCCATCGGCATGATCCTGTCGAAGCGACCGGACGTCGAACGCTTCCTGCGGGATCCGGCCGCCGATGTCCGCGCCGTGGTCATCTATGGCCGCGACCGCGGCGTGGTGCGCGACCGCGCCGATCAACTGGCCAAGCGGCTGTTCGAGCGCCCGGACGATCCGTTCGACACCGCCCAGCTGACCGAAAGCGACCTGGACAGCCAGGCCGGCAAGCTCGAGGACGAACTCTCGGCCCTGTCGATGATGGGCGGCCGGCGCCTGGTGCGCCTGCGCCTGACCGGCGAGAAGGGCGGACCCGACAAGCAGGCCGCCGAAGCCCTCACCCGTCACGTCGAGGGCCAGCTGAACCCGGACGCCTTCTTCCTGATCGAGGCCGGCGCCCTGGGCCGCGACTCGACCCTGCGCAAGGTCGCCGAGAAGGCCGCCGGCGCGGCCGTGATCCCCTGCTACGAGGACGAGGCCGGCGACCTGGCCCGCCTGGCCCGCGAGACCCTGGCCAAGGACAAGGTCAGCCTGAACGGCGAGGCCCTGGACCTGTTCGTCTCACGCCTGCCCAAGGAGCGCGGCGTGGCCCGCGCCGAGATCGAGCGGTTGGCCCTCTATCTCGGCCCCGGCAGCGGCGTGGTGGCGACGCCGGCCGACCTGACCGACTTCCTGGGCGTCGAGCCCGAGGCCTCGCTGGGCGACGCGGCCGTCGACGCGTTTGGCGGCCGTGTCGGACCCGCCCAGGCCGGGCTGCGCCGCGCCGCCGCCGAGGGCGAAGGCGGACCGGCCGCCGTGCGGGCCATGGGCTATCATCTGGGCCGCCTGCGCCGGACCTTGACCCTGCACAAGAACGGCGTCGACCTGGCGGCCGCGGCCAAGGCCTCGGGCGTGTTCTGGAAGAGCGAGCGCGAATTCCTGCGCCAGGCCCGGGCCTGGACCCTGGATCAGCTGCTGCTGGTCCAGGCCGAGGTGCTGGCGGCCGACAAGGCCTGCAAGACCTCCGGCTCTCCGGACCAGCTGATCTCCGAGCGCCTGGCCCTGCAGATCGCCGGCAAGGCGCGGCGGCTGGGGCTGTAGCGCGCGGTCAAGCTTTGGAATTCGCGGTCATCGTCTATCTTAAGCGTCGGTGACCCAGGCGAGGCGGCATGGACCTCAAGGTGCCCTATGCGGACAAGGACCAGGCCGAGGCGCTCGGCGCGCGCTGGGAGCCTTCGCGTCGCTGCTGGTATGTTCCGGACGGACTGGATCTCCAGCCCTTCCGGCGCTGGTTTCCGGAGCCCGACTCCGGCGTTCCCGGGCTAAACCTTCGCTCCCTGGAAGCCTATGTGGTCACCGCGCCCCGGCGGTGCTGGCGTTGCGAACAGATCACGATCGTCGCCGGCTTCCTGATGGCGCCGGGCTTCGAGGATTTCAGCGTCTGGGAAGACGACCTCGACGGCCAGGGTCGATGGGGCGGCGGCGAAGGATGGTGCTTCGCGTTCTACATCGACGTCCTGCCCTCTCCGATCGCGGCCCAGGCGATCATGCATGCACCGCGCTATCGACGCGTCTTCAGCAAGACGACCCAGAGTTCCTACTGGGCCAACCATTGCTCGGCCTGCGGCGCCCTGCAGGGCGACTTTCATCTGTTCGAGGACCTGGGCGGGCCCTTTCTTCCGCGCGACAGCCGTGACCTGGCGGATCAACGAGCCTTTCGCGTGAAGGGCGTCTTCGAGGCCGGTGGATCGTTCGGCCCTATCATCGACGTCGCCACCGCGATCCCGGGCGTCCGAGTTGGACCGACGACGAGCTCGCCGCCGGCCACGAAGGGTCGACCGGGCGCGTCGAGAACGCCGAACCCTTCGATCCTGGAACGGGTGCGGCGATGGCTGGGCCAGAGCTAGACCGACCAAGCCGATAAACAGCCCGCTCCAGCGAGTCGCGCGCCTTGTCAAAGACAGCGAGGCCGAATTCCGAGATTTCCTGTGGAAATCGGGTTCGCTCGGGTCGTTCGAATTTGAAGCGAGGAAGACAAATTCCCTTATATTATCAGTGACTTGGTTGGATATTTCGGCTTCGGACGGCGCGCTGTCGAGAACGAAGCGGGCAGGACTACGGCCAGGTCCCGCTTCCCGCGCCACAGAAGACCCTGTTCCGACGCCTCAAGCCCCGCGCGTCAGGCGATTGCAGAGGTCGTCCAATTGCTCGAGCGTCGCATAGCGGATGGTCAGGGCGCCGGCCCCGCCGCGATCGTCGATCTCGACATCCAGGCCGAGCAGCGACGACAGGTCCGCTTCCAGAGACTGGGTGTCGGTGTCCTTCGACTTCGGCGGCCGGCCGCCGTTCGTCTTGGCCCGCACCTCGCCGGCGGCGTTGGGCGTACGACGGGCCAGGGCCTCGGTGTCGCGGACCGACAGGCCCTTGTCGATGACCTCGCGCGCCAGGGCCGCGGGATCGGGCGCCGTGGCGATCGCCCGGGCGTGGCCGGCCGTCATCTCGCCCGAGGTCACATAGCCCTGGACCGTGTCCGGCAGCGCCAGCAGCCGCAGGGTGTTGGCCACGTGGCTGCGGCTCTTGCCCACGGTCTGGGCGATCAGCTCCTGGGTCTGGCCGAACTTCTCGATCAGCACCTTGTAGCTCAGCGCCTCTTCGATCGCGTTCAGGTCGGCGCGCTGGACGTTCTCGATGATGCCGATTTCCAGGACGGCCAGGTCGTCCAGTTCGCGCACCATGATCGGCAGGGTCTTCAGGCCGGCGCGTTGGGCCGCTCGCCAACGGCGCTCGCCGGCGACGATCTGGTATTCGCCCGCGGCGCCCGGCGCCGGGCGCACCAGGATCGGCTGCAGGACGCCCTTCTCGCGGATCGAGTCCGAAAGTTCTACCAGGTCTTCCTCGCGGAAGCTCCGGCGCGGCTGGTCGGGATTGCGGCGGATCAGTTCGATCGGCGCTTCCCGCGAGCCGCCGCTGGCGTCGCCCGGAGCCTGGGCGGGCGCGGAATCGACCTCGCCGAGCAAGGCGGAAAGGCCGCGACCCAACCCACGACGACCTTCAGACATCACCGGCTCTCCCACCACGACCGACTCCTTCACGCGCTCGACACTCAATTTCGACAATGACTTGGATGGTTATCCTCAGACGGCGTTCAAGCCGCCTGAGCCTGACGGCTGCGCTCGCGGCTGATCACCTCGCGCGCCAGCCGCAGATAGGCCTGGCTGCCGGCGCATTTGAGGTCGTAAAGCAGCACGGGCTTGCCGAAGGAGGGCGCTTCCGACACCCGGACGTTGCGGGGTATGACCGCGTCATACACCTTGTCGCCGAAGTGCTCCCGGACATCCCGCGCCACCTGGTCCGACAGACTGTTGCGGCGATCGTACATGGTCAGCACCACGCCCTGGATCTCCAGCTTGGGATTGAGGCTGCCGCGCACCCGTTCGATGGTCCGCATCAGCTGGGTCAGGCCTTCCAGGGCGAAGAACTCGCACTGCAGCGGCACGAACACCGCGTCGGCGGCGGTCATGGCGTTGACGGTCAGCACGTTCAGCGACGGCGGGCAGTCGATCAGCACATAGGTGTAGGGCCCGTTGGCGCGCAGGGGCTCCAGGGCGTCGCGCAGGCGATAGGAACGCCGCGCCTGCTGGCCCAGCTCGATCTCCACGCCCGACAGGTCGGCGTCGGCGGGGATCACGTCCAGGCCCGGCAGCTCGGTCCTGACCGCGGCGTCGACCATCGGCGCCTCGCCCATCAGGACGTCGTACAGGGTGGTGCGGCGCTGCAGGCGGGTGATGCCCAGGCCGGTCGAGCAGTTGCCCTGCGGGTCGGCGTCGATCAGCAGCACGCGTTCGCCGCAGGCCGCCAAGGCGGTGCCCAGATTGATCGCGGTCGTGGTCTTACCCACCCCGCCCTTCTGGTTGGCGATGGCGAGAACGCGCAGCGGTTGGTCAGACTTTACGGACACTCTTCAGCCCCTTCACTTGCACGATCTGGCCTCGCGGGTCGCTCAGGGAGGGCCGCAGGTCGGACTCGAATTTCCAATATGTGGCGGCTTCCGCCAGCTCGGACGCGACATCTTGTCCCTTCAGGAACCAGGCGGTCGCACCGCGCTTCAGGTAGGGCTGGGCATAGCCGAGCAGTCTGACCATCGGCGCGCAGGCGCGGGCGGTCACGACGTCGACCTTCAGGTCCAGGTCCTCGGCGCGGGCGTTGTGGATCTCGACCGGCAGGCCCAGGTCGTCGGCCGCCACGCGCAGGAAACGGCAGCGCTTGGCCATGCTCTCGACCAGGTGGACCTTGGCCCCCGGCGTGTCCTTCAGCAGGATCGCCAGCACCACGCCAGGCAGGCCGGCGCCGGCGCCCAGGTCGGCCCAGACCTTGGCCTCGGGGGCGAGCTTGAGAAGCTGGGCGCTGTCCCAGGCATGGCGGTTCCAATAGGTGGCGATCGTCGCCGGACCCACCAAGTTCATCACTTCGTTCCACTCGGCCAACAGGGCCTGGAACCGCGTCAGGTCGGCCAGTTGCGCCTCGGAGCAGCCGGTTAGCCGCTGGAAGGCCGCGGCGTCGACCGGGTCGAGCTCCTCGATGACCAGGGGCGCGGCGCCCACGGACTTCAGCGCGGACATCAGGCGGCCTTCGAGCGGCGGACGTGGGCCAGCAGCGCCGTCAGGGCGCCGGGCGTCACGCCTTCGATCCGGGCCGCCTGGCCCAGGGTCAGCGGCTTCACCCGCGCCAGCTTCTCGCGCACCTCGTTCGACAGGCTGCCGACCAGGCCGTAATCCAAGTCGGCCGGCAGGCGCAGGTCCTCTTCCTTGCGGAAGGCTTCGGCGTCGTTGCGCTGGCGGTCGAGATAGCCGGCATAGGCCGCCTCGATCTCGATCTGCTCGCGGGCCATGGCGCTCCACATGGAGATCTCCGGCCATACCGCGGTCAGGCCGTCGAGGGTGACCTCCGGCAGGGCCAGCATGGCCAGGACGTCGCGGCGCTGGCCGTCGTGATTGACCTTGAAGCCGGCGCGATTGGCCTCGGCCGGCGTCAGGGTGACCGAACGGGCGAAGGCGCGGACGGCCGCCAGTTCGGCCTTCTTGGCCGCCCAGGCCTCGGCGCGGACGGCGCCCACGACGCCGAGCGCCAGGCCCTTGTCGGTCAGGCGCTGGTCGGCGTTGTCGGCCCGCAGGATCAGGCGGAACTCGGCCCGGCTGGTGAACATCCGATAGGGCTCGGTGACGCCCCGGGTGACCAGGTCGTCGATCATCACGCCGATATAGGCCTCGTCGCGGGCGAAGACGGCGGGCGCCCTGCCCTGCGCCGCCAGCGCCGCGTTGAGCCCAGCCATCAGGCCCTGGGCGCCGGCCTCCTCATAGCCCGTCGTGCCGTTGATCTGGCCCGCCAGGTAGAGCCCGGGCAGACGCTTGGTCTCCAGCGTCGGGTAGAGCTCGCGCGGGTCGACATAGTCATACTCGATCGCATAGCCGTACCGGATGACCTCGACATTCTCGAGACCGGGCATGGTGCGCAGGAACAGAAGCTGGGTCTCGGCCGAGACCGAGGTCGAGACGCCGTTCGGATAGACGGTGTGGTCGTCCAGGCCCTCGGGCTCCAGGAACACCTGGTGGCTGGTCTTGTCGGCGAAGCGAACGACCTTGTCCTCGATCGACGGGCAGTAGCGCGGGCCGATCCCCGTGGCGCGACCGCCATAGACCGCCGACTCGCCCAGGCGCTCGGCGATGATCTTGTGGGTTTCGGCGGTCGTGTAGGTGATGCCGCATTGGATCTGCGGCACGTCCACGTGAGACGTCAGGAACGAGAACGGCTCGGGCTGCTCGTCGGCGGCCTGCATCTCCAGGCGATCCCAGGCGATGGTCCGGCCGTCGAGACGCGCGGGGGTGCCGGTCTTCAGGCGGCCCATGTCGAATCCCAGGGCGTAGAGCCGGTCCGACAGGCCGATCGACGGCGCGTCGCCGACCCGGCCGGCCGGAAGGCGGGTCTCGCCCTGGTGGATGACGCCCTTCAGAAAGGTGCCGGTGGTCAGGACCACACGTGAAGCGCGGTAGTGGCCGCCCTCCCCGTCGATCACCCCGGCGACGACGCCGTCCTCGACGATCAGGTCTTCGGCCGCGGCGGCGATCACGTCGAGGTTCGGATAGGCGAACAGCTCGGCCTGCATGGCTTCGCGATAGAGCCTGCGATCGATCTGCGAGCGCGGGCCGCGCACGGCGGGGCCCTTGGAGCGGTTGAGCAGGCGGTACTGGATGCCGGCCTTGTCGCCGATCCGGCCCATCAGGCCGTCCAGGGCGTCGATCTCACGGACCAGATGGCCCTTGCCCAGACCGCCGATCGCCGGGTTGCACGACATCTCGCCGACGGTCTCGCGCTTGTGGGTCAGCAACAGAGTGCGCGCGCCGGCGCGGGCCGACGCGGCGGCAGCCTCGCAGCCGGCGTGACCGCCGCCGATGACAATGACATCCCAGGTGTTGGACAAGACGCGCCTCAATGCGAACGCCCCCGTCGCGGCGGGGGCGTGGTCAACCTTATACGTGGAACTCCCCGGATCGGCGAGTCGGTCGCGGGTGTTTCACGTGAAACAGCTCCGAGACATCTGTGATCAGCCTGTGGATGATTCAAGCCGATGTTTCACGTGAAACATCACTTCCCGATGCAGAAGCTTGAAAACACACGGTCCAGCACGTCCTCGGGATCGATGCGTCCGGTGATTCGCGACAGGGCCCGGGCCGCCAGCCGGACATCCTCGGCGGCCAGTTCGACCTCCAACCCCACATCCGAAAGCGCGCGCTGGAGGTAGGTCCGGGCCTCGGTCAGGCTTTCGGCGTGGCGAATCCGGGTGGCCGCCGGGAATTCAGCGCCGGACAGGGCGTCGACCACGTGCGACGTCAGGGCCGTCCTCGCCTGCTCCGCGCCGCCCGGCTTGCGGGCCGCCAACTCGATGATCTTGAGGTCCTGAGCGACCAGGATCTCCCGAAGCTCCTCCAACCGGTAGGCGTCGACGAGGTCGATCTTGTTGATCACCGCCCAGTCGCCGGACCGGAGGGCGGAAAGCTCGTTGTTCTGTTTCACGTGGAACATCGCCGCGTCGATCACCCAGAGGCGCAAGTCGGCTTCCGCCGCCCATGCCCGGGCGCGGCGCACGCCTTCGGCCTCGATGGCGTCCTCGGTGTCGCGCAGGCCGGCGGTGTCTGCGAGCAAGGCCTTGTAGCCGCCGAGGGTCATCGGCACTTCGATGATGTCCCGCGTCGTGCCCGGCGTGGACGTCACGATCGCAGCGTCGCGCTCGGCCAGGGCGTTGAGCAGCGTGCTCTTGCCGGCGTTGGGCGCGCCGACCAGGGCGATCCGGAAGCCGTCCCGCACCCGCCGTCCGCGCGAAGCGTCGACCAGGGCGGCGGCGATCTCGGCCTCCAGGGCCTCCAGTCCAGGCCGCGCCCGCGCCGCGACGTCCTCCGGCAGTTCCTCGTCCGGGAAATCGACCGCCGCCTCCAGCATGGCCAGAGCCTGAACCAGCAATTCGCGCCAGGCGTCATAGCGCTGGCTCAGCGCGCCGCCCAGCTGGCCGAGGGCCTGACGGCGCTGGGCTTCGGTCTCGGCGTCGATCAGGTCAGCCACCCCCTCGGCCTGGGTCAGGTCCAGCTTGCCGTTCTCGAAGGCGCGGCGCGTGAACTCGCCCGGCTCGGCCAGGCGCAAGCCTTCCGCCGCCAGCGCCTCGAGCAGCACCTCGACCACCGCCCGGCCGCCATGCACGTGAAACTCCGCGGCGTCCTCGCCCGTATAGCTGGCCGGTCCCTGGAACCACAGCACCAGGGCGTCGTCCAGGGCGACCCCGTTCCGGGTCAGTTGGCGCAGGGCCGCGTGGCGCGGCTTGGGCAGATCGCCGGTCAGGGCGCGCACGGCGTCGGCCGATCGCGGTCCGGAAATCCGAACCACGGCGACAGCCGCCCTGCCCGCGCCCGTGGCCGGCGCGTAGATCGTGTCGTTCATTCGGACTTGCCGCCCATGCCGCCGACCGCCGCCCCGGCGGCGGCCGTCATCAGCTTGCGGAACTGGTCCTGGGCCCCGGCCCCGAACGCCATCCAGTTCTTCATCAGCTCCTCGGGCGCCAGCATGGCCATGTTGGAGGTCATCCGCTCCTGCATCTCCTTGACCAGGTGGTCGTTCAGGGCGCTCACATCCGGCAGGCCCAGGAAGGCGCGGGCCTCCACCGGCGTGCAGTCAATCTCAATGGTCATCTTCATGATCTGGGGTTCCCTGCCGCGGAGGCACGATATTGTTATGCCCTGACCGCATCGGCGCACGTTAGAGCGCTTCGGTCGAAAGTCCCATCGACGCCCCAAAGATCCCCGCCAGCGACACGGAGAGCCCCATGTCCGAGACCCTCACGATCACCACCCCCGACGGCGCCTTCGCCGCCTATGTGGCGCGCCCGGCGGCGACGCCCGCGCCGGCCGTCGTCGTCATCCAGGAGATCTTTGGCGTCAACAAGGTGATGCGCGACATCTGCGACGGCCTGGCCGCCCAGGGCTTCATCGCCGTCTGTCCCGACCTCTTTTGGCGGATCGAACCGGGCATCGACATCACCGATCAGAGCGAGGCCGAATGGAAGAAGGCGTTCGAACTCTACAACGCCTTCGATGTTGACGCCGGCGTCGCGGACATCGCCGCGACCATCGCCGCCGTCCGCGCCCTGCCCGGCGTCAACGACAAGGTCGGCGCGGTCGGCTATTGCCTGGGCGGCCTGCTGGCCTTCCTGACGGCCGCCCGCACCGACGCCGACGCCAGCGTCTCCTACTACGGCGTCGGGATCGAGAAGCACGTCGCCGAGGCCGAGAAGCTGGCCCGGCCACTGCTGATGCATGTCGCCGAGGAGGACCAGTTCGTCCCCAAGGAGGCCCAGAAGGTGATCCTCGACGCGCTGAAGGATCACCCGCAGATCGAGATCCACACCTACCCCGGCCGCGACCACGCCTTCGCCCGGGTGGGCGGCGCGCACTACGACGCGGCCGACGCCGGTAAGGCCAACGCCCGCAGTCTGGCCTTCTTCAAGTCCAACCTGGGCTGACCGTCATGCTGGCCATACAAGCCGCCCGCGCCGGCGGCCCCGAGGTGCTCGAGGCCGTCGACCTGCCCGTTCCCACGCCGGGCCCCGGCCAGATCCTAGTCCGTCATCACGCCGTCGGCCTGAACTTCATCGACACCTATCACCGCAGCGGCCTCTATCCGATGAAGATGCCGGCGGTGCTGGGCCTGGAGGCCGCGGGCGTCGTCGAGGCGCTGGGCGAAGGCGTCACCCGATTCAAGGCCGGCGATCGGGTCGCCTATAACGGCACGCTGGGCGCCTATGCCGAAGCCGCCGTGGTCCCGGCCGACCGCGCCGTGAAGGTCCCGGACGGCGTCAGCCTGGAGACCGCCGCGGCCGTCCTGCTCAAGGGGATGACCGCCGAGTTCCTGGTCCGGCGCTGCCACAAGGTCGAACCCGGCACGAGCGTGCTGATCCATGCGGCGGCCGGCGGCGTCGGGTCGATCCTGGTGCAGTGGGCCAAGGTCCTGGGCGCGACCGTGATCGCCACCGTCGGCTCGCAGGCCAAGGCCGCCCTCGCCCGCGAGCACGGCGCCGATCATGTGATCCTCTATGGCGAGGAGGATGTCGCGGCCCGGGTGACGGAGATCACCGGCGGCCAGGGCGTGACCGTGGTCTATGACGGGGTCGGCAAGGACACCTTCGAGGCCAGCCTCAGGAGCCTGGGCCGACGGGGCGTGCTGGTGACCTTCGGCAACGCCTCGGGCCCGGCCCCGCCGATCGCGCCGCTGGAGCTGGGAACCAAGTCGCTGTTCCTGACCCGGCCACGCCTGTTCGACTACATCGCCACGACCGCCGAACTGGACGACAGCGCCGCGGCGCTGTTCGCGGTGCTGGAGTCCGGGGCGGTGAAGATCGAGGTCGGACAGACCTTCCCGCTGGCCGAGGCCCGGTTGGCGCACGAAGCGCTGGAAGGGCGACGCACGACGGGGGCGACGCTGCTAATTCCGTAAGCCCGCCCAGGTCCTGGAAGGGAAAGGGGTGACGCCGTTTCCGGTTCACGCCGAACGTCCCAAAGCCCCGTTATCCTCGGAACAAGTCCGAGGATGACGGGCGTGAGGGGGGATCGAACGCGCTGTATCCCCGCCGGTCCCGCCAAGAACCCCAACCCTTCCAACGCCCTGCAGAAAAAGCAGCGTCACAAGTCCTCGGACTTCAAACCCGGCGCACAATCATACCCGTCCCCATCGCGGGGGAGGGCTCTTGGTACCGGCCCAAGCAGGCGATGGGGATCGAACCGAGCGGGGCCTGGCTGGCCTGGCGGGCGGATCGTCGCGGGAAGCGGGTCTCAGAAGGATCCAAGGCCCGGGACGGACGGACGCGAGACAGCCGGGGTCGACGGGGCCGGAACGTTCAAACCGGCCTGTTCCAGGATCAGTCGGAGTCGCCGACGGCCCCTTCCGGGCGACTTTGATCCTGCCCGCCCGAGGGGGAACGTCGACCGGGATGAAACAGGCCCTCAGTCG
>NZ_FORN01000074.1 GCF_900114015.1 Caulobacter sp. UNC279MFTsu5.1 | reverse complement strand
GACGACAGCGGCGTGGGCTGGCGCTACATCGCGCCGGGCAAGCCCCAGCAGAATGGCTACAACGAAAGCTTCAACGGCCGCCTACGCGACGAGCTGCTGAACGAGACCCTGTTCCGGTCGCTGCCGCACGCTCGCGCCGTGCTGGAGACCTGGCGGCGCGACTATAACGAGCGCCGGCCCCACTCCAAGCTCGGCTGGATGACGCCCAGGGAGTACGCCAGCGCCTTCTGCGGAGAGACCGGCCGGCACGCTGCGCAGGCTGATAGCTCCGCGCACCGGCCTCTTGCCACCCACCAACACCAAGGCTCAAATCAACCCAGGACTCTCGTTTTGGCTGGATGAGAAATGGGGGTCACGTCAGTGAGCGCGGGCCCAACTTGATAAATCGACCGTTTTTGGCGCACGGTCGTCCAACAGTCATGTTCAGCCGCGGGAGGGCGAGAACCGCTTCGCCGAATTGCGCGTCGACGCCCAGGGGCGACGGCCCTAGCCTCAGCGACGTTGCTTACGCCGGCAGGCGGTAAGGCGCCCGGTAGCGGGGGGTGATCAGGGCATTGGCTTCGGCGTCGTCCTTGAACTGGCCCACGGCGGCGTCCCAGTGGACCTTGCGGCCCGTACGCCAGGCGACATTGCCCATCTGACAGACGGTGGCGGTGTTGGCCGCCGATTCGATGGGACAAGCCGGCGTGCGTGCTCGATCCTTCACGCAAGCGATGAAGTCCGCCGTGTGCCGATCAAGCCCGTTGTCCGAGGCCTTGGTGACGGGAATTTCCGGGGTCAAGGCCTTGCCGTCCCTCATCTCCGGCGAGACCCACCACTTGCTGCGGTCCACCACCAGCGTGCCGGTCTCGCCCACGAAGGCCACGCCATGGTCATGGCCGCCGAAGGGGCCGCGACTGATGCCGACCGCGTGTTCCCATTCCACCGAATAGTCGCCGAAGTCGAAGATGGCGGTCTGGGTGTCCGGAGTCTCCATGGCCGAACCCGGATAACCGTACGCGCCGCCCAGCGCGCTGACGGAACTGGGCGCCTGGGCCTTCATGCCCAGCAGGGCGATGTCCATCAGATGGACGCCCCAGTCGGTCATCAGGCCGCCCGCGTAGTCCCAGTACCAGCGCCAGCTGAAGTGGAAGCGGTTGGGGTTGAAGGCGCGCTGCGGCGCCGGGCCGAGCCAGCGGTCGTAGTCAACGCCCGGAGGCGGCGCCTGGTCCGGCTGAGGCTCGACGCGCTTCATCCAGCCCATATAGGCCCAAGCCTTGACCTTCCGCACCCGGCCGATGCCGCCGGAATGCACGTGAGCGATTGCGTCGGCCCAGTGCTGGTTGCTGCGCTGCCACTGGCCGACCTGGACGACGCGGTTGTGGCGCGTCTTGGCGGCGACCATCGCGCGGCACTCGGCGATGGAGTTGCCGAGCGGCTTCTCGCAGTAGGCGTCCTTGCCCGCCGACATGGCGTCGATGAGCTGGAGCGCGTGCCAGTGGTCCGGCGTGGCGATGATCACCGCGTCCACCAACCTGTCGTCCAGCATGCGGCGGTAGTCGTCGTATAGTCGTGGCGCGCGGCCGGAGGCCTTCTGCAATTCGACGCCGCGGTCGGCGAGGACCCTGGCGTCCACGTCGCAGAGGGCGACGGGCGTGACGTCGGCTCCCTTGACCATCGCGGTGAGATTCGACCAGCCCATGCCCTTGCAGCCGATCACGCCTACCTGGACCTTGTCGTTGGCGGACACGCGGCGGCGCTGGGCGAAGGCCTCGCTGAGGGGCGTCGCGGTAACGGTCGAAGCGGCGAGGCCGCCGACGAGGAGAGTGCGGCGATCGAAGCTGGCGGTCATCCTAGTCTCCCTCTGGTTATCGTTGCGATATTGGTAGCGGTAAAACGTCCCCTCGCAAGGCCGCAAAGAGCGCTGACACCCCGATCTCAAGATCCGCTTCCTGGAGCGGTCCAAGAGTCCGGAAATGGCGGCGATGGTCGGCAGTTCAATCCGGCGACGCCGCGCGAAGGTGTGGCTCGACGAGGTCGAAGCTCTCCTCGGTCATCGTGACGCCAGCGCCAACGACGCCGGGCCACCGACCGTCCGCGAATTGGATCACCTCACCCGCGACGAGCCTGTCAGTGAAGTGGAACGCTTCGGTCACGGATATTCCGCCTCTCGCAACTACGGCTAAGGGGGCGTTAGCCCCGGGCTTCGGCGACCTGGATCAGGCGATGGCCCAGCGCTGGTGGGAAGCGATGCAGTTAATCGTAGACCGGCCGGATCGAAGTCCACTGTGCCTCCGGCGCCGAGAAGGCGCTCGATCAAGGCCATGCCGGAGCCCTTGCGTGATGGCGGTTTGACCATCGGGCCGCCTCGCTCGCGCCACTCGAAAAGGACCGCATTCGCCGAGGGCTCACGCCACCAGGAGAGGACCACTCCGCCCTCGGGCCTCGAAAGCGCGCCGTACTTGACGGCGTTGGTGGCGAGTTCGTGCACGAGCAGGCTGAGCCGCAGGGCGACCTCGGCGTCCAGGCTGACGTCGTCGCCGTCGATTGTCAGGGTTTCACCCTCGACCGCGACGTAGGGCGCGAGCTGTTCGGCGACAACCTGCTTCAAGTCCGCGCCTCGCCATAGCGATCGAGAGAGGATCTCGTGCGCGGTGGACAGCGCCTTCAGCCGCGCGTCGAAATCGCTGCGGAACTGGTCGAGATCCTTCGCGTTGCGGAGCGTCTGGCGGGCCACCGCCTGCACGGTCGCGATGCTGTTCTTCAGGCGATGATTCAGCTCCCCGACGAGCAGCCGCTCGCGGTCCACCATGCTTTCGCGGAGCCGTCCCAGCTGCGTGCTTGCGTAGGCACGGGCCAGAAGGCTCTGGGCGGTGAACGGCTTGACCAGATAGTCGTCAGCGCCGGCCCTCAGGCCATCACAGGTCGCGTCCTCGCCGGCTTGAGCCGACAGCAGGATCACCGGGATGCCCGCCAGCTCGGAATTGGCGCGGATCGCCCGCACCAGCGCGACGCCGTCGAGTCTGGGCATCATGACGTCGCTGAGGATCAAAGCCGGCCGCAGTCCCGCCTGCAACCGCTCGAGCGCGGCCTGTCCGTCGACCTCCACGACCACGTCGAATTCCCTGGCCAGGACTCGCGAGACATAGGCGCGAAGGTCGGCGTTGTCCTCGACCAGAAGGATCTTGGGCCGAGGGGCCGCCTCCGAGGTCGGCGCCGGCGGTGCTTCGGCCGCCCGCGGCAGCGATCGCTCGGCCTCTTCGGCGTAGAGTTTCCCCAGGGACCGATCGGCCCCGCGCGCCCGCGGTGTGGCGACCTCATCCAGAGATCTCACCAGCGGCAGGCTGACGGTGAACAGGCTGCCGTGTCCGAGCGAACTCTCGACGCCCATCCGACCTCCCTGCAACTCGACCAGGTCCTTCACCAGCGCAAGTCCGATCCCCGAGCCCTCCATGGAACGTCCCTGCACGCCTTCGATCCGATGGAACCGCTCGAACACGCGCGGAAGGTCCGCCTGGGCGATGCCGACGCCGCTGTCGCGCACCTCGAGTACGGCCTCGTCGCCCAACCTGCGAAGCGAGACCGAGA
This sequence comes from Caulobacter sp. UNC279MFTsu5.1, assembly GCF_900114015.1. Classification (GTDB taxonomy): domain Bacteria; phylum Pseudomonadota; class Alphaproteobacteria; order Caulobacterales; family Caulobacteraceae; genus Caulobacter. Next base: position 14,134 of record NZ_FORN01000074.1, on the reverse strand, counting down.
CCTCGCCTTCCAGGGTGAACTTGAAGGCGTTGCTGAGGAGGTTCAGCACGACTTTCTCCCACATGTCGTGGTCGACGAAGACCGGCTTGTCGAGCGGCGGGCAATCGACAATGAAGCTCACGCCCGCCTTTTCGAAAGCCGAGCGGAACACGCTGGCGAGATCGGCGGTGAGCGTCGCCAAATCCGCCAGCTCGAACGCCGGCTCCAACCGCCCGACCTCGATTCTCGAGAAGTCGAGAAGCCCGTTCACCAACCTCAGCAGGCGGCTGGCGTTGCGATGAATCATCGCCGCATCGGCCTGAGGCATTCGGATGGTGTCGCCAGTTTCTCGGAGATGATCCTCAAGCGGCGCCAGCATCAGGGTCAGGGGCGTGCGGAACTCGTGGCTGATGTTGGAGAAGAAAGCGCTTTTGGCGCGGTCGAGTTCAGTCAGCCGGCTGTTTAGGCTTTCCAGTTCCCGCTCACGCAGGGTCAGGGCGTCGTTCGCCTGCCTCAAGGCGCGGTTGGCGTCCCTAACCTCCTCGGCGCGGCGCAGGACTTCGGCCTCCATCTGGTGGGCGCGGGCCTCGACCCGCTCGATCTTCTGGCTCTGCTCGCGCAGCAGAACGAATTCGGTCACGTCCTCGACGTGGTGAATGATGGCGGCCAGCCTGCCGTTGGCGTCGAGCACCGGTGAATTCGTCGGGCTCCAATACTTGATTTCGAAGCCCTCGCCGCTATCGCGCCTGGGAATGTCGTATTTCTGCACGCCCATCACATCCGGGCGATGTTCGGCCACGACCCGATTCAACGAGGCGCGCAGATCCGAGACGCCGGTCGCGTCGTCGTCGTTGGGATCGTCGGGAAACACCGCGAACAAGGGCCGGCCAACCACGGCCGCCCGTACCGTGCCCGTGGCCTCAAGGTAGCGATCGTTCACCGCGACGATGGTGAAATCCGCGTCGGGCCTGAGGACCAGGTAGGGATGCGGCGCAGCCTCGAACAGCCGTTGGTAGTCGGTTCCCCGCTTTCCACGCCCGGAAGGAGATCCAAGCGTGGCGGACCGCCACATAGCGTTTTGCACGCCATGGCTCAGGGCAGCTCTCGAATAACCCATACTGCCCTCCCTTCCTGAAATCTCCCACATGGGTGGACAGGGTGGAGGCGTCTTCCTGGCGCTGCCCACATCAATAGGCAAAAACATTGGAAAATATATACCTCTGCGCGCCGGCAGATATAGCAAACATTTGGTAAAAATAGATACCTATAGGGGAATGTGGTGCGAAATTCAATTCGTCGGTACTTTATTGAGAAGGCGCGATAATTGTCAGATTTACAACTCTGAATACAAGTCGAAGATCAGTAGCTAGGATGGTAGAGCTTGTCCCACGATGGCGATCTGGTGAGCGATAACTGAAGGCAAGCTTCCGATTGAGCTGACGCCCTGCGGTCATGCCGACTCGCCGTCGAGCAACCGAACCAGCCACGCGCCGCGGCGAGGTTCGGGCCTACACCGACGGGCGAGCGCGACTATCTTCGGCGATTCTGCGCCTTGGAGCGTCGCGGAAGTCTTCATCTGGCGCCAGTCAGGCCGGGCCCTCTGCGGCGACTGATTCAAAGAACGGGACGCTCTGATCGGCCGGAGATGGGTGGTGTCAGCCCCGGCGAGCATGTCGGCAAGGACGCCACCGTGGCGCTGATGAGGCCCGTGGGCGCGCCCTTGATCGCCGAACTCTATCTGAAGCGCCAGAAGATCGACATGGCCGACGCAGAGGCCATCTGCGAGGCGGTGACCCGGCCGACGATGCGGTTCGTGCCGGTGAAGTCGCCCGAGCAGCAGGGCGTGATGGTGCTGCGCCGGACACGGCGGGTCCTGACGCACCAGCGCACCCAGCTCTCCAACGCCATTCGGGGTCACATGGCTGAGTTCGGGCTGGCGGCGGCCATCGGTCGGGAGGGGCTGGGCAAGCTGATCGCGGTGATCCTCGATGTCGCGGACGAGCGGGTGACCAGGGAGGCGCGCGTCTGCCTCAACATGCTGGTTGATCAGCTTCGGCTGGTGAACGTGCAGCTCCTGGAGAACGGATCGCTTGATCCGCACCAATGCCCGCGCGACCGAGGTCGGCCGCCGGCTGATGGAAATTCCCGGCGTCGGGCCGTTGCTGGCCGGCGCCATGGTCGCCGCCGTGGCCGATCCCGCGGCCTTCAAGACCGGCCGCAACCTGGCGGCCAGGATCGGCCTGGTCCCTCGACGGAACTCCAACGGCGGTAAGGAGCGGCTCGGCGGCATCACCAAGCAGGGTGATCGCTACCTGCGACAGATGCTGGTGGTCGGCGCCCTGGCCGTCGTCCGCTACGCCCAACGCAACGGCACGCGGCGGCCGCGGCTGGTGCAGCTGCTGGCCCGGCGAACGCCCAAGGTCGCGGCTGTCGCACTTGCCAACTAGAACGCCCGGATGATCTGGGCGATCATGACCACCGGCGAACACTATCGGGAGCCACAGCCGGTTTAAGGAGACAGGTCCGGCGCCAGGCCGAGGCCGACGAACTTGGGAAGGGCGGACGAGATGTAATGCGACAGCCGGTCGATACCGGAGAAGGGAAAACCCATTTGCGCCATCGCGCCTCGAGCGCGTGCTCTTGGTCGGGACCCATCTTCGCGGAAGGCATTATGGCCAGCGGTCATGCGTACCGCACCAACAGGTCGAACACATGGCCGCACCGACCAAGCCTAGCAGAAACATCAGATCACCCTTGCCAACCGGGGAGCCGTCCTTCCCAAACGATTGTCGCAAGTTCGCCGATCCACGTGTGGGCGTGGGTGTTCAAAGCAGCCATCACTGCGGCGAAACCTGTGCAGGCGCGACTAGCGCGCGTCGATTTCCCTTCCTGACCGGCGGACGGCTATGCTGGCGTCATGAGCGCCCCAGATTCCTCCGAGCCGAACCGTCGCCTGAAAATGGCCGACATCGCCAGCATGGTCGGCGTCTCGACCTCGACGGTCTCGCGCGCCCTGGCCGGCAATCCGGTCATTCCGCAGGCCCTGCGCGAGCGGATCGAGGGAATCGCCCGCGAGAACGGCTATGTGGTGAACCAGCAGGCGAGGGGGCTGCGCATGCAGCGCACCCACGTCATCAATGTCGCCATTCCGCTCGGCCACGAGTCCGGGCAACTGATCTCAGACCCCTTCTTTCTCGAGATGATCGGCCGCCTGGCTGACGAGATCACCGCCCGCGGCTACGAGCTGCTGCTGTCCAAGGTCGCCGCGCCGGAAGCGGGCTGGCTTGAGCGGATGGCGCGTTCGCAGCGCGTCGACGGGGTGCTGGTGATCGGCCAGAGCGACCAGCATGAAGCCCTCAACGCCACGGCCGAGTGGTACGAGCCGCTGGTCGTCTGGGGCGGTGCGGCCGAGGGCGCGCGCTACTGCACGGTCGGCGTGGACAATTTCGCCGGGGGGCGGATGGCCACCGAGCATCTCTTGGCCCTCGGACGGCGGCGCATCGCCTTTCTCGGCCCGCCGCAGGCGCCGGAAGTCGCCTTGCGCTACGAAGGTTATCGGGAGGCCCTGGCCGCGGCTGGCGTCGCTTATGATCCCACTCTGACCGCGACCACCCATTTCACCCTCAGCGATCCGACCGAGGGCGTTCGCCGCCTGATCGACGAGGGGGCGTCCTTCGACGCGGTCTTCGCCGCCTCCGACCTGATCGGGCTGGAATCGGTGCGCGTCCTGGCGGCCGAAGGCCTCGATGTCCCGGACACGGTGTCGGTCGTCGGCTTCGACGACATCGCCCTGGCGCGGCAGTCGGTTCCGGCGCTGACCACGATCCGGCAGAACCTCGCCGAGGGCGCCGCGCGGATGGTCGATTTGCTGTTCCGGCGCATGGCGGGCGAGCCCGCGCCGTCGGCGATGATGCAGCCCAGCCTAATCGTTCGCCAGACCTGAAGACAGGAGATAGGTGATTGCCGTGCGCAATCGATTGCGAATTTTCTTGCAATCGATTGCGCAATCAGTTTTGTTCACTTCTGCACAGCGGCCGAAGAGCCGCTTCGGAGACGAGGCGCAAGCGCGCCCAGGGGAAGGGAACGAAGAAATGGTCCGTAAGACGATTTTGCTCGCCAGCGTCGCGACCCTGCTGGGATCGGCCGGAACGGCCTGGGGCCAGCAGACTCCTGGCGCGGAGACCGATCCCTTGGAGCTGGACGCCGTCGTGGTGACGGCCTCGCCCGGCGGGGCCACCAAGATGAGTTCATCGGTCTCGGTCAGTTCGATTTCGGCCGACCAGATCGCCGCCCAGGCGCCGCGATCCACCGCCGAGATCTTCCGTGGCCTGCCGGGCATTCGATCGGAATCGACCGGCGGCGAGGGCAACGCCAACATCGCCGTGCGCGGTTTGCCGGTGGCCTCAGGCGGCGCCAAGTTCCTGCAGCTGCAGGAAGACGGTCTGCCCGTCATGGAGTTCGGCGACATCGCGTTCGGCAACGCCGACATCTTCCTGCGCGCCGACCAGAACGTCTCGCGCATCGAGTCGGTGCGCGGCGGGTCGGCCTCGACCTTCGCCTCCAACTCGCCGGGCGGGGTGATCAACTTCATCAGCAAGACCGGCGAGACCGAGGGCGGGGCGATCGCCCTGACCAAGGGGCTGGGCTACGATCATACGCGGCTCGATTTCGACTACGGCGCGCCGATCAACGACACGCTGCGCTTCCATATCGGCGGCTTCTACCGGGAAGGCGAGGGCGCGCGTCGGTCCGGCTACACCTCCGAGAAGGGCGGCCAGATCAAGGCCAACCTGACCAAGGAGTTCGAGAACGGCTTCGTTCGCCTGCACGCCAAGTATCTGAATGACCGGGCGGTCGGCTACCTGCCCATGCCGACCCGCGTCAGCGGGTCGAACAACGATCCCGGCATCGGCTCCTTCGCCGGCTTCGACATCGGCCGCGACGACATCCAGTCGGTGTTCCTGGCGACCAATCCGGGCCTGGACGGCGACGGGAACCGCCGGATCAGCAAGGTCTCCGACGGCATGCATCCCGACAGCCTGCAATTCGGGGCGGAAGCCAAGTTCGACCTTGGCGGCGGCTGGAAGATCGAGGATCGCTTCAAGGTCGCCAAGACCTCCGGCCGGTTCGTCGCTCCGTTCCCGGCCGAGGTGACCTCGGCTCAGACCCTTGCGACCGAGATCGGTGGAACCAGCGCGACCCTGCGCTACGCCAACGGGCCGAACGCCGGCCAGGCCATCGCCGCGCCTTCCAGCCTGAACGGCAACGGCCTGGCCATGCGGGTCCACGTGTTCGACGTCGAGATCAACGACTTCGGCAACGCCATGAACGACCTGAAGCTGTCGCGCTCGTTCGAGGCGGACGGCCTGGGCTCGATCGACGTGACCGTCGGCTACTACAAGTCGCGCCAGACCATCGCGATGGACTGGTTGTGGAACACCTTCCTGATGGAGGTGAAGGGCGACAACGCCGCGCTGCTCGACGTCTATGACAGCACGGGAACCAAGCTGACCCAGGCCGGCCTGGCCGCCTACGGCGTGCCCTACTGGGGCAACTGCTGCACGCGACGCTACGACGTCACCTACGACATCGATGCGCCCTATCTGAGCCTTTCGACCCGGCTTGGAGGTCTCAGCCTTGACGCCAGCCTGCGTCGCGACGAGGGCAAGGCCCGGGGCGGCTACGCCGCGGCCAAACAGGCCATCGTCGACGTCAACGGCGACGGGGTGATCCAGACCGTCGAGCAGAGCGTGTCGGTGGTCGACAACGCCAACACCTCGCCGGTGAATTACGACTGGGGCTACACCTCCTGGTCGTTCGGCGCCAACTACCAGCTCAATCCGGACCTGGCCCTGTTCGCCCGCGCCAGCCGCGGGGGCCGGGCCAACGCCGACCGTCTGCTGTTTGGCAAGGTCCAGGCCGACGGCTCGGTGACCAAGGAGGACGCTGTCGACATGGTCGACCAGGTCGAGGGCGGGGTGAAATTCCGTCGCAACGGCTTTGGCCTGTTCGCCACCGCCTTCTGGGCCAAGACCGAGGAGCAGAATTTCGAGGCCACCAGCCAGAAATTCTTCGACCGGGTCTACAAGGCCAAGGGCGTCGAGCTGGAGGCCAGCTATCGCTTCGGCGGCTTCTCGGTCACGGGCGGCGCGACCTATACCGACGCGGTCATCGACAAGGATGCGCTCAACCCCGCGGTCGTCGGCAACGCCCCGCGCCGTCAGGCCAAGTGGCTCTATCAGGTCGCCCCGACCTGGCGGTTCGGTGACAAGGCGACGATCGGCGCCAGCCTGATCGGCACCACCAAGGCCTACGCCCAAGACGAGAACCTGCTGGTCTTCCCCGGCTACGCCCAGGTCAACGCCTTTGCTGAATACAACATCGTCGAGGGGTTGTCGGTGTCGGTCAACGCCAACAACCTCTTCGACAAGGTCGGGCTGACCGAGGCCGAGGAGGGCGCGATCACGGCCAGTTCGGTCAACGCCATCCGCGCGCGGTCGATCAACGGCCGGACGGTCACGGCCACGCTTCGCTACGCCTTTTAGCCTTCTCCCTGTCCGCCGGGCGTCCCCTGCGGCGCCCGGCGGCCTTTTTCGTGTATCCCGTCCTGTCGAGTTTCCCGTCCATGACCCCTCCAGCTTCCCAAGGCGCGGACGCCGCGTTCGGCGAGACGATCGTCGCGCGGCTCGTCGCCCATTGGCCGCGTTTCGAGTCCCGCCTGAAGACGGTCTATGGCGATCGCGAGGACTGGGCCGAACTGACCGCGGGCCTGCGCGCCCGCGTGGAGGCCGCCGCATACGCTCGCCCCGAACCGCTTCGCGCCCTCGACGCCGAACGCGAGGCCGCCCCCGCTTGGCTGTCGGAGCCGGGGCAGGGCGTCTACACCTTCTATGTGGACCGGTTCGTCGGGACGCTGGCCGGTCTGCGCGATCGGCTCGGCTATCTGGAAGACCTTGGCGTCCGCTGGCTGCATCCTCTGCCGCTGCTGGCCGCCCGCGAGGGCGATAGCGACGGCGGTTTCGCGGTGGCGGACTACCGGCGCGTCGAGCCGCGCCTGGGGAGCATGGAGGATCTGCGCGACCTGGCCGACGACCTGCGCGGGCGGGGGATGGGGCTGATCCTCGACGTAGTCTGCAACCACACCGCCCGCGAGCACGAATGGGCCCAGCGCGCCCGGGCCGGCGATCCGGCCTATCGCGATTACTACATCACCGTCTCCGAAGCGGAGGCCCGCGATCGCGACGCCGAACTGATCGACGTCTTTCCAGACACCGCGCCGGGCAGCTTCACGCCGGAGGCCGAGATGGGCGGCCAAGTCTGGACGACCTTCTATCCCTTCCAGTGGGACCTCAACTACGCCAATCCGGCCGTCTTCGCCGAGATGCTCGATGTCCTGGTGTTCCTGGCGGGGCAGGGCGTGCAGGGTTTTCGGCTCGACAGCGCGCCCTTCCTCTGGAAGGCGAAGGGCACGACCTGCCGCAACCTGCCCCAGGCCTACGCCATTGTCGAAGCCTGGCGCGCCGCCCTGTCCATCATCGCCCCGTCGGTCGTGCTCGTCGCCGAGGCCATCGAGAGCCTGGCCGACGTCCTGCCGTTTTTCGGCGACGATGGTCCAGGCTGCGACCTGGCCTACAACAACGCCGTGATGACCGCCCTGTGGGGCGCGTTGGCCGACCAGGATGCGGCGGTCGTCCGCCGGTGCCTGGCCGCGGCGCTGGACAAGCCCTCGCGCGCGGCCTGGCTGAACTATGTGCGCTGCCACGACGACGTGATCTGGAACGCCTTGGCGGACTATGCGCCGCGCAAGGACCTGCGCCGGTGGTCCGACTTCTACGGACGCGGCGAGGGCTTTTCGCACGGCCGGGCGTTTCAGACCGCGCCCGGCGGCGTTCCGTCGACCAACGGCATGGCGGCCTCCCTGGCGGGCTTGGCGCCTGGCGAAGGGCCGAAGGCGCCGGGCGCGGCGCGCCTGCGCCTGCTTTATGGGATTCTCCACGCCCTCGACGGCTGGCCGCTGATCTATATGGGCGACGAGATCGCCCTGGGCGACGACGTTCACTACCGCGACGATCCGCTGCGCGCCGGCGATGGGCGCTGGCTGCACCGACCGCTGATGGATTGGGATCGGGCGCAGGCGCGCCATGACGCGGGCGGCTTGCCTGGTGCGACGTTCGCCGACTTTCAGCAGCTGGGCCGGGCGGCGCGTGATCTCGCGGCGCAGGGCGTGCGCGGGCCGTCCGTTCCGGTCGACCTCGGCGTGGGGGCCGCCTTGGCTTTCTCGCGTGTCGAAGGCGCGCCGTTCCTTTGTGTCGCCAATCTGTCCGATCGCGTGATCGCGGCCTGCTTGCCAGACCCGTTTGCCGGCTCCGGCGTGGACCTGCTGTCGGGCAAGTCGCGGTCGGGCGCGACGATCGAGCTGCCGCCCTACGGCCTCGTCTGGCTGAAGGCGGCGCGATGACACGGGTCGCGGCGATCGAGCTGGGCGGAACCAAGGTCCTGGTGGCTTTCGGCGGCGGGCCGGACGATCTGTCCGCGCCGATCCGGATCCCCACAACGACGCCGGAGGAGACCCTGGCGGCCGTGCGCGCGGTGCTGGAAGCCGAGCGCGGCGGCTTCGACGCGATCGGGATCGCCAGTTTCGGTCCGGTCCGCGTCGACCGCGAGGCCGTCGACTGGGGTTCGGTCGTGACCACGCCCAAGCCCGGCTGGAGCCACACGCCGATCGCCGCGCCCCTGGCCGACCTGTTCGGCGTTCCCGCGGGCTTTGACACTGACGTGAACGGCGCCGCGCTGGCCGAAGGCCGCTGGGGGGCGTCACGAGGCCTGACGGATCATGCCTACATCACCGTCGGAACCGGCGTGGGCGCGGGCCTGATCGTCGGCGGACGGCCCGTACACGGCGTCCTGCATCCGGAGGTTGGCCACCTGCTCGTGCGTCGCGACCCGATCCGCGACCCGTTCGCCGGAGTCTGCCCCTTCCATGGCGACTGCGTGGAGGGATTGATCAGCGGCCCGGCCCTGGCGGCGCGTCTCGGGCGGCCAGCGGAAACCGCGGCCGACAACGATGCGGTCTGGGACCTCGCGGCCGACTATCTCGCCCAGATGGTCATGAGCCTGACTCTTATCGCTTCGCCGCGCCGCGTGGTGGTCGGCGGCGGCGCAGTCAGGCCGATCGTTCTGACCAAGGCGCGCGACGTCCTGCACCGCCGGCTCGGCGGCTATCTGCAGAGCCTCGCCGAACGGTCGGCCCTCGACGCCTATCTCGTCGCTCCCGGCCTGGGCGGCCTGTCGGGCCTGCTCGGCGCGGTGGCGCTAGGCCAGCGCGCGGTCCGGCGGCAAGCTTGAAGATCGGTCCCGCCAGTAGGAATAAGTGGAGACGGCGATGACGAACGAAAAGGGCGCGACCGCGAGCCATGGGCTGATCAAGCTCATGACGTTCCTGATGTTCATGATGTTCGCCATGACCACCGACGCGGTGGGCGTGATCATTCCGGAGATCATCAGGACCTACGGTCTGGACCTGAAGGCCGCCGGCGCCTTCCACTACGCAACCATGAGCGGCATCGCCCTAAGCGCGCTGCTCCTGGGCTTCCTGGCCGACAGCCTGGGGCGCAAGGCGACGATCGTGCTCGGCCTGGCCGTGTTCGCCGGCTCGGCTCTGGCCTTCGGGGTGACGCGGGAGTTTCCGGTGTTCATCGGCCTGCTGTTCGTCTCCGGCGTAGCGATCGGCCTCTTCAAGACCGGGGCGCTGGCTTTGATCGGCGACATCAGCGGCTCCACCCGCGAGCACACGAGCACGATGAACGCCGTGGAGGGCTTCTTCGGCGTCGGCGCCATCATTGGCCCGGCGATCGTGGCGGCCCTGCTGGCGGGCGGGATCGCGTGGAAATGGCTCTATGTGATCGCCGGAGGCCTCTGCCTGGCGCTGATGGTCGCGGCCCTGGCGGTCCGCTATCCAACCGCGCGGCGGGCGAGCGAAAAGGTGACCGTCAGGGCGCTGGCCCGCGCGATCCGCGATCCGCACCTCCTCGGTTTCAGCTCGGCGATCATGCTCTATGTAGGCGTTGAGACCGCCATCTATGTCTGGATGCCGACGCTGCTGGCCGGCTACGCCGGACCGGGTGCGGCCCTCGTGCCCGCCGCTCTGCCGATCTTCTTCGTGCTGCGGGCCGGCGGGCGCTTCTTCGGAGCCTGGCTTCTGGCGCGGATGGACTGGACGGCTGTGCTGGCGGTCTGCACGGGCGGCATCCTGGCTTGCTTTGGAGGGGCGTTGATCGGCGGCCGGGGCGTTGCGGCGCTGCTCCTGCCTCTGTCGGGGCTCTTCATGTCCGTGCTCTATCCGACCTTGAACTCCAAGGGCATCAGCGGCTTTCCGAAGGCCGAGCACGGCGCCGCGGCGGGCGTGATCCTGTTCTTCACCTGCGTGAGCGCGGTGCTCTCGCCCTTGGCGATGGGCGCGGTGAGCGACCTCTTCGGCGATCCGGTCTTCGGCTTTGGGCTGGCGTGCGTCTTTGCCGCCGTGCTCGCGACCGGAGCCGTGTGGAACTGGCGGACGGACCCGGCCGCGGCGCGACTGGCCACGCAAGACTAGGGCTCTGGGCGCGGGAAGCGGACTTGGCGGTCGACCATCGACCCGCGCCGGACGAGGCTCGAAAGGCGCTGACCAGCAGGGAAAGCTATCCCGGTACGCCCTCAACATCGTTTGGGTCGGCGATCAGGGCAGCGCCGGCCTTGTCGCCGGGACGACGCTCGCCAGGACGATCCGCTATATACAGGACAGGAGATAGTGGTCGTCGCGGCCTAGTCGCATGTCGCCGGCCCGCGAACGTCGCGTCTATGGAGCGGCCTCAGAGTCCGCTTCTGGCGCAACCCGGCCGGCGAAGCAGGCCTTCGGATCGGCGGAGAAGGGCGGAAGGTGGACTTTCGCGGTCTTCCCTCGACGGGACCATGAGTCATGAACGGACCCTAGCGTCACTCTAGAAACAGGTCTTTCAGGCCAGTTTTTTCCGGGGTGGTCAGCTCATTGAACCGGATGTGCGTGCGGTCGATCCGCTAGACGTGGCCGCCATCGATCATATGATCGACAATATCGGTGACAAGACTGGCCGGCCACACGCGGCCAAGTTGCGCGTCTGACGCGTCTGATGTGTGGAAGCGTCCGGAATAAACACCGCCAAACCGTGTTGCGCCGTCGCCATCCGAAATTCTTCCAAACTTGTCGTCCTCTAGCTCGATCTGACCATGGTGGCGCTGAATGGCGGGCGAACCAGACATTCCTGGGCGCGAAGCAGTGTCCACGATCAAGAAGCGATGATCGTGATCGGGTGCCAGAAATGGCTCGCTGGCAAAGCTGGCCTGCTTCCAGACGGGCATGCCCACCCCCAACCGGCCAAAGGGAAAGCCGAGGATGAAGAGCGGCATTCCGATGCGTTGTTTCAGCGGTGCCGAGGGCAAGGCGTTCATCGGCAGATAGGCGGCTTCGTTTGGCGGTGGAAGGGTAATCGGCAAGGCGACGACATCCACTCCGCGCCCGAATTTCGGATGTTCCGTCCACAAGGGCGCGCCCTCATCGTTGATCGTGCTAACTTCGACAACCAAAGGCGCGTCGCGGCGTTCAATTCTGGGCACATGAACTCGAAGGTGATCGGGTACGCCGCCCATGACGTGCAGGCACTCTTCGGTTTCGTGGTTTCGACCTGCCGCGACATGCCAGTTGGTGACTAGGGCAAGCCGGCCCGAGGCAGCGAGCCATAGGAAGCCGGTTGCGCGGCCCAAGCACACCTCACCAAAGTGCGGTTCGATATAGAGCGGAACCAGCGAACACATGTCGATGCCGGGTGAGGTCATGCTCGCAGCCCAAGTCAAGCTTGGTTGCGCGCGAACCGCAGCGTGCGATCGGTTTTGAGGAGATGGATCGCTCGCCATGGATTGGACGCCAAGGCGTTTCGAGCTTCGATCGCACCAACGCTCTGAAGGTAGCAGATGGCGCTATTCATGCGCCGGGGCTCCCAACCGAGCGCCTGAGCAAGCTCGCGCGTGTCGGAAACGCGTTCCCCGGCGGTCACCATTTGATTGGCCACGGTGCGAGCGTCTTCCGCCGGATCAAAGGCCATGAAAGCCTCATCGAACTCGGCGAAGAACGCCGCCTTGGGGCCCACGTGGCCGGGTAGGCTGGCTTCCCAGAGATACCCCCCATCGACCAAGTCAAGAACGCCAAGTCTGGCGTCATCCAACGAAAGATCCAAGGCCACCGCGAGATCTTCGGCGGTGACGATTGGATCGTGCGGCATCGCGTGCTGGCTGCTTTCCGCCAGATGTCGCGCCACCGCGATCGCTGCGGGTGACCATCCCGACAGGCCAGCCGGTGCTGATTGGACGTACTTGGGGGCCTGGCCCAACGGGGGTTTGCGGCCGACATCGAAAAGCCGATCGGCCAGCGCCTTCAAATCGGCCTCCTTGGTGGGATCGACCTTCAACACCAGCATGGCCTGGAAAAACGGTGATAACTCGCTTGGCTCCAATCCCACCACGAGCGGCACCAGGCGGTTCTTGCCGCCGACCTGCCCGACCATCCCGACGTCGATCTCCTTGGCGACCCACGGCTTGGTGATCGATTTTGGAGTGAGAACCACGACAAAGTGGGTCATGGCCAACAGGCCCTCCTCCATCTTTTGTCGGAGGCTGTCGCCTGGCTCGATCTCCCATTCGTCGAACCAGACATCGATACCTTTGGCCATCAGGTAGTCGGCGATCGGTCGGACCAAGACCTTATCTTCACTGGCGTGGGCCAGATAGACCTTCGGGCCGGTCGTTGGTTCACCAGGGCTCATCGTTGTGACCTCTCCCCTACCGACCCCGAGTCTAAGCTCCAGAAGTCTGGCAAACTCCGGCGATCCGCTGGTTCGGATCGCAACCCTGTTTCCCGGCAAGCGGTCGACGAAAACGTCAGCGTGCCGCCCGGTCGCCGGATCCGTAATTGCAGACGCAACTCCGCGAGCGCGCTCCTCAATGGATTGAATGCCCGCCTCAATCACCTTGGCCTCTAGCTCGACAGCAAATCGATTGGCGTCGAAGGGGCGTCCATTGTGAGTAAGTTTCATCACCGTGAATGTCGCCGCACGTAACGGCGAAGTTCCAAGATGTCCTCGTCAGCCAAGAGCAAACCGAGCGTCGGGTAGGTATTTTGAAGGGTCTTTCGCACCCGTCCGTCCGCCACGCACGGGATAAGCAGGGCGAAGGCTGGATTGAATCGTCGGCGCTCCCAACCAATTTCGAGCTCAAGCTCAGCGGCGTTTCCGCCAAGGCTGGGCTTCTCAAGTAGAAGGCGCGCCAATTCAACGGAATCTTCTACGGGATCGTGACCGGTAATGGCCGCGTCACAAGCCTTGAACAGCTCGACGGTGGTTTGAACCCGATCCAAGTACGGCCCCATCACGGGCGTGAGTTTCACAAGGCCTTCGACTTTCAATTCGACAAGCGCGAAACTGATCGATTTGCGATCTTCTTCGGGAAACGCCTCCAGCAGATCGTCGCCGAATAGGCCGTCGAGGCCGTCGGTGCATTGTTCGGCCATGTAGCGTCCGAGCCGTTGCGCTAGAGGACTCATCTCATCGTGCATTAGGAACCTCGTCTGTCCGGCGGGTGAATAGACAGCGTGGCCGGCGCTCATGAAGTAGCGACGCCAAGCCCGCCGCACAATGTGAACGGCAAAGCTGGCAAAATACAACCAGAGCCAATTGGTGACTGCTGGAGCCCACCTGTAGCGCCAACGCAAGCTTGCATACGCAACGCCTGAACCGTGACGTGACCCCCATTTCTCATCCAGCCAAAACGAGAGTCCTGGGTTGATTTGAGCCTTGGTGTTGGTGGGTGGCAAGAGGCCGGTGCGCGGAGCTATCAGCCTGCGCAGCGTGCCGACCGGTCTCTCCGCAGAAGGCGCTGGCGTACTCCCTGGGCGTCATCCAGCCGAGCTTGGAGTGGGGCCGGCGCTCGTTATAGTCGCGCCGCCAGGTCTCCAGCACGGCGCGGGCGTGCGGCAGCGACCGGAACAGGGTCTCGTTCAGCAGCTCGTCGCGTAGGCGGCCGTTGAAGCTTTCGTTGTAGCCATTCTGCTGGGGCTTGCCCGGCGCGATGTAGCGCCAGCCCACGCCGCTGT
>NZ_FORN01000014.1 GCF_900114015.1 Caulobacter sp. UNC279MFTsu5.1 | reverse complement strand
GCCGGACATCGTCCGGAGTGTTTGAATAGTAACCGTTTCGACGAAGCCCGATCGCTCCGCGCGGTCGTTTTCCGCCAGCGTCCGGTGGGCAGCCCTGTTGAGGCTTAGCCGGACCCGGTCTCGATCCCTTTCGGGAGAAACCAGACGCCGGGGGCGCGGGCCTATGGGCAATTCACACGCTTTGTCCCCGGTCGACGCCGACGGCGGGCGGGCTCCCCAACGATGGAAGGCCCCGGACACGCTGGAGTAACCCCCTCCAGCCCAGTCCCGCTCGATCGCCCCCCGCCGCCGCATCGGTCGCTGGCCATGCGCCCTTTCCCCGCGTCGAGGTGCTTATGAGTGTACGGGCGGTTTCAGCGCCGAGGGGATGTGACGCTCATCTATTTGCAAGACGTTGGGATCGCTTGGGTTTCTTCCGCCTCCGGCGGGGATTGGCGCTGCTCCATCCCCACGGAGGAATACTCCGGCCCATTAAGCTACCGTTGTAATTGCATGCGGAGCCCTGTCACCCCCAAGCTTCACCATGCTATGAATCGCCCTCGTCAGGTCGGCGATCGGCGCCGGCGGAGTTTGGGGATAGTTCGAATGGGTATGATCCGTAGCGCCGCATTGGCGGCGATCGCGACGGCCGCGGTGATGGCGCTTCCCGCCACAGCCTCGGCCTACACCCATTGCACGGCGACGGTGACCCGCATCTGGGCCGGCGACAACGGGCACGTGTTCATCGATTACATGACCACGACCGGCAATACCGCGGGCGCCGTCGTCATGACGCCGACCAATCCCAATCGCGAGGCGGTGCTCAGCCTGGCCATAACCGCCATGACCACGTCCCGGAAGATCACAGCGCGCTACACGCCGGACGGCGCCAGCTGCGCCGGAGCCCACTTTGACGTCGAGGGCGTGTATCTGGAGCCCTGAAGGCGAAGCAACGCGCTCTTGGAATGAGCGTTGGAAAGAAGAACGCTCTTGCCCACCGAACTACCGTTCCAATTGCATGCGGAGCCCTGTCGCCCCCAAGCTTCACCATGCTATGGATCGCCCTCGACAGGTCGGCGATCGGCGCCGGCGGGGCTTGGGGATAGTTCGAATGGGTATGATCCGTAGCGCCGCATTGGCGGCGATCGCGACGGCCGCGGTGATGGCGCTTCCCGCCACAGCCTCGGCCTCCACCGAATGCCAGGCCAAGGTGTCGCGAATCTGGGTGGGCGATGGCGGACATGTCTACATTTTCCTGGCGAACGGCCCCGCCGCGGTGCTGACCCCGACCGATCCCAATCGCGAGGCGGCCCTGGCGGCGGCGATGACCGCGCAGTCGACGGGCCGCAGCGTCACGGTCCGTTTCAGCGCCGACGGCGTGTCCTGCACCACCGTCGTCGCACGGTTCGACTTCGTCGGCCTGTACCTCGAATCGTTCTGACGATCGGAACCGGCCGCCCTCTTCGCCCGTCCGGCGAAAGCTGGGAAATCGGTAGAGTCTCGACCGGCGGCGCGGCTATAAAAGCCAAAACCGGCGTTTTCGCGCTTGCCATGGGCCCGGCGCGCCGGGCAGCTTCGCCACATCCATAGGTCGCATTCCGTGCAAGATCTCGCCCAAGCCGTCTACCTGTCCCTCGGCCTCGCCCTGCTCGGCGGCTATCTGCTGGGCTCGATTCCGTTCGGCCTGATCGCCACGCGGCTGGGCGGGGCCGGCGACATCCGGCAGATCGGCTCGGGCAATATCGGCGCGACCAACGTGCTGCGCTCGGGCCGCAAGGACCTGGCGGCCATCACCCTGCTGGGCGACGCCGGCAAGGGCGTGGTGGCGGTGCTGCTGGCCCGCTGGCTGAGCCACGGCAACCCGTTCGTCATCGCCCTGGCCGGCGGCGCGGCCTTCACCGGCCACCTGTTCCCCGTCTGGCTGAAGTTCAAGGGCGGCAAGGGGGTGGCCACCTTCTACGGCGTGCTGCTGGCCGCCTGCTGGCCGGTGGGCCTGCTGGCCGCCGTCACCTGGCTGGCCGTGGCCGCCCTGTTCCGCATCAGCTCGCTGGCCGCCCTGGTCGCCGCCGCCTTCGCCGCGCCGTTCGCCCTGGCCACCGACCAGGACGCCGCCTTCCTGGGCCTTTGCCTGTTCATGGCGGTGCTGATCTTCATCCGCCACAAGGACAACATCAGCCGGTTGCTGAAGGGCCAGGAGCCCCGCATCGGCAAGAAGAAGACGGCCGAGACGCCGCCTTCCAACGACAAGATCGGCGCCGCTTGACCCCGCGCCGCCTCTCGGACAGCGAGCGCCTGGCCTGGCTGAGGCTGGCGCGCACCGAGACGGTCGGCCCGGTCGCCTTCGACCATCTTTTGCAGAGGTTCGGCTCCGCCGAACGCGCTTTGCAGGCCCTGCCCGACCTGGCCCGCCGCGCCGGCCGCGCCTCGCCCCTGCGCCCGCCGCCCGAGGACGAGGTCCTGCGGGAGCTGGACTGCGGCCGGCGCCTGGGCGCGCGGCTGATCTGCGCCTGCGAGCCGGACTATCCCCCGCGCCTGGCCGTCCTGGATCCGCCGCCGCCGGTGCTGTGGGCCCTGGGCCACGCCGAGCTGCTGTCCCAGCCCAGCCTGGCCGTCGTCGGGGCGCGGATCGCCTCGGCCGGCGGCCAGCGCTTCGCCCGCCAGCTGGCCGCGGAGCTGGGCCGGCACGGCTATGTGGTGGTGTCGGGCCTGGCGCGCGGCGTCGACGGCGCGGCCCACGAGGGCGCCCTGGCGACCGGGACCATCGCGGTGCTGGGCGGCGGGGTGTCGGACATCTATCCGCCCGAGCACGCCGGGCTGCACGCCCGCATCGCCGGCGAAGGCGGCTGCATCGTCAGCGAGAGCGCCCCCGACCGCCGGGCGATCGCCAAGGACTTCCCCCGCCGCAACCGCATCATCTCGGGCCTGGCGCTGGGGGTGATCGTGGTCGAGGCCGAGCTGAAGTCCGGCTCGCTGATCACCGCCCGCCTGGCCGCCGAGCAGGGCCGCGACGTCTTCGCCGTGCCCGGCTCGCCGCTGGATCCGCGCGCCAAGGGACCCAACGACCTGATCCGCCAGGGCGCGATCCTGTGCGAGGGCGTCGAGGACGTGCTGCGCGCGCTGTCGGGCCAGGCCCACCTGCGCGAGCGCGAACGGCCCTACGTCGCCGAGGACGACGGCGCCGATCTCGACCACGACGCCCTGCGCCAAGCCGTCGCCGCCCTCCTCTCGCCCACCCCGGTGTCGCGCGACGAGCTGGTCCGCGCCACCCACGCCCCGACCTCGGCGGTGATGGCGGCCCTGGTGGAGCTGGCCCTGGCCGAACGGGCGGAGCTGCTGCCGGGCGGGATGGTGACGGGGGTTTGATCCGGCTTGGGCCTGGGGGTGGACGGGGAGCCGATACAACCACAATGTTGAATTGATTTCGGGGGAAACGGCATGCGGCGTCTTGGACTGGTCTCGGCCCTGGCGCTGACGGCCCTGAATTCCTCCGCCTTGGCCCAGACGGCCAGCAACGCACTTCCCCAGGGTCTCGGGCCGGACTTCTACGCCGCCGCCCACCAAGCGATTGAGGTCGAGCCCGGCCGTCACCTGAACCTCGTCTGCCTGGGCCGAGGCGCGCCGACCGTCATCCTGGAAGCGGGCATGGGCGACGACAGCCTGGCCTGGCGGAAGGTCCACGCCGGCCTGGCGGCCATCACCCGCACCTGCGCCTACGACCGCGCCGGCTACGGACTCAGCGACGCGGCGCGGCGGGCGTCGGACGCCGACAACACCGTGGACGACCTGGCCCTGCTGCTGGACACGGCGCCGATCGACGACCCCGTCGTGCTGGTCGGCCATTCGCTGGGCGGGCTCTACGCCACCCACTTCACCAACCTGCACCCCGGCCGCGTCGCGGGCCTGGTGTTGCTGGACCCGTCCCAGCCGGGCGACGGCCGGGCCTATGGGGCGCTGTGGGACCACGGCCGGAAGGCCTACGCCCAATCGATCGCCGACGGCGAGACCTGCCTGGCGGCCGCGCGCAAGGCCGACCTGACGCCGGCCAATGGTCCCGCCGACTGCCTGGAGGACCCGCCGGGCCGCGACCCGGCCTTCCACGACGAACTGAACCGGCGCTGGGGCAAGGCCAAGTACATCGCCGCCAACATCTCGGAAATGCGCAGCATGCTGGCCGACGAGGCCGGCGACAGCGTCGATGGGCGCCAGGCCGGGCCAAGGCAGCGCGACTTCGGCGCCCTGCCGCTGATCGTGCTGGTGTCCGATCCGACCAAGCCGCCCAGCCCTCCCCCGGGCTGGGACGAAGGCACGGCGATCAAGCACCGCCTGGACCGGGAACTGGCGGCGCGCTCGACGCAGGGCCGGTTCCAGCTGGTCCCGGGCTCCCGGCATGGTATCCAGGACGACGCGCCCCAGGTCGTGGTCGACGCCGTCCGATCGGTGGTTCAGGCGGCCCGCCAAGCGCCGCCGAAGCCCTAGGCGCCCGACAGCGATACGGGGCGAAATATTCCTCTCTCTTAAGAGAGAGCCGGGAACCAAATACGCCGTCCGCGACAGCCGCCGTTGACAGACCCCTGGCGCCGCCCCCACTTTCCGGCCCTCGCCGCCTTGGTTCGCCTTGGGGACGAACCCAATTCCCAGGCATCAAGGTCCTAATGAACGTCGTCGTCGTCGAGAGCCCGGCCAAGGCCAAGACCATCAACAAGTATCTCGGGTCCGACTACAAGGTTCTCGCCTCGTACGGTCACATCCGCGACTTGCCGTCGAAGGACGGGTCGGTCGAGCCGGACAACGACTTCGCCATGAGCTGGGAAGTCGACGGCAAGGCCACCAAGCGGGTGTCCGACATCGTCGACGCTCTGAAGGGCGCCGACCGCCTGATCCTGGCCACCGACCCCGACCGCGAGGGGGAGGCCATCAGCTGGCACGTGCTGGAGGTGCTGCAGAAGAAGAAGGCGATCAAGGACAAGACCGTCCAGCGGGTCACCTTCAACGCCATCACCAAGTCGAGCGTGCTGGAGGCCATGGCCAATCCGCGCGACATCGACATGGAGCTGGTCGAGGCCTATCTGGCCCGCCGCGCCCTGGACTACCTGGTCGGCTTCACCCTGTCGCCGGTGCTGTGGCGCAAGCTGCCGGGCTCGCGCTCGGCCGGCCGCGTGCAGTCGGTCTGCCTGCGGCTGATCGTCGACCGCGAGCTGGAGATCGAGCGCTTCAAGACCCAGGAATACTGGACCGTCGAGGCCGACGTCACGGCCGGCGCCGAGCCGTTCCTGGCCCGCCTAGTCAAGCACGAGAACAAGAAGCTCACCAAGTTCGACCTCGCCAACGAGACCTCGGCCCTGGCCGCCAAGGCCGCCGTGCAGAAGGCCGTGTTCAAGGTCGCGGCCGTCGAGAAGAAGCCCGGCAAGCGCTCGCCCGCCCCGCCCTTCACCACCTCGACCCTGCAGCAGGAAGCCGCCCGCAAGCTGGGCTTTTCCGCCCAACGCACCATGCAGGCCGCCCAGAAGCTGTACGAAGGCATCGACATCGGCGGCGAGACCGTCGGCCTGATCACCTACATGCGGACCGACGGCGTGTCGGTCGAGCCGGAAGGCATCGCCGAGGCGCGCAGCGTGATCGGCAACGTCTACGGCGAGACCTACGTCCCCGAGACCCCGCGCTACTACAAGGCCAAGGCCAAGAACGCCCAGGAGGCCCACGAAGCCATCCGCCCGACCAGCCTGCGCCGCAATCCCGGCTCGCTGCGCCTGGAGCCGGACCTGGGGCGGCTGTACGAGCTGATCTGGAAGCGGATGATCGCCTCGCAGATGGAAAGCGCCCGCATCGAGCGCACCACGGTCGACCTGGAGAGCGCCGACGGCCAGACCGGGATGCGCGCCACCGGCCAGGTGGTGCTGTTCCCCGGCTACCTAGCCGTCTACGAGGAAGGCCGCGACGACGAGGGCGACGAGGACAGCGCCCGCCTGCCGATGATCGAGGAAGGCGCCAGCGCCAAGGTGCTGGACGCCCGCGCCGACCAGCACTTCACCGAGCCGCCGCCGCGCTATTCGGAAGCCAGCCTGGTCAAGAAGATGGAAGAGCTGGGCATCGGCCGCCCCTCGACCTACGCCTCGGTGCTGACCGTGCTGCGCGACCGCGCCTATGTCCGCATGGAGAAGCAGCGCTTCATCCCCGAGGACAAGGGCCGGCTGGTCACGGCGTTCCTGGAGCAGTTCTTCCGCCGCTACGTGGAGTACGACTTCACCGCCGCCCTGGAAGAGCAGCTGGACCTGGTGTCGGACGGCAAGCTGGATTGGAAGCAGTTCCTGCGCGACTTCTGGCGCGACTTCCACGCCGCGGTCGGCGAGATCGCCGAGCTGCGCACCACCAACGTCCTGGACGCCCTGAACGAGGCCCTGGGCCCGCACATCTTCCCGGACAAGGGCGACGGCTCCAATCCCCGCACCTGCCCGACCTGCGGCACGGGCCAGCTCTCCCTGAAGACCGGCAAGTTCGGGGCCTTCATTGGCTGCTCGAACTATCCCGAATGCCGCTTCACCCGCCAGTTGGCCACGGCCGAGGGCGACGGCGAGGCGGAAGCCGCCGACAAGGAGCTGGGAATCAACCCGGCGACCGGCCGCGCGGTCTGGCTGAAGAACGGGCGCTTTGGCCCCTATGTCGAGGAACTGGCGGCGGAGGGCAGCAGCGACAAGCCCAAGCGCTCCAGCCTGCCCAAGGGCTGGACGGCGGCGGCGGTCGACCTGGAAAAGGCCCTGCGCCTGCTGTCCCTGCCCCGCGAGGTCGGCGCCCACCCCGACGACGGCAAGACCATTACCGCGGGCCTGGGCCGCTTCGGGCCGTTCGTGCTGCACGACGGCACCTACGCCAACCTGGAGAACCCGGAAGACGTCTTCGACATCGGCCTGAACCGCGCGGTGGCTCTGCTGGCTGACAAGCGGGCCGGCGGCGGGCGTCCGCAACGCGGCCAGGCCGCGGCCCTGGCCGAACTGGGCAACCACCCCGAGGACGGCAAGCCGATCCGCGTGCTGTCGGGCCGCTTCGGGCCCTACATCAAGCACGGCGACACCAACGCCAACGTGCCCAAGGGCGCGGATCCCGCGGCCCTGACCCTGGATGAGGCCGTGGCTCTGATCGCCGAGCGGGTCGCCAAGGGCGGCGGCGGCAAGAAGCCGGTCAAGAAGGCCGCCGCGGCCAAGAAAGCCCCCGCCAAGACCAAGGCCGCCGCGGCGACCGACGGCGCGGCGGCGGCGAAGAAAGCCCCGGCCAAGAAGGCTCCGGCCAAGAAAACGGCGGCGAAAAAGCCCGCCGCGACAAAGGCCAAAGCCGAGGCGTGACGCGCCTCGGCGGTGGGGGTAGGCTAGCAGCATGACGTCGCTTGAACGCCCCCTGCCGTTGCCTATCGTGGTCGTGATCCTGTCGGCGATCAGCGTCGCCGGCTTCGCGTTCGGCCTGAAGAACGCCCTGCTGAAGACCGACCACGAGGCGGCCTCGACCGCGCCGCTGGCCGAGGTTTCGGGCGTGCCGGTGCGCGAGGCCGCGCCGGTCGTCGCCGAGGTCGCCCCGCCCCCGCCGGTCGAGGCTCCCAAGCCCAAGCCGGTCGAAGAGGTCGAGGAGGCCCCCGTCGCCGCCGCGCCGGTCGTCGAGACCCCGCCCGCCGCGCCGGCCGAGCCGGAAAAGAAGCCGGAACCGCCGCCCCAGGCCCCGCCGCAGCGGATCGAGGACCTGTACTAGGGTTTTCCCTAGCGCGCGGCCCCGACACAAGCGTGACAAGGATAGCCCCCGCAACCGTGGTCCCGCCATGCTCGAAGGCTCCGCATGAAGTCCTGGCCCTGCCTCGTCCTGCTCGTCGCCTGCGCCGCGACCGCCCCCGCCCTGGCCCAGACCGAGAATGAACGGCTGGAGGCGGTGGCCTCGGTCATCGGGCTGGACATGTCCGCCGAGGCGATGATCGGCTATTGCGAGCAGGCCGCGCCCGAGGCCGCGTCGGGTCTTCGTCCCCAGTGGCTGGCCTGGCGCGAGGACGCCCTGCTGCCCCAGGTCTCGCAGGCGCTGGGCCCGGACAAGCTAAGCCAGCTGCGCGGGGTCATGGGCTCGGTGGCGACCAAGGCCGTCGGCAAGCTCAAGCAGATGGGTCCGCCCCAGGCCGCCTGCCCCCAGATCGCCGGCTGGCTGAAGGAGGGCCCGTTCGTCACGCGGACAGCCTATCCCGCGCTCTATGCCGACCTGCCGGCCGTTGGATCGACCACAGTCCCCGCGACGCGAGCCGCGGCCCCGCTGGCGACAGCGACCACGGGCGGCGTGTACTACACGCCTGCCCAGCTGAAGGCCCTGGTCGCTTCCTGGTGGGGCCCGGCGCGGGACCACGACCGCGCGAGCCGGATGCTGGACCAGGCCGGTCGCCTTTATATTCAAGGCCGGGTCATGGCCCGCGGCGACACCTATTTCCTGGAAACCAACGACGGGACCTTCCGCTCCAAATGGCCGGTCGCCACGGACCTGTCGGACCGGGAGCTGGCGCCGTTCGCGGGGCGGACGATCACGGTCGAAGGCGCGATGCAGGAGCTTCCCAGCGGCCTGGTCTTTTTCAAGGAAACCCGCATCGTGGACGGCGCGGGCCTGAAGCCCTCGCCCCTGCCGTCGGAGCCCGGCCTCTACCGGATGGACGTGGAGGCGGCGCAGATCACGGCCGCGCCCGGCGCCGGCCTCGCGCCCGCCCAGGTCCATGGCCTGCTGCACAACAGCTACGGCGCGACCGGCGCCAACGGCTATGAGTTCCGCGAGGACATCTTCCTGCTGCTCAAGGACGGTACGGCCTATCTGGGACATTCGGTCGCCCCCAACGCGCTGGACGTCGCCAAGTCGCGCAAGCTGGAGCCGCAACTCTGGGCCCGCTGGCGCGCCAAGGGCGACGGCTTCCAGATCCTCCGCCAGGACGATTTCGGCCGCCCCGACGGCGACTGGGCCGACCAGGCCGGCCATCTGGTCGCCACCTGGAAGCCCAACCAGCGCCTGGACGCCACCTACACCGCCCAGGCCTTCTACGGCAGCCTGGCCCTGGGCGGGACCTACAGCTCCACCGCCTACAAGTTCTCCGGCGACGGTCGCTTCGAGGTGATCGGCTACAAGCAGTCCGGCTCGGGCTCGATGGCGGCGGCCTCCGGCTTCACGGCCAGCGGCGCGGGCTATTCCGACGGCGAGGGGTCCCGCGCCTCGGCGGGCGGCGGAACGGCGGGCGTGTTCGCCGGGTCGCGGTCGCGATCCGACGACGGCGCCAGCCAGCGCGGAAGCTATCGGCTGGAAGGGTTGAGCCTGGTGCTCAAATACGACGACGGCCACGCCGAGTCGGTGCTCTGCGCGCCCTGGGGCGCCGATCTGACGCGAATCTACATGTTCGGACGAACCTTCAGTCGGAACTAGGCAAGGCCGTCTTCGTGACCCCGGCGAGGCTCAGCGTCCCAGTCGCCGTTCCGCGGCGAGCGCGACTGGCCGGACGTACTGGTTGAGCAGCGCCAGATAGGCGGCCGCGTGGGTCTCAAGGGCGTGGTTGCCCGCGCCCGGTATGGTGACGAACAGCTTCTTCGGCGCCGTCAGGCCATCCAGCCAGGTCTTGGCCATCGGCGCGGGCGCGCTGGTCCCCTCCTCGCCCTGGATCACGAACACGGGCACGGACAGGCGCGGTCCCAGCGACGCATAGTCGAAGCTTTCGCCCCAGGCGCGTCCCAGGACCTGCTCGTTGCGCGCCGCAGCGGCCTGGGCGGCGGTGAGGTCGGCCACCGTCCAGTGCGGCGCGCTGAGCGCCTCCTGCATCGGATTGGCGGGCACGGGACCGCGATACCTGACGAACGCCCTTTGGAAGGCGGCGACCCGGGCCGGATCGCGGGGCTCGCGAAACGGATCGGGCCCGCTGACCTTCAGGTCGGCCAGCGCCGCCTGGTCGCCGGCCGCCGTCGCCAGCCGCAGCAGACGCGCGTAGCCGAAGCGCTCGCGTTCGGCGCGGGACTTGACGATCTGACCCGCGCCCACATAGGCCGAAAACAGCTCGGGGCGGGCCATGACCATCTTCACGCCCAGGGTCGAACCGAAATTGACGCCCAGCAGCACAATCTTCGCCTTGCCGAGGCGATGACGCAGATGGTCCGTCAGCTCCAGGCCGTCCTGAACCAATCGCTCGATCGTCAGGTCGGGACCGATCGTTCCGCCGGCCGCGACGAAGGTCTTGCCTGCGCCGCGCGGGTCCCACTGGACGATGGTGAAGCCCTTCTCCCAGGGCTGGAAGGTCCGGACATAGGGGCTGAGGATCGCGCCCGGGCCGTCGACCTGGGTCCCGCCGACGATCAGCAGCACGGGGTTGGCCCGGTCCTCGCCCCGGATCGTCACCCACTGCCGGATCCCGCCGATCTCGACGAAGTCTTCCTCATCGACCCCGTTCGGCATGGTGATCGCGTAGGGACTTGCGGCAGGCGGCGAACTGGCGACGGCCGGGCTGGCCAGGATGAGGGAGACGCAGGCCGAGAGGCCGCAGAGGAACTTCGCACGACAGATCATGGCTTCAAATCCAATTACATTTGTAATCTCTTTGAAGATTACGCACGTAATTTTACCAGTCAACCCAGCTTTCGGCGTTCCGGCGTGTTTCCCTTGGCCATCCGCCCCCTTGCCGGGTTAAGCCAGGGCATGGCCAAACCGCGCTCGCCCAAATCGTCAAAATTCCCCGCCGCCTCGAAGGCCGTAGGAGCCAAGCCGCCCGCCGGCTTGCCGGATCGCGAGACCCTGCTGGCCTTCCTGCGCGACGCCGGCGAGAGCGGCAAGGCCGACATCGCCCGCCATTTCGGCCTGAAGGGCGCCGACCGCCGGGCCCTGCGCGAGATGCTGCGGGCCATGGAAGCCGACGGCAGCCTGGGCAAGCGCGGGCGCCGGGGCTTCGCGCAGGCCGGCGCCCTGCCCCCCGTCGGCGTGGTCGACGTGGTCGAGCGCGACGCCGACGGCGACCTCTATGTCCGCCTGACCAAGGATTCGGAAGACACGCCCCAGGTGCGCCTGGCCCCCGGCAAGGGCGAGGCGGCCGGCGGCGCGCCGGGCCTGGGCGACCGCCTGCTGGTCCGGTTCGAGCAGCTGGAGAGCGGCGAGACCGAGGCTCGGCTGATCAAGCGGCTGGGCCAGAGCGCCCACAAGCTGCTGGGGGTGATCCGCAAGCACCGGCGCGAGACCCGCGTCGAGCCGGTCGACCGCAAGTCCAAGGAAAGCCTGCTGATCGACAATCAGGCCGCCGAGGACCTGAAGGAGGGCGATCTGGTGCTGGCCCAGGTCAGCGGGTCCGGCGCGCGCTACGGACCCAAGTTCGGCAAGATCCTGGAGGTGCTGGGCAGCGAGGACGACCCGCGCGCCGCCTCGCTGATCGCCATCCACAGCCACGGCATCCCCACCGGCTTCTCGGAAGAGGCCGAGGCCGAGGCGGGCGCGGCCCAGCCGCCGACCCTGGAAGGCCGCGACGACCTGCGCGACCTGCCGTTCGTCACCATCGATCCCGTCGACGCCCGCGACCACGACGACGCCGTCTACGCCCATCCCGATCCGGACGCCGGCAATGTGGGCGGCTGGGTGGTCTGGGTGGCCATCGCCGACGTCGCCGCCTATGTGCGCCCCGGTTCGGCCCTGGACCGCGACGCCCGCGAGAAGGGCAACAGCGTCTACTTCCCCGACCGGGTGGAGCCGATGCTGCCCGAGACCCTGTCCAACGGCCTGTGTTCCTTACGCGAAGGCGAGAACCGCGCGACCCTGGCCGTGCGGATGGTGTTCGACGCCGCCGGCCGCAAGAAGAGCCACAAGTTCGTGCGCGGCCTGATGCGCAGCGCCGCCAAGCTGTCGTACGAGCAGGCCCAGGCCGCCATCGACGGCGTCGCCCCGCCCGACGGCCAGGACGCCGACAAGGCCGGGCCGCTGCTGGACCCGATCCTCAAGCCCCTGTGGGCCGCCTTCCGCCTGATGGGCAAGGGCCGCGAGGTCCGCTCGCCCCTGGCCATCGAGAGCGACGAGCGCCGCATCATCATCCGCGAGGGCGAGATCCAGTCGATCACCCGCCGCGCCAGCCTCGAGGCCCACAAGCTGATCGAGGAGATGATGATCCAGGCCAACGTCTGCGCCGCCGAGACCCTGGAAGCCAAGCGCCTGCCGCTGATCTACCGGGTGCACGACACGCCCAGCCAGGAAAAGGTCATGAGCCTGGTCGAGTTCCTGCAGACCCTGGAGGTGAAGTGGTCCAAGGGCGAGGCCCCGACCACGGCGCGCTTCAACAAGCTGCTGGACGACACGCGCGAGAGCCCGCACGCGGCGATCATCAACGAGGTGGTCCTGCGCACCCAGATGCAGGCCCACTATTCCAGCGACAACCTGGGCCACTTCGGGCTGAACCTGGCCCGCTACGCCCACTTCACCAGCCCGATCCGCCGCTACGCTGACCTGATCGTCCACCGGGCCCTGATCCGCGCCCTGAACCTGGGGACCGACGGCCTGACCGACCAGGACATCGCCCAGATCAAGGACACCGCCGAGGTCATCACCCACGCCGAGCGGCGGGCCATGGCCGCCGAGCGCGACGCCACCGACCGCTACATCGCCGCCTTTTTGGCCGACCGGGTGGGCGCGACGTTCAGTGGACGGATCACCGGCGTCACCCGCTTCGGCCTGTTCGTGAAGCTGGACGAGACGGGGGCCGACGGCCTGGTTCCGGTCTCGACCCTGGGCGAGGAATATTTCGTCCACGACGACCGCATGCACGCCCTGGTCGGCGAGCGCACGGGCAAGCGCTTCCCCCTGGGCCTGGCGGTCGAGGTGAAGCTGCGCGAGGCCACGCCGGTGACCGGCGGCCTGCTGTTCGAGATGCTGACCGACGCCTTGCCGGCGGATCCCAAGGCCCCGAGGCCAAGGCTGGGCGTGCGGGCCCGGACGCCGGTCAAGCCGCGCGGCGGCCTGCCGAAGGGCGTACGGCGCGGGAAGCGGCGGTAGCGCCCTCTCCCGGCGGGAGAGGGAGGGGCCCGCGCTCGAAGAGCGTGGGAGGGTGAGGGATTACACCCTCACCGTTTTCACACGAACGCCCTGCCTCTGAATGAGGACGTGCACATGAACATGTCCCCCGTCGCGTTCACGCCCTGCCGGCACGCCGTCGGACTCAGAACCCCCTCACCCTCCCACGCTTCGCGCGGGCCCCTCCCTCTCCCCATGGGAGAGGGCGTCAGTGGAGGATCATCCGCGCCGCCGCCTCCAGCTTGTCGGCCATCATCCGCTGGTCCGCCGTCGACGGGTGCCAGTTGCAGGCGGCCAGCTCCATGCCGGTGATCCGCACCGGAGTGGCCAGGCCGGGCGTCTCGGCGTCGACCGTCTGGACCACCTGTTCGACGTCTGCCGCGAAGCTGTCGCCGGCGATCAGCAGGAACCGCGCCTGGGGCTGGCGGCGGGCCAGGTCGCGGATGAAGCCGGCGTAGGTCTGGCGATAGTCGGCGTGCAGGGCGGCCTCGTCGGCCCAAGGCTCGCCCGGGGCGAGCGGCGTCGAGAAATCGTTGGTGCCCAGGCCGATGACGATCAGGTCGGGCCGCCAGGGCTCGGCCGGGTCGACGCTGGGCGTCGCCTCGCCGGGGATCAGCCGCGGATAGAGCGCTGGCAGGGGCTGGCCGGGCGAGGAACCGCCGTAGTTGCGCACCACGCCCCGCCCCGAGAAGGCGACGATCCGGTAGTCCGCGTCCAGTCGGCGCGACAGGATCGGGCCGAAGGTCAGGCTGGTGTCGGTCAGGTCGTGGATCTCGGCCTCGGTGCAGTCGTGCTTGGTGGCGCGCACGCCGTAGCCCACCGTGTGGGAGTCGCCGATGAACTCGATCCGGTGCGGACGGCGGGTCGGCGGCAGGGCCTGGCCGTCCGCCCCGACGAAGAAGCCCAGGAACCGGGCCGAGCCGGACTGGCTCTCGGTCAGCTTGTCCAGTCGCACGACGTGCTCGCCGGGTCCCAGGTCCTTGAAGGCCAGGCGCGTGACGCCCGGCTTGGCCAGCTCGGTGCGCACCTGGCCGTCGATGCTGATCGCCAGATGCTCCGCCTGCGGATCGACGGCCACCTCGACCGACGGACCCGTGAAACGCCCTTCGAAATAGACGCCGGGCCAGCCGAACTCCGCCGCCCCCTTCGGCAGGGGCACGACCCGGCCGCCGATGTTCGGCGTCAGGGCGGTCTCGGCCGCCGCCGGGCTCGACAGGGCCAGGGCCGCGACGGCGGCGAGAAACAACGATCGCAAGCAGGTCTCCTCTAGGCGCGGGGACGCGCTACTTCTTGGCCAAATAGTCCAGCGCCAGCAAGACCTCGGCCTTCACCCCGGTCTCGAACACCGCCTCGTCGACGTCGAAATAGGGCGAGTGGTTGGCCGGGGCGGTGGCGGCGGGCACGTTGGCCGGGCGGCCGCCCAGCTGGATGAACACGGCGGGGATCTTCTCGCCGTAGCGCGAGAAGTCCTCGGCCCCGGTGACCAGGGCCGCCTGGTCGTCGACCTTGCCCGGCGAGGCCTGCTCCAGCACCGGCCTGACCCAGGCCGACAGGGCCGGGTCGTTGCGGGTGACCGGATAGGGCTGGGTGAACACCGCCTGGGCTTTCGCGCCGTAGCGGTCGCCGATCGCGGCCACCGTTTTCTGGACCTTGTCGATCACCTCGGCCCGGCGCTCGGGATTGAAGGTGCGCAGGGTGCCGGTCATGGTCAGGTCTTCGGGGATGATGTTGTTGCGCACCCCCATGTTGATGGTCGCCACGGTCAGCACGGTGGGCGAGGCGCCGACGTCGACCTGGCGGGCCGACAGCTGGTTGAAGGCCTGGACGATGTCGGCCGCCACGCTGGCCATGTCGATCCCGGCCCAGGGCCGCGCCCCGTGGGTCTGCTTGCCCTTGACGGTGATCGTCAGGCGGTCCGAGCCGGCATAGAAGCCGCCGGCCCGGTAGTTCAGGGCGTGGGCGTCGCCGGGGCCGATGTGCAGGCCGAAGATGGCGTCGACCTTGGGGTTGTCCAGGGCGCCGTCGCGGATCATCAGGCCCGCCCCGCCCTCCTCGCCGGCCTGGGAGCCTTCCTCGGCCGGCTGGAACAGCACCACCACCGTGCCAGGGATCTGGGCCTTCATCCCGGCCAGCACGGTCGCCGCCCCCAGCAGCATGGCCACGTGGGTGTCGTGGCCGCAGGCGTGCATGACGGGCAGGGTCCGGCCTTCCCACTGGGCGGTGACCTTGGAGGCGAACGGCAGGT
Source organism: Caulobacter sp. UNC279MFTsu5.1 (assembly GCF_900114015.1). Lineage (GTDB taxonomy): Bacteria > Pseudomonadota > Alphaproteobacteria > Caulobacterales > Caulobacteraceae > Caulobacter. Next base: position 95,755 of record NZ_FORN01000014.1, on the reverse strand, counting down.
CGGTCTTCTCCTCGACCGGCAGGGCGTCCATGTCGGCGCGCAGGGCCACCACCTTGCCGGGCTTGCCGCCCTTCAGCACGCCGACCACGCCAGTGCGGCCGACGCCCTCGCGGACCTCGAAGCCCAGGGCGCGCAGCTCCTTGGCCACCAGGGCGGCGGTGCGGACCTCCTGGTTGCCCAGCTCGGGATGCTCGTGGATGTCGCGCCGCCAGGCCACGACCTTGGGCTGGACGGCCTTGGCGGCGGCCGCCACCTGGGCGGTGGAGGGCGCGGCCAGCGCCGGTCCGGCCAGCAGCGCGGCGGCCAGAGCCAGCCCGGAAACCCTTGCGAACATGCCGTCCCTCGATTCCTCAAATCCCCGGGCGGAGCTTGGGCGGGCGGTCGATGGGGGTCAAGGCGCGGAGGCCACCAAGGCGGCCCCCTCCCCCAAAACGGTTGTCATCCCGGAAGCCTCGCAGAGGCTGTCCGGGATCCAGGGGACTGGGCGAATGCGGTGCGGTCGCCCAGTCCCCTGGATTCCGGACAAGCGCTGCGCGCTTTCCGGGATGACGACGGTTGGTGAGCTCGGACCACTTACCCTACGGACGGCTGGCGCTCGTCCGCATCCAGTCTAAGCTGCCGCCATGGACGAGCCGATCGAAGCCCAGTTCGACACCCGCAACGACGGCGACGTCCGCGATCCCGACGCCGCGGTGCTGAAGCCGCGCCACGCCGCCACCCTGATCGTCGTCCGGAACGACGGTCCCAAGCCGCGGATCCTGATGGGCCGCCGCAACCGGGGCCTGGCCTTCATGGCCGACAAGTGGGTGTTCCCCGGCGGCCGGGTCGACCGAGGCGACTACGCCGCCCCCTCGGCCAGCGAGCTGTCATCCGAGGTCGCCGCGCGCCTGGCCCTGGAGCCGCGCCATCCCAGCCCCGCCCGCCTGGCCCGCGCCCTGGCCCTGGCGGCGGTGCGCGAGACCTTCGAGGAGACCGGCCTGCTGCTGGCCCGGGCCGCGCCGGTCAGACCGGGGGCCGGCGCCTGGCGGCCGTTCCTGGCCCAGGGCGCCCTGCCCGACCTGGCGTCGCTGGCCTTCGTGGCCCGGGCCATCACCCCGCCCTACCGCACCCGCCGCTTCGACGCCCGCTTCTTCATGGCCCCCGCCAGCGCCCTGCTGAGCCTGGAGCGCCAGCCCGACTGCGGCGAGCTGGACGAGATCGGCTGGTTCGACCTGGACCAGGCGCGCGCGCTGGACCTGCCCAACATCACCCGCTTCGTCGTCCACGAGGCGGCCCAGCGCCTGGCCGACCCTGGACGTCCGGCCCCGTTCATGCGCTTCCTGCGCGGGGCGCGGCAGTTGAGTTATCTGTAGAGCGCCCCACGAGGCCGCCATGCTCGCCCTGATCCTCGCCGCCCAGCTGGCCGGTCCGCCGGCCAAGATCGACCAGATGGCCTGGCTGAAGGGCTGCTGGGTGCAGGCCAGGCCCGACGGCGCGGTCGAGGAGCTGTGGATGGCCCCCGGCGGCGGCGTGATGCTGGGCCTGGGCCGCACGGTCCGCGACGGCAAGCTGCGCGAGTACGAATTTGTCCGCATCGTCGAGGCCGACGGCTCGCTGGCCTATGTCGCCGAGCCCTCGGGCCAGGAGAAGGCCGCCTTCCCGCTCAAGAGCTTGACGGCGGACGAGGCGGTGTTCGAGAACCCGGCGCACGACTTTCCCCAGCGGGTGATCTATCGCCGGCTGGGACCCGACGCCGTGACCGGCCGGATCGAGGGCCAGATCGGCGGCCAGGCCAGGGCCGTCGATTTCCCCTACAAACGATGCGCGACCGGCAATTGACTTTGCGCCGCCGGTGAGTATGTTCCGCGCCTCTTAATTCGACCGCGTAGGGACCTGCGCGACCATCGCAGGGATTCGACCATGGCCAAACCGGCTTCCATCAAGATCCGCCTGAACTCGACGGCGGACACCGGCTTCTTCTACGTGACCAAGAAGAACGCCCGCACCAAGACCGAAAAGATGGTGCTGAAGAAGTACGATCCGGTCATCCGCAAGCACGTCGAATTCCGCGAAGGCAAGATCAAGTAGGTCTGCCGACCCTTCGTGATGCGACAAGACGCCCGGCCGCCAAGCCGGGCGTTTTTCTTTGGGCGCCATTCTTTCCGCACATGAGGCGGGCTAAGGGTTTGCGGATGATGCGCCGGACCGTCCTGATCGCCCTCGTGAGCCTGCTGGCGGCCTGCGCCCCGCGCGGCCACGCCGCCACGCCGGTCTATGGCTACCAGGTGGTCCGCACCTATCCCCACGACCCCAACGCCTTCACCGAGGGCCTCTTCCTGCGCGACGGCTTCCTGTACGAGAGCACGGGGCTGGAGGGTGCCTCGTCGATCCGCAAGACCGTGCTGGAGACCGGGAGCGTCGAGAACGAGCGCTCGATCTCCAGCCAGTTCTTCGGCGAGGGGATCATCGACTGGAAGGACCGGCTGATCCAGCTGACCTGGAAGACCCAGGTCGGCTTCGTCTACGGGATCGACGACTTCGAGACGAAGGGCGAGTTCAGCTATCCGGGCGAGGGCTGGGCCCTGACCCGCGACGACAAGCGGATCATCATGAGCGACGGAACCCCGCGCCTGCGGTTCCTGGATCCCGAGACGCTGAAGGAGACCGGCGGGATCACCGTCACCGACGAGGGCAAGCCGGTCGACCAGCTGAACGAGCTGGAATGGGTCAAGGGCGAGATCTACGCCAACATCTGGCAGACCGACCGCATCGCCCGCATCGACCCGGCGACCGGCAAGGTGAAGAGCTGGATCGACCTGACCGGCCTGCTGCCCGTCGAGGATCGCGCCCGCGCCGACGTGCTGAACGGCATCGCCTACGACGCCAAGGCGGACCGACTGATCGTGACCGGCAAGCTGTGGCCGCGGCTGTATGAGATCAGGCTCGTTCCCAAACCTCACTGACGATTGTCATCCCGGGCGTAGCGAAGCGAAGACCCGGGACCGCCGGAAGCTCTGAGTTCACGCGTCGATCCCGGATCGGCGCGCTACGCGCTTGTCCGGGATGACAGAATTCGGAATTCGGGAAATAGCAGCCCTAAGCCGCCTTCCCCACCACCGCGTTGCGCCCGGACTTCTTGGCCTCGTACACCGCCTCGTCGGCGCGCTTGAGCAGGGCCTCGGGGGTGTCGTTGGGGCCGCTGGTGGCCGAGACGCCGATCGAGATGGTCACGGTCAGCAGCTCGCTGCCGTGGGCCACGCGGAACGGCGAGCCGGAGACGTGCATGCGAATCCGCTCGGCGATGCGCAGGGCGTCGGTCAGCTGGGTGTCGGGCATGATCACCGTGAACTCCTCGCCGCCGTAGCGGCAAGGCAGGTCGATGGCGCGGACGTTTGAGGCCAGGCGCAGGGCGAACTCGCGCAGTACCTCGTCGCCGACGTCGTGGCCGAAGCCGTCGTTGATCTTCTTGAAGTGGTCGATGTCGATCAGCAGGGCCGCGACCGGGTCGCCGCCCAGGCCCGCGCGCTTGGCCAGCGAGTCGAGCTGGCCGGACATGTAGCGGCGATTGTGCAGGCCGGTCAGCTGGTCGGTGACCGCCAGCTCCAGGCTGTGGTCGAGGTTCTGGCGCAGGTAGTCGGTATAGCGCTTGCGCTGGATCTGGGTCTTGACCCGGGCGGCCAGCTCCTGCGGGTCGATCGGCCGCGGCAGGATGTCGTTGATGCCGATCTCCAGCGCCTTGACCAGGCGCTGGCGCTCGTCGGGATCGACCATGGCCAGGATCGGCAGGTGACGGGTGCGCTCGTCCGACCGCAGGCTGGCGGCGAAGCGCAGGCCGTCGAAGCCCTTGGCGGCGGCGTTGATGATCACCAGGTCGACCGGGCCGCCGGCGCTGATCTGGGCCTTGGCCGGATCGGATTCGATGACCGGGCGATGCTCGACCGCCAGTTCGGCGGCCACGCGCTGGGCCTGGCGCTCGTTGTCGTCGACCACCAGCACCCGGCCGCCCAGGCCGTCCAGGCGCGAGGCGGCGCCGGCGATCACGCCCATGCGCCGGCCCGAGGCCTCGCGCTGGCGCAGTTCGTCGATCACCAGCTTGAAGCGGGTCAGGCTGCGCACCCGGGCGAACAGCATGACGTCGTCGATCGGCTTGGTCAGGAAGTCCGAGGCCCCGGCCTCCAGCCCCTGGATTCGGTCGGCGCGACCGTCCAGGGCCGTGACCAGCACCACGGGGATGTGGCGGGTGGCGGGGTCTTCCTTGAGCTTGCGACAGACGGTGAAGCCGTCCATGCCGGGCATCATCACGTCCAGCAGGATGACGTCGGGCAGTTCGGCCGCCGCCAGGGCCAGGGCGGTGGGGCCGTCATAGGCCACGGAGACCTGATAATATTCGGCCGACAGCTTGGCCTCGAGCAGGCGGACATTGGCCTCGATGTCGTCGACGACCAGGATGCGCGCGCTCACGGGCCTACCTCTCCAGCAACCGGCGAATGGTGTCCAGGAAGTGCGACACCGAGATGGGCTTGGAAATATAGGCCTCGCAGCCGCCTTCGCGAATCCGCTCTTCGTCGCCCTTCATAGCGAATGCCGTAACGGCGACGACGGGGATATGTGACAGATCGTCGTCCTCTTTCAGCCACTTGGTGACTTCGAGGCCCGAGATCTCGGGCAGCTGGATATCCATCAGGATCAGGTCCGGACGGTGCTCGCGGGCGATCGACAGCGCCTGCAGGCCCTCGCGGGTCTGCAGGGTCTCATAGCCCTGGGCTTCGAGCAGGTCATGAAAGAGTTTCATGTTCAGCTCGTTATCCTCGACGATGAGGACCTTCTTCGTCATCCTGACCCCGACCATTCCGGTCCGTGGCGATGCATGAGGGATTCGCGTCGCTTCTGGATTCCAGATCGCACGAATATCCTTAAGCCCGCGCTAATCGCGTTTACCCTCGGCCAATCGCAGATCATGGAACCCTGTTTTTCCGACCTTCAGGCCTGCACCGTGCGCGCTGATACGCCGCTGGTCATCGTCGATGTCGACGAGGTTCTCGCGCGCTTCATGCATGGCTTTGGAACGTTCATCGGGCGCCATGGATTCGAGCTGCGGGTCGACCGCTTCGCCCTGTTTCAGAACATCTATCGCCCGGGCGAGACCGAGCACGTGGACCTGATCGCCGGCCGGGCGCTGTTCGACGACTTCTTCCGAGACGGGGCCGACGACCTGTTGCCCGCCGAGGGCGCGGCCGACGCCCTGGCCGACCTGTCGACCCGGGCCGACGTGGTGATCCTGACCAACGCCCCCGAACACGGCCGCCAGTCCCGCGCCCGCTGGCTGAAGGCCCACGGCTTCGACTATCCGCTGGTGATCAACAGCGGCCCCAAGGGGCCGTCGGCGGCGCACCTGTCCGAGCGCACGGCCTCGCCGTCGGTGTTCGTCGACGACCTGCTGCCGCAGCTGAACTCGGTGGCGGAAAGCGCGCCGCGGGTCGGCCGCTTCCAGATGGTGGCCGACGAGCGCCTGCGTCCCCTGGCGCCCTCCGATCCCGAACGGCACGCCCGCATCGACCTGTGGCCGGACCTGAAGACGGCCATCGAGCGCAAGCTGTTCCGATGAGGAGCCTGTGCCGCGACTGCCTGGCGACGGGCGAGGCCAAGGTCTCGCGCTGTCTCGCCTGCGGTTCGCCGCGGGTGGTCTTCCATGAGGAACTGGGCCAGCTCAGCATGGCCCACATGGACTGCGACGCCTTCTACGCCTCGGTCGAGAAGCGCGACGATCCGTCCCTGCGCGACAAGCCGGTGATCGTCGGCGGCGGCAAGCGCGGGGTGGTGACCACCGCCTGCTACATCGCCCGCATGAGCGGCCCGCGCTCGGCCATGCCGATGTACAAGGCGCTGAAGCTGTGCCCCGACGCCGTGGTCATCAAGCCCAACTTCGCCAAGTACAGGGCCGAGAGCCGGCGGATCATGGCCAAGCTGGACGCCCTGACGCCGCTGGTGCAGCCGCTGTCGCTGGACGAAGCCTGGATCGATCTTGCCGGGACCGAACGCCTGCACGGCGCCCCGCCGGCGGTGATGCTGGCCCGGGTGCAGAAGGAGATCGAGGCCGAGGTCGGCATCACCGTCTCGATCGGCCTGGCCCCCAACAAGTTCCTGGCCAAGATCGCCTCGGAGCTGGACAAGCCGCGCGGCTTCTCGGTGATCGGGGCGGTCGGGATCGCCGCGTTCCTGGCGCCCCGGCCGGTGTCGATCCTGCCCGGCGTCGGCCCCGCCACTGTCGCGGCCCTGGCCTCGGAAGGCCTGCGCACGGTCGGCGACATCGCTTCGGCGGACCTGAAGTGGCTGGTCAAGGTGCTGGGCTCGGGCGGCCTGCGGCTGCACCACCTGGCCCATGGCCGCGACGCCCGGGCGGTGGATCCCGAACAGGAGCGCAAGACGATCAGCGCCGAGACCACGTTCAACGACGACCTCTACAAGGCCGAGGACCTGGAGGACGAGCTGTGGCCGCTGTGCGAGAAAGTCGCCCGCCAGGCCCGGGCCGGCGGCGTGGCGGGCCGGGTGGCGACCCTGAAGCTGCGCACGCCCGACTTCAAGATCCACACCCGCCGCCGCACCCTGGCCGTCCCGACCCAGACCGCCCGCACCCTGTTCCAGGTGGCCCGCGAGCTGCTGGCGGCCGAACCGAAAGGCCTGCACTACCGCCTGATCGGCGCGGGCCTGACCGACTTCGTTCCCGCCGAGGGCGCGGCCGACGACTTCTTCGCCGGCGACGAGCGCAAGGCGCTGAAGAGCGAGACGGTGATCGACGGGCTGCGGGGGAAGTACGGAGCGGGCGCGGTGGTGACCGGAAGGGCGCTGAAGGGGAAGTGAAATCTTCCTTCTCCCGCAAGGGGAGAAGGATTCAAATCCTACATCAGCGAGCCCTTGCCGCTGGTCACCTCGGTATAGCGGTGCACCCGCACGGCCTGCACCAGCCCGAAGCCCACCATGACCGTCAGCATGACGGTGCCGCCGTACGACAGCATCGGCATCGGCACGCCCACCACCGGGGCCATGCCCATCACCATCGCGCCGTTGATCAGCACGTAAAGGGCGAAGGTGGCGGTGACGCCGGCCGCCGACAGCCGTCCGAAGTGGCTGTGGCTGATCGAGGCGATGCGCAGGGCCATGAAGATCGCCACGCCGTACAGGAACAGCACGCTGAAACAGCCGATGAAGCCGAACTCCTCGGCCAGGGTGGCGAAGATGAAGTCGGTCTGCTTTTCCGGCAGGAAGTTCAACTGGCTCTGCGAGCCCAGGCCGAAGCCCTTGCCCATCAGCCCGCCCGAGCCCAGGGCGATCTTGGACTGCATGATGTGGTAGCCGTTGCCGGACGGGTCCTTTTCCGGGTCCATGAAGGTCAGGATCCGGTTGCGCTGATAGTCGTGCAGCACGAAGAAGATGAACGGCGGCAGGGCGGCCAGGCCGGCCACGATCCCGGCGACGATCAGGCGCAGCGACAGGCCGGCCAGCACCATCACCGCCAGGCCCGGCAGGGCGATCAGCACGGCGGTGCCCAGGTCGGGCTGGTGGGCGACCAGCAGGGTCGGCGCGCCGATCAGGGCCAGGGGGATCAGCAGCTTCCAGGACAGCCGGGCGCTGTCGGCCGACAGGCCGTGATAGTAGCGGGCCAGGGCCAGGACGACGCCGATCTTCATGATCTCGGACGGCTGGAACCGCAGCGGCCCGATGGCCAGCCAGCGCTGGGCGCCCAGCGACACGTCGCCGACCGCCTCAACCGCCACCAGCAGCAGCAGGGCTATGCCGTAGATCGGATAGGCCATGGTGAACCAGACGCGCAGGTCCACCATGGCCAGGAAGATCATGAGCACGAAATAGATGCCGAAGCGCAGCAGGTGCTTGTCGGCCCACGGCTCCCACGAGGCCCCGGCGATCGAGAACAGCATCAGCGCCCCGGTGCCCGCGATCAGGCACAGGACCAGGCACAGCGTCCAGTCGATCTCCATGAACTTGATGATCGGCCGGTCGCGTTCGCCGGGCCGGCTGAGGCCGCCGCTGAGGGTCATCGGGGAGCTCCGGGGGCGGCGGGCGCGGGAACGGTCGGGGTGGGCGGCGGGGCGCCCACGGTCGGATCCTCGGGGGCGGCGCCCTCGACCGAGCCATCGGGCGCGGCCTCGACCGGCTCCTCGGGCAGGGGCATGGGCCGCTCGATGCGGGCCCGGACCTCGGGATCCTTCAGCAGCGCCACGCGCATCACCTCGCGGGCCCGCGGGGCGCCGGCGGTGGCGCCGCCCAGGCCGCCGTGCTCGACGATGACGGCCACGGCGTAGCGCGGGTCGTCATAGGGCGCGAAGGCCACGAACAGGTTATGGTCCTTGAGCTTCCAAGCGACGCTGTCGCTCTTGCGGCTGGCGACCTTGTCGTAGCTGCGCACCTGGGCCGTGCCGGTCTTGCCGGCCATCTTCACGTCGCCCAGGCCCAGCTGGCTCTGGCGATAAGCGGTGCCGCGCACGTCGTTGGCCACGGCCTCCATGCCGCCGCGCACATAGGCCAGGTGCTCCATCGAGAACGGCAGGTCGGGCACGGCCGCGCCGCTGGGCTGCTCGACCCCGCCGACGGACTTGATCAGGCGCGGATTGAGCGCCTTCCTGCCGTTGGCCAGGCGCGAGGTCATCACCGCCAGCTGCAGGGCGTTGACGCTGAGCGCCCCCTGCCCGATCCCGTAGCTGGGGGTCTCGCCCGGAAACCAGATCTGGTTGGCCGGATTCTTCTTGAAGGCCCGCTTCTTCCATTCGCGATCGGGAACCAGGCCCTTCTTCTGGCCTGGAATGCCGATGTCGAACGTGCTGCCGAAGCCCATGGCCCGCGCGGCGCTGGCGATGGCGTCGGGGCCGATCTTCAGCGAGGTCTGGTAGAAATAGATGTCGCACGAGTTCTTGATCGCCTCGTGCAGGTTCTGCGAGCCGTGGCCGCCCTTCTGCCAGCACCGCCAGGTCCGGCCGCCGTAGTACCAGCTGCCGCTGCAGCTGACGCGGACCTCGGGATCGACCCCGGCGGTCAGGGCGGCCAGGCCGACGGTCGGCTTGAAGGTCGAGCCCGGCGGGAAGGTGCCGTTCAGCACCTTGTCCAGCAGCGGCTTGCGCTCGTACTCGGCCAGGGCCTTGTACTCGGGACCCGACAGGCCCTTGACGAAGCGGTTGGCGTCGAAGCTGGGGGCCGAGACCATGGCCAGCAGGTCGCCGTTGCGCACGTCCATCACGACGATGGCGCCGCTTTCGTCGCCCATCACCTCGAGCGCGCGGTTCTGGATGTCGGCGTCCAGGGTCAGGCGTACTTCCTTGCCGGGCGTGGCCGGGATGTCGCCCTCGGGGTCCAGGCGCACCACGCGGCCCTGGGCGTCGACCTCGGCCTTGGTGGCGCCGGGGCGGCCGCGCAGATCCCGGTCCAGGGACTTTTCGATGCCGGCCTTGCCGATCCGGAAACCCGGATGATGAAGCAGGTCCTGGTCCTGGGTGGGGTCGTCCTTGGCCTTCTCCAGGTCGCGGTCCGAGACCTTGGCCACATAGCCGATCACGTGGGCGAAGGCCCCGCCGAACGGATAGACCCGCACCTCGCCCATGTCGGCGGTGACGCCCGGCAGCTCCGGGGCGCGGATGTTGACGCGGGAGAACTCCTCCCAGGTCATGTCCTCCATCACCGCCACCGGGGCCTTCTTGGGCGCGCGGGCGATGTCCTTGATCAGGCGGGCGCGGCGGGCGGCGTCGATCGGCACCAGCAGGGCCAGGTCGTCGAGCGTGGCCTCGACGTCGAAGTCCTTGGAGTCCTTGCTGACCATCAGCCGGAAGTTCGGGCGGTTGGAGGCCAGGGACACGCCGTTGCGGTCCAGGATCAGGCCGCGCGGCGGCGGCGTCAGGCGGTAATTGAACTGGTTGCCGGCCGAAAGCTTCTGGTAGCGCTGAGCCTCGACCAGCTGCAGCTGGGCCAGGCGTCCGCCCAGGGCCAGCAGGCCGCCGCCAGCCAGGCCGCCCATCAGGAACGCGCGGCGGTGGAACACCCCTTGCCGCTCGTTCACCTCGAAGAACATGATGGACGGTTCGCTCATGGCGTCACCGGAACCGAACGTCCGCGTCCTCGAACCGGTCGATCAGCCGGTGGGCGAACGGGAACAACAGGGTCGTCACCAGGAACTGCCAGAATACCGCCAGCAGGCTGGGCATGGCTAGGCTGTCCAGCATGCTGAACAGGAAGCCGCCGGCCATGGCCACGGCGGTGACGCCGGCGAACCAGACCCACATCATCGGCCGGCTCTGGCCGGTCATCATGCTGCGGCCGGCCAGGGCGGTGGCGTAGGCGACCAGCAGCGACAGACCCCACAGGCCGGTCGGCCCGCCCCAGAACACGTCCAGGAACAGGCCCAGCGCCAGCAGGGCGAACGGCGCCAGGATCGACGGCCGGATCAGCGCCCAGGCGAAGGCCGGAACCATGGCGAACACCGGCTCGGGCAGCTGCAGGCCGTAGATGCGGATCGGCGCGGCGAAGACGATCGTCGCCAGCACGCACAGCAAGGCGGGCACGCCCAGCCAGAGGCCCGGGTGCAGGGGCCGCGCGCCGCCCACGCTAGACCTCCCCGCCGGCCGGCTGGGCCGCCGCGGGCGTCACGGGCTTGGGTGTCGCAGGTTTGGGCGTCGCCGGTTTGGACGTCACGGGCTTCGGGGCGGGCGTGGCCGTCGCCGGCTTGGCGGCGGGCGGCGTCGTGGCGGCCGGCTTGGGCGGCGTCGCCGCTGGGGTCGCTGGGGTTCCCCCCGCGGTCGTCGGCGCCGCGCCGGAAACCGCCGGCGTCGCGCCGGCCTGGGCGGGCGGCGTGGAGGCGGTGGCGGCCGGGCCCAGGATCGAGACGTCGGGATCCTCGGTGGTGACCGGCGGCAAGCTGCGGGTCAGCAGGGCCTTCTGGTCGGCCAGCTGGGCGAAGTCCTTGAACAGCAGGATGCGGACATAATCGATGGCGGCGTCGTCGGCGAACAGCACCACCCGCCAGCGGCCATCCAGGCCCTTGACGGCCGCGCCCACCGGCAGGCCGCGCGGCACCACGCCGCCGTCGCCGGAGGTGACGACCCGGTCGCCTTCCTTGATCGGATCGACGCCGCGTAGGTATTCCAGCTTCGGGTTGGGTCCGCCGTCGCCGGTCAGGATGGCGCGGGCGTTGGTGCGGTCGATCATCACCGGCGTGCGCGAGGCGATGTCGGTCAACAGCAGCACCCGGCTGGCCCCGTTGGCGACGCCGACCACCCGGCCGACCAGGCCGCGCTCGTTCATCACCGGATTGCCGACCACCACGCCCTTTTCCGAGCCGGAGTCGGCCAGGCGGGTGTTGGCGAACGGGCCGCGGGTGTCGGCGACCACGCGGGCGGCGACCATCGGGATCGGCGGATCGGTGCGCAGGCCCAGCAGCGAGCGGTAGCTCTGGTTCTTGTCGACCTCGGCCAGGTACATGTCGCGATAGCCGCGCATCTCCTTCAGCTCGGCCTTCAACCGGCGGTTCTCCGACGCGGTGAAGAAGTAGCTGCTGACGAAGTCGACGCCCAGGCCGGTCCAGCGTCCCGGGGCGGCGATCACGCCGCTGACCGGCTTGGACACCGTGTCGACCGTCTGGCGGGTGACGCCATAGGCCTGCTGCTGGAGGGTCTCGCGCCGATCGGCCAGCAGGAACGCGACCGCGATCACGACCGCGACGATCAACGCCACGGCCGCCGTCCAGGTAAGCGGCACTTTCAGGTCGCCGAGCGGACCTTCGCGAAAGGGCACGAACGCTTTCTCCCGACGCCCCCCGCGGCGTCCGACTTAGATGAGACGCCCTCAGTCTTTTTCAAAAGAAAAAGACGTCGGATTGAAACCTGGAGCGCGATTTATCGCCGAACCGGCAGCCACTTCGGCGATCGCGCCCTAGGCGAGAGTCGATTCAAGAACGCCCTTCATCCACTTGGGATGCTCGAGCACCTTGCCGCAGCCCAGGGCCACGCACGACAACGGATCGTCGGCCACGGTGACCGGCAGGCCGGTGTGGTCGCGGATCTCGGCGTCCAGGCCGCGCAGCAGGGCGCCGCCGCCAGTCAGCATGATGCCCTTGTCGGCGATGTCGCTGGCCAGTTCCGGCGGGGTGGCTTCCAGGGCCACCTTCACGGCCTCGACGATCTGCCCGACCGGTTCGGCCAGGGCGTCGGCGGCCTGCTTTTCGCTGATGCGGACTTCGCGCGGCACGCCTTGCATCAGGTCGCGGCCCTTGACGTCGATCGACAGGCCTTCGCCGTCGGCCGGCGCGCGGGCGGTGCCGATCTCCTTCTTGATGCGCTCAGCGGTGGTCTCGCCGATCAGGAGGTTATGGTGGCGGCGCATGTAGCTGATGATCGCCTCGTCCATCTTGTCGCCGCCGACGCGGACGCTGCGCGAATAGACGATGCCCGACAGCGACAGCACGGCCACCTCGGTGGTGCCGCCGCCGATGTCGACGACCATCGAGCCGGTCGGCTCGTGGATGGGCAGGCCGGCGCCGATCGCGGCGGCCATCGGCTCGTCGATCAGGCCGACGCGACGGGCCGAGGCGTTCAGGCAGCTGTCGTTGATGGCGCGGCGTTCCACGGCGGTGGCGCCCGACGGCACGCACACGATCACCTTGGGGTTCACGAAGCCCTTGCGGTTGTGAACCTTGCGGATGAAGTACTTGATCATCTCCTCGGCGACTTCGAAGTCGGCGATGACCCCGTCGCGCATCGGGCGGATGGCTTCCATGTGGCCCGGCGTGCGGCCCAGCATCTGCTTGGCCTCGATCCCCACCGCGTGAACGATCTTGCGGCCGCCGACATTGCGCAGCGCGACCACCGAAGGCTCGTTCAGGACGATGCCCTTGCCCTTCATGTAGATGAGCGTGTTGGCGGTGCCCAGGTCGATGGCGATGTCGTTGGAGATGACGCCGAAGAGGGAAGAAAACATTGAAAGCCCTGACTGAGGGATAGGGGGGCGAAGGCGGCAGAGTCGGTAAAAGGAGAAGCGGGCGGAGAGGCGAAACGGAGCCGTTTGCATCGCCGAAGCGACGAAGGCGAAGGGGAAAGATGGCTCCTACTTCAATTCCAAACGAGGACAACATGATTCCCGCGAATTGCGGGTTTTGTCCCATTGACGAGCGCCTGCCGCACGACGGGAGCGCTGGCTCCCCGCCGCGCCGTCGTCTGACTGCCACAAAGCTGCCGACGAAGCCCGTTTGCCCTGCGAAAGCGTTGATTTCAAGGTCTATTGCAGACCCTGGCTCACCTGTTTTCGCAGAACGGCGACGCGGGGGGTTTCATCCCAGAAACATGGCGTTTTCTAGCCGAGCGCGGCCATGGCCACCCCGGCCGCCGCGATCAGGCCGAAGATCATCTGAACGGCGGTCAACCGCTCGGCGAACAGGCGGCGTCCGGCGATCGCGGCGATGGGCGCCTCGATCACCCCGACCGCCCTCACCTGCCCCGCCGGGGCCAGGGCCAGGGCGATGAACCAGCCGGCCGAGGCGGCCGCGCCCCAGAACCCCGCCCCCAGCGACGGCCGCCAGGCCCGAGCCACCGCGACCAGGGCGGCGCGGTCGCCGACCGCCAGGAACAGGGTCAGGGCCAGGGTCTGGACGACCTGGACGGTCATCAGGGTGACCACCGCGGCGAAGATCGGATGGGCCGGCTCCAGGGCGTGGCCGGCCTGGCGGAAGGCGTTCAGGCAGAAGCCGAACGCCAGGCCCGACAGCAGGGCGTAGACGGCGCCGCTGACCGGCTTCTCGCCCGAGATCCCGGCGCGCGGCCAGGTCACCACCAGCAAGGCCGCACTGGTCACGGCCACGCCAATCCAGCCCACGAGGCTCAATTGCTCGCCATAGACCAACAGGCCCAGCAGGGCGGCCAGCGGGATCGAGCTCTGCTGCACAGCCGTGGCCACGGCGAACCCGGCCCGGCGCATGGCCACCAGCAGGGCGGCCGTGGCGGCGATCTGGCCCGCTCCGCCCAGCAGGGCCGCCGCCCAGAAGGCCGGGGTCGCCTGCGGATGCTCGCCCCGGGTCAGGGCCAGGGCGACGCCCACGAACACCGCCGTGAACGGCAGGCCGAACAGGAACCGCACCAAGGTCGCGCCCCAGGGTCCGGTTCCGCCCATCACTGCACGCTGGGCGGCGTTGCGGGCCACCTGGGCGAACGAGGCGGCGATGGTGATGGGGATCCAGATCATGCCCATGCCTTTGTATCCCTTATGCCGCCCTTATGCCGGCGGCCCGTTTTCGAATGGAGGTCTTAGGCCGCCCGGACGCACACCGTGGTCGTCGGCCCGTCCGGTGACGGGTCCGACCAGCACGAGGTTTCGACCATGTCGTCCCATCCTTTTCGTCAGGCCGCGCGGTTCCTGCTCGGCGTTCCGACCGACGGGATCCAGCAAACGCTCGGGCGCATGCTCGCCCTGGCCGAGGCCACGCCGTTGTGTTTCGTGGCGGTGACCGGACCCGACGCCGGCGAGGCGATGAGCGTGCTGTGGCGACGCGGCTACGACCGGGTGGAGGCGGCCCGCCGGGCCACCTGCCGCGCCGCCGACGAACAGAGCGACGTGCTGCTGGTGATCGGCTGCGCGACGGTGGCCGACGCGCGCGCCGCGGCGGCCTCGACCGTGGCCATGCTCCGCCCGGGCGGAGCGATGGTCGTCGACGCCGGCGCGTTCCTGGACCAGGCGCCGCGCCGGGCGCTGTGCGAGGCTCTGCGGGCGCTGGGCCTGGACGTCGAGCCGCAGGCCCACCTGTCGGCGGAGCTGCTGGCCACGCGGCCGTTCAGCGCACGGGCGGCGGCTTAGGGGGTTTCACCGTACTCAAATCGTTGTCATCCCGGAAAGCGCGCAGCGCTTGTCCGGGATCCAGGACAGCCTCTGCGAGGCTTCCGGGAGGACAACCTTTTGGGACGCTGAAGCGAAGCCCGTTCAAGCCGTCGCCGGCCTAGAACCCGCTGGCGATCGCCGCTTCCGGCCGGCTCTTTTCCTTGCGCGCCATGAGGTTGTTCAGGGCGTTGACATAGGCCTTGGCCGAGGCGGTCAGGGTGTCGGTGTCGGCGGCCTGGCCGGTGGCGATGCGGCCGTCCTCTTCCAGACGCACCGAGACCTGGGCCTGGGCGTCGGTGCCCTCGGTCACCGCATGCACCTGGAACAGGCGCAGGGCGGCGTCGTGCGGCACGATCTGCTGGATGGCGTTGAACACCGCGTCGACCGGACCGTCGCCCGAGGCCTCCGAGGTCTTGATCTCGCCGTCGACTTCCAGGGTCAGCTCGGCCGACTGGCCGTCAGTGCCGGCCACCACGCGCAGGCGCTGGACGCGGATGCGCTCCGAGCCACGGGCCAGGGCGTCGTCGACCAGGGCGATGATGTCGTCGTCGTAGACATGCTTCTTGCGGTCGGCCAGGTCCTTGAAGCGGCCGAAGGCCTCCTTCAGGGCGTTCTGGCCCAGCTCGTAGCCCAGATCCTTCAGCTTGGCGCGGAAGGCGTGGCTGCCCGAGTGCTTGCCCATGACCAGGCTGGACGGCGCCTGGCCGACCGATTCCGGGGTCATGATCTCGTAGGTTTCGCGGTTCTTCAGCATCCCGTCCTGGTGGATGCCGCTCTCGTGCGCGAAGGCGTTCTTGCCGACGATGGCCTTGTTGTACTGCACCGGGAAGCCGGTGATGGCCGAGACGTAGCGGCTGGCGCGGGTGATGTGGGTGGTATCGATGCCGGTCTGGAACGGCAGCTTGTCGCCGCGCACCTTCAGGGCCATGACGATCTCTTCCAGCGCCGCGTTGCCGGCCCGCTCGCCCAGGCCGTTGATCGCGCACTCGATCTGGCGGGCCCCGCCCTGCACGCCGGCCAGGCTGTTGGCCACGGCCAGGCCCAGGTCGTTGTGGCAGTGGGTCGAGAAGATCACCTTGTCGGCGCCCTCGACGTTCTGGGTCATCCAGCTGAACAGGTCGGCGTACTCGGACGGATAGGTGTAGCCCACCGTGTCGGGCAGGTTGATCGTCGTGGCCCCGGCCTTGATCGCCGTCTCGATGGCGCGGCGCAGGAACTGGCGGTCGCTGCGAGTGGCGTCCTCGGCCGACCACTCGACGTCGTCGCGCAGGTTGCGGGCGTGGCCGACCGAGCGGGCGATCACGTCGATGACGGCGTCCGGCTCCATCTGCAGCTTGTGCTTCATGTGCAGGTCGCTGGTGGCGATCACCACGTGGATGCGGCCGCGCTGCGTGCCCTTCAGGGCTTCGGCGCAGCGGTCGATGTCGACCTGGTGGGCGCGGCACAGGCCGGCGATGGTGGAGTTCTTGACGATCTTGGCGATCTCGCGGACCGCCTCGAAGTCGCCGTTCGAGGCGATCGGGAAGCCGGCCTCGATGACGTCGACCCCCATCTCCTCGAGAATCTTGGCCAGTTCCAGCTTTTCATCGTGCGACATCGATGCGCCGGGCGACTGCTCGCCGTCGCGCATGGTGGTGTCGAAAATGACGACGTTGTCGCGCTTTTCAGAAGCGGCGGGTGATACGGGGGCGGTCATGGAGCTACTCGTCGGAAGGTGTCTGCGTGGGGCCAATTCTGACCTTGGGGGCGGCGGGTTCAGTCATCCCCTGCACGCCCGGCCACGACGAAGCGCGGCCCCTAGAGCGCCCAGGGGTTGGTAAGCCGAAGCGAAAGCAGTTGGCGCGCGACGTTCATGAGTTGCTTTCTACACAGCGACCCAAAAGCCAGCAAGCATTTTGCGTTAATCGCGCGATTGGCCGCACGCCAAGCAAGTTTCGACCAGAGACACCCCTCGGTTGAGATGAGTCGTGCGAGGGAGCGGGGGATCGGCGCGTCAAACGACCCAGTCAGGCCCGCTCAGGCGGCGCGAACCGCCCTGCCCTACTCCGCCGTTTCGCGCTTCTTGAGCCAGGCGCGGGCGACCAGGCCGGCGGCGATCCAGACCGCCACGGCCACCACCAGCATGACGATGTGCCGCTGGCCGCCGCCCTTCAGAGCCTGGACGATGGAGTTGCCGGCGAAGGCGGTCAGGGCGATCTTCGGGATGATGCCGACGGCGGTGCCGGCCGCGAAGTCGAGCACCTTCATCGGGGTGACGCCGGCGGCCATGTTGACCACGATGAACGGCGCGGAAGGCACCAGCCGGACGATCAGGCTGGCCAGGAAGCCGTTCTTGCCGATCAGCTTCATGAACTTGGCCACGCCGTCGCCGGCCAGGTCCTGCAGCAGCCGGCCGCCGAACGTCCGTCCCAGCCAGAACCCGACCATCGAAGAGACCAGGGTGCCGATCCAGCTGTAGGCGAACCCCGTCCAGGGCCCGAAGGCGACCACGGCCGCGGCGATCAGCACGAACTGCGGCACGCCGATGAAGGCCAGGACCGCGAAGGCGCCGACCGCGACCGGCAGGGCCCAGGGCCCGTGGGCGGCGCTCAGCCACTGTTCGACCGTGACTTCGCCGTTCAGGCCCAGCAGCTGGGCCCCGAACAGGAAGACCACGCCCACCCCGCCGAACAGCACGAACGACACCGCGACCGTTCGCCAGGCCCGGGCGTCCATGTTGGTGAAGAAGTCGATCAGGCGACGAAGCATCCGCCTGCCTCGCCCATGCCCCGGGCGCGGTCAAGGGGGCGCGATCCGGCGCGGTCCGGGCGAAAATCGCCCGGCGACCGCCCATTTTATTGTCACGCTTCCCGTGGCGCGGGGCGGCGCCAAGGTTAAGATTCTCCAAACACGACATTTCCGTTGCGAACCCGTCGTAACAGGCGGCTAAGTTATCCACAGGCTTTCCGGCCGTCGGACCGGAAACGCGTTGGGAGAGCGTCGGACGTGAAGACCCTGGCTGTCATTTCCCGCAAGGGCGGGGCCGGCAAGACGACCCTGGCGATCAATCTGAGCCTCACCGCCCATCTGGCGGGATGGAAGACCCTGCTGGCCGACATCGATCCTCAGCGCTCGGCCTCCGACGCCCTGCGGGCGCGCGGCGGATCGGGCCCCTGCCTGGCCGAGATCAACGCCGGCAAGCTGTTCCAGACCGGCGCTCACGCCGAACACGACGGCTACGATGTGATGCTGATCGACACCCCCGCCGCGCCGGACGCCGACGTGGCCGTGGCGGTCAATTCCGCCGACCTGTGCATCCTGGTCTGCCGCCCCACCTTCCTGGACATCGCCTCGGTGGCCCGTTCGGCCGAAATGGTCCGGCGGCTGGGCAAGGCGGGGCTGATCGTGCTGAACCAAGCGCCGTCCAAGCGCGGCGGGTTCGAGCCCGCCAGCGTGCGGCAGGCGGTCGAGGCGCTGCGCTTCTGCGGCCTGCCGGTCGCGCCGATCGGGCTGCGCGCACGGACCATCTACCAGCAGGCGATCGCCCGGGGACTGTCGGTCGGCGAATGGGACGCCGCGACCCCGGCCGCCCGGGAGATCGACCGCCTGTGGGGCCACGTCGCCGCCCTGCTGGCCCTGGACGGCCACGGCCGCGACGCCCGGGCCAGCTGAGCCCGTCGCGCGGACCACGGTTTTCCCTGACAGCGCAAAGGTTTGCGGCGAAATTTGGCTCCAGCGTCAAATAAATCTACAGGTTGAAGTTCTGTTCATACCTTGACTGTCACAGTGACGCACCTTGGGGAACTTTGCGGCTGCGGGAACCAGCCGCTCGGTCTGGGCGAAGAGTGCAAGTCGTGAAGACAATTACTGTGCTTTCCCGGAAGGGCGGATCGGGCAAGACGACCCTGGCCGTGAACCTGGCGCTGATGGCCTTCCTGCGGGGCCGCAAGGTGCTGCTGGCCGACATCGACCCGCAGCGATCGGCGTCGGACGCCCTGCGGGCGCGCGGCGAACCCGGGCCGGCCCTGGCCGACATCACCGCCGGCAAGCTGTTCCTGACCAAGTCCAACGCGATGCGGGACGGCGTCGACTACCTGTTCATCGACACGCCCGCCCTGCCCGAGGCCGATGTCGCCCAGGCGGTGAACATCGCCGACGTCTGCCTGGTGGCGGGCCGGCCCTCGTTCCTCGACCTGGCCCCGATCGTACGCACGGCCGAGGCCGTCCGCCGCCTGGGCAAGGGCGGCATGGTGGTGCTGAACCAGGCCCACACCAACCGCTCCGATGTCGCCCCGGTGGCCTTCCCGGAGATCATGGAGGCCCTGCGGTTCTGCGGCCTGCCGCTGGCGCCGCATGGCCTGCGCTCCCGCGAGGCCTTCCAGAAGGCGATGGCCCAGGGCCGCTGCGTGGCCGAGCTGGAGCCGGGCGGCCCCGCCGCCCGCGACCTGGAGCGCCTCTGGGCCCATGTCGAGGCCTCGCTGGACGGAGTCGCCGGCGGTTGGAGCCAGGCGCCGATGAAGACCGCCCTCACCGGCTGATCCGGCTTTCCCCAAACGCCGGCGCCAACTAGGGTCCGCCGCTCCAGCAGCGGAGCCCTCGCATGAAACTTCTCGGCGTCTCCGGCAGCCTGCGGGCCGCCTCGTTCAACACCGCCCTGCTGCGCGCCGCCCAGGAGTGCGCGCCCCAGGACGTGACGATCGAGATCTTCGGCCTGCACGACCTGCCGCTGTTCAACCAGGACGTCGAGGACCAGGGCGATCCCGCGCCGGTCAAGGCCTGGAAGGACGCCGTCCGCGGCGCCGACGCCCTGCTGCTGGCCTGCCCCGAATACAACGGCGGGGTTACCGGCGTGCTGAAGAACGCCATCGACTGGGCCTCGCGCGGCAGCCCCTCGGCCCTGCACGGCAAGACCGCCTGCATCGTCGGCGCCTCGCCCGGCGTCACCGGCACCGTCCGCGCCCAGGACGCCCTGCGCCAGTCGCTGCGCAAGGTCTCGGCCGAATACTGGCCGCTCGGCGAGATGCTGGTCGGCCAGGCCCACACCAAGATCGAGAACGGCCAGGTGATCGACGAGAAGACCCTGGCCTATCTGGGCAAGCACCTGGAGGCGTTCGTGCAGCACATGCGCGGGAAGGCCTGAACGACTACTTCATCGTCGCCGGATCGTATTTGGGCCCGAAATCCAGCACGAACAGCGGACCCAGCACCACTGTCTGCTTGGCGCTGCCCAGGTGCAGGGACACGCCGGCCCCGCCCTGCTCGGCGTCCATGCTGGCGCGGCCGCTGACCGTATAGATCTGCCATTCGCCGGTGACCGCCACCTTGCCCTCGACGATGCCGCCCCACGGCGCGGCCGTCTGCTGGACGCGCACCGAGCTGATGTTCGCCGTGGCCGGCCCGCCGTCTACCGGCTCGGCCTTGGCCCAGAAGGCGATGGTGATGATGTCGCCCTTGGTGATCTTGCCCCCCACCGGCTGGCCGGCGCCGCTGTCCCAGGGCGTGTTCGGCGTCGGCGTATTGACCTGGACCCGGACGCCGGCGCCGCCGGTCACCGCCTTGTCCTTGACCGGCGCGCTGGTCTGGCCCGCGCCGTAGACGCTCCAGGCCGTGGACGGCTTGTTGATCGCGTATTTCATGATGCCTTCGGCGGCCGGCTCGGCGGCCTTGGCCGTGATCGGCGCGGCGGCGGACAGGCCGAGCGCGGCCACGGCGGCCAGGATGGCGATCTTGGTCATGGTTTCCCCCTTCAAGACGTCGTTGCGTCGATCGACCGCCGTCGGCGGCCGATGTGGTCGTTCCTCCCCGGGGCCGCCCGTCATGCGGCGCGGCCTCTCGTCTTCGAACGGTGATAGCGGTATCGCGCGTCTCGGATCCGCGCAAGAACCCCGCGCGATGCGGCCTTTGGTGCGTTGCGCCGCGGCAAGCCCGGGCGTAAACACCGCCGCAATCCTGAAACCGGGCCTTCGAGTCCACGTCCTCCCAGGGGAGTCCTGAACCATGTCGCTCGAGTCCGCCGCCCTGCGGCGCATCGCCCCGTCCGCCACCATCGCGATCAGCGCCAAGGCGCGCGCCCTGAAGGCGAGCGGCCGGGACGTGATCGCCCTCTCCGCCGGCGAACCGGACTTCGACACCCCCGACAACATCAAGGACGCCGCCATCGCCGCCATCAAGGCCGGCAAGACCAAGTACACCGACCCGGACGGCATGCCCGAGCTGAAGGCCGCCATCTGCGCCAAGTTCAAGCGCGAGAACGGCCTGGACTACAAGCCGGCCCAGATCCACGTCGCCCCGGGCGGCAAGCCGGTGATCTACAACGCCCTGGTCGCCACCCTGAACCCGGGCGACGAGGTGATCATCCCCGCCCCGTACTGGGTGTCGTATCCCGACATGACCCTGCTGGCCGGCGGCACGCCGGTGTCGGTCGAGACCACCGCCGAAAGCGGCTTCAAGATCACGCCGCAAGCGCTGGAAGCGGCGATCACGCCCAAGTCCAAGTGGCTGATCATCAACAGCCCGTCCAACCCGTCGGGCGGCGCCTACACCCGCGCCGAGCTGCGGGCCATCGCCGACGTGCTGCTGCGCCACCCACACGTCTGGGTGCTGACCGACGACATGTACGAGCACCTGGTGTTCGACGACTTCGAGTTCACCACCATCGCCCAGGTCGAGCCCCAACTCTACGACCGCACCCTGACGATGAACGGCGTCTCCAAGGGCTATTCGATGACCGGCTGGCGCATCGGCTACGCCGGCGGCCCCGAGGCGCTGATCAAGGCCATGGGCAAGATGATCAGCCAGACGACCTCCAACCCCTGCTCGATCTCGCAGTGGGCGGCGCTGGAAGCCCTGAACGGCCCGCAGGACTTCATCAAGCCGAACGCCAAGCTGTTCCAGGAGCGCCGCGACCTGGTGGTGTCGATGCTGAACCAGGCCACCGGCCTGCATTGCCCGACCCCGGAAGGCGCGTTCTACGTCTATCCCTCCTGCGCCGGCCTGATCGGCAAGACCGCGCCTAGCGGCAAGGTCATCGAGACCGACGAGGACTTCGCCGTGGAACTGCTGGAGACCGAGGGCGTGGCTGTGGTCCATGGTGCGGCGTTCGGCCTGTCGCCGTTCTTCCGCATCAGCTACGCCACCTCGAGCGACGTGCTGGAAGACGCCTGCGCGCGCATCCAGCGCTTCTGCGCCAGCGTGAAGTAGGCGCCGCTTCGGCTGCAGCCGTCATTCTCGCTCCATCGACGAAGATGACGGCTGTAAGTCGGCCCCAAACCGCGCTAGGGCTCCTTGTCGCCGCGTCCCGCGGCCAGGAGATCGTCATGGCGCGCACCCCGAACTACAATTTCGAACGCCAGGAACGCGAGCGCCTGAAGGCCCAGAAGCTGGCCCAGAAGGCGGCCGACAAGGCCGCCGCCAAGCAGGCGGCCGCCGATGCGGCGCCGCCCAAGCCCCCGACCGACGATCAGTGAAAGACGGCGCATGCCAAGCTCGACCGCCTACAACCACGAAACCGTGTCGCTGGACGGCGAGCACTTTTCCGACTGCGAATTCCGCGACTGCCGCCTGATCTTCGCCGGCGGCGAGGCCCCGGTGTTCAGCAACTGCAAGATCGTCGACTGCGACTGGAAGTTCGAAGGCGCCGCCGAGCAGACCCTGGCCCACCTGAAGGCCGTGTGGAACGCCGGCGGCAAAGCTCCGGTCCAGGCGCTGATCAAGGAAATCACGGGCGGCGGCCGTTAGGGCCCGTTGGCTTCGCGCATTTCAGGACGTCGGCCCGGAATTGGCCTAGAATAGAGCCATCGGCGCCTATCCGCCGCCGTCCGCGATCTTGCGTCTAGGATCGGATTCTATTCACCATGCCGCGTCCGATCCCCGGGATTGAAGACGCACAGACACTGGCCCAAGCGATCGTGGACACCATCCACGAACCGTTGCTGGTGCTCGATTCCGCCTTCTTGGTGCTGGCCGCCAGCCGTTCGTTCTACGAGACCTTCAAGGTCGATCCCGAACACACCGTGGGCCGCCTGCTCTACGCCCTGGGCGACGGCCAATGGGACATCCCCGCCCTGCGCGTGCTGCTGGAGACGATCATCCCCGAGCGCGTGGCCATGAACGGCTTCGAGGTCGATCACGACTTCCCGGGCCTGGGCCGGCGGATCATGCTGCTGAACGCCCGCAAGGTGATCTACGAGACCAGCGTCAACTCGACGATCCTGTTGGCCTTCACCGACATCACGGCGCGACGCGGGATCGAGCGCGAGAAGGAAGGCCTGCTCGCCCGCACGCGCGACCTGTTGAACCAGAAGGAGGTGCTGCTGCAGGAGATGCAGCACCGGGTCGCCAACAGCCTGCAGATCATCGCCAGCATCCTGATGCTCAAGGCCCGGGCCGTCACCTCCGACGAAATCCGCTTTCACCTGAAGGACGCCCATCAGCGGGTGATCTCGGTGGCCGAGGTGCAATCGCACCTGCACGCCTCGGGCGGCGTCGACCTGATCGAGGTCGGTCCCTATCTGACCAAGCTATGCGCCAGCCTGGCGGCCTCGATGATCGGCGACGGCCAGCCGATCGTCCTGGAGGTGGTCGCCGACCACGGCTCGATCAGTTCGGACAAGGCCGTCAGCATCGGCCTGATCGTCACCGAGTTGCTGATCAACGCCATCAAGTACGCGTTCCCGACGTTCAAGGACGACGCCCGCGTCATGGTGACCTTCGCCAGCGACGAGGACGCCTGGACGCTGACGGTCAGCGACAACGGCGTCGGCAAGGCCGCCAATCCCGCCCCGGACAAACCCGGCGGCCTGGGCACGGTGATCGTCGACGCGCTGGTCAAGCAACTGGACGGTCAAATGACGGTGGTCTCCGCTGGCGGCATGACGGTGACGATCCGGCACGCCCACGCCGCGACCTCGCCTTCCGTCGCGGCCTGAAGTTAGCCGCGACATTCCGCGCGACTGCACGCATCGCCAAAGGCGTGCTAGGTCGGGCCCGGGGCGTCTGATTCACGGAGAGAGCGCGCATGCGCATTTCCGGCCGCATGGCCTTGGCTCCGGCGTTCGCCGGTCTGTTGTTCCTCGCCCTGGCGCCCGCCGCCCAAGCCGCCTCCCTGGTCGCCCGTCTCGACGACGCCGTCCTCGAAGAGCTCAACTTCGCCCGCGCCCAGCCCGCCGAATACGCCGACGAGCTGCGCCGCGAGTTGAACCGGAGCGACGATCCCGCCGCCGTCGAGGAGGCGATCGACTTCCTGGAGCGCCAGGCCTCGCTGCCGCCCCTGGAGCCGGACCGGCGCATCGCCGCCGCGGCCCGCCAGCACGCCCAGACCCAGGGCCCGCGCGGCGACGTCGGCCACGGCCCGGCCGGCTCGCTGGGCCGGCGGCTGCGCGGCCAGGGCGTCTGGGCCGGCCTCTCGGCCGAGAACATCTCCTACGGCTTCGACGACCCGCGCGATGTCGTCCGCCAGCTGATCATCGACAGCGGCGTTCCCGGCCGCGGCCACCGCCGCAACATCTTCGGCTCGGGCTACCAGCTGGCCGGCGTGGCCTGCGGTCCGCACCGCGCCTACGGCTACATGTGCGTGATCGACTTCGCCGGGGCCCTGCCCCCGCGCTAAGCCTAGCCGTCGATCCAATCGGTCAGCCCCTCGCGGGCGTGGACCTCGCGCAGGGACGGCATGGCCCGCATCCTCGCCAGGTAGCGGGCGATGTGGGGCCAGGCGGTCGCCGGCCTGGGCGTGTTGCGCGACCAGCGCATCAGCATGGTCGCCAGGAAGTCGACCGCCGACAGCCGCTCGCCCAGCATGTAGGGCCCCTTGGCCGCCAGCTGGGCGTCGACGCGGTCCCAGACCGCCTCGATCCGCGCCCGGGCCGCCGCCTGGGCGGCCTCGGCGTTGGCCTCGCCGGCCGGCTCGTGCGGATAGTACCAGGCGCGGAAGCCGGGCAGCAGGGCGTTGGCCAGATAGACCATCCATTGGAAATAGGCGGCGCGTTCGGGCGTCCCGACCGCCGGCGCCAGGCCCTTGTCGGGGTGGCGCTCGGCCAACAGCATCAGGATCGCCGTGCTCTCCAGCACCGGCGCGCCGTCGACGATCAGGGTGGGCACCACCCCGCCCGGATTGAGCTTCAGATAGTCGGGGCGCTTGTGGGCGCCGGTCGCCAGGTCGGTCAGGACCAGCTCGAACGGGGCGCCGATCTCGATCAGCATCCAGTGCGCCGCCAGGGCGGCCGTGCTGGGACTGTAATAGAGCTGGTACATGCGCGATCCCTCACCCGTTGGCGGGCGAGGGATCGGTCAGCGCGACGCGGCTGTCAATCGTCGCGACCGGCGGCCGCGCGCCCCTTAGTGCTTTTCGCGCCAGCGCGCCTTGGCGTCGTCCTTGGTCAGGCTCAGGTGCACGCCGTCGTCGTCGACATGGTCGACCCAGGTGACCGGGATCAGGTGATGCTTGAGGCCGCCGCCCAGGTCGAGCTTGGCCAGCTCGATCTCGCCGCCGACCACATGATCCACCCGGCCGACATGGCCGCCGTCCGAGCCGACCACCTCTAGGTGCTCACGGATTTGCGAAGCGTCGATCATGGTGTTTCCTCCTGTTGATGGACGTCCGGCATAGGCAACGGCCGGGGTCGCGGCGCAGTTTCCAGGAGACTTGCGAACAGGCGATGTTCGCCTTATGTTCTAGCCAAGGTTGCGACTTTGCGGAGGTCGCGTTCCTAGCTATCACTCGGCGAGCCGCCGCAGGGGGAAACACCGATGATCCGATCGCTCGCCGCCGCCCTGGTCGTGCTGGCCGGCGGCCTGATGGGAATGGCCTCGGCGGGAACGGCCCGGGCCCAGGCCGAAGCGTCCACGGCTCCGGTCCAGCCGGCTCCTGAAGCCGCCGCCCCGACGCCTTCCCCGCCCGCGCCCGCCGCCCTCTCGCCCGCCACGCCCTCGCCCAGGGTCGATGCGGCCTTCACCGCCGACGGGGTCACGATCACCGACGGCGGCAAGAGCGTCCTGTTCTACCGCACCGCCCCGGCCGATCCGCGCGAGGCCGGCCGGCTGAACTACGTCCACCCGATCTGGGCGCCCGACGGCGCGGTGCTGACCGAGGACCGCCCCGCCGACCACCTGCACCAGCGCGGGGCGTTCTGGAGCTGGCATCAGGTGCTGGTCGACGGCAAAGCCCTCGCCGACGGCTGGTTCATGAAGGGCCTGACCTTCCATGTCCGCGAGAAGCGCTTCAAGGGCGACAGCGCCGGCGGCGGAACCCTGGTGGTCAACGCCGACTGGATCGTCAACTCGACGCCCGAGGTGAACTATGTGGCGCGCGAGACCACCAAGGTCCGCGTCTATCCGCTCAAGGCCGGCGCGCGGCGCATCGACTTCGACACGGCGATCACCGCGCGGTCCGACACCCTGGCGCTGGGCGGGAGCGACGACGAGAAGGGCTATGGCGGCTTCTCGGTGCGGCTGGTCAGGCCCGACCGTCTGAACTTCGGCTCCGGCGGCAAGGCCGTGGCCCCGGCCGTCGGGCCGGTCGAGGCCGGCAAGGCCATGGGCTTCGCCTGGACGCCGGGCGACGGCGCGCCGGCCTGGACCGTGGGCCTGGCCTGCAAGGCCAACGGCGCGCCGATCACCCGCTGGATCCTGCGCCGGGAACTGTCGATGCAGAACTGCGTCTTTCCAGGGCGGGCGCCGTTCGTGCTGAAGAAGGGCGAAACCCTGCGCCTGCAGTCCACCCTGATCCTGCGGCCCGCGACGCCGCCTCCCGTTGGACCGAAGAAGAAGGGCTAGCGATGGCCGAGATCCTCAACCTGAACCAGGCCCGCAAGGCCAAGGCCAAGACCGACGCCAAGACCCGGGCCGCCGAGAACCGCGCCCGGTTCGGCCGCACCAAGGCCGACAAGGCCCTGGACGCGGCGCGCGCCGACCGGCTGCAGCGCGACCTGGACGGCGCCAAGCGCGAGGACTGAGACGGGTCGAAGCGCATTCTGGCGAACGTCCGGAAGACCGGCCCTCCCTGGCCCCCAACGGCCGGACACACCAGGACCGGAACCTGCGCCAATCGGCCACACAAGGCGTTAGCCTTTTCGCGGCGTCTGCCTCTGTAAGGTCGTGAGAGACCAGTCAGCGGGGAGCGATAATGAGCGATCGTGAGACGCTCAGGCTTGAGGCCTTGAGGTCGTTCGGCGTCCTGGACACTCAGGCGGATGCGGCGATCGACCGGCTGGCGCACCTGGCCGGAAACCTCTTCGACGCCCCGATCGCCCTGGTTTCCCTGGTCGACGCGCGACGCCTCTGGTTCAAGGCCAGACTGGGCCTCGACGCCGCCGAGACGCCGCGCGACCAGGCGTTCTGCGCGCACGCCATAGAGTTCGGACCCGAGTCCGTCATGGTCGTCGAAGACGCCGCGGCCGACCCGCGCTTCGCCGCCAATCCCTTGGTCGCCGGCGCGCCCCGCCTGCGCTTCTATGCCGGCGCCGTCCTGACGACGAAGGACGGCCACAATCTGGGAACGCTTTGCGTCCTCGACGACAAGCCGCGCCCCCGCCCCGACGACGCGGCGCTGGAGCGGTTGAGACTGCTGGCGGGGATCGTGGTCGATCAGTTCGAACTCGCCAGGGCCCATCGGGAGTCGCGGGAAAAGCAGCGCCTGCTCGAGATCGCCGAAACCATGGCGGGCGTCGGCCATTGGCGCCTGGACCTCTCGACCAACACCGTCGCCTGGTCGGACGCGGTGTACGAGATCTACGGGGTCGATCGGGAGACCTTCGACCCCAACCGCGACGACATGCTCGCCTTCTACCACCCCGATGATCGCGAACCGGTCCGTCGCCATGTGACCTCCGCGCTGAAAACCGGAACAGGCTTCGACTTCCAGCTCCGGCTCATCCGCGCGGACGGCGCCCTGCGGCACGTGGTCAGCCGCGGCGTGTGCGAACGGGACGATCAGGGGCGGCCGACGGCCATTTTCGGGCTCTTCCAGGACGTCACCGAGACCGTCGAAACGATCGAAACCCTCGATCGCCGCACGAAGAACTACCGCCTGGTCACCGAGCACGCCGGCGACGTCATCACGCGCTACGACTTTTCGGGGGGCGGCAAGTTCATCTCTCCGGCCATCGAGAGACTGCTGGGCTACACCGTGCCCGAGACCACCGGGCTGACCGTTCCGGACGTCCTGCATCCGAAGGACCGAGACGCGGTCATGGCGGTCTTCGGCGACATGTCGCGAGGCCTGGACCACAAGACGATCCAACACCGGTCGCGGCACAAGCTTGGCCACTATGTCTGGGTCGAATCCAACCTTCAGCTCGTGCGGGACGAGGACGGCGCGCCGCGGGAGATCGTCTGCGTCTCCCGCGACATCGCCGACCGCAAGGCCCTGGAACTGGAGCTGATCGCGGCGCGCGACGACGCCCGCGAACAGGCCCAGCGCGCGCTGCTCGCCGAAGAGATCGGCGGTCTTGGCTATTGGCGATACGACCTGCGGACACGCCGCCTCGACGTCTCGCCCAAGATGTTCGAGATCTACGGCCTGGTCTGCGTCGAGCGGCCCGAGGCCGAAATGTTCAACGATCGGATCCATCCCGACGAGCGCGCCTGGACCCTGGCGCGGATCGCCGAACGCCTGCGCACGGGCGAGGCGGACTACAACGTGGCCACACGCATCGTCCGTCCCGACGGCGAGGAGCGTTGCGTCTCGGGCAGCTCGATCATCGTCAAGGGCGCGGACGGCGCCCCTGCGTTCATGATGGGCACGGTTCGCGACATCACCGAGGATCGCAGGGCCCAGGCCGCCCTCGCCGAGAACGAGGCGCGCTATCGCCTGCTGGCAGACAACGCCAGCGACATGATCGCCACCTTCAAGCCCACCGGCGAAATCCTCTTCATCTCGCCGGCGTGCCGCAGCGTGCTGGGCCGCGAGCCCGAGGAACTGATCGGCCGCCGCGTCGTGGACCTGACCCACCCCGACGATCGGGACCACATGATCAACTACTACACAACCCTGATCCGCCGAGGCCCTTCGGCGGTTTCGGAGCCCTACGAGTTCCGGGCGCAACACAGGGACGGACGGTGGATCTGGCTGGAAGGCCAGCCGAAGCTGTCCTTCGACGAGGCCGGCGCGCTGGTCGCGATCCAGGACGTCGCGCGCGAGATCACCGCGCGCAAGGCGATGGAGGCCGCGCTGGTGGAGGCCCGGGCGGAGGCCGAGGCCGCCGCGGCGGTGAAGTCCGAGTTCCTGTCGAACATGAGCCACGAGCTGCGCACGCCGCTGACGGCCGTGCTCGGCTTCTCACGTCTGATCGAGACCCAGCCAGAACTGTCGCCCACCACCCGGCGATTCCTCGACCGGGTCGCCCATGCGGGCCAGGCCCTGATGTCGACCATCAACGACATTCTTGACTTCTCCAAGCTCGAAGCCGGCCAGGTCGAGATCCGCAGGACCCCGTGCGACCCACGCCGTCTGGTCGAGGACGCGCTGGACCTCTTCGCCTGCCAGGCCCAGGAGAAGGGGATCGCGCTCGACACCCTCGGCGTCGAGTTACTGCCCCAGGCCCTGTTCATCGCGCCCGACCGCGTGCGCCAGGTGCTGCTCAATCTGATCGGCAACGCCGTCAAGTTCACCGACCGCGGCGGGATCACGGTCGAAGTCGAATGGGACCGGGATCCGAACACGCTTCGGATCTCGGTCCGCGACACCGGCGGGGGCGTTTCGGCCGATCGGCTCGGCCAGCTCTTCAAGCGCTTCTCGCAGATCGACGGCTCTTCGACGCGACGACACGGCGGCACGGGGCTGGGCCTGGCCATCTGCAAGGGCCTGGTGGAGGCCATGGGCGGCCAAATCGGGGTCGAAAGCGCCCTTGGCCAAGGCAGCCGCTTCTGGTTCGAACTGCCCGCCGACGAGGTCGAGCCGACGGCCGTGCCGAGCGCCTCGATCCGGGCGGCCGACGGTCTCGCCGCCTGTCGCGTGCTGGTGGTCGACGACAATCCGGTCAATCGGGACCTGGTCCGCACCGTGCTGAGCGCCCTTGGCGCCGAAACGACGGAAGCCGCCGACGGCGAGGCGGCGGTGGTCCTTGCGGGGACCGACCCCTTCGACGTCATCCTGATGGACCTGCGGATGCCGGGCATGGGCGGCGTGGCCGCGGCACGCGCCATCCGCCAGGACCGCCTCAACGGCGACGTCCCGATCATCGCCTTCTCCGCCGATGCGACGGAGACGCCCGGGGGCGTGTTCGACGGCGTCGTCGCCAAGCCGCTCGAAACAGCCGCCCTGATCTGCGAGATCCATCGCGCCCTCCGGTTCGAAACGGTCGACGCCGCCTGAGGTGCGTGGTCCTCGTCCTTCGACGGGCTCAGGATGAAGACCACGGATAGGCCCGGACAGTCGAAAATCTCATCCCGCGCTTGTCGAAAGACGAGGTTTTCGCCCCCAAGGCTGAAGGTCGATCCGCCCTAGCGCGGCGCGAGGTGGCGCCGCGGCTTGGCCTGGGCCTCCCGGATCGCCTCGGCCGCCTGCCGCTGCGCCCGGCGGGCCAGCCAGGCCTGGCGCGCCGCGATCCACTCCTGGACCAGCAGCACCCAGCCGAACGTGGTTTCCTTATGGGTCTTGAACGCCTGGTCCATCATGATCGCCCTTCCTGGCTTTCCATGACGGGAAAATCAGCTTTCAGACGCGGGATGACAAACGCGGCTTCCTTGGGTATTCATAAGTATCACTTATGCCAGACATCCTCGCCACCCTGCCGCTCAGCGCCATCCGGATCTTCGAGGCCGCCGCGCGCCTGAAGAGCTTCACGCGCGCCGCCGACGAGCTGGGCGTCAGCCAGGCCGCGGTCAGCTGGCAGGTCAAGGCCCTGGAACAGCGCCTGGACCAGCCGCTGTTCACCCGCCTGCCCCGCGAGGTGGCCCTGACGCCGGCGGGCGAGCGCCTGTCGCGGGCGGCGACCGAGGCGCTCGGCGTCCTGCGCACCGCGGTGTCCGACCTGATCGACACCGGGGAAGGCGTGCTGTCGGTCACCACAGTGCAGAGCATCGGCGGCCACTGGCTGGCGCCGCGCCTGGGCGGCTTCCAGATCGCCCATCCCCGCATCGCCGTGCGGCTGGACGCCTCCAGCCGGGTCGTCGATCTGCAGCGCGAACCGTTCGACCTGGCCCTGCGCGCCGGAAGCGGCGACTGGCCGGGCATGGAGGCGCATTTTCTGATCCCCTCGGCCCAGACCGTCCTCTGCACGCCGGACTTCCTGGCCCGGGCCGGCGGCTTCGCCGCGCCCTCCGACCTGCTGGCCACGCCGCGCATCGGCGCGCCGGAATTCTGGGCGGCCTGGTTCGAGGCGGCGGGCGTCGACGCCGCCGGAGATCACGCCCCACCCCGCCTGTCGGCCGACGCCCAGGCGCTGGAGGTGGCCTCGGCCCTGGCCGGCCAGGGCGCGGCTCTGGGCTCGCCGATCTTCTTCGCCCAGGAGATCGCCCAGGGCCGCCTGGTCGCCCCCTTCGACATCACCGCCTACTACGGCGGCGGCTACTGGCTGGTCTATCCGACCGAGCGCCGTCGGGTGCGCAAGATCGTCGCCTTCCGCGACTGGATCCTGGCCCAGGCGGCGAGCGATCCGTTGGTCGCCCGCCACCGCCGCACCTAGAGCAAGCCGCGCGAGACAGGAATCGCACGACTTGCTCTAGGTTTTTGTCTTCGCATCGTTTTTGCGGAAAACCGGCGTCCACTTTTCCGCACGATGCTTTAGCGCACCTCGTAGCCGTAACGCTTGATGATCGCGACGGCGGTCCGGGATTTCAGGAACGTCAGGAACGCCCGGGCGGCAGGGTTCTTCTCGCCGGTCTTGAGCAATACGGCCTGCTGCTGGATCGGCGCATGATCGGCGGCCGGGACAAGCCAGCGCGATCCGCCGGGCTGGTTGATCACCTGCGACAGGGCCACGAAGCCCAGTTCGGCGTTGCCGGTGGCCACATATTGATAGGCCTGGGCGATCGATGCTCCCCTGATGATCCTGGGCGCCAGGGCGTCGTAGACCTTCAGCCTGCGCATCGTCTCGACCGCCGCCTCGCCATAGGGCGCGGCGGCCGGGTCGGCGATGGACAGCTTCTCGAACCTGCCCGACGTCAGCACCGCGCCCTTGGCGTCGACCAGGCCGGGCGTCCTCGAATAGAGCACCAGGCGGCCGACGGCGTAGGTGAACCGCGTGCCGGGAACGCTCAGCCCCTCCGCCTCGGCCTTCTTTGGCCGCTCGGCGTCAGCCGACAGGAACACCTCGTACGGCGCCCCGTGGGCCATCTGGGCGTAGAACTGGCCCGACGCGCCGAAGCTCAGCGTCGCCGTATGGCCGGTCTTGGCCTTGAAGGCGGCGGCGATCTCCTTCGCCGGCTCGGTGAAGTTGGCGGCGACGGCGACCTGGGTGTCGGCGGCCAGGGCCTGTGTCGCGGCCAGAGGCCCGGCCAGCCCCAGCGCGATCCCGAACCCGGCCAGGCCGGCCAGCTTGAAGCGACGGGTGAGCATGCGGAATCTCTCGGGAAGCGGACGCCTGGCGCGTTATGTAGTTCAACTACCGAACGCTGGAGAAGGTCAAGCCCGGCGGGCGGTCATAACGCCGCCTAGTCGCGCAGAAAGCTGTCCACCAGCGCCTGATCGCCGTCATGGACCCAGCACTCGACCAGCAGGTCGTCCGCGATCCGGTAGACCAGCACGCGATCCAGCTCGGCGACGACGCCGTCCCGCTCGAAGGCCTCGCGGGCGATCACCGCCGCCCGTTCCGGTCCGGCCATGACGTCGATGATGCGGACCAGCCGGCGGCGGGTGCGGCGGCTGACCTCGACCAGGGCCGCCAGGGCGGCGGCCAGGCCGACATGGTCGCCGGCCAGCGAATGGTCGCCGAAATAGTGCAGCGTGAAGTCGGGATGGTAGCAGGCGCGCAGGGCCGCCAAGTCGCCGGCCTCCCACGCCCTGGCGTAGCGCTCGACGACCGCGCGGTTGGCGGCCTCGGTCACGCGGCCTCGCCGAAGCGGTCGCGATACTGGGCCGGGATGGCCTGATAGACGGTGTTGGGCGCGATTTTCAGGGTCCGGCGCGCCTCCTCCAGCGGCAGGCCGAACAGCGCCGGGTAGTCGACGGCCGGCAGCCAGGCCGCCGCCCGGCCGTTGCGCCAGGCCTCGCGCACCGCCTTGCCGTAGGGCTGGCCGACCTTGGCCTTCTGGAGCTGGCGCGCGCCGGCCAGGGCGATCACCGCGAAGCCCAGGCTGCGGGTCTGGGCGTAGGAGAAGGCCACCACGCAGACCTCGCCCAACGCATCCGTGCCGTAACCGGTCAGCACGTGCCAGACGTCGTGCACGTCGCGCATACGCCGCGCGTACCAGGCCAGGGGATGGGCGGCCTCGACGTCGGCCTCGGCGACCTTGCGGCTCTGCTCGGCCAGGCCCTCCGCGGACAGGCCGCGCGGGCCGACGAAGTCGCGATAGGCGGCGCCGACCGTACCGGGGCCGAACTGGGCCAGCCAGGCCGGATCCGACAGCCGCTCGGCGAACTCGTCGTGCTCATAGGCGATGCGGCCGCCCTCGGGCGTGCTCAGCAGCCGGCTGTAGCCCTTTGGAATTGCATTGCCCGACAGGGCGCGCATGATCTCGAACACCTGGGCGGTGTCCTCCTTGTCGGCGATCAGGCGCCGCACGGCCCGGAACGCCCGCAAAGGCTGCAGGTTGAACGCGCCGCGCTTCCGCTGCGTCGGTTGACGAGCCTTTGGCCCATCCAGCACTTGCGTGGCGGCGATCATGAGGCATGCTCCTGCTGAACCCGATAAAGATGACATGGCGTCATTTTTATTCAAGGGGGTTCGGTGACCCCGATCCGGGAGCCTTGCGGGCGGCCGAAATGGCGATGGGCCAAACGGCGAATGGGACGGTCGAGATGGGCAGTTTGAAGAAGCGTTCGATCAACCTGGCCGGCCACGCGACCTCCCTGGCCCTGGAGCCCGAGTTCTGGGCCGTGCTGCAGGCGGCGGCCGGAGCCGACAAGACCAGCATCGCCGGCCTGATCCAGCGGATCGACGCCGGACGCGGCGAGCGGCCCCTGGCCTCGGCCTGCCGGGTATTCGCCCTGCGGCGCGCCCAGGCTGGCGAGGCCGGCGCGGTCTAGCCCTGCTCGACGCCCGGGCCGGGCTTGGGCAGCGGCAAGGGCGCGGGATTGGGCGTCCGTCGCGGCAAGGCCGGCGCTTCCGGCAGCCGCATCGACAAGTCGGCCGACCGAACGGTCAGCAGGCCGGAACGCCAGCCGCCGATCACCAGGGCGGCGATCAGCAGCACCACGCCCAGGAACGTCAGGCCGGCCACGCCCAGATGCTGCGGCCGGATATCGTCATGACGCGCCATGGCGTCCTCCCTTAGTTGGCGGGCTTGGGCGCATCCGGAACCTTCGGCGCCTCGATCTGCGGCGCGGAAACGTTGATGTCGACCTTCTTCTTCTGGGTCATGCCGCCGGTGAAGACGAAATAAGCGATCACCGCCACGACAACCACCAACGCGCCGACGATGAACGCCATGCCGGCCCCACCGCCGCCGCCGCCCGTGTTCGTTTCTTCAGCCACGTCCGTCTCCTGTGCTCTTCGTCCCTGGAAAACAAACGGGAGGTGAAGATCGAGGTTCCGGCGCGCCCGGGCGGCGGATCGGCGCAAGGGCTTAAGGCCAGCGATCTTTGTGCTACATATGTTCCATGTCCCAAGGCTTCGACTCGCCCTCGTCTTCCGGCGCTTTCCCCGGCGACCTTCCCGCCCCCCGCATCTCCGACCTGGCCCGTCCGCGCGCGCCGGACGGTCCGGCGCCGAACTATCTGGAGGGGCTGAACCCCGAACAGCGGGCCGCCGTCGAGGCGACCGAGGGCCCGGTGCTGGTGCTGGCCGGCGCGGGCACCGGCAAGACCCGCGTGCTGACCACCCGCCTGGCCCACATCCTGGCCACCGGCCGGGCCCGGCCCTGGGAACTGCTGGTCGTCACCTTCACCAACAAGGCCGCGCGCGAGATGCGCGAGCGGATCACCCACATCATCGGCGACGAGGCCGAGGGCCTGCGGTGGCTGGGCACCTTCCACTCGGTGGCCGCCCAGATCCTGCGCCGCCACGCCGAGCTGGTCGGCCTGAAGTCCAGCTACACGATCATCGACACCGACGACCAGGAGCGGCTGCTCAAGCAGTTGATCGAGGCCGCCGACATCGACGCCAAGCGCTGGACGCCGCGCGCTCTGTCCGGCCTGATCGACACCTGGAAGAACCGCGGCTGGACGCCCGACCGCGTGCCGCAGAGCGAGGCCGGCGAGTTCGCCAACGGCCGCGGGATCACCCTCTACCGCCAGTACCAGGAGCGCCTGCGCATCCTGAACGCCTGCGACTTCGGCGACCTGCTGCTGCACAACATCACCATCTTCACCAGCCATCCGGACGTGCTGGCCGACTTCCAGCGGCGCTTCCAGTACGTGATGGTCGACGAGTACCAGGACACCAACGTCGCCCAGTACCTGTGGCTGCGGCTGCTCGCCCAAGGCCGCCAGAACGTCTGCTGCGTGGGCGACGACGACCAGTCGATCTATGGCTGGCGAGGGGCCGAGGTCGACAACATCCTGCGCTTCGAGCGCGACTTCCCGGGCGCCAAGGTCATCAAGCTGGAGCGCAACTACCGCTCCACCGAGCACATCCTGGCCGCCGCCTCGGGCCTGATCGACTCCAACAAGAGCCGGCTGGGCAAGACCCTGTGGACCGAGGCCTCGGGCGGCGAGAAGGTCAAGGTCAGCGGGGTCTGGGACGGCGAGGCCGAGAGCCGGATGGTCGCCGACGAGATCGAGAAGGCCAAGCGGGCCGGCCGCAAGTACAGCCACATGGCCATCCTGGTCCGCGCCTCGTTCCAGATGCGGGCCTTCGAAGAGCGGTTCGTGATGCTGCAGATCCCCTACAAGGTGGTCGGCGGCCCGCGGTTCTTCGAGCGAGCCGAGA
The DNA here is from genome assembly GCF_900114015.1 of Caulobacter sp. UNC279MFTsu5.1. Classification (GTDB taxonomy): domain Bacteria; phylum Pseudomonadota; class Alphaproteobacteria; order Caulobacterales; family Caulobacteraceae; genus Caulobacter. The sequence goes on along the minus strand of NZ_FORN01000014.1, from coordinate 59,975 downwards.
TCCGCGACGCCCACGCCTATCTGCGCCTGATCCAGTCGCCCGACGACGACCTGGCCTTCGAGCGGATCGTCAACGTCCCCAAGCGCGGCATCGGCGACACCTCGGTGCAGAAACTGCTGCAGATCGCGCGGCTGGAGGGGATCTCCACGGTCGACGCGGCGCGGGTGATCATCGGAAGCGACGATCTGCCGGCCCGCACCCGCACGGCGTTGAGCAACTTCCTGCGCGACCTCGACCGCTGGCGGGCCCTGGCCGCCAACACCCCGCACCAGCGGGTGATGGAGGCGGTGCTGGAGGAGAGCGGCTATACCGACGCCCTGCGCCTCGACAAGGGTCCCACCAGCCAGACGCGACTGGAGAACCTGAAGGAACTGGTGCAGTCGATGGGCGCCTTCGACACGCTGGAAGGTTATCTGGAGCACGTCTCCCTGGTCATGGACCTTGACAAGGGGGCCGGCGACGACGCGGTCTGGATCATGACCCTGCACTCGGCCAAGGGGCTGGAGTTCCCGCTGGTCTTCCTGCCCGGCTGGGAGGAAGGCGTGTTCCCCAGCCAGCGCAGCATGGACGACAAGGGCGAGAAGGGCCTCGAGGAGGAGCGCCGCCTGGCCTATGTCGGCATCACCCGGGCCCGCGAGGAGGCCCGGATCAGCTTCGTGGCCAACCGCCAGGTCTATGGCCGCTGGACCAGCCAGCTGCCGAGCCGCTTCGTCGACGAACTGCCCCTGGCCCACGTCGATGCGGCGTCCGAGACCGGCTATTACGGCGGCGGTCCTGGCATGCAGCAGACCGTGTCGTCGCGCTGGGACGATCCGGGAACCAGCACCTTCACGGCGGGCAGCTATGACAGCCCCGGCTGGAAACGGGCCCAGGAACGCACCGCAGGCTTTGGCGAGCGCGGCGCGACCTGGCGCTCCGGCGGTTCGGCCGCCCGTTCGGCCCCGATCGAGGGCGAGGGCCGGCTGGTGGCGGTCTCGGCCAGCTCGGCGGCCAGCGCCTACAAGCGCGGCGACCGGGTGTTCCATGTCAAGTTCGGCTACGGCAAGGTCACCGGCGTCGAGGGCAACAAGCTGTCGGTGGCGTTCGACAAGGCCGGCGACAAGAAGGTGATCGACAGCTTCGTCGAGAAGGCCTGATCCTCCCCTGATCCGCTCATCCCGGCGAATGCCGGGACCCAGATTCCAAGGCGGGGTAGATGATTGGAGAAACTCAACGCTCGTGGCGTCAGCCACGGCGCCATGCCATCTGGGCCCCGGCATTCGCCGGGGTGAGCGGATTGTGGGAGCCAGCAATCCCGATCAAATGAGGCTCCAACCGACGCGCTATCCAGACCGCACGCTTCGTCGCGAGACCCGCCCATGAACCCCGTCGAACAGGCCATCTGGTTCATCGAAAGCCATTTCGCCCAGCCGCTCGACCTGGACGACGTCGCCCGGAGCGGCGGGATCTCGCGCCACCACATGTCCCGCGCCTTCGTGGTCGCCACCGGTCGCCCGGTGATCGGCTATCTGCGCGCGCGGCGGCTGACGGAGGCGGCCCGACGGCTGGCCAATGGGGCTCCCGACATCCTGTCGGTGGCCCTGGAGGCCGGCTACGGCTCGCACGAGGCGTTCACCCGCGCGTTCGGCGACCTGTTCGGGATCACCCCTGAACAGGTGCGGGCGACGCGCGACCTGGAAGCCCTGAACCTGGTGGAGCCCATCGTGCTGGACGCAAGCCTTCGAACCGACCTTCCCCCGCCACGCCTCGAACAGGGCCGCGCCCTGCTGATCGCCGGCCTCTCCGGCCGCTACGGCTGCGAAGGCCCCGGCGGCATCCCCGCCCAGTGGCAACGCTTCGGCGAACATATCGGCCACATCCCCGGCGCGCTCGGCGACGCCGCCTATGGCGTCGTGCTGAACGGCGACGACCTGGGCAATTTCGACTATGTCAGCGGCGTCGAAGTGGCCGATTTCTCGGACCTGCCGGAAGGCTTCGTCTCGGTGCGGATCCCGCCCCAGCTCTACGCGGTGTTCCATCACGCCGAGCACGTCTCGACCATCCGCCGGACCATGCACACCATCTACACCCAGTGGCTGCCGGCCTCCGACTACGAACCGGCCGACGCGCCGTTCTTCGAGCGGTACGGGCCGGAGTTCGATCCGCGCACCGGCGAAGGCGGGCTCGAGGCGTGGATCCCGATCAAGCCGAAGTAGCAGCTGCCCACCGCCCCCAAACCGTTGTCATCCCGGAAGCCTCGCAGAGGCCGTCCGGGACCCAGGGGACTGGGCCAAGGCCTTGCGGTGCGCCTGGATCCCGGACAAGCGCTGCGCGCTTTCCGGGATGACAACGGTGAGAGAGGTTGCCCTACCCCCGAACCCGCGCCGGGTTGCCGACCACCGTCGCGCCCCTGGGCACGTCGCGGGTGACCACGCTGCCGGCCCCGATGATAGCGTCGTCGCCGACGCTCACCCCCGGCAGGATGATCGCCCCGCCGCCGATCCAGACGTTCTCGCCGATGCTGACCGGGCGGGCGTATTCGATGCCGGTGCGACGCTCGACCGCGTCGCGCGGATGCTCGGCGGTGTAGATCTGGACGTGCGGGCCGATTGTCGTGGCCGCCCCGATGGTCACCTGGGTGACGTCCAGGATCACGCAGTTGAAGTTGAGGAACGCGCCCTCGCCGATCGCGATGTTGTAGCCGTAGTCGCAGTGGAACGGCGGCCGGATGCTGACACGGTCGCCGACCTTGGCCAGCAGCTCGCGCAGCAGGGCGTGGCGTTCCGACGGCGGCAGGTCCAGGGCGTTGTAGCGCCCCATCCAGGCCACCGCCGCCTCGTGATCGGCCATGATCTCGGGATCGACGGGGCTATAGAGGTCGCCGGCCAGCATGCGCTGCTTGTGGGTGCGGACGTCGGTCACGAGGCGAAGGCTCCTTGCTCGCCTCCTCCATGCCAGACCCGGCAGGTGGCGACAAATCCGGCCGCGTCCCGCTAGAATCTCTCCAGCGCCTCGCGCACCACGTCCGGCGCATGGTCGATGACCCGCAGATAGGCCGTCAGTGCCGCGTCCGACCGGGCCTGGCCCAGCTCCAGGGCCGCCAGCTGGGCCAGCGGGATGCCGAAGGCCCGCGCGAATTCGCCTTGCGACAGGCCGCTGCGCCACCGTACGCCCTGCACCAGGGCCCGGGCCGAACGGGCGTGGCCGGGGTCGGCCTGATCGTCGACGGCCATGTCGGCGGTGATCTGGGATCTGGTCATGCAACGCTCCTCGCACTTCCCCCGATGCGAGGGTGTGTAGGCCCGTTCCGTTGCAGGAATTCGACCCCTTTGCGTCGGCGAGGCGACTCTATCAGGGCTTTTTGGGCGTGATCACCTTCACCGGCTGGGCCGCCATCGCCCGCGCCCTGGCGTCGACGGCTTCGACGCCCTTCAGCGGGTCGCCGGCCGCCTCCAGCATGCTGTTGAACACCTTCAGGTCCTTGGTGCTGATCTTCTGGACGTCCTTGTCCTTGGCCCATTCCAGGCCAATCAACTGACCCAGGCGGCAGGCCTTGGGCAACAGCGCCGGCTGTTCGCCGGGACCGCCCTTGACCAGCAGCTTGCCGACGATGTCGTTCCAGTTAGGCGAGCCGGGGAAGCAGAACGACAGGTGATCGCAGGTCCCCGTCCAGAACCGCTTGTACCAGCGCAGGTGCTCGTCGGTGTCGAAGCGGATGGCGTCCGTCGGCTTGACCACCGACCGGCAATCGGCGCGCACGAACTCGCCGGCCCGGGCGGCCGGCGCGGTTCCCAACACCGCAACGGTCGCCAGCACGACCCAACCTCTACGCAACGCCAATAACGACTTCCCCGAAACGCGACCGAACACGTCCTTTTCGGACACCCTGGCCAAACTTGGTATCCCGCTGATTAAGAACGATCTTCCGACAAAAATGCGGCGGTCGCCTCGATCGCCTCGACCAGGCCCACCCGCTCGATGGTCACGCCCTCCGGCAAGCTGGAGAACAGGCGGGTTGGCGCGGCGGCGTCCAGCATCACGAACACGCCTCGGTCGTCGGCCCGGCGGATCAGGCGGCCGAACGCCTGGCTGATGCGGGCGCGCGCCGTCGAGTCGTCATAACCCTTGCCGCCGAAGCGCGCGCGGCGGGCCTTGTGCAGCACGTCCGGACGCGGCCAGGGCACGCGGTCGAAGACCAGCAGGCGCAGGGACCGGCCCGGCACGTCGATGCCGTCGCGGATGGCGTCAGTGCCGAGCAGGCAAGCGTCCTCCTCGGCCCGGAAGATGTCGACCAGGGCGCCGGCCTCCAGCGGGTCGACGTGCTGGGCGTAGAGGGCTAGGCCCTGGTCGGCCAAGGGCGCGGCGATCCGCTCGTGCACCGCCTTCAGCCGGCGGATGGCGGTGAACAGGCCCAGCCCGCCGCCGCCGGCCGCCAGGAACAGCTCGCGCATCGCCGCCGAGACCTGGCGCGGATCGTCCTTGCCAACGTCGGTGATCACGAAGGCCCGAGCGTTCTTCTCGTAGTCGAACGGCGAGACCAGGCGCAGCACCTTGGGCGACTGCGGCAGGCGCGCGGCCCCGGTGCGCATCTCGGCCAGGGCGAACGGGTCTTCCAAGGCCGGGTCGGTCAGGGTGGCGCTGGTCACCAGCACGCCGTGGGCGGGCGAGAGGACGGCGGCGCGCAAGGGCTCGGTCGGATCCACCCAGTGGCGACGGCAGGCGGCGTCGACGACCCGGCCATAGAGGAAGGTGGCCTCGAACCAGTCGACGAACTCCGGATCGTCTTCCGCGTCCTCGTCGATGGCCTTCAGGATCGAGCGCCAGGCCGGCAGGGTCATGCGGGCCCGGCGGTCCAGGCCGCGCAGCGCCCCCTCGATCCGCGCCCGTTCCGAGGTCGGCAGGGTGTCGGCCTCCTCGTCCAGCACGTCCTCCAGGGTGCGGGCCAGGGCCAGGAGCGGGGCCTCAATGGCGGCCAGGGCCTTGGCGGCCTCGCCGGCCCGCTCGCGCACCAGGTCGATGGCCGGACGGGCGGCGCATTGCAGCCCCTGCTCGGCCGCGCCGGGGCGGTCGGTGACTCTAGCCCGCAGCTGTTCAATCACCGAGACCAAGTATGTTTCAATGGGACCGATCGGATTGACCTGGCCGTCCGGCGGGGCGATGCGGCCCGACCAGCCCTCGCCCGGCAGGGCGGCGGCGGCCTGCAGGGCGGCGTTCAGGGCCGCGCGGGCGCCTTCGCGCTCGCCGATGATGTCCAGCAGCCGGGCCTCCAGCCCCCTGCCCCGCCGGCCGCGTCCCTCCGGACCTCGGAGCCAGCGGCGCAGCTCGGCCGCCTCGGCTCCGGACAGGGCGGCCGAGAAGGCGCTGTCGGCGGCGTCGAACAGGTGGTGGCCCTCGTCGAAGACGATGCGCTTGAGCGAGGTGGTCTCGTTATCGCCCTTCAGGCCACGCGCCGCCCGGGCGCCGTCGAAGGCCGCCTGGCTCAGCACCAGGGCGTGGTTGGCGATGACGATGTCGGCGCGCTTGGACGCCCGCACCGCCTTTTCGATGAAGCAGACGCGATAGTGCTGGCAGCCGGCGTGGATGCACTCGCCCCGCCGGTCGACCAGGTTGGCCGGTCCGGCCTGGACCGAGGGCGGGATGGCGAACAGGGTCGGCAGCCAGGCCGGGAAGTCGCCGCCGGTCATGTCGCCGTCGCGGCTGGCGCGCGCCCAACGGGCCGCCAGGGCCAGGCCGATCAGGTCGCCGTTGCCCAGCTGGGCGGTGTTGACCTGCTCCTGGAAGTTCAGCAGGCAGATGTAGTTCTCGCGTCCCTTGCGGACCACCGCCTTGCGGGCCCGGACCAGGGGGTCGGGATAGATCGAATGGCTCTCGCGCTCGATCTGGCGCTGCAGGGCGCGGGTGTAGGTGCTGATCCAGACCGAGGGGCCGTTCATCTCGGACCAGACCGAGGCCGGCGCCAGATAGCCCAGGGTCTTGCCGACCCCGGTGCCCGCCTCGGCCAGCATCATCTGCGGCTCGCCTTCGCGCTCGCGGGGGGCGAAGGCGTAGGCGGCCTCGCGGGCGAAGGTGTCCTGGGCCTCGCGCACCTCGTCTAGGCCCGAACGGTGCAGCAGCTCGCGCAGGCGCTCGCTGGCGCGTTCGGGATCCACGGGGCGCGAGCCGGGCTCGCCGGGCGGCGCCTGGTCCTCCCACTCCACGGCGCGGGCCCAGACGTCGAGGCCGGAGCTGCGGAACTGGTTGCCGACCGGGGCCGAGCGCAGGGCGCCGACCACTGCGGGTCCCCACGCCCAGCCGGCGCGGGCCAGAGTCTCGGCGACGGCCAAGGCCTCCTCGCGCGACGGCCTCGGCGTCAGGGCCAGTTCGTGCAGCAGGGCCGCGGCGGCGTCGCGCAGGGTCTGGGCCTGGGCGGCGGCCCCCTTGGGTTCGGCCAGGCCGAGGGCGGTGGCCAGTCCCACGGCCGACGGGGCGCAGAAGGTGGCCGGCCGGGTGAAGGCGTAGAGCTCCAGCACGTCGAACACGCCGCGCCCCCGGACCGGGGCCTGCAGGTTCAGCCGCTTGGCGGTCATCGACGCGTGGGCGACCAGCACCGGGCCGTGTTCGAACAGGTCGCGAGCGTCGGGCGTGCGCAGCGTTCGCCCGCCGCCTTCGTCACCCGGCCGCCCCGCGCTTCCATCGGCATAGCCGGCCCGCGGCCCGGGCAGCACGACCAGGGCGGGAGCCAGTTCGAGGGTGGGAATCTGGGCGCTCACGACCCCCTATTAGCAGTTCGGGGTCCGAAACAAAATGCGAACAGGAACGTCAGGCGATCGGGGTTTCCGACGAGCCGCTTTCCAGGCGCTCGACGGCGTCCTCGGCCGTCTGCGCCACCTCGGCGTCGTCGCTCTCGGCGGCCATGCGATACAGCTGCGCGGCCTTGGCGCGGCTGGCCTTCACGCCTTCGCCGTCCTCGTACATCTGGCCCAGGTCGTAATAGGCCGTCAGGTTGCCGGCCTTGGCCGACAGGGCGTAGAGGCGCAGCGCCTTTTCCAGGTCGACCGCCACGCCCTCGCCGTTGCGGTAGGCGGCGGCGACATTGGCCAGGGCGACCGCCGAGCCTCGCTGGGCCGCGTCCACATAGAGCGTCAGCGCCCGGACCTCGTCGACCGGCACGCCGTAGCCCTGCAGATAGTAGGAGCCCAGGTCGTTGGTCGCGTCGACCGAGCCGGCGGCGGCGGCCCTGCGCATCCAGGCCACGGCCAGGGTCTCGTTGGCGGAGACGCCGCGTCCCAGCTGATAGGCCAGGGCCAGCTTGTACATCCCGCCCTCGTCGCCGCCGGCGGCCGCGCGCCAGTACCAGGCCAGGGCCTGGGTCAGGTCTTCGGAGCTCGTCTCATAGACCAAGCCGGCGTTGTAGGCGCCCAGGGCGTCGCCCTTGGCCGCCGCGGCCTTGTACAGCGACAGCGCCTTGGCCTCGTCCTGGTCCAGGTCCTGACCGGCGAAATAGAGGTTGCCCAGGGCGATCATGCAGCCGGTGTCGCCGGCCTTGACCCCGGCGTCGAGCCAGCGCACCGCGGCCTCGACGTCGCGCTGGTCGCCCTTGGCGTTCAGATAGCTGTCGGCCAGGAGGTCGTAGGCGCCGACGTCCCCAGCCTGGGCGCGGCGCAGCAGCTCGGCGCGCGCGGGCTCTGACGGCGCCGTCGGCGCGGCCAGGCACGGCGCGCCGATCGCCAGCATCGTCGCCAAGGCCAAGCCCGCAAGGCTGTTTCGAGCCACCCGTCCCATGTGCGTCACGCCCTCGCGATCCTGACCTTCGGGTAGACCCGCCTACCATCCTTGTCAAAAGGCCGGACTTAGGCAGGTTGACGCATGGAAACGGAACGGGAACATGCTATAGGCCGGTCAATGGCCGAGGCGACCGCCCTTCCTCCCCGCTTTCAGCAATGGTTCGCCGCGCGCGGCTGGGCCCCGAGGCCGCACCAGCTGGCCATGGTCGAGAAGGGCCGGCTGGGCCGCGACGCCCTGCTGATCGCGCCCACCGGCGGCGGCAAGACCCTGGCCGGCTTCCTGCCCAGCCTGATCGACCTGACCGAGCGCCCGCCCCGCAACACCCCGGCCGGGGTGCACACCCTTTATATTTCCCCGCTCAAGGCCCTGGCGGTCGACATCGAGCGCAACCTGGCCACGCCGATCCGCGAGATGGGCCTCAGCATCGTGGCCGAGAGCCGCACCGGCGACACCGGCGAGGCCCGAAAGCAACGCCAGCGCCTGAGGCCGCCCGACATCCTGCTGACCACGCCCGAGCAGCTGGCCCTGTTCTGCGCCTGGGAGGGCGCGCGAAACTACTTCGCCGACCTGTCCTGCGTGATCATCGACGAAGCCCATTCTCTCTGGCCCTCCAAGCGCGGCGACCTTCTGTCGCTGGGCCTGGCGCGGCTGCGGCGGTTCGCGCCGAGGATGCGGCGGGTGGGACTGTCGGCGACGGTGGACGATCCGGATCTGGTGAGACGGTGGTTGGGGATCAATGAGTCCCCTCCCCCTTGCGGGGAGGGGGCAGGGGGCGGGGGTGTCAGCGCCGAGCCGGCCGATCCAGCGCCGGCTCCCCCACCCCCACCCCTCCCCGCAAGGGGGAGGGGCTCGCACTCCGTCGACCTCGTCCTCGGCTCCGGCGGCGCCCAGCCGATCGTCGAGGTGCTGGTCTCCGGCGGCAAGGTGCCCTGGGCCGGCCATACGGCCGAGCACGCCATGGCCGAGATCTACGAGATCATCAAAGGCGCCAGGACCGCCCTGGTCTTCGTCAACACGCGCTTCCAGGCCGAGTTCGCGTTCCAGGAACTGTGGAAGCTGAACGACGACGGCCTGGCCATCGCCCTGCACCACGGCAGCCTGGCGGCCGAGCAGCGGCGCAAGGTCGAGGCGGCCATGGCGCGCGGCGAGATTCGGGCCGTGGTCTGCACCTCGACCCTGGACATGGGCATCGACTGGGGCGACGTCGACCTGGTCATCCAGTTGGCCGCGCCGAAGGGCGCCTCGCGGATGGTCCAACGGATCGGCCGCGCCAACCACCGCCTGGACGAGCCCTCGCGGGCCATCCTGGCCCCGGCCAACCGCTTCGAATATCTGGAGTGCCGCGCCGCCGCCGACGCCATCCTGGGCGGCCATCTAGACGGCGAGCCGGCCCGGGTCGGCACGCTGGACACCCTGGCCCAGCACGTCATGGGCTGCGCCTGTTCGGAGCCCTTCGCCCTGACCGACCTCTATGACGAGGTCCGCACCGCCGGCCCCTATGCCGACTTGTCGTGGGAGGATTTCGAGACCGTCATCGACTTCGTCTCAACCGGCGGCTACGCCCTGCGCACCTACGACAAGTTCCGCCGCATCGTGCCCGGCCAGGACGGCCTCTGGCGGGCCCGCAACGCCCAGGCGGTGCTGGCCCACCGGATGAACGTCGGGGCCATCGTCTCGCCGGCCATGATCAACGTGCGGATCGGGGGCGGCAAACGCCCGATGGGAGGCCGCAAGGTCGGCGAAGCCGAGGAAGGCTTCTTCGAGGCGATGACGCCGGGCGACACCTTCATCTTCGCCGGCCAGGTCTGGCGGTTCAACAGCCTGGTCGGGGCCGACGCCTTCGTCACCCCCGCCCCGGACAAGGACCCGAAGATGCCCAGCTGGGGCGGGTCGAAGTTCCCGCTGTCCACCTATCTGGCCGGTCGGGTGCGGGCGATGATGCACGACGAGGCCGAATGGCCCGCCCTGCCCCCCGACGTCCAGGAATGGCTGGGCTGGCAGAAGGTCCGCTCGATCATCCCCGGACGCGACGAGATGCTGCTGGAGACCTTCCCGCACGGCAAGCGCTTCCACCTGGTCTGCTATCCGTTCGAAGGCCGCCTGGCCCACACCACCCTGGCCATGCTGCTGACCCGGCGACTGGACCGGCTGGGTGTCGGCCCTCTGGGCTTCGTGGCCAACGACTACGCGGTCAACATCTGGTCGCTGAAGCCGATGGACGCCTTGGACCTGGACGAGCTGTTCGCCCAGGACATGCTGGGCGACGACCTGGAGGCCTGGCTGGCCGAAAGCTTCCTGATGAAGCGCGCCTTCAAGGCCTGCGCCCTGATTTCCGGCCTGATCGAGCGCCGCCATCCGGGCCAGGAGAAATCGGGCCGCCAGGTGACCTTCTCGACCGACCTGATCTATGACGTGCTGCGCCGCCACCAGCCCGACCACCTGCTGCTGCGCTGCGCCCGCGCCGACGCCGCGACCGGCTCGCTGGACGTGGCGCGGCTGGGCGACATGCTGGCGCGGATCGGCGGCGGCCGCATCCGCCACGCGGCGCTGGACCACGTTTCGCCGTTCGCCGTGCCGATCATGCTGGAGATCGGCCGCGAGCGGGCGCCGGGCGACGCGGCCGGCGAAATGATCCTGGCCGAGGCCGAGGAAGACCTGATCGCCGAGGCGATGGCTTGATGAGAGTATGCATGGCGTGACCAGTCTGGCGTTCCAAATCGGCGACTGCGGCGGCCTGCGGGTCGAGATCGCGGGGACGCGCGCCGTGCTGCGCCACTCCGGAGCGCTGTGGCTGGAGGCCGAGCGCACGATGGTCGTGGCCGACCTGCATTTCGAGAAGGGCAGCAGCTACGCCGCCCGCTTCGGCCAGATGCTGCCGCCCTACGACACCCGCGAAACCCTCGACCGGCTGGAGCGCGAGATGGCCCTGCTGTCGCCGGCGACCCTGGTGTTCCTGGGCGACAGCTTCCACGACGGGGCCGGCGAGGATCGGCTGCCGGGCGAGGACCGGTCCCGCATCGCCGCCCTGGCCGTGGGCCGCCGACTGGTCTGGGCCGTGGGCAACCACGACGCGGACGGCCCCCGCGCCCTGCCCGGCGACGTGGTCGACGAAGCCAGGATCGCCGGCCTGACCTTGCGACACGAGCCCCTGCCCGGCGCCCAGCCCGGCGAGGTGGCCGGCCACCTGCATCCGGCCGCCAAGGTGACCAGCGGCCGGGCCACGATCCGCCGCCGCTGCTTCGTCACCGACGGACGGCGCCTGGTGCTGCCGGCGTTCGGCGCGTTCACGGGCGGGCTGAACATCCTGGACCAGGCCTTCGCCCCGCTGTTCGGCGGGCCCGCCCTGGCCGCCGCCCTGGGTCCTCGGCGCGTGCACGCGGTCGGCTGGAAATCGCTGCGCCCGGACTGAAGCGGATCACCCTTCTCCTCCGGGCGTTTTGCCCCCGGGACGCTGAAAAGGAAAACCCGTCATGCGACCGATCCTGATCGGCATCGGCGCCGTTCTAGCCTTGTCGTCGCCGCCGATGGCCGCCCTGGCCGGCGAGGCCCCGGTCAAGACCGTGGCCAAGCTCGACGCCAAGGACCCGAAATACGACACCGAAGCCTGCAAGGCCCTTCGCGCCAGGGCGATCGACTACGAAGAGCCCGGCCTGGTCAAGAAGGCGCTCAAGATGGGCGGCAACGCCGTCGTGCCCTTCGCCGGCACAGTGGCCTCGACCGCCCTGGGCATGAAGCAGAGCAGCAAGGAGGACAAGCTGAGCCGGCAGGTGGCCGCCGCCTGCGTGTCCGACCCGCTCAACGAGGAAACGCCGCTGATCAACGCGCCCAAGGCCGAGACCGCCGCAGTGGTCGCGATCGAGGCGCCGGCGGCCGATGTCGCCACGACCGGCGTGGCGGCGGACGTCTCGGCGACCGAAAACCTGACCACGGCCCGATAGCCGCGCGCAAAAAGCTAGAGGTGGAGGGCCTGCTCCAGGGCGAAGGCCAGCGAGATGGCCGCGCCGGACGTCAGCAGGGTGCGCAGGCGCGGCCGCCAGGCCGGCCCCTCGTGGCTGGTCACGTCCCACAGCCATTGCAGGATGAAGACCAGCAGGAAGCCGGAAAGCTGCCAGGCCGGCTCGAACTTCAGTCCGCCCAGCAGCAGGCCGAATCCAGCCAGGGGGAACAACAGGGACAGGCCCAGGGTGATCCAGCGCGGGCTGGCCCGTTCGATCTCGAGGCCGCAACGCACGCCGCCCAGGTACGACATCATGGCCGTCGAATAGGCCAGCAGGCTGATCAGCGCCACCTGGCGCATGTCGATCGGGCCGTAGCAGAACAGCGCCGAGCAGATCACGAAGGGCACGAGCGTGGCCAGGCCGCAAACCCATACCGCCGGGGGAACCGGCACGCGATCCTGCGTGTGATCGGCCGCTGTTGCTTCAAACGCCATACCTGCTCCTTCGGGCGCGCGTTCCGACGCACGCCCTTCCCCCCGGAAGGGATCGACTATTACCGAGGTCAGCCCATAGGTCCACGGACGATATTTGGCCACAGGACACAGCTTTTGAGCGAGCACCGCAGGGCGTTCGCTAAAAAAGACTTTGAAAACCTGGCTTTAGGAGCCGAAGGGCCGTCCGGGGTCAGCGCGCCCAGGTCGACAGGCGGCTGAGGGTTTCGCCGTCCAGCGCCCCGGAGGCCTGGAGGTTCTGGTCGCGCTGATAGGCGGCGATGGCCATCTGCAGGGCCGGCGAGGCGACGCCGTCCTGCGGACCCTGGTAGTAGCCCAGCTTGGACAGCGCCCGCTGGGCGGTGGCCAGGCCGGCGCTGGGCGCGGCGGCCGAGGCGACGGCCTGGACGGGCGCGGCGGCCTGCGAGCGGAAGCCGCTGGCCGAACGCTCGGCGATCCGCTGGCCCTCGGCGGTCAGCTGGCTGCGCAGGGCCATGGCCCGGGCGCGCGAGGCGGTGTCGCCCGACCGCGCCGCGATCAGGTACCACTTGTAGGCCTCGGTCGGGTTCTGGCTGACGCCCCAGCCGCCTTCGTAGAGCTGGGCCAGGTTGAACTGGCTGTCGACCAGGCCCAGGTCCGACGCCTTGCGGAACCAGCTGGCGGCCTTGGTCGAGTTCCGTTCGCCGCCTTCGCCCTTGTAGTAGTAGAGGGCCAGGTTGTGCATGGCGCGGGCTTCACCGGCCGTGGCGGCGCGCTCGGTCCAGCGGCGGGCCTCGGCCAGGTCCTTCTTCACCCCGCCCTCGCCGACCTCGTACATCTTGGCCAGGTAGAACTGGGCGCGCGGCAGGCCCAGGTTGGCGGCCTTGCGCAGGCTTTCCAGGCCAGTGCGGTCCTTGGCCTCGATGCGACGCACGCCGTCGTCATAGAGGGCCTGGGCGTTCTCGCCGGGCGAGGCGACGGCGAGGGGCGCGGCCTCGGTCGAGATCGTCGTCGCTTCGACGGGGGCCTGGGAGGTCAGGGCCACGGCGGCGCGGGCGGCGGCCGGGCTGGTGTCGGCCTCGGCGGCGCGAATCTCGCCAGTGGCCTTGTTCGACGTGCCCTCGGCCACGCGCTCGGGCAGCGGGCCCGAACCTTGGGCCATGCTCATGATCACGCCAGCCGAGCCAACACCCAGGCAAGCGGCGGTGGCCGAGACCATCAGGGCGGTCTTCATGCCGCCCTTCTTGGCCTTCTTCTCCGAGCCCTTGGCGCCGAAGCCGGCGAACAGCGAAGTTCCCGCTTTCTTGGCCTTCGGCTTGTCCTTGCCCTTGGCGTCGCCCGACAGAGCGGCCTGGCGGGCGGCGGCCCGGGCCTGCTCGATCACCTCGCGGGTCGACAGCGGGCGCGACGGCGCGGCCGACTCTTGCGGAGCGGCGAAGTCGGAGCTGGCGAACTCGGGAGCCGAGAAGTCGCCGTCATGATCGTCGGCCGGCTCGAACGCCGTTTCCGGCTCCAGGGCCGAAGCGAAGCCGTCGGCGGCCTCGAAATCCTCATCGCCGAACTCCAGCGCCGGCGGCTCGCTGGCGGGGAAGGCCGGCGCTTCGAACACCGGGGCCTCGACGACGGCCGGCGCCGCGGTGCGGGCGGGCGTCGAGGCGGGAGACGGCGCGTGGGGCGGAATGAAGGCGGCCGGCTGGTGGAAGACGTCCTCCGGGACCTCCTCGCCGCCGAACGAGAAACGCTCGCCGTCGTCGAACGGCGACGGGGCTGGACGCGCGGGCGGCGGAGCCGCGGCAGCGACAGCAGCCTGCTCGGCGGCTCGGCGCTGAGCCTCGGCCAGCCTGGTGTCGATCTTCTCGCGCGCTTCCTCCAGCAGGCGCGCGGTGCGCTCCTCGCTCTGGCGGATGCGGTCGACCAGCTCCTGCGACGTGCGCTCGTGGCGCTGGTTCAGGCGGTCGGTGACGCGGGTGACCTGGTCGCCGACGTCATCGATAGCCAGGGCGTTGCGGCGCTCGGCGTTGCTGATCCGCTCGGCCAGCTTCTCGGTGATCCGGGCGATCTCCGTGCCCAGCTTCTCGAGCGCCTGGGCCTGGACGCTGTCGGCGCGGTTCAGCTTCTGGTCGATGCTGGCGGCGACCTGCTCGATGGCGGCGGTGTTGCGGGCTTCCGAGGTCTGGACGCGGCGGTTCAGGGCGTCGGCCATGCCGACCACCTCGCGGCCCATGCGCTCGATGGCCTGGGCCGAGCGCTGCTCGGCGGCCTGCACGTGGGCGGTCATCTCGCCCAGCTTGCGCTCCATGCGGTCGAAGCGGCCGTCGGCGGATTCGCGCAGCTTGGCGGCCATCTCCAGGCGGGCGGCCTCCATGCGCTGGGTCAGGCTGCCGGCCAGGTCGTCCAGGCGCTTCTGGACGCCTTCGCCGGGATTGCTGCTTTCGACGGTCCGCAGGCGGCCGTCCAGGGCGCTGAACGAGGCGTTCAGGGCCTGCAGGGCGTCCGAGGTGCGGGCCTCGGCGGCTTCCAGGCGCTGGCCGAGACGGGCCACGACCTCTTCGACCAGGGCCGAGGGATCGCCGACGCCGGCGCCGGCCTGGTTGTCCAGGCGCTGTTCCAGGTGGGCGATGGTCTCGCGGGTGCGGGCCTCGCCTTCATAGAGGTGGCCGGCGACCTTGCCGAGCGCGCCTTCCAGGGCGCGCAGGGCCTCGGCCGAGCGCGGACCGGCGGCCTCGGCCTCGATGCGGCGCAGCCGCTCGGCGGCGCGGGCCTGGTCGGTCTTGATGTCGTCCACGGCGCCCTCGAAGCGGGCGGCGACGGCGACCTGTTCGCGCTCGGCGGCGACCAGGCGCTGCAGGGCGCCGCGCACGGACTCGTCGATGCCGGAAATGGCCTGGGCCGAACGCTTCTCGGCCGCCTCGATGCGGTCGGTCAGCCGGTCCAGGGCGACGGCCACGCGGCCGACCTCGTCGGCGGGATGCTCGCGCGCCTCGATACGCGACGGCGCGCCGCCGCGGGCGGTCTCGTAATAGGAAGGATTGGCGCGATCGTTGTTGACCGCCAGGGAGGGACGGCTGGGCTCGCCGAACGCTTCAAGCGACGCGGCGTCGAAGCCCTCGCCCTCGATGATCATGCGATTGAGCCATTCGCCCAGGGTCATGCCGGAGCGGCGCGCGAGGTCCTTGGCGACCTCCCGTGCCTTGGGGTCTATCCCCTTAACGCTCCATGGCGCCGCGGCCGTCATGCGAATCGTTCCCTCTGCACCTGGGAACCAACGCTAGTCACCGATTCCTAGCGTGTAAACGCGACCCATACCGCTACATATAGCAATGGTCTAGATTAACTGTGGATGGTTAACAGGCGCACCTTCCTAACGTGTGTACCTAAGATTCGGCTCCGTGTAGTTAACGCTTGTTAACCATTTGCATGGCCGATTGTCGCAGGCCATGAGAGGCGAATGGACCTGCCCACGACCCTCGCCATCGCCCTGGCCGCCCTGCTGTTCGCCATCTTCTGCGGCTGGCGCGGCGCGCGTCCGATCAATGTTTTAAAGGGTCCGCGCCTGATGCCGTGGCGTCCGCTGATGGTGGCCGGCGCCGTCGTGGCCCTGCTTCTGGCGGCCCATATTCTCAATCTGCTGGGGATGAAGACGGGCGACCCGCGCTACTAGGTCGCGGCCTTTTCGTCAGGCCGGAGACGCCGCCGGACGACAGCAGGCCGATATCGGCGAGCAGAAAAGGGATCGCCCACTTGTGAGGCGCGGCAATGTAGCGCGGCTGCCAGACCGGATCGTACTTGTCCTTGTAGCGTCGGACGCCCTGGAAATTGTAGATTTCCTCGCCGCGCTCGTAGAGCAGGCGGCCCACGCGCGACATGATCGGGGCCAGCGGGCGGTCCTCCAGGCCGGCCAGCGGCGCGACCCCGAACTCGAACGCCTGGTAGCCCTGCTCCTTGCCCCAGCCCAGCAGCTCGACGAAAAGGTAGTCCATCACGTTCTTGGGCGCGTCGTCGGAATAGCGCATCAGGTCCATCGAGAACGAGACCTTGTTAGCTGTCGTCCACAGGGTGGCGAAGGCCACGATCCGGTTCTCGACCCGCACCAGGGCGACCGGGAACTCGGCCACGTAGCGCTCCTCGAAGCCGCCCATCGAGAAGCCCTTTTCGCCGCCAGCGTGGTGGGCCAGCCAGGCGTCGGAGATCCGCTTGAGGTCGTCCATCACCGTGTGGACCTGGTCGGCCGGGATGACCTCGAAGGCCGCCCCGCCCTCCCCGGCCTTGCGCCAGTTGCGGCGCAGGACCTCGCGGCGGCGGCCCGCCAGCGAAAAGGCCTCCAGCGGCACGGCGGCGCTTTCGCCGGTCTTCTGGATGGCCAACCCTAAATCGACGCTGTCGGGCAGGTCGGCGGGGCCCAGGGCGTAGAAGCCGGCGCGGGCGGCATGGGCGTCGGCCAGCTCGCGGAACCGCCAGAACAGCTCCATGCGCTCGTCGTCACGCCCGACCGGCGGCCCCATGGCGATCCACGAGCGGCCGCGCACGCCGAACATCAGGAAGCTCTCGCCAGAGGCCGAGAACAGGAAGCGCTTGTCGCCCAGCAGGGCCAGGTTCGACGGCGGCTCCGCGTTCTCGGCCTTGGCCAGGATGGCGCGGACGCGGTCGAAATCGGGGTCGGTGTCGTCGACGACCGGCGGGGTGGCCGGCGTCGCGATCAGCCGCCACACGCCGATGGCCATCAGCACGATGGCGGCGGCGGCCGACGAGCGAATGGCGCGGGCCACTTCCCGGTCGCCGATCGTCTTCATCACCGACTGGTCGGCGTATTCGGTGTGGGCGAAGGTCCACCAGCCGCACAGGGCCACTCCGATCAGGGCCGCCGCCGCCGACAGCAGCCAGCCCGGCGTGATCTCCATCCGCGACAGGGCGGCCTTGCGCGGGAAGGCCTCGTGGAACGGCAGCATGACCAGCATGATGGCCGTCAAAATGACCGTTTCTTCCCAGTTCAGGCCCTTGAACAGGGCCAGGATCGCCCCGGCCGCCAGGGTGAACAGCGCCGCCCACCAGGCCGCGTCCAGGCGCGAGCGCAGGCCGAAGGCCAGCAGGATCAGGACCAGGCCGAGGATCGACGAGACGAAGTGGCTGACTTCGATCAGCGGTCCGGGGGCCACGGCCACCCAGATCGCGAAGCGGGTCGGCTCGGACGGCGTGGCGCCCGAGGCCAGCAGCAGGATCCCGGCGCAGGCCGCCAGGATGGCCGACAGCGTCGGCGCGACGGCGAGAAAGGCAGGCCTCAGTTGCGGCGCGGACATCAAGACCCCTGATCGGCGAATCCCGGCGGGACACGTCATCGCCTCCTCTATAGCCCGGCTTGCCTCCGGCGGGCGCCCGCCGCGTGACGAACGATCGTTTGAATCAGCTTGCCCCGGCCGCCTCATGGCGTAGTCTGCTGGCCGACGACGCGAAAAAGCGTCGCGAACGACACGAGCGCGTTAGGGAGAACGGCCATGGCGGATTTCGGCGGCGGCGACCTGGAGACCTTCCGCGCCGAGACGCGGGCCTGGCTCGAGGCCAACTATCCCCCGTCCCTGAACGCGCCGATGAGCGAGGACGACGCCCCCTGGGGCGGCCAGAGGTTCCAGTGGAAGAATCCCGACGCCAAGCTGTGGCTGGACCGGATGGCCCAGCGCGGCTGGACCGCGCCGATGTGGCCCAAGGCCTATGGCGGCGGCGGCCTGTCCAAGGCCGAGAACAAGGTGCTGGAGCAGGAGCTGCGTCGCCTCAAGGCCCGTCCCGCCCTGATGAGCTTCGGGATCTGGATGCTGGGTCCGGTGCTGCTGGAATACGCCACCGAGGAACAGAAGCAGCGCTTCCTGCCGCAGATCGTGCGTGGCGAGACCCGCTGGTGCCAGGGCTATAGCGAGCCGGGCGCGGGCTCGGATCTCGCCTCTCTCCAAACCAAGTGTGCGGACAGGGGCGACCACTGGCTGATCAACGGCCAGAAGGTGTGGACCAGCTACGCCGACCAGGCCGACTGGATCTTCTGCCTGGTGCGCACCGACACCAGCAAGAAGCACGAAGGCATCTCGTTCGTGCTGTTCGACATGGCCTCGCCCGGCGTCGAGGCCCGGCCGATCAAGCTGATCAGCGGCTCCTCGCCGTTCTGCGAGACCTTCTTCGACAATGTGAAGGTCCCCAAGGATCAGCTGGTCGGCAAGGTCAACGGCGGCTGGGACATCGCCAAGCGCCTGCTCCAGTACGAGCGCCAGAACATCTCGGCCTCGGGCTTCGGCGGCGGCGGCGGGCTGGACCTGGTCGAGGCGGCCAAGAAGGAGGTCGGCGTCGACGCCTCCGGCCGGCTGGCCGATGGCGACCTGCGGGCCCGCATCGCCCACCACCGCATGGACGCCCACGCCTTCATGCTGACCGTGCGCCGCGCCGAGGCCGAGTCCAAGCAGGGCTCGGGACCCAGCGCCGCCGTCTCGATCATCAAATACGCCGCCGCCAAGATGAACCAGGAGCGCACCGAGCTGCTGGTCGAGGTCCTGGGCCTGCAGGGCCTGGGCTGGGAGGGCGAAGGCTTCGCCCCCGACGAACTGGCCGCGCCGCGCGCCATGCTCCGCGCCAAGGGCAATTCGATCGAGGGCGGCACCAGCGAGGTCAATCTCAACGTCGTGGCCAAGCGGGTGTTGGGCCTGCTGGATCACCAGTAGCGACGGCGCGATCGAGTCCTGGCCATGATCGAGTTCTGGTACGAGTTCGGCAGCACCTACAGCTATCCCGCCGCCATGCGCATCGAACGCCTGGCGCAGGCGGCCGGCGTGCCGGTGGCCTGGCGGCCGTTCCTGCTGGGGCCGCTGATGCACGAGCAGCAGGGCCTGAACGACAGCCCGTTCAACGCCTTCCCGGTCAAGGGCGACTACATGTGGCGCGACCTGCAGCGGATCTGCGACCAGGAAGGCCTGCCGCTGGTCCATCCCAGCCAGTTTCCGCGCAACGGGTTGCTCGCGGCCCGCGTCGCCATCGTCGGGCTGGAGGACGGCTGGACCCCGGCCTTCAGTCGCGCGGTCTACCAAGCCAACTTCGTCGACGACCACGACATCTCCAAGCCCGAGGTGCTGGCTCCGCTGATCGCCTCGGTCGGGGCGGGTCCGGACACCGTCCTGGCCGCCGCCAACACCGACCCGATCAAGACCCGCCTGAAGGACCATGTCCGCCAGGCCCAGGCGCGCGGCCTGTTCGGCGCGCCCTCCTTCGTCACCGCCGACGGCGAGCTCTTCTGGGGCAACGACCGTCTCGAACAGGCCCTCGACTGGGCCGTCCGCCATCAAGACTTTGAACATGCCATTGGGGAGCAAGCCTGACATGGCCGTCCTGACCGAAGAACAGACCATGCTGCGCGACGCCGCCAAAGGCTGGACACAGGACAGCGCCCCGGTCGGCGCTCTGCGCAAGCTGCGCGACGGCGGCTCCAGGCGGAGCTTCGATCCCGCGACCTGGAGCGAGATGGGCGCCATGGGCTGGGCGGGCGTCATCGTTCCGGAGGCGCATGACGGTTCGGCCTTCGGCTATCTGGGCCTGGGCCTGATCCTGGAGGAGACCGGCCGCAACCTGGTGGCCTCGCCCCTGCTCTCCACCGCCCTGGTCGCCGCCTCGGCCCTGGTCCTGGGCGGTTCGGAAGCCCAGAAGGCCGCATGGCTGCCGAAGATCGCGGCGGGCGAGGTCGTCGCGACCCTGGCTGTCGACGAGGGCGCGCACCACGCGCCGCTGAACACGGCGCTGTCGGCGACGGCGTCCGGCGACGGCTTCGTTCTGAACGGGACCAAGACCTTCGTGCTCGACGGCGAGGCGGCCGACCTGCTGATCGTCGCCGCCCGCACCTCGGGCGCGGCGGGCGACGGCGACGGGATCACCCTGTTCCTGGTCGCGGGCGACGCCCCGGGCGTGACCCGGAGCCACCTGGCTCTGGTCGACAGCCGCGGCGCCGCCAAGATCGCCTTCGACCAGGTCCAGGTCGGCGCCGACGCGGTGCTGGGCCAGATCGGCAAGGGCTGGGCGGTGTTGGAACCCGTGCTCGACCGCGCCTACGCCGGCTTGGCCGCCGAAATGCTGGGCTCCGCCACCGCCGCCTTCGAGATCACCCTGGACTACATCAAGACCCGCACCCAGTTCGGCCAGGTCATCGGCGCCTTCCAGGCCCTGCAGCACCGTGCGGCCAAGCTGTTCACCGACCTGGAGACCACCCGCTCGTGCGTCGAGGCCGCCCTGGAGGCGGCGGACGCGGGCGGCGATACGCGCTTGCTGGCCTCGCTGGCCAAGGCCAAGGCGTCCGAGGTGCTGCACCTGGCCTCCAACGAAATGGTCCAGATGCACGGCGGCATCGGCATGACCGACGCCCACGACGCCGGCCTCTACATGAAGCGCGCCCGTGTCGCCGAGGCCCTGTTCGGGTCGGCCTCGTTCCATCGGGATCGGTACGCGAAGCTGTCCGGGTTCTAGGTTCGGCCTGTCCCGTTGGTGAGACGCCGGCGGCGGCCGGCGGTTTCGGCGCGCGCACGGCTGGGCGCGCGTCAGCGCGCCCTTGAAACCGTCAATTCAGGCCAACGGAAGCAAACGCCGCCTCCAGCGTCGATTGATAGAAATGCATTCCGGACGTCAGCGATGCGCGACGTCGTGCTTCTTATTAATATTCCCGCAATGTCGGGTATCCGACGAACCCAATATCGACTTCGGAACCCTTCGAAGCGCTCTGCATTTGTGTCGACTACTCGACAGCGCTCAACCCGCTTCCAACCTATAGCTTCAAACCTTTACTGCATACCCATGATCGATTCGCTTCGACGGGACCGCCGCAACTTTGAAAAATCGTCTGCTCGCCGCCCTGCCGACTGAAGATCTCGGCCTGATCGCGCCTCATCTCACCCAGCACGAGCTGGAGAAGGGCCGCCATCTGTGCGATCCAGGCGACCCGGTCGAAGCCGTCTATTTCCCGCACGACTGCGTCATCTCGCTGATGACCCTGATGGAGAACGGGGCGGCGATCGAGTCCGCGCCGGTCGGCCGCGAAGGGGCCCTGGGCCTGATGGCCGCCGTGGCGCCGCGCCAGTCGCTGGTGCGGGCCATCGTCCAGGCCCCCGGCCAAGCCTCGCGGATCAGCGCCTCGGCCCTGCATGACGCCTGGATCCGCAGCCCCGCCCTGCGCGACCTGGTCGACCGCCACAACGAGGCGCTGTTCGGCCATGCGATCCAGTCGGTGGCCTGCAACGCCCTGCATGGGGTCGAGGCCCGCTTCTGCCGCTGGCTGCTGTCGTGCCGCGACCGCATCGACGGCGACACCATCAACCTGACCCAGGAATTCCTCGCCGACATGCTGGGCGTCCAGCGCACCACGGTCACGGCCGTGGCCGGTTCGCTGCAGACCAAGGGCCTGATCCGCTATCGGCGCGGCGTCGTCGACATCCTGGACCGCGCGGGCCTGGAGGCCATCACCTGCGAGTGCTACGCCGCCGTGCGACGCGGCTACGAACGCCTGCTGCCGCTCCCGTTCGGCTGAAGCTTCTCCAGCTCCAGCCGAAAGCCGGTTCCCTATCGGCGCTTGCGCGTCGGGAACGGCGCGTGGGCCAGGCGTAGCAGATTGGCCGCACCGGGCGCGCCGAACGGGGTGCCGGCGACAATCAGCACGCGCTCGCCCGGGCCGACCAGATCCAGCTCGACCGCCTTGGCGACGGCGTCCGAGGTGACCACCTCCAGGCTGTCGGGCTGGCCGCTGACGCGGGCCTCCACGCCCCAGACCAGGCACATGCGGCGCACGGCCTCGACGCGCGGCGACAGGGCCAGCACCGGCTGCAGCGGTCGCTCGCGCGACAGGCGGCGCGCGGTGGCGCCGGTGGTGGTGAAGGCCACCAGGCACTTGGTCGAACCGGCCTTGGCGGCTTGGGCGGCGGCGACCACCAGCACGTCGGCGTCCTCGTCGTTGTGCGGCTGCTCGGCCTGCATCAGCTCGGGCCAGCGCGGGTCGCGCTCCACCCGCTCGATGATGCGGCTCATCATGGTCACCGCCTCTTCCGGATAGTCGCCGGCGGCGCTTTCGGCCGACAGCATGACCGCGTCGGCGCCCTCGTAGACGGCGTTGGCCACGTCCGACGCCTCGGCCCGGGTCGGGGTCGGCGAGCTGGTCATCGACTCCAGCATCTGGGTGGCGACGATCACCGGAATGCCGCGCTCGCGGGCTGCGCGCAGGATGACCTTCTGGGCCACCGGCACCTCTTCCGGGGCCATCTCGACGCCCAGGTCGCCGCGCGCCACCATCACGCCGTCGCAGAGGTCGAGGATCGGGCCCAGCACTTCCAGGGCCTGGGGCTTTTCGATCTTGGCCAGCACGGCGGCGCGGCCTTCGACGATGCGGCGCAACTCGGCCATGTCTTCCGGCGCCTGCACGAACGACAGGGCGATCCAGTCGACGCCCAGGCGCAGGGCGAAGGCCAGATCCTCTCGGTCCTTCGGCGTCAGGGGCGACATCGGGATCACCACGTCGGGCACGGCCACGCCCTTGCGCTCCGACAGCTTGCCGCCGTTGACCACGGTGGTGTTGGCGTAGCCGGGCCCCGCGTCGGTCACCGTCATCCGCAGCTTGCCGTCGTCCAGCAGCAGGGTCGCCCCGGGGCGCATGGCCACCAGGATTTCCGGGTGCGGCAGATGCACCCGCGTCGCGTCACCGGGCGTCGGGTCATTATCGAACCGGAAGGCCTGGCCGGCCTTCAGCATCACCGGCCCGTCGGCGAACTTGCCCACGCGCAGCTTCGGCCCCTGCAGATCGGCCAGAATGCCCAGCGGCCGCCCGACCACCTCTTCGGCCGCGCGGATGGCGTTGTAAGAGGCGGCGTGGTTGTCGTGGCTGCCATGGCTGAAGTTCAGGCGGAAGACATCCGCCCCGGCCCTGGCCAGGGTGATGATCATCTCCGGCGAGCTGCTGGCCGGGCCGATGGTGGCGACAATGCGGGAGCGGCGCGCGCGGATCATGAACCTGCTCCGAAGAGGCTGGAAGATGCTGCAATGCGGCGAGAAATACCGCACAGCAGAAAAGAATTGCTTGCGGCGAACGCCATTCTCGAATTTCGCACCTGACAACGTTGTCAGAAAGCCCGAGCTTGGATTCGCCATTGCTGACTTAGCGTCAACGCCGAAGCCTTTCCACCTCCATAAGAACTATGGAGCGAAAGGCCTCGCGATTCCGAACGTCCGAAGCGGGCTTCGGATCACGCGGGGGATCTGAAACCTAGCCGACTGGCCCGGTGGATTCGCGGACCACCAGCTCGAAGTCCAGCAGGCGCGACGGCGGCGCCTCGCCCTCGGCCCGGGTCGCGCCGGTCAGCAGCAGGTCGGCCGCGGCGGCGGCCATGGCCTGGATCGGCTGGCGCACGGTGGTCAGTTGCGGCCAGACGACCTTGGCGCCCGGCGTGTCGTCGAAGCCGGCCACCGACAGGCTCTGGGGCACCTCGAGACGCAGGCGGTTGGCCACCGCCATCACCCCCAGGGCCATGTCGTCGTTGGAGGCGAAGATCGCCGTCGGGCGGTCGGGACGGCCCAACAGCCGCTCGGCCGCCTCGAAGCCCGAGCGGAACGAGAACCACCCCTGCTCCACATGGTCTTCGCGCACGGCGTGGCCGTGCTCCTTCATCGCCGCCACATAGCCCTCGTAGCGCAGGTGCGAGGCGCCGTGCTCGGGGTGGCCCTTGATGAAGCCGATGTCGGTGTGGCCCAGGCCGATCAGGTGGGCGGTCATCTCATAGGCGGCGCGCACGTCGTCCATGCGCACATGGGCCGAGCGGTCCTGGTCCTGGTCGGGCGACAGCCGCACATAGGGCACGCCCTCGGCCTCCAGCACGTCCAGCACCGCCACGTTGTCGCAGACTGGCGGCGTCAGGATCACGCCGTCCATGCGCAGGGTGTGCAGCATCGGCTCCACCTGGGCGGCCACGTCGCCCTCGGAGTCGAGCGGCTCGACGATCAGGTGATAGCCTTCCTCGCGACAGCGAGCGATCGCCCCCAGCTGCACGTCGGTGACGTAGGCGGGGCTGGGGTTGTCGAAGAACACGCCGATCAGATAGGCCTTCGAGCCCGCCAGGCTGCGGGCCGAGATGTTGGGCCGGTAGTTGAGGGCCGCGACCGCTTCCTGCACCCGCGTGCGGGTGTCGTTCTTCACGTTCGGCTCGCGGTTCAGCACCCGCGAAACGGTCTTGATCGATACGCCCGACAGGCGGGCGACCTCGTGGATCGTAACCTTGGAACTCAAGACCGGCCTCGCGAAGCGTCGGAAAATCGACAAGCGACGCAATAAAGGCATGACAACCTTGTCAAGGCGAGCCCGCTTCAAGCGGAAATCTCGCCTTGATGGACCGGAAAAGGCGCTCGGAGGGCGGAAAGCTCTACGAAATGGCGGCCTTGCCGTCCGGGGTCATGGCGACGGCCGCGCCGATCAGGGCGGTGTGGGGGTTCATGACCACATGGGTGGGGATGGCGCGGGTGTAGTCGCTGAGCCGGCCCTTCGACTCGAATCGCTCGCGGAACTGACCCTTCTCCAGCAGGTCGACGATTCGCGGCGCGATGCCGCCGGCGATGAACACCCCGCCCCGCGCGCCCAGCGCCAGGGCCAGATCGCCGGCCGCCGAGCCGAGGATGGCGCAGAACCGGTCGATCGTGACCTTGCAGCACTCGTCGCCGGCCACGCCGTGCTCGGTGATCTCCTTGGCGGTCAGGTCGTCGGCCTTGCGGCCCTCCACCTCGGCCAGGATGACGTGCAGGTCCTCCATGCCGGGACCCGACAGGATGCGCTCGATCGAGCAGCGGCCGAACCGCTTGTTCAGCGCACGGAGAATCTCGATCTCGACCTCGTCGAACGGGGCGAAGGCGATGTGGCCGCCCTCCGTGGTCAGGGGCGTCTCGACGCCATGCCGGCGCACCATGCCCGCCGCGCCGAAGCCGGTGCCGGGGCCGATGATCGCCAGGTCGCCCTCGCCCGAGGTCTGCAGCGGACCGATCTGGCGCAGGTCCTTGGGCGCCAGGCGCGGGGCGGCCAGGGCCTGGGCGGTGAAGTCGTTGATCAGTCGGGCCGTGCGGAAGCCGCCGGCCCGGCGCAGACTGTCCTCCGACAGCTTCCACTCGCTGTTGGTGAACTGCACCGCGCCGTGCTCGATCGGGCCGGCGACGGCGACCACGGCCTGGTCCGGATGGCGCACGCCCATCTTGTCCAGATAGGCCTCGACGGCGTCCTCGGCCTGGCCGTAGTCCTCGCCCTTGTACGAGGTCGGCTCGATCAGCTTGGGATCGGCGCCGTCGAAATCGACCAGGGCGAACCGCGCATTGGTTCCGCCGATATCGCCGACCAGGCCAAGCCCGATGGAGTTCAAGCCGCTCATATCCATCACTTCCTAAGCAAACAGCACGGAACCGCCGTGGTCGGCGGCGCCGACCCCCGCGCGCATCCAGCCGAACAATTCCCGCCCAAAGCCCGGCTTGGACGCCGGGACGCTCGCCGGCGTGCGGGCGCGCAGGGTCGCCTCGTCCACCAGGATCTGCAGTTCGCCCGTGTGGGCGTTCAGAGAGATCACGTCGCCGTCCTGGACATAGGCCAAGGCGCCGCCCTTGGCGGCTTCCGGGGTGACGTGGATGGCCGCCGGGGTCTTGCCCGAAGCGCCCGACATCCGGCCGTCGGTGACCAGGGCCACCTTGAAGCCGCGATCCAGCAGCACCGAGATCGACGGCGACAGGTTGTGCAGCTCGGGCATGCCGTTGGCCGACGGCCCCTGGAAGCGGACCACGACGACGACGTCGCGGTCCAGTTCGCCGCGCTTGAAGGCGGCGATGAAGTCTTCCTGTTCCTGGAACACGGCCGCCGGAGCGGTGATCACCTGGTGCTCGGGCTTCACGGCCGAGATCTTGATCACCCCGCGACCCAGGTTGCCGGTCAGCAGGCGCAGGCCGCCTTCCGGGCTGAACGGGGCCGAGGCCGGACGCAGAATGTTGAGGTCCAGCGACTCTTCCGCGCCCTCGCGCCAGGCCAGTTCGCCGTCGAGCAGGATCGGCTCCTGGGTGTAGCGCGACAGGCCCGGACCGGCGACGGTCAGGACGTCCTCGTGGGCCAGACCGGCTTTCAGCAGTTCCCTGACCACGAAGTGGATGCCGCCGGCGGCATGGAACTGGTTCACGTCGGCCGAGCCGTTCGGATAGACCTTGGCCAGCAGGGGCGTCGCCTTGGAGATGTCGTCCAGGTCTTCCAGGGTCAGGATGATGCCGGCCGCGTGGGCCATGGCCACCAGGTGCAGGGCCAGGTTGGTCGAGCCGCCGGTGGCCATCAGGCCGACCACGCCGTTGACCACGGCCTTCTCGTCGATCACCCGACCGATCGGGATCCAGTCGTTGCCCTTGTGGGTGATGGCGGCGACGCGCTTGGCCGCTTCCTTGACCAGGGCTGTGCGCAGGGGCGTATGGGGATGCACGAAGGCCGAGCCCGGCAGGTGCAGGCCCATCAGCTCCATCAGCATCTGGTTGGTGTTGGCCGTGCCATAGAAGGTGCAGGTGCCCGGGCCGTGATAGCTGGCGCTCTCGGCGGCCAGCAGCTCCTCGCGGCCGACCTTGCCCTCGGCGTAGAGGGCGCGGATGCGGGCCTTCTCCGAATTGGGCAGGCCCGAGGTCATCGGCCCGGCCGGCACGAACATCGCCGGCAGGTGGCTGAAGGTCAGGGCGCCGATCAGCAGGCCCGGCACGATCTTGTCGCAGACGCCCAGATAGAGCGCGCCGTCGAAGGCGTCGTGGGTCAGGGCGATACCCGTGGCCATGGCGATCACGTCGCGCGAGAACAGCGACAGCTCCATGCCCGGGCGGCCCTGGGTGACGCCGTCGCACATGGCCGGCACGCCGCCGGCGAACTGGGCGGTGGCCCCGACCTCGCGCGCGGCGTCCTTGATCAGCGCCGGATATTCCTCCAGCGGCTGGTGGGCCGACAGCATGTCGTTATAGGCCGAGACGATGCCCAGGTTGGGGGCGTTGACGTCCAGAGCCCGGACCTTGTCGACCGCCGGCGAGGCGGCGAAGGCGTGGGCCCAGTTGGCGCAGCTCAGCTTGGCCCGGCCCGGCTGGGCGGCCGCGGCGGCGTCCAGATTGGCCAGGTAGGTCGCGCGGCTGTCGCGGCTGCGTTCGATGATCCGCGCGGTGACGTCCGCGATCACGGGGTTCAAGGCCATGGGACTACTCCGCCCAGAGGATACGGACCGGGGCGCGGTCCTGGTTCAGAATCGCGGCGATCGGCAAGCTTTGATCGACCGGACCTTCGAGCAACGTCTTTTTGGCGCCGCCGGTGATCAGCAGGACGATCAGCGATGACTGGATCAACGCCTGGAAAGTCAAGCTGATCCGGGGCAGGTCCGGCGCCGGCTGGCCGGGCGGCACGGCGATCACCGTGCGCTCGGAGCCGGGGTCCAGGCCTTCAGCCAGTTTCGGGTTGCCGGGGAACAGCGACGCGAAGTGGCCGTCGGGGCCGACGCCCAGCAGGGTCACGCCGAACGGCAGCGCCTTGACGACGCCGGCCTCGGCCTTCGCCGCGACCGCGTCCTGGGCCACGCCGTCGACATAGAGCGGCGCGAAGCCGGCCTTGGCCGCCTCGCCTCGCAGCAGGTGCCGGCGAACCAGGCCCTCATTGCTGCTGGGATCGGACGGCGGCACGAAGCGCTCGTCGGTCAGGGTGACCACGACCTTGTCCCAAGGGACGGTCATGGTCGCCAGCCGGTCGTAGACCGGGGCCGGCGTCGAGCCGCCGGTGGCGGCGAACCCGGCCTGGCCATGCTGGGCCACGGCCTCGGTCAGGGCCGAGGCCACGACCGAGGCGGCGGCGTCGTACAGCGCCTCTCGGGTGGCGAAGGCCTCGATCTTGGGGAGGGTCACGGTCGCCACGCCTATTCGTTCCAGGCCCGGCCCTGGGGCGAGATCAGCGCCGTGGCGCTGTGCGGCCCCCAGGTGCCGGCGGCGTAAGGCGCGGGCTCGATCTTGGCCTCGGCCCAGGCGGCCGAGACGCCGTCCACGAACTTCCAGGCCTGCTCGACCTCGTCGCGGCGCACGAACAGGGTGCGGTCGCCGCGGAACACGTCCAGCAGCAGCTTCTCGTAGGCGATGCGGCGGCGGCCGCCGGCCGCGCTCATGGCCAGGGACAGCGGCAGGGACTGCAGCCGCATGCCCTCCTCAGACAGGCCCGGACGCTTGGTCATCACGGTCAGCGAGATGTCCTCGTCCGGCTGCAGGTCGATGACCAGGCGGTTGGCCTTGGTCTCGGCCTGGGCGGCGGCCCCGAAGATGTTGTGCGGCACGGGCTTGAACTGCACGACGATCTGGGTGCGGCGGTCGGGCAGGTTCTTGCCGGTGCGCAGGAAGAAGGGCACGCCAGCCCAGCGCCAATTGTCGATGTCGACCTTCATGGCCACGAAGGTCTCGGTCCTGGAGGGCTTGCCGACCTCTTCCAGATAGCCCTCGCGCGCCGTGCCCTCGACCACGCCGGCTACGTACTGACCGCGCACGGTGTCATGGGCGACATTGGCCTTGGTGAAGGGGCGCAGGCTGCGCAGCACCTTGACCTTCTCGTCGCGGACCGCGTCCGGATCGAAGCCCGACGGAGCCTCCATGGCCACTAGGCACAGCAACTGCAGCAGGTGGTTCTGCAGCATGTCGCGCAGAGCGCCGTACTCGTCGTAATAGGGCCAGCGCTCGCCGACCTTCTCGGTCTCGGCGATGGTGATCTGTACGTGGTCGATGTGCTTGTTGTCCCACAGGGGCTCGAACAGCACGTTGCCGAAGCGCAGGGCGGTCAGGTTCTGGACGGTCTCCTTGCCCAGATAATGGTCGATGCGGAAGATCTGGCTCTCGTCGACCACCGCGCCGACCGCGCCGTTGATCACGCACGAGCTGGCGAAATCCTTGCCGATCGGCTTTTCCAGCACCAGGCGGGTCTTCGGGCCCGTCAGACCGGCCGACTGCAGGGCGGTGCAGACCGAGCCGTAGAGGCTGGGCGACAGGGCGAAATAGACGACGAGGTCGCCGTGCTGGCCGACCTTGGCGGCCAGGGCCTTGGCGCCCTCTTCCTTGGTGATGTCGACCGACAGGTAGTCCAGGCGGGCGGCCAGGCGATTCCACGCCGCTTCCTCGACCGTCGCCCGTTTGCCCAGTTGTTCACGCACCAGCTTGCGATAGCTGTCGGCGTCATGGTCGTGCCGGGCCAGGCCGATGATCCGCAGATCGTGCGGCAGCAGGCGGTCGACCTCGAGAAAGTACAGCGAAGGCAGCAGCATGCGCAGGGCCAGGTCGCCCGCGCCACCCAGCAGAACCAGCACTTCGCGACCCACTTGGTCGTCGTTCGTTTCTTTGGCCAAAGCTTCCACCCTATGACAACGTTGTCATGACACGCCCGTCGGAGCAATGCAAGCGGCCCCCGGAAACGTCTCGTGTCGACGTCCCGACGGGACCGCGCGCGGCGTCTAACTAAGGCGTTTGGGTCGACGCCGCCAGCAGACCAATCGCTTTTCGTGCGCGAAGGTTCACCGCCTGACCGGGCGAAACGCGGCCGCGCCGCAAATGGCGACCGCATGGGCAGGATTGGAAGAAAGATTCGACCCGGCTCGCGATTTGGCGCGGGCCGACGCTCGGGCGTCCTAGCCGCTCGCCTGGGCTCTGAAGCGGTCCTTCATCTTGGCCACCCAGCCGTTGAAGGCCTCGTTGTCGGCGGTGACCTTGCTGAAGTCGGCGCCAGACACGCTGCCCGGATCGGCGCCGGCCAGGGCCACGCGCAGGCCGTCGGGGTTGCGCGCGCCGTCGACGAAACCGCCATAGCGCTGGCGCAGGCGGCCCAGCGCGGCGTCGTCATCGGCCAGGCTGAAGGCCACCGCCGAACGCAGCAACTTGGACTCATCGGCCGGGCTCAGGATCCCCGGCGTCTTCCAGCGGTCGGCCAGGGCGCGTTCGTACAGTGCGCCGGCCTGGGGCCAGGCATGCTGCTTCCAGGCGATCTCGGCGCGGACGTCCTCGGCGTCGCGGCCCTTGTCGCTCTCGATCACCTCCAGAGCGGCGTCGTAGCGGCCCAGGCCCATCAGGGCGCGGGCGGTGGCCAGGCGGCGCTCTGCGTTCAGGGCTGGCGGCAGGATCGTGGTGCGGGTGGCGTTGATGGTGTCCAGCGCGCTCTCGGGCTTGCGGTCCATCAGATAGATCCAGGCCAAGTCCGTGGCCACCTGTGCCTTGGGCACGCCGTTCAGGCGGTTGTCGACCTGGTACTTCAGCAGCTTGGCGGCTTCGTCCAGCAGGTCGACGTCGACCAGACGGCGCACCAGGTTGCGGACCATCTGATCGCCGTCGGCGCCGATCGGGGTCAGGTCCTGGAAGTCGTAGAACAGGCCCACCGCCTGGATCGGCTGCATGCCGTCGGCCAGGCCGTCGAGGAACAGGCTGCGGAAGGCGGTGTTGAGGTCGTTGCGCAGGGCGACGGCCTGCGGCAGGTCGGACTGCACGTTGCTGGCCGAGTGCAGCACTTCCAGCGCTTCGCGATAGCGGCCCTGCTTGATCTGCAGCTGGCCCAGCGCGCGGATGGTGTCCAGCTCGACCCCGTCGCCGCGCCAGCGGAAGCGCAGGGCGTCCAGGCCCTTGGCGGCGATGTCGGCGCTGATCTGGTTCTTGGCCAGGCGCAGTTGGATGGCGTGCAGGGTGGCCGGCGCGGCCAGGCGGTCGATGCCGCAGCGGGAGATGGCCTGGAACACCGGCAGGGCGCGGACGTCGTGGCCGGCCTCGAAGGCCTTGGCCAGGGTCAGGCGCAGCTCCAGCTGATCCTCGACCGGGATGTTCGGCAGCTTCAGGGCCTGATTGACCAGGCGAATGGCGTTCTCGGGCGCGCCGAGGCCGACGGCCGCCTCGGCCTGGGCGCCCAGGAACCGGGCCTGCCACAGGGCCGGGAACATGTTCAGCGCGCGGGCGCCTTCGGTGAAGCGCTGGTTGGCGTCGCCCCACTGACCGCTCTTGCTGGCGATGTAGCCCCGCCACATCGCGGCCGACGGGTCGTCGCTCAGCACCGGCGAGGCGAAGTCGGTTTCGGCCTCGGCGTAGCGGCGCGCCAGCACCTTGGCCACGCCGCGCAGGCCGCGGAACTCGCCGTCGCCCATCAGGGTCTGGTGGGCGCGGCCGGCGGCGTTGAGCACGCCGATCGCCTCGAACGACAGGTTGGAGCCGACCAGGAAGCGGGCCAGGGCCATGCGGGCGGCCGTGTCGTCGCCCTTGCCGTCGGCGCCGCCAGCCGCCGGGATCGCGCCCAGCAGAGCATCGTAGCGGGCCATGAAGCCGCCCGAACCGGTCTTGGACCAGTGCTCGGGATCGATCAGGGCCGGCATGGCCATGGCCTGGGGCGCGCCGGCCCCGGCGTCGGCCTGGGCCTGGCCGCTGGACGACGAAGAGAGCAGCAGGCCCTTGGGCCGGCCGATGCGGACGATGTCGCCGTCGGCGACGACCTGCAGGTCGCCGGAATAGCTTTCCACCGCCAGACCGGTGGCCGACTGCAGCAGGGCCATCTCGACATAGTCGCGGCGCGAGGGCAGGCCCTTGGACGGCGCCAGGGCGGTGGCGACGGCGATGCGGTCGCCGACCGCCGGGTCGCTGACCCAGGCGATCCTGGTCGCGCCCGCCACGTTGGCGGTCAAGGTGGCGGGGCTGGCGTTGTCGTCGCGCGCCACGCGGACCATGTCCGGCGAATCCTGGCTCCCCGCGCCCAGGGCGATCGTCCAGTTGGAGCCGACGCCGTCGGCGTAGAACGGCGCGCCCTGCGGGGTGCTGATGCGCAACGCCGCATAGTCGGGACCCTTGAAGGCCTGGATGTTGCGGTACTGCGGCGTGCTGGCCGGCAGTTTGCCGATGTCCAGCCGAGCCGGGGCGTCGAACACCACCCAGACAGCCTCGCCGCGCCGAAACACGGCGGCCCCGGCCGGATTGGCCCAGTCGAAGCTGAGCTGCACCTGGCCCGAGACCTTGGAGAAGCGGACCGGAACCACGCCGCCGGCCGGCATCGGGTTGGGACGCCGGGCGACCACGGCCGCGGCGGGCGCGGGGGTCGGCGCGGCGATCGGGCGGGCGAACAGGTTGATGAAGTCGTCGCCGTCGGCGTTGCCGGCCCGGAAGTCGGCGTCGTCGCTCAGGGCGACTACGATCTCGACCACGCCGCCGACATGGCGCGCCTGGGCGCCCTTGACCCAGCGCGGCGGGCCGACGTTCAGCTGCGAGAGATTTGGGTTGGCGTCGCGGGGAAAGCGCAACACCACGGCGGTCCCTTCGCGACGCGCCTGCATGCCGCGCGAACCCGGGAACTCCAGGCGCGTGAAGTCGGGCGCCTGGGCGATGCGGACCTGGAGACCCGCCGAAGCGGCGGGACGCGGCGCGGCGGCCTTGCGGGGCGCGGGCCTGGAGACATGACGCGGCGCGGCCGAGATCGACACCGTCGGGGCCGCGACCCCGAGGATGCAGATCGCCGCGACGGTCGATCTCAGGATCCCACCCAGCTTCATGCCCCCGCCTTCGCTCCCGGCCTAGCCGGCCTTCTTGCCGCCGGCCTTGCCGACCTCGGGACTCGCGCCGGCCAGCGGCGCGGCGGCGGCCTGGGCGGTAGGATCGGCGGCGGGCTTGTCGGCGGCGGCCAGGGCGGCGCGCTGCTTGGCGATGGCGTCGGCCGACAGGCGGTTGGCCAGGCGCTCGGTCAGGATCTTGGCGTCGCCGGGCGACATGTTGGCCAGGATCATCGAGAGCGTGCGCTCCTTCATCTTGGCGGCGATCGGCAGGCGCACGCTGTCGTCCAGCACGCTCATGCGGGCGGCGGCGTCCTTGGGCTTCATGGCCGAATAGACCGTGACCATGCGCATGGCCTCGGCCTCCTTCTGGGCGTCGGCCTGGCCCAGCAGGCCCTGGATCTCGCCCTTCATGCCGTTCAGCGCCTTCATCTTGGCGTCCAGCTTGGCCTCGGCGGCGGCCAGCAACTGCAGCTGGACGTCGATGTCCTGCTCGCGCTGATCCAACTGGCCGCGGCGCTGGCCCAGGCTCTGCAGCACGCGCAGCTCGGCCGGCGACAGGCCGGCTTCCTTGGCTAGGTCGCTGGACGACGGCGCGCAGACCAGCGGCGGCGCTTTGGCGGCGGCGTCCTTGCCGGCGTCGGCGGCCGAGGCGGCCTTGTCGGCCCCAGGCTTGGCCACGCCTTCGGCGAAGGCCTTGGCGCCGCTCAGCAGGTCCGGAACCGACTTGGCGCCGGCCAGGGCGTTGACGGCGAGCACGCCGACCACGGCGACCCCGACGATCGGCAGGATGCGCGGAACGTTTTTCATCGACGGCCCCTAAAGGTCGAACCGGGCCGCGGCGGATCTTCCGGGCCCTCGAACAGGTCATCATCTATCCGCGCCCGTGAACGCGGGGTTTCCTTTGGCGCCGAAGGCCGCGCGGCGGAAGGCGGCGGGGCGTCGCGGGGGATGCGAGCTTCGCGGTCCAGGAGCTTCTCGAAGTCCTCGGCCCGCAGGCGGCGCGGGGTTTCCGGCGGAAGTTCCGGCTCGGGTGCGCGCATCGGACGCGGGACGGCGCGGGGCTCGGCCGCGCGCGGCTCGGCGACAGGTCGGGCGGCCGGCGGCGGTGTGACCATCGGCCGGTTCAGGCGCTCGTCCAGCTGGGCGGCCAGGGCCTGGGCCTTGGAAATGCGGTCGGCCAGGGTGTCGGCGGCCTCGTCGGTCGCCGCGCGCAGGTCGGCCAGGCCCTGTTCGGCGCGCATCGCGGCGCGGTCGAGATCGGCCACGGCCTTGGCGAAGCCCTCGTGGCTGTCGCGCAGCGCCTTCAGCCGGCGCTCCAGCCGCCAGCCGACGCCGAGCGCCACCAGCAGCAGCACCGCCAGGAAACCGTTGAGGGCGATGGCCGTCACGCTCATTTCAGCTTCTGAACCGCCTTCTTGGCCGCCATGCTCAGGGGCGCGTCGGCGCGCACGGCGATCGAGTGGTTGCGGCGGCCCATGCGCCCGCGGGTCAGCGGGATGGAGCCGGCGCGCAATTCCACCGGGCTGTCGGGCGTGGCGTTCAGCATCAGGGTGTCGCCCACCTGCAGGTTCAGCACCTTGCTGAGCGGCAGTTGCTGCTCGTCGAGCACCGCGCGCACCTCCATCTGGGTGGTCCAGAGCTCGGTGGCCAAGTGGCCTTCCCAGATGTTGTCGCGGCCGAACTTCTCGCCCATGAACTGCTGCAGCAGCATCTTTCGGATGGGTTCGAGGGTTGCATAAGGCAGCAGAAGCTCGATTCTGCCGCCGCGGTCTTCCATGTCGATGCGAAGCTTGACCAGAATCGCGGCGTTGGCCGGCCGGGCGATGGCGGCGAAGCGCGGATTGGTCTCCAGGCGGTCCAGGCTGAACGACACCGGATGCAGGGGCTCGAACGCCGCCTTGGCGTCGTGCAGCACCACCTCGACCATCCGCTGCACCAGCACCCGCTCGATGGTGGTGTAGGGCCGCCCCTCGATGCGCATGGCCGCGGTGCCGCGACGGCCGCCCAGCAGCACGTCGACGATCGAGTAGATCAGGTTGGAGTCGACCGTCAGCAGACCGTAATTGTCCAGTTCCTCGGCCCGGAACACCGCCAGGATGGCCGGCAGCGGGATCGAGTTCAGATAGTCGCCGAAGCGGATCGAGCTGATGTTGTCGAGGCTGACCTCGACGTTGTCGGAGGTGAAGTTGCGCAAGCTGGTGGTCATCAACCGCACCAGGCGGTCGAAGACGATTTCCAGCATCGGCAGGCGCTCGTACGAGACCAGGGCCGAATTGATGATCGCGCGGATGCCGGTGCGGTCGTCGTTGCCGTCGCCGGACATGTCGAAGCCCAGCAGGCTGTCGATCTCGTCCTGGTTCAGGATGCGCTCGGCGCCCATGCCGTCGCCGCCGCCATCGTCCCAGCCGCCCATGCCGCCGCTGAAGTCGCCAAACTCGTTGGCGCCCGCCTCGCCGCCGAACTCGTTCGGCGGGTTCTCCGAGGCCCACTGGGCCATCGCGGCCTGATCGTCGATTTCTTCCGCCATGTCGGTTCGCCTCAGCCAGCCCGAAGGCTAGTTGATCAGCATCTCCTCGATCAGCACCGCGTTCACCTTGGAGGGCGCGGCGACCAGATTAACGCGACGCAGCAGCTCGGCGCGCAGCTGATAGCTGCCCTGGCTGCCATTGAGGTCTTCCGGGCGCAGTTCGCGCAGGAAGGTCTGGAACATGTCCTGCAGACGCGGGAGATTCGGCGTCAGGGCCTCGGCCGTCTCCTCGTCGGGCAGTTCGAAGGTCAGCTTCAGCTTCAGGAAGGTCGACTTGCCGTCGGCGGCCTGCATGTTCACCACGATGTCGGGCAGGGTGTAGAACACCACGCCGTCGGGGCCTTCCTTGATCACCGGCGCGCCGGCCACGGGCGCGGCGCCCTCGCCGCCACCGCCGTGACCGCCCTTCTCTTCCTTCTTCTTTTCTTTCTTCTTCGGCTTTTCGTGGCCCGCTTCGCCGTGGGCGTCGGGCTTGGGCTTGAGGAGCAGGAACGTGGTCACCCCGCCGCCGACCAGCACGACGGCCGCCGCGGCCGCGATGATGATCATCATCGGCGGCTTCTTCTTAGCCGGAGCTTCGCCCTCGGCGGCGCCCTCTTCGCCTTCCGGGGCGGGAGCGTCCTTGGGGGGTTTGTTGGCCACGCGCGCGGTTCCTTGGAATCTATGGATCTACTCATGCGTGGAGCATGGTTAACGATGTCTTTTGAAGGCCATTTCGCCGCAGGCTGAATCTGCCCGGCAGACTCCGCCGTCGCCGCCCCGTTAACCTTTCTTTTCGTTGAAATTACTGGCTTTTTCGAGTTGGCACGAGGGTTGCTTGCGGACTTACGGCGCATTTGTCGCGCCAGCCGTCTCGGTAACCGGTCATGGACAACGCACTGTATGTGGGACTTTCGCGGCAGATGACCCTGCGCCGCGAACTCGACATCGTGGCCAACAATATCGCCAACGCCAACACGACCGGTTTCAAGGTCGAGGAGCTGATGGTCCGCACCGAGCCGGCGAAACCGGCCCGCACCGCCGGTGGCGCCAACCCCGTGAAGTTCGTGCTGGACGACGGCGTGGCGCGCGACTTCGGCCAGGGCGCCCTGACCCAGACGGGCGGCGACTTCGACCTGGCCCTGGAAGGCCAGGGCTTCTTCAAGGTCTCCACCGCCGGCGGCGAGCGCTACACCCGCGACGGCCGCTTCACCATGAACCCCGAGGGCAAGCTGGTCACCCAGAACGGCCAGGCCGTGCTGGACGACGGCGGCGGCGAGATCCTGCTGGACCCGCTGAAGGGCCCGGTCACCATCGCTCGCGACGGCACGGTCAGCCAGGGCGCCGAACGCGCCGGCAAGATCGCCGTGGTGCGCCCGACGGACTTGGCCAGCTTCCGCAAGGACGGCGACAACCTCTATCGCAACACCACCAACGACACCCCCCAGGCCGCCCCGGACGCCGCGATCCACCAGGGCATGCTGGAAGCCTCCAACGTCCAATCGATCACCCAGATCACCAAGCTGATCGAGGTCAGCCGCGCCTACGAGAGCGTGGCCAAGATGATGGATCAAACCTCGGAACTGTCCCGGTCCGCCGTCGAGCGGATGGGCAAGGTCCAGTAAGGGATAACTGAACGATGCAAGCGCTTCGCACCGCCGCGACCGGCATGTCGGCCCAACAGCTGAACGTCGAGGTCATCTCCAACAACATCGCCAACATGAACACCGTCGGCTTCAAGCGCCAGCGGGCCGAGTTCCAGGACCTGATCTACCAGACGATCGAGCGGGCCGGCTCGCAGTCGTCGGGCGACGGCAACGTGGTGCCGACCGGCGTGCAGATCGGCGGCGGCGTCAAGGCCGGCTCGGTCTACCGCATCCACGAGCAGGGCACGCCGACCATGACGAACAACGAGTTCGACGTGGCCATCCAGGGCAAGGGCTTCCTGCAGATCCTGCTGCCCTCGGGCGAGACCGCCTACACCCGCGCCGGCAACTTCTCGACCAACGACCAGGGCCAGATCGTCACCGAGGACGGCTACACCGTCCAGCCGGGCATCACGATCCCGCAGAACGCCGTCTCGACCACCATCAGCAAGACCGGCCTGGTGCAGGTGAAGCTGGACGGCGACCCGACCCCGCAGACGGTCGGCCAGATCGAACTGGCCAACTTCATGAACGAAGGCGGGCTGGAAGCCATCGGCGACAACATGTTCATGGAGACCGCGGCCTCGGGCGCGGCCAACATCGCCGCCCCCGGCCAGCCCGGCTTCGGCACCCTGCTGCAGAACTACACCGAAGCCTCGAACGTCGACTCGGTCAGCGAAATCACCGCCCTGATCGTCGCCCAGCGCGCCTACGAGATGAACTCCAAGGTCATCACCACGGCCGACCAGATGCTCCAAGCCACGTCGAACCTGAGGTCGTAAGCTCATGAAAGCCCCGACTTTTTCCTTTGGCGCCCTCTCCCTCGCCGCCCTGCTGATCGCCACCCCGGCCCTGGCCGGCCAGGGTGTGTCCCTGCGGTCCGACACCACCGACGCCGACGGCAAGATCACCCTGGGCGAACTGTTCGACGGGGCGGGCGCGGCGGCCGGCGTGGTCGTCGCCACCCGCGTGGGCCCCTCGGCGGTGCTCGACGCCGGCGCGGTGCAGATCGCCGCCCGCCGGGCCGGGCTGGACTGGTCCAACGACGCCGGCCTGCGCCGGATCATCGTTCGCCAGGGCGCCGACAGCGGCCTGGCCGGCGCCTCGCGCGGCAATGTGGAAGTTCTTGCCTACGCCCGCAGCCTGGCAACCGGCGAAATGGTCCAGCCGGAGGACCTGGTCTGGATCAAGGCCGCCGCCGGCCCGTCGGACGCCCCGCGCGACGCCGATGACCTGATCGGCATGACCGTCAAGCGCCCGCTGCGCCAGGGCGCGGTCGCCAGCCTGCGCGACGTCTCGACCCCGCAGGTCATC
This sequence comes from Caulobacter sp. UNC279MFTsu5.1, assembly GCF_900114015.1. GTDB lineage: Bacteria > Pseudomonadota > Alphaproteobacteria > Caulobacterales > Caulobacteraceae > Caulobacter. The sequence goes on along the minus strand of NZ_FORN01000014.1, from coordinate 21,803 downwards.
AAGGCGGGCGATATCGTCGCAGTCACCTACGAGGACGACGGCGTGGCGCTGACCTTGCAAGGCAAGGCCATGGCGGCGGGGGCGATCGGCGAAAGCCTGATGGTCCAGAACACCGCCAGCAAGAAGATCATCGAGACCGTGGTCACCGGACCCGGCTCGACCGCCGTCGGCCCGCAGGCGATGCGCTTGAGGGCCAACCGTAACAACACGCTGCGCTACGCCGCTCGCTGAGAAGGTCACACCTGATGCGCCCCGCCCTCGCCGCTCTCCTGCTGCTCGCCCCGCTCGCCGCCTGCTCGACCGTCAAGGAAGCGGTGAAGGGTCCCGAACTGGCCCCTGTCGGCTATCCGGCCCAACTGGCGCCGATGACCCAGCAATACGCCGCCATGCCCCAGCCGGCCTCGGCCAACTCGCTGTGGCGCACGGGCGCTCGCGCCTTCTTCAACGACCAGCGCGCCAGCAAGGTCGGCGACATCCTGACCGTCAACATCGACATCGACGACAGCGCCACCACCAAGAACCAGACCGCCACCTCGCGCGCCTCCAACAGCTCGCTGGGCGTGCCCAACCTCCTGGGCCTGGAATCCAGCCTCGGGAAGGTCCTGCCGGGCGGCTTCGACCCGGCCAACATGATCAACACCAAGTCGGGCACGTCCAACGCCGGCGCCGGCTCGGTGAACCGCTCGGAAAAGATCAGCCTGACCATCGCCGCCGTCGTCTCGGGCGTGATGCCCAACGGCAACCTGGTGATCCAGGGCACCCAAGAGGTGCGCACCAACGCCGAGGTGCGCCAGCTGACCGTGGCCGGCATCGTGCGCCCCGAGGACATCTCCTCGGCCAACACCATCAAGCACACCCAGATCGCCGAGGCCCGCATCAGCTACGGCGGCCGCGGCGACATCAGCCGCGTCCAGAAGACCCCGGGCGGCCAGGCCCTGGTCGAGAAGTTCTCGCCGTTCTAGGGCTTGGCCGCAGGACGGCCGAGGCGGACTCCTTGATCGGGCGGGCGCGCGAGGCCAGATTAGCTGGCGTCACAGCGTTCGCCCGGACTCGTCGGGCCTGATCCGGAGCCGACCCCATGAGCCAGCGCATCCGCGCCCTTTCCGCCCTGGTCGGCGCCGTCCTCTTGGCGACCGCCCTGCCTGTCGCCGCCAGCGCCCAGCCATTCAGCGGCCCGATGGGCGTGACCGGACGCTGGGCGATCGACCTGCCGCGCTCGAAATTCAATGTCGCCCTGACCGGCCCCCCGCCGCTGAGCGGCGAGTTGGACGTCACCATCGACGACGGCAAGGCCCTGGCCTGGACCCTTGTGGAGGTGGACGAGGCCGGCGTCGCCGCCCTGCAGTTCGCCCACGCCGTGCTCGATGGCCCGCCGACCCAGGCCGTCGTCAACCTGAACCTGGTGAAGATCAGCGTCCAGCGCGTGGGCCAGAGCGCGGTGACCGTCACCACCCACGGCGAAAAGGACGTGCGCCATCAGTCGATGAAGGTCACCCGCACCGACCCCGACACCCTGCTGGTCGAACAGGACATCGACGGCCGCCCCGGCCCGCCGGACCAGACGCTGATTTTGACGCGGGTGAAGTAGGCTCGCCTTCTTTTCTTCCCTAGAACGCCAGACCTTCGCGCCGCCGCGAGACGGCGCGAAGGCGACGCGTCACCAGTTGAACATGGTCCCGTCCTCCAGCCGGTTCACTGGCAGGTAGGCGCGCCGGTAGGGATATTGCTCGGCCAGGGCCTCGTCGATGTCGACGCCCAGGCCTGGCTTGTCGCCGGGGTGCAGCATGCCGTCGTTGAAGGTGTAGGCGTGCGGGAACACCGCGTCGGTCTCCGGCGTGTGGCGCATGTATTCCTGAAGGCCGAAGTTCGGGATCGACATGTCGAAATGCAGGGCGGCGGCCATGGTCACCGGCGAGAGGTCCGTGGCGCCGTGGCAGCCAGTGCGGACATGGTGCAGGTCGGCGAAGGCGGCGATCTTCTTCAGGTTGGTGATGCCGCCGGCGTGCAGCACGGTGGCCCGCAGATAATCGATCAGTTGCTCCTGGATCAGGATGTTGGCGTCCCAGACGTGGCTGAAGATCTCGCCGACGGCCAGCGGGGTGGTGGTGTGCTGGCGCATCAGGCGGAAGCCGGCCTGGTTCTCGGCCGGCACCGCGTCCTCCAGCCAGAATAAGCGGTACGGCTCCAGGTCCTTGCCCAGGCGGGCCGCCTCGATTGGGGTCAGGCGGTGATGGACATCATGCAGCAGGTGGACGTCGTCGCCCAGCGCCTCGCGCGCGGCCTCGAACAGCTTGGGCGCGTGCTTGAGATATTTGGCCGTCGACCAGACGTTCTCGGTGGGCAGGTCGGCGTCGGCCGGCTCGTAGAACATCTTGTCGCCGGACACCCCGTAGGTGCTCGCCAGGCCCGGCACGCCGGTCTGCAGGCGGATCGCCTTGTAGCCGAGGCCCTTGTACTTCACCGCCTCGGCGATGGTGTCCTCGATGGTCTCGCCGTTGGCGTGGCCGTAGACCGTGACGCCCTCGCGGCAGGCGCCGCCCAGCAGCTGATAGACCGGCAGGCCTGCGACCTTGCCCTTGATGTCCCACAGCGCCATGTCGACCGCCGCCAGGGCCGTCATGCCCACCGGGCCGCCGCGCCAGTACGAGCCGCGGTAGAAGAACTGCCAGATGTCCTCGATCCGATGGGCGTCGCGGCCGATCAGGCAGGGGATCATGTGGTCGCGCAGATAGCTGACCACCGCCAGCTCCCGCCCGTTGAGCGTGGCGTCGCCGACGCCGGTAACGCCGTCCGACGTGGTGATCTTCAGGGTGACAAAGTTGCGGCCAGGGCAGGTGACGATCACCTTGGCGTCGACAATCTTGAGCATGGAGCGTTGGTCTACCTTTATCGCTTAAGTGGCCTGACCAATCCATAGGCCAGATATTGCGGATGCGCCAGAGCGTCGTGGCGTCTTTCGCCGCTATGCTTTAGGCTGTCGGCGTTCCGGCGATGCGCGCCGGACGGGAAAGTCGCATGACCACGTCGACCGCAGAAACTCGCAAGCTCTACCAGCAGGTCGCCAACGCGATCGCAGAATCGATCCGCGAAGGCGACTTCCAGCCGGGACACCGCCTGCCCTCGGAGCGAGACTTGGCCGAGGAATACAAGGTCAGCCGCCCGACGGTGCGCGAGGCGATGATCGCCCTGGAGATCCGCGGCCTGGTCGAGGCCCGCCACGGCTCGGGCGTCTATGTCACCGAGGCCCCCGCCCCCGAGGCGCCCGCCCCCGAGCTGGACATCGGCGCCTTCGAGCTGACCGAGGCCCGTCGCCTGATCGAGGGCGAATCCTGCGCCCTGGCCGCCACCACCATCACCGACCAGGAACTGATCGATCTGGAAAGGATCCTCGACGACATGGTCGAGGAGAACGAACACGACGTGCGCGGCGACCTGGCCGACCGCCGGTTCCACGTCACCATCGCCCGCGCGACCCGCAACAGCGCCCTGGTCACCGTGGTCGAGAACCTGTGGGACCTGCGCTACAAGTCGCCGCTGTGCCGGGCGATGTTGGAGCGCGCCCGCCAGGTGGGCGTGCGGCCGTTGATCGACGACCACCAGGAAATCCTCACCGCTCTGAGGGCCCGCGATCCCAAGACCGCCCGCAACGCCATGCGCGAGCATCTGGGCCGGGTGATCGACAACCTGCTGACCGCCACCGAGATCGATGCGATGCAGCAGGCCCGCAGCGAGGTCGCCGCCCGCCGCAACGAACTGGCGCGCCGCTCCCAGATCTAACCGGTTCGATTTCGGCCGGGTCGAAGCTTGGGGATGGGCGGCTGGAAGCAAGATCCAGCCGGCCGCCGGTACAGCCCCGCCGCGGCCCGATGCAAGACAACTGGCCTGACCAATCTTACAAAACCATGAGGTTGGCGGGACCCAGCCCGCCGGCGAACTGGCCGCCGCTCTCGTCGAGCGGGTGCAGGAACTCACGGTCGCCGCTTGAAGTCCGGCCCAGGCGTCATAGGTGCATCCAACCCCTCCCCTGCCCGTTGGGAGACGCGAAGGAACACCATGGCCGAGACCGTCAACATCGTCTGCCCGCACTGCGACGCCACCAACCGCCTGCCGGCCGCGCGTGACGCCAAGGCGGCCAAGTGCGGTCGCTGCGCCCAGCCGCTGTTCACGGGCCAGCCGGTCGACCTGACCACCGCCCGCTTCCGCAAGCACGTGGCCGGCAGCCAGATCCCGGTCGTCGCCGACTTCTGGGCGGCCTGGTGCGGACCGTGCAAGGCCATCGCCCCGATCTTCGCCCGCTCGGCCGCCGAGCTGGAGCCCCGCGCCCGCTTCGTGAAGGTCGATGTCGACGCCGAGCCGGCCCTGGCCCAGACCTATGGCGTGCGCGGCGTCCCGGCCCTGTTTCTGTTCAAGGACGGCAAGGTCGTCGCGAACCAGGCCGGCCTGCCCGATCCCGGCTTCTTCCGCCGCTGGTTGGACGAGCACGCGCCCGCCTAGAGCGAGCTGGAGCCGGGGGGCCCGTCCCGCGTTATTCTCGGCAACGAAGGGAGGGAGGCCGATGATCTCCACAGCCCGTCATGCCCTGCTGATCGCGGGTCCCGCCGCCCTGCTGCTGTTGTCGGCCTGCTCGGGCGGCCCGGCCTTGCCGCCCGAGCAGGGCTACGGCCCCAATCCCGTCCTGCCCGCCGCCAGGAAGCAGGCCATCCCGGTGATGAAGATCGCCCCGGCGGTCGGCTGGGCCGACGGCCAGACCCCGGACGCCGCGCCCGGTTTCGTCGCCACCGCCCTGGTCCGCGGCCTCGACCACCCCCGCTGGCTCTACGTGCTGCCCAACGGCGATGTCCTGATCGCCGAGACCAACGCCCCGCCCAAGCCCGAGGACGGCAAGGGCCTCCGGGGCTGGTTCCAGAAGATCATGATGAAGCGGGCCGGCGCGACCCCGCCCTCGGCCAACCGCATCACCCTGGTGCGCGACGCCGACAACGACGGAACGCTGGAGGTTCGCGCCACCTTCCTGTCGGGCCTGAATTCGCCGTTCGGCATGGCTCTGGTAGGCGACACCTTCTATGTCGCCGACAGCGACGCCCTGCTGGCCTTTCCCTACCAGGCCGGCCAGACCCGGATCACGGCCGCGCCGCGCAAGGTCGCCGACCTGCCAGCCGGGCCGATCAATCACCACTGGACCAAGAACGTCATCGCCAGCTCGGACGGGACGAAGCTGTACGTGACCGTCGGCTCCAACAGCAATGTCGGCGAGAACGGCATGGCCAACGAGGAGCGCCGGGCGGCGATCCTGGAGATCGATCCGACCACGGGCGCCAGCCGCGTCTTCGCCTCGGGCCTGCGCAATCCCAACGGCATGGCCTGGCAGCCCGCCACCGGCGCGCTATGGACCAGCGTCAATGAGCGCGACGAGATCGGCAACGACCTGGTCCCCGACTACATGACCTCGGTCCGGGACGGCGGCTTCTACGGCTGGCCCTACAGCTATTACGGCCAGACGGTGGACGCGCGCGTGAAGCCCCAGCGGCCCGACCTGGTGGCCAGGGCGATCAAGCCGGACTACGCCCTGGGCACCCATACCGCCTCGCTGGGCCTGACCTTCTACGACGCCGACGCCTTCCCGCCGCGCTATCGGGGCGGGGCCTTCATCGGCCAGCACGGCTCGTGGAACCGCAAGCCGGTCAACGGCTACCGCGTGGCCTTCGTGCCGTTCTCGGGCGGCAAGCCGTCCGGACCGGCCGAGCCGTTCCTGACCGGATTCCTCGACGCCAAGGGCCAGGCCCTGGGCCGGCCGGTCGGGGTGGCGATCGACAAGTCCGGCGCGCTGCTGGTGGCCGACGACGTCGGCAACGCCGTATGGCGGGTCGCCGCCAACACGCCCCCGCCTTAGGGATCAGGCTGGAACGGCCTCGTCCGTTCCCACCTCGCGCGGCGGGGCGTTGAAGACCGCCTCGTCCAGGATCCCCTCGCGCTTGGCGACGATGGTCGGCGCCAGGGCCTGGCCGGCGACGTTGACCGCCGTGCGGCCCATGTCGAGGATCGGGTCGATGGCCAGCAGCAGGCCCACCCCTTCCAGCGGCAGGCCCAGGGTCGATAGGGTCAGGGTCAGCATGACCACCGCCCCGGTCAGGCCGGCGGTCGCCGCCGAGCCCAGCACCGAGACGAAGACGATCAGGCCGTAGTCGGTCAGCTGCAGCGGCAGATGATAGAATTGGGCGATGAAGATCGCCGCCACCGCCGGATAGATGGCCGCGCAGCCGTCCATCTTGGTGGTTGCGCCCAACGGCACGGCGAAGGCGGCGTAGGCGCGCGGCACGCCCAGGCGGGTCTCGGTCAGGGCCTCGGTCACCGGCAGCGTGCCGATCGATGAGCGCGAGACGAAGCCCAGCTGGATGGCGGGCCAGACGCCGGCGAAGAACCGCAGCGGGTTCAGGCCGTTCAGCGCCAGGATCGTCGGATAGACCACGAACAGCACGAGGGCGAGGCCGATATAGATCGCGCCGGCGAAGGCGCCCAGCTGGCCCAGGGTGGTCCAGCCGTACTGGGCCACGGCGTTGCCCAACAGGCCGACGGTGCCGATCGGCGTCAGGCGGATCACCCACCACAGCACCTTGCGCACCACCGCCAGGGCCGAGGCGTTGAAGGCCAGGAAGCCCTCGCCCGCCGGCCCGGCCTTGATCGCCGCCACGCCGGTCGCCAGGGCCAGCACCAGGATCTGCAGCACGTTGAACGAAGTAGTGGTCGTGGCCGCGCCGTCGACGATCTTGGTCGAGGCCTGCAGGCCCAGGATGTTGGACGGGACGAGACCCGTCAGGAAGTCGAGCCACGAGCCGGTCGTGCGCGGGGCGTGGGCGGTCGCCAGGTCGACGACGGCGTGGTCGCCGGGGCGCAGGATCAGGCCCAGGGCGATGCCGATGGCCACGGCGATCAGGGCGGTGATCGCGAACCACAACAGGGTGTTCCAGACCAGCCGGGCGGCGTTCTGCAGCGCGCGCAGGTTGGCGATGCTGGCGACGATGGCCGTGAACACCAGCGGCGGCACCAGCACCCGCAGCAGCTGGACGAAGATCGCCCCCACCTGGTGCAGGGTCTCGGCCAGGCCGTAGCCGGGCTGCCCTTCGGCCGGCCCCAGCGAGCGGGCCAGCAGGCCCAGTCCCAGGCCGACGATCATGGCGGCCAGCACCTGGACGCCGAAGCTTCCGATGAAGCGTCCGGCTTTCGGCTTGGAGGGCGAAGATGGAGCGGTCTGGGTCTGGGCCATCTGGATCCTCTCGAAAGCCCGCTTCCGGGCCTTCCGGCATAACGTCACAAGGTCCGCCGGCGTCACGCCGCACGGGCCGTCTTGCCCCTGGTTCTGACGTAGTCGGGTGGAAACGCCCAACCAGAATTCATCGACGCCGGTTCAATGCATCTGGATCGCCCGGATCGCGCAAGACGGCGCCCGGCGTCGGCTTGTCACATGGTCAACGACGCGGCCCCGACCGTAAAAGGGGGCCGGTCGCAGCTTCCAGCACTCCAGGGATTTCCATGAGCCAGTCCTTCCTCATCGGCGCCATCATCGGCTCCGGCGCCTTCATCCTGCTGGGCCGCGCTCCGGCGCAGAAGCTGGTCGCGGCCGTCCAGGCCCGCATCGGCAAGCCCCGCTGACCGCGACCGAAAGCAACGCGCGAACGAACCAGAAGTCTTCGCCACGTTTCCACGCCTAAACACGCAAGCGTGTCGGAACGAAAATCTTGGTCAACGCCTTTATTTCGCATCGGCGCGCGGTTCGCACGCCTTTTGGTGCCAAGGAGGCGTACATGTCTATTCTTGCGTGGATCGTGCTGGGCCTCGTAGCCGGCTTCATCGCCAGCAAACTGGTCAGCCGCAGCGGCGGCAGCCTGGTGGTGGACCTAGTGCTCGGGATCGTCGGCGCCGTGGTAGGCGGGTTCCTGTTCAATCAGTTCGGGTCCGCCGGCGTCACGGGACTGAACCTCTACAGCCTGCTGGTCGCCGTGATCGGCGCGGTCGTCGTGCTGGCGATCTACCATGCGTTCACCGGTCGTCGAGCGCTCTGACGCTCGAGGCCTTCCACACGGAAACAGCGCCTTCGGCCCACGCCGGAGGCGCTTTTTCATGGCCGCCGGGCCCGCTAGAGCATCGCGCGGAAAAGTGGACACCGGTTTTCCGCAAAAACGATGCGAAAACAAAAATCTAGAGCGCCACGGCCTGCTGCAGCATTTTCAGCGCCACGCGCAGGCATTCGATCCGCAGCGGGCCCCGGCCGATGTCGCCGAACCGGGCCTGGCGATGATGGGTGTAGCCGCCGCGGCGGGCGCAGGCGAAATGGACCAGGCCGCCGGGCCTTTCCGGATCGCCGACCTCCTCGGCCCAGCCGGTGATCGACACCGCCACGTCGGCGTTGGACCGTCTGATCGCCCCGTCGGCCATGGCGATGGCGGTCGGCTGCGAAACCGCGCCGCCGTGCGGCAGGAACGACGGCGGCACGTCGAGAAGCGCGATCTTGGCGTCGTCGCTATAGACCACGAAACCCCGGTCGAAGGCGTGCGAGCATCCCGGCACGTCGGTCAGCAGCGACGCCAGCAGGCCGCCCGTGCAGCTCTCGGCCGTCGCCAGCGTCAGCCGGCGCGCGCAGGCGGCCTCCAGGACCGCCTGCGTCAGCTCAGCGATGTCCGGCGGCAGGATCGGATCAAGCGCCTCGGCCATGAGCACTCCGAAAGCGGGGGAAGGCCGGGCGGCCCTCCCCGTGACGTCAGTTCGGTTGTTTTCCGCCCAGCTCGGCCATCAGCTCTTCCTTGCGGGCTTTCAGGCGCTGGCCCATGGCCTCCAGATCCTCGTCGCCCTTCTTGGCCTGGGCGAAGATGCCGCCGGGCTGCTCTTCTTCCTTGACGTGGTGCTTGATGTACTCGCCCAGCACCTTGACCTTGGCGTCGTAGTAGTCGTCGCCCGGTTGCATCGCCTCGATCTCGGCGATCAGTTTCTTGGCCCCGTCGTGCTCGACATAGGCCTCGTCCAGCAAGTCGTCCTCGATCTCGCCGCGCTCCTCCGGATAGAAGATCTCCTCCTCGATCCGCGTGTGGACCTTGAGGGCCAGGGCGATCTTGTTGAAGAGGGCCAGCTTCTCAGCCCCCTCCTCCAGCTGTTCGTATTCGTCGAACCAACCTTCGACCTCGCGGTGATCCTTCTTCAGAAGGGTGATCGCCAGCGGATCGCGGCGGCCGGTGCGGCGCGTGCGGCGAGGCTTGGCGGACTTGGCCCTGGTCGATGAGTTCTTGGCGGTGGTCGCCATGGTGTCTCTCCCTGAATGCTTTGTGGCCGAAGTCGGCGGATCACAAACACTTCGCTTCGAGGGGCGTTCCCGCTTCAGAGCTCTTCCATGGAAGTAACCTGCATTGAGTCGACAGTCCGACACTCTTTGTCGCAATGCATTCTCATTCTCAGACCTACGACATAGAAAGAGCCCGGACGCGTCGCGCCCGGGCTCTTCGGCGTTTATCGAGGTCCGCCTAGTGCGCCGAGACCACTTCCTCCTGGATCTCGTGGACCTTGGCGCCGCGCGCCGCGAACGAGAACCACAGGACGTACAGGTAGCAGATCAGCGGCGCGATGAAGGCCAGCGACTTCGAGCCGGTCATCTCCTCGATCTTGGCGAAGATCAGCGGCAGGAAGGCGCCGCCCACGATGGCCATGCACAGCAGGCCCGAGGTCGCCGAAGTGGGCGCCGAGGACCGTTGCAGGGTCAGGGTGAAGATCGTCGGGAACATGATCGAGTTGAACAGGCCGATCAGCAGGGCCGCGAAGGCCGGGATCAGGCCGCTGGTCAGCGGAGCCTGGGCCAGGATCAGGTTCAGCGTGCCGGCGTGCGCGGTCGGGGTCATGTCCTTGGTCAGGATCACCACCACGCAGAGCGCGATGGCGCCCAGGGCGACCAGCATCAGCAGCACGTAGTCCTTGACCGTCTTCAGCAGGGCCGATCCGGCGAAACGGCCGATCATCGCGAAGACCATGTAGAAAGTGGTCAGCTTGCCGGCCTGTTCGGCCGGGATGTTCAGGACGTGGCCCTGTTCGATGAACAGCAGCAGGTTCAGCGAGATCGCCACCTCGGCGCCGACATAGAGGAAGATGCCGATCGCGCCGAGATTGGCCCACTTCGACGCGAGGGCCGAGAACGGGCTGACCAGGTGACCGGTCTTCGGCGCGGCTTCGGTGATCTTATGACGAACCAGGAAGATCACGGCGATGAACAGGGCCAGGCCCAGGCCGATCGCCAGATAGACGTTCGAGACGAAGCCCAGGGCCTGTTCGCGCAGGGCCGGCGTGATCACGACGCCATGCTTGAAGATGTCGCCCTTGAGCAGGAAGTTGGCGCCGAACCACAGGCCGCAGGCCGCGCCCAGCGAGTTGAAGGCCTGCGACAGGTTCAGGCGGAAGGACGCGCCCTCCGGCTTGCCCATCGAGGCGATCAGCGGGTTGGCGGCCACCTGCAGCAAGGTGACGCCCGAGGCCATCACGAATAGTCCGACCAGGAAGACGCCGAAGACGTGCAGCTTGGCCGCCGCGATGGCGATGAAGCAGCCGGTGACGATGCCGCTGAGGCCGACGATCACCGACCGGGCGTAGCCGAATTTCGACAGAAAGGCAGCCGACGGCATCGACATGACGCCATAGGCGATGAAGAAGGCGAAGCCGGTCAGGTTCGCCTCGACCGGGCTCAAGGTGAAGACCGTCTTCATGGTCTTCAGCAGCGGGTCGAGCAGGTTGGTGACCAGCGCCCAGATGAAAAAGAGCGCCGTCACGCAGACGACGGCCAGGACAAGACTGCCTCCCGCCTTGGGTCCGGGCCCCGAAATCGGCGTCCGCGACGCCTCCATAGCAGCCATGTTGTTTCACTCCCTGTCCGACATTGCGGGACGCGACATCCACCTCAACAGTGACAACGTTGTCAAGCATCAAGGCCGAAAACGCGCGCCGCGGAGATCCCGCCGAGCCGCCCTTTGGGAATCGATTTCCCGATTCGACGGTTAAAGCGAAAACTCCGACAAATCACCGCCAATGGGAAGAGCGTGTTGTCGATGATCGCGATTCAGCGCCTGTCGAACCAGGTAATTGCAATCTCCATGGTTAGATAGAGCCGCACATACCCGCATTGGAGGTGTGGCGCCGCCACCCTGGGTCCGGACAAGCGCTGCGCGCCATCCGGGACGGCGGCGGCTCTCAGCCTTTCCTAGGCCGCCCTGCGTCCCGTCGCCGGCGTGGCTGGCGCGTCCCATACGTCATGGGCGACTTCCCCCGCCAAAATGTTCTCGGCGGTCAGCAGGCCGCTGAGCGTGGCCTGGTCGCGTTCGCCGTCGCGGTGCAGGCCGTTGCGGCCGGCCAGGTGCAGGCTGGGGAACTGCATCTTCAGATCCAGGCGGATCATCGCCCGGTGCTCGGCGCAGTCCTCGTCCTCGATCGGCAGCACCTTGCGCTGGCGCAGGACGCGGGCGTCGCTGACGGCGGTCGGGTCCATCAGCCCCATCACCGCGGCCTCGCGCCAGGCCAGGGCCACCAGGTCGGCGTCGCTGGCCGTCCACAGGCCGTCGCCCTCGAAGCAGAAATAGTCCAGGCCCAGGCAGCTGTCCGCCTCGCCTTCCGGCGCCATGGCCGGCGACCAGGCGCGGTAGTTCTTCACCCGGCCGACCTGCAGGTCGGTGTCGTGGACGTCGATCGCCGCCTCGCGCAGCGGCTTGCGCGTGCGGCCCACCAGGGCCACCGTGATCTGGTCGCGGTACATCAGCTCGCCTGCGTGGAACAGGCTGATCGGCGCGGGCCGCAGCATGGCCATCAGCTCGCGCAGCGGCGCGGTCGAGACCACGTGGTTGGCGGAGCGGACCTCGTGGGCGCCGTCCTCGCGCAGGATGGTCGCCGTCCACAGCTTGGCGACAGCGTCGAATTTCAGGGTCTCGACCCGCCGGCCCAGGGCGACTTCGCCGCCGAAGACCGTGATCCGGTCGGCGCAGGCCCGCCACAGCGCGCCGCCGCCCTGGCGCGGATAGCGCAGGTTGGCCGCCGGCCGGGCGGCGCCGGCGCGGCCGGCCGGCATCTGGTCGCGGATCAGGCCCGACACCTTCTCGGCGAACGGCAGGAACAGCATCGATGACAGCCGGGCGCCGACGCGGTTGCGGATCTCGTCGCCAAAGGTCCTGGGCGTCCTGATCGGACGGATCTTGGCTAGGCCGAACGAGGCCAAGCAAGCCGCCGCGCCGCGCAGCCCCAGATGGGCCAGGGTCTCCGCGCTCTTCAGCGGATAGGCGTAGAGCCGCTCGCGGTGATAGATCCGCGCCGTTCGGGGCTGTTCGACGAAGCCGTCGGGCGACAGCTCGGACCACAGCGCCAGCACGCTGGGCGAGGTCGAGGCGTAGGCCCCGCCGTTCAGGTCGATCTTGAAGCCGTGATGGTCGATCGTGCGGCACGAGCCGCCGACCTCGTGGGGGTCCATTTCCAGGACCGCGACCTCGCGTCCCGCCCTGGCCAGGACATAGGCGGCGGTCAGGCCGGCCGGCCCGGCCCCGATCACCAGGGTTTCGACGTGCTGCCCCATGACGCGATGGTCCTCGTTTCGAGAACCATTCTGGCGCAAGAAGGTTAAAAACCGTCACGCCGATCGCGGCGAACTTGACCATGGGACGCTATGCCGCGCCCCAGGGAAGGCTGGGAAACCTAAGCCAGTTGGTCGCCGATCGGCAGGGTCCGGATGCGCTTGCCGGTCGCGGCGAAGATGGCGTTGACCAGGGCGGCCGGGGCCGGCGGCAGGGCGGGCTCGCCCAGACCGGTCGGCGGGTTGTCGCTGGTCACGAAATGCACCTCGACGTCCGGCGCGTCGGCCAGGCGCAGCATCGGGAAGTCGCCGAAATTGCTCTGGGCCACCGCGCCGTTCTCGATGGTGATCGCCTGGCCCAGCGAACTGCCGATCCCGTCGAGGACCGAGCCCTGCACCTGCTGCTCGGCGCCGTTCGGATTGACGATCTGGCGGCCGACATCGACCGCCGCCCAGGCCTTGCGGACCGTCAGGCTCCCGTCGGCCACGGCCGCCTCCACGACCACCGCCACATAGCCCCGGTGGCTGTAGTGGCAGGCCACGCCCAGGCCGACGCCCTTCCCGGTCTTCCGGCCCCAGCCGGACGCCTCGGCGACCTTATCCAATACGGCCCGCATGCGGCCGGTGTGGAAGCTGTCGCCCCTGCCCGGCTCGCCGATCAGCCGCGGCGCGCCCAGCAGCTGGCGGCGGAACGCGACGGGGTCGGCGCCCGCCGCGTGGGCCACCTCGTCGGTGAAGCCCTGCAATACGAAGCCGTAGGCGTTGTTGCCCGGCGCCCGCAGCCAGCCGGTCGGCACGCCCAGCGGCATGACCGAGACGTCCAGGGCGTAGTTCTCGACCGCGCCGAACGGAAACTGCGTGCCGGCCATGTTGGCGGCCCGGGCGAACTTCTGGCCCTCGCCGAAGGTCACGAAGTGGTTGCGCCAGGCGGTCAGCCCGCCCTGAGCGTCCAGCCCCGCCGTCAGCCGGTGGAAGCCGGCCGGACGGTAGAAGTCGTGCTGGAGGTCATCCTCGCGGGTCCACAGCAGCTTGACCGGCGCGCCGACCACCTTGGAGATCCACGCCGCCTCGACCATGAAATCGTTCATCAGCCGCCGGCCAAAGCCGCCGCCGCTGCGGGTGAAGTGGATGGTGATGTCCTCGGGCTTGATCCCCAGGGTCCTGGCCACCAGCTCGCGGCCGTCCTCGGGGTTCTGGGCCGGGGCCCAGATCTCGACCTTGCCGTCCTTGAAACTGGCCGTGCAGTTCTGCGGCTCCAGCGTGGCGTGGGCGTTGAACGGATAGCTGTAGTCGGCGCTGACCACCTTGGCCGCGCTCTTCAGGGCGGCGTCGACGTCGCCGACCGCCTTGAGGTTCCGGTGCGGCGGCTGGCCGTGCAGCTCGGCGGCCTTTTTGATGAAGCCCGCGCTGCTCTGGGCGCTGGTCGGATGGTCGGCCCAGGTCACCTCCAGCGCGTTGCGGCCCTTGCGCGCCGCCCACCAGGTGTCGGCCACCACCACCACGCCGCCCAGCAGGCCTTCCAGTTCGGTCCCGCCGTCGACCACGAAGGCGTGGCGGACGCCCTTGACCGCCCTGGCCGGCGCCAGGTCGACCTTGGCCACCTTGGCGGCGAACACCGGGGCCTTCAGGAAGGTGGCGTACAACATGCCCGGAACGCGCACGTCGATCCCGTACAGCGGCTTGCCCACGACGATGGCGGCGGTGTCGGACTGGGGGTGCGGCTTGCCGATGATCCGGTAGGCCTTGGGATCCTTGAGGACCAGGGTCTTGGGATCGGGCGGGGCCAGGCTGGCCGCGGCCTGGGCCAGCTCGCCGTAGGGCAGGCGACGCCGGCCGGCCTTGTCGACCACGAAGCCGGGCTCGGTCGCCAGGCTGGGGGCCGGAACGTTCCAGCGCTGGGCGGCGGCCTGGATCAGCAGGGCCCGTCCCACCGCCCCGACCTGGCGCATGGGCTCCCAGTCCTCCGGCGTGGAGGTGCTGCCGCCGGCCGACTGCTCACCGAACACCTTGGCGTCGATTGGGGCCTGCTCGATGCGGACGGCCGCCCAGTCAACGTCCAGCTCCTCGGCGATCAGCATCGGCATCGAGGTCTTGATCCCCTGCCCGATCTCCGGCCGCTTGGCCGCGATGGTGACGGTCCCGTCGGGGGCGATGCGGACGAAGGCGCTGAACGGGTTGGCCGCCGCTCCACCCGGCGTTTCGTCCTGCGCCCGGACCAGGCCCGGCAGGCTGAACGACAGCAGCAGGCCGCCGCCGGCCGCCGCGCCGGTCTTGAGGAACAGGCGGCGGGCGGGATTGTCCAGGATCGCGGTCATGCCCGCGCCTCCACCTGGCCGGACGCCGCCTTGATGGCCTTGCGGATGCGGATGTAGGTGGCGCAGCGGCAGAGGTTGCCGTTCATCGCCGCGTCGATCTCGTCGTCGGTCGGCTTGGGCGCGGCGGCCAGCAGGGCCGTGGCCGACATGATCTGGCCGGCCTGGCAGTAGCCGCACTGCGGCACGTCGATCGCCTTCCACGCCTCCTGCACCTTGGCCCCGACCGGATTGGCCCCGACGCCCTCGATGGTGGTCACCGCCTTGCCGCCCACCCGGGCCAGTGAGGTGACGCACGAGCGCATGGCCACGCCGTCGATGTGCACGGTGCAGGCGCCACACTGGGCCACGCCGCAGCCGTACTTGGTCCCGACCAGGCCCAGCTCGTCGCGCAGCACCCACAGCAGCGGCGTATCCGGTTCGGCCTCGACCGCGTGGACCCGGCCGTTCACCTTGAGGCTTGTCGACATGCCGCTGCTCCTGAACCAATGCGCGCGCCAGAGTGCCAAAGGCCTTGCGCCGCGACCAGAGGGCGCACCCCGTAAAAGCTGTCATAAAACCGTCACGAAGGACTTGAACGCGGCCGCCTTCCGTGGTTCCGCTCCGCCGCGCCGGGCGTTCTTCCGTACAAGGACGTCCGCGACACTCTCCACGCTTCGAACAGAGGATGAAGCGACCATGCTGGGCTTGTTCCGGGCCGTTATGCCCAAGGAAGACCGCTTCTTCGAGCTGTTCGCGCAGCACGCAGCCACCCTGGTGCTGGGCGCCAAGGCGCTGCAGGACCTGATGGAGGGCGGCGACGGCGTCGAGGCCGCCAGCGCCCGCGTCTACCAGCACGAGGAAGAGGCCGACGAGATCACTCGCCAGGTTATGGGCGCGGTCCGCCGCAGCTTCATCACCCCGTTCGATCGCAGCGACATCCAGGACCTGACCACCTCGCTGGACGACGCCATCGACCAGATGCGCAAGACCGCCAAGGTGGTCAGCCTGTTCGAGGTCAAGACCTTCGAGCCGCCGATGCGCGAGATGGCCGCGATCATCGTCCAGGCCGCCGAGCTGACCGTCGAGGCCGTGGCCCTGCTGCCCGACATGCGCAGGAACGCCCAGCGGCTGACCGAGCTGGCCGTCCGCGTCACCCAGATCGAGGAGCAGGCCGACCAGATGTACGACCAGGGCCGCAAGGCGCTGTTCCTGGCCCACCGCACCGGTGACCCGATGACCTTCATCGTCGGGGTCGACATCTACAGCCACCTGGAAAAGGTGGTCGACCGCTTCGAGGACGTCGCCAACCGCATCAGCGGCATTGTGGTCGAGCAGGTCTAGTGGACCCGACCTTCCTGATCCTGGTCGTGCTGATCGTCGTGGCCCTGGGCTTCGACTTCCTGAACGGCCTGCACGACGCCGCCAATTCGATCGCCACCATCGTCTCGACCCGCGTGCTGTCGGCCCGGTGGGCGGTGCTGTGGGCGGCGTTCTTCAACTTCATCGCCTTCATCTTCTTCGGCACCAGCGTGGCCAAGATGGTCGGCGCGGGGATCATCGACCCCCACATCATCGGCGACCGCCTGATCTTCGCCGCCTTGATGGGCGCGATCAGCTGGAACCTGATCACCTGGTGGGCCGGCATCCCCTCGTCCAGCTCCCACGCCCTGATCGGCGGTCTCGTCGGGGCGTCCGTCGCCAAGGTCGGCAGTTTCGGCGCGGTGCAGTGGGCCGGTCTGGGCAAGACCGCGGCCGGCATCGTGGTCTCGCCTTTGATGGGCTTCCTCTTGGCGCTGCTGCTGGTGCTGATCGTCTCGTGGATCTTCGTCCGGCGCTCGCCGTTCTTCGCCGACCGGTTCTTCCGCATCGCGCAGTTCTTCTCGGCGGCGGCCTATTCCCTGGGCCACGGCGGCAACGACGCCCAGAAGACCATGGGCATCATCGCCGCCCTGCTGTTCGCCCACGGCGCCACCCACGCCCCGGGCACGATCCCGCTGTGGGTCGTCCTGTCGTGCCAGACCGCCATGGCGCTCGGCACCCTCTTCGGGGGTTGGCGCATTGTGCACACCATGGGCAGCAAGATCACCCGCCTGACTCCGATGCAGGGCTTCTGCGCGGAGACCGGCGGAGCGATTACTTTGTTCCTGGCGACCCATATCGGCGTTCCGGTCTCGACGACTCACACGATCACGGGCGCTATTGTCGGCGTCGGCGCTTCGCGTCGGGTTTCGGCCGTCCGATGGGGCGTGGCCAAGAGCATCGTGACCGCCTGGATCGTCACCCTGCCTGCGGCCGGCCTCGTCGCGGCGGCGTTCTACTATCTCGGGTTCTGGATGAAGTGACGGATACGGCGGACGGCAAGCAGGCGGGACTCAAGTCCAGGACGCGGCGCCGTCAGGTCGCCGCTCTGCCCTGGCGCGCCGATGCGGTCGCGGGCCTGCAGGTCCTGCTGGTGTCGTCTCGCGAGACCCGCCGCTGGGTGATCCCCAAGGGCTGGCCGATGAAGGGCAAGACCGATCCCCAGGCCGCCGCCCAGGAAGCCTACGAGGAGGCCGGTCTCGACGGCCGCATCGCGGAAAAGCCGATCGGCGACTATCCCTATCTGAAGCGCCTCAAGAGCGGCGTCGCGCGCCCCGTGACGGTCGACGTCTACCCGCTGGAAGTCACCGGCGAGCACCCGACCTGGCCGGAACAGGGCCAGCGCAGCCTGCGCTGGATGTCGCCGGTCGAGGCCGCCCTGGCGGTGCAGGAGCCGGAGCTGCGCGACCTGATCGCCCGCTTCGCCCAGATCGAGCTGCCCGCCGAGGAGCGCCCGGCCCCCGCCCCGGCTCCGACGCCGATGCGCGTGGCCCTGACCCGCCTGCGCCGGCGGATCACCGTGATGTGGGGGCGCCGCCGGCCCTGGTCCTGACGGCGAGCCTGGGAACAAGCTGGGGATAACTCGACAAGCCGCCGCGCGTTCACTATGTTCTCGTTACGTTCCGAATGAGAATCGCCATGCAGCTGTCCCTCGACCTGTCGACCTCGCCGCTCGAAGCCCTGCGCGACGGGCTGCTCAAGACCTTCGGGCCGCAGCGGCCGACCAAGCGGCTGGATCCGGTGTCGCAGCTGGTCAAGTCGGCGATCAGCGGCCGGACCAAGGACGCCGTTTCCTGGGGCGCCTACCATCGCCTGAAGGAGCGCTTCGCCACCTGGGAAGAACTGGCCGAGACGCCCGACGCCGAGATCCAGGCGCTTATCAAGGACGTCACCTATCCCGAGGAGAAGGCCCGCCACCTGCCCCACGCCCTGCGGCTGATCCAGGTGCGCAGCGGCTGGAGGCTGTCGCTGGACCACCTGGCCGAGCTGGAGCTGGACAGCGCCCGCTGGTGGCTGCAGGGCCTGCCCGGCGTCGGGGTCAAGGTCGCCGCCTCGGTGCTGAACTTCAGTCCCCTGAACATGCGGGCCCTGGTGGTCGACACCCATGTGCATCGCGTCGCCGGCCGCTACGGCCTGATCCCCGCCGGCTATGACACCGCCCACGCCTACCGGGCCTTGATGGACCTGGTCCCCGACAGCTGGACGGCCGAGGACCTGTACGAGCTGCACTGGCTGATGAAGGGCCTGGGCCAGCTGCTGTGCTCGCACCACGCGCCGCGCTGCGGGGCCTGTTCGCTGAAGGCGGCGTGCCCGCGGGTCGGGGTGGAGCGCAGCGCGGACATTCTGGCCTGGCGGCCACGGTGAACCTTTCTCACCGTCTCACGCCCGCCTTCTCCAGTTCGCTGAACGTCTCGGTCCCGATGCCGTAGTCCCGCCAGTCCTGGTAGTCGAAGTGCCACCATTCCTCGGGATAGATCTCGAAGCCCTGGGCGACCATGGCCTCGCGCAGGATCGAGCGCATCGCCCGCTGCTTCGTGGTCCCGCCGATGAAGTCGGCGTAGGAGCGGCCCGACATCTCGTCGTAGCGGCTGGGCATCTCGACCGGCTTGCCGGTCTTCAGGTCGTACAGCGTCAGGTCGACGGCGCAGCCGCGGTTGTGGCGCGAGCCCTGGGCCGGATCGGCCACGAACATGTGGTCCTCGGGCGGGGTGGCCTCCCAGAACATCCAGGTGACGAACCAGGGCCGGTAGGCGTCGTGGATCAGCAGGCCGTAGCCCTTAGCCTTCAGCGCCTGGGCGGCCCGGGCCAGGGCCAGGGCGGCCGGGCGCTGCATGTAGGCGGCGGCGCGCTCGTAAAGCGGCAGACCCATGAAGTTGTCGGAACCGGCGTAACGGATGTCGAGGCGGATCGTCGGGTCCAGGGCCGACAGGTCCACCAGGTCGGCGGGCCGATGCCGCGCGGTCTCGACCGGCGGCGTCGCGGCCAGGGCCCGGGCCCGCAGGGCGGCGGGGTCGGCGCGCACCGCCGCCCGGACGCCGGCCTCGACCTCGGCCCCGAAGTCGTGGCGCGGCAGGCGGGTCCCGTCCAGGCGCACGGCGACCGGCTCCAGCACCAGCTCGCCGCCGCCCTCGATCGCGTAGCGGCCGCGGCCCAGCGGCGTCAGCCGGGCGTCCTGGCGGCCCTGGCCGTCGATCCGCAGGACGCCGGCCCGCTCGAACACCGTCAGCGGCGCCGCGCGCTGGCCGTACTGGCCGACCGCCGCCATCTCGGCGGCGTCCAGGGGCTGGGCGAAGGCTGTGGCGTTCAGGACAAGTCCGATCAGCAAGGGGGCGACGAAAGCCAAGGCCCGAACCATAACTCGCATCGCCCCGCCCCCGCCTATTTCATCGTCGGGATGACGAAGGCGTCGCCTTCGTGTTCGCCCTCGGGCCAGCGGGCGGTGATGGTCTTGACCTTAGTGTAGAACTTCACGCCCTCGACGCCGTGCTGGTTGGTGTCGCCGAAGGCGCTGCGCTTCCAGCCCCCGAAGGTGTGGTAGGCCACCGGCACCGGGATCGGCACGTTGATCCCGACCATGCCGACATTGACCCGGCTGGCGAACTCGCGCGCCGCCCGGCCGTTGCGGGTGAAGATCGCCACGCCGTTGCCGTACTGGTGCTCGGACGGCAGGCTGAGCGCCTCCTCGAAACTCTCGGCGCGGACGATCTGCAGGACGGGTCCGAAGATCTCCTCCTGATAGGTCTTCATGCCCTTCTTGACCCCGTCGAACAGCGACGGGCCGATGAAGAAGCCGTTCTCGAAGCCCTGCAGGGAAAACTCGCGGCCGTCGACCACCAGCTCGGCGCCTTCCTCGACGCCGATCCTGATGTAGTCGGCGATCTTGGCGCGGTGCGCGGCGCTGACCACCGGGCCGTAATGGGCGGCCGCGTCGGTGGAGATCCCGACCTTCAGGGTCTCGATCTCGGCGACCATCCGCTCGCGCAGTTCGTCGCCGGTCTTGCGGCCGACCGGCACGACGACCGGCAGGGCCATGCAGCGCTCGCCGGCCGAGCCGAAGGCCGCGCCCGACAGGTCCTTGACCACCTGGTCCAGGTCGGCGTCGGGCAGGACGATCCCATGGTTCTTGGCCCCGCCCATGGCCTGGACGCGTTTGCCGTGCGCGGTGCCGGTCTGGTAGACGTAGGAGGCGATGTCGGAGCTGCCGACGAAGCTGACCGCGCGGATCAGCGGATGGGTCAGGATGGCGTCGACCGCGGTCTTGTCGCCGTGCACGACGTTCAGCACCCCGGCCGGCAGGCCCGCCTCCATCATCAGCTCGGCCAGCTTGACCGGCACGGTCGGATCCTTCTCCGACGGCTTGAGGATGAAGCTGTTGCCCACGGCGATCGAGATGCCGAACATCCACATCGGGATCATGGCCGGGAAGTTGAACGGGGTGATCCCCGCGCAGACGCCCAGCGGCTGGCGCATCGAATAGACGTCGATGCCGGGGCCCGCCCCCTCGGTGTAGTCGCCCTTCAGGACGTGGGGAATGCCGCAGGCGAACTCGATGACCTCCAGGCCGCGCTGGATGTCGCCCTTGCTGTCGGCGATCACCTTGCCATGCTCGGACGACAGGATCTCGGCCAGGGCGTTCATGTCGCGCTCGATCAGGCGCTTGAACTCGAACATCACCCGGGCGCGGCGCTGGGGATTGGTCGCGGCCCAGCCGACCTGGGCGGCGGCGGCGAGCTGGACGGCGGCGTCCAGCTCGGCCGCGCTGGCCAGCGCCACCCGGGCCTGGACCTCGCCGGTGTTCGGATTGAACACATCGCCGAAGCGGCCGGACTGCCCTTCCAGGGTCTGTCCGTTCACGAAATGGCTGATGGTCCGCATGATACGCTCCCTAGACCTTGTTTTGCGCGTCAATAGCATCCGACGACGAGGGCGTATCGCGCATATTCTCTCCGCCGTAATTCGTGATGGCGGCCCTACGCCTCCACGTGCACGCGGCGAAACCGGCCCTGCAGATAGACCAGCGGCTCGTGGTCCGGATCGTAGCGCAGCTTCACCACCCGACCGACATAGACCCGGTGGTCGCCGGCGTCGAAGACCTGGTGGGTCACGCATTCGAAATTGGCCATGCAGTCGGGCAGGATCGGAACGCCGGTGCTCCAGGTCTCGGTGTCGATGCCCGCGAACCGGTCGCCGTCCTTTTGCACGAACTGGCGGGCCATGGCCTGCTGGTCGGCGTGCAGGACATTGACCGTGAACCGCGCGGCCGCGTCCAGGATCGGCAGGCTGCGCGAGGCCAGGTCGACGCAGACCAGGGCCAGGGGCGGATCCAGCGACACCGAGGTGAACGAATTGGCCGTCAGCCCGATGCGGCGGCCGTCCTCGCAGACCGTGGTGACCACCGTCACCCCCGTCGTGAAGCATCCGAAGGCGTGGCGCAGCGCCCGGGCGTCATGCGCGCCGCCCTCGCCCAGTTCGATCGTGACCGGCTGACTCATTCGCTCACCAGTGAGGCAAACCGGCGTTACGGGCAAGAGTTTGAGGGCGATCCCCCTCCGGCCCTCCGGGCCACCTCCCCC
>NZ_FORN01000097.1 GCF_900114015.1 Caulobacter sp. UNC279MFTsu5.1 | reverse complement strand
TCATCCGGGGAGACCTCCGGCCAAGGTTGGTGCTTCGCAACCCCAGCTTCTCAGCCGCTCCCCGGGTGAACAACCTTCATAGCTTCGACACCTAGGTCAACGGCCGACGGCTGTGCGGAAGATTCAGCCGAGGACATTCTGCCATGGCGCCCCCTCGACTTGAAGTCGGGCGACCTGATCATGGTCGGCAACCGTGTGGCGCCAGGAACAGCGAGCTGCCATCGAAGAGTCCTAACCGCCGAAGGTCGGTTTTCTGGAGGTGTGCCAATGTCCGCAGTTGGCGCTCGTTCGCAACTGCCACGTCAAAGGACACCGAGCGTAACCTTTCCTCCACGATCGGCTTAGGTGAGACAGGCGCCAGCGATTTGTGTCTTCGATCGGACACGCGACAATCATGATTCATAGCCGGTTATCGGCTCATAAATGGAAATGATGAGTTTCTATCATTTCCATTTATGAGACGCGATGCCGCGATCACAGTGTCCTCGTCAGAACAACGGGGCGGCCCTCAGCGGTCCTCCAATTACCAAAGGACCCAGCCATGACCCAAGCCACCGCGACCCCCGGCGCTCGCCTGCTGAACGCCGACGACCACACCCTGATCATGATCGATTTCCAATCGCAGATGGCCTTCGCGACCAAGTCGATCTCGGCGATCGAGTTGCGCAACAACGCCGCTCTGGTGGCCAGCGCCGCCGCCGGGTTCGGCGTTTCGACCGTCCTGACGACGGTCGCCGAGAAAAGCTTCTCGGGCCCGATGTTCTCGGAAGTCACCGCTCCCTTCCCGGACCAGACGCTGCTGGACCGTACATCGATGAACACCTGGGAAGACGAGGCGGTGATCGCCGAGGTCAACAAGATCGGCAAGAAGCGCATCGTGCTTGCTGGCCTGTGGACCTCGGTCTGCATCGTGGGCCCGGCGCTGTCGGCTCTCGACCAAGGCTTCGAGGTCTATGTGATCACCGACGCCAGCGGCGACATCTCAACCGAGGCGCACGAGCGGGCGGTGTCGCGGATGATCCAGGCCGGCGCCCAGCCCATCACGGCCCTGCAATATCTGCTCGAACTGCAACGCGACTGGGCGAGGTCGGGGACCTACGACCTGACCACCGGAATCGCCAAGACTTTCGGAGGCGCCTACGGCCTGGGCGTCACCTACGCCAAGTCCATGTTCGGCGCCTCGGAAAGCCACGCCTGACCTCAATCGACGGGACGGCCACGGCCGTCCCGTCCCACTCCTGGAGCGCCGTCATGAAGCCCTACCTGCTTTCCCTCGCCGTCGGCCTTCTTGTCGGCCTGATCTATTCCTCGCTGGGCGTGCGCTCGCCGGCCCCGCCGGCCATCGCGCTTCTGGGTCTGCTGGGCATGCTGCTCGGCGAGCAGGCCATTCCTGTGGCCAAGCGGCTGCTGACTAAGGCGCCGGTCGTGGCCTATCTGAAGACGCCCGAATGCGCCGGTCAGGTCCTGGGGCCGCAGGCCGTCGCCGGCGAGGGTCCCGAGCCCAAGTCGCAAGCCTGATCCGGCGTCCCGCGCCACCCTTCCTATCCGTCCTCATCGATCTAGGAGAAACGGCATGTCCCGTTCCGCCCAACTCGACCTGCTGCTCGTCAACGGCAAGTTCACGACCCTTGACCGCAGCAATCCGCGCGCCGACGCCGCCCTGATCCGTGACGGCAAGTTCGCGGCCGTGGGCGAGGAGGGCGAAGTGCGCGCCGCCGCCGGGCCGGACGCGACGGTCATCGACGCCGGCGGCCGTCGCGTGATTCCAGGGCTGATCGACAGCCACATGCATGTCATCCGGGG
>NZ_FORN01000099.1 GCF_900114015.1 Caulobacter sp. UNC279MFTsu5.1 | reverse complement strand
CAGATCTGGCTGCCGGAGGTGGGGCTGTACCACTACAAGGCCCGGGCCTATTCTCCGACCCTGGGGCGGTTTCTCCAAACCGACCCCATCGGGTATGGCGACGACCTGAACTGGTACGCCTACGTCGGCAACGATCCTGTCAATCACAGCGATCCTTCCGGCAACCAGGCTGTCAATTGCAGCTTTACCGAAGGCAAGGGTGGGTCTTGCGCCTATTCGGATGACGGTAAGGAGAGTCTGACCGTTACGACGTCGTATACAAACAAAGATGGAAAAACTAGCAGCCTAACTAAAGAGTATAGCGCGTCAACCGTCTCCAAAGTCGGTAGCATTTCCTCATTTATTAGTGCGCAGTACAAATACGGGATGGGTGTTTCAGCGAGAGAGTCCAACCCAGACTACAGTTTGGATTTGGGCAAGCTCGTTGACACTATGGCTTCCGCTATGGGCTTTGGGTTGCCTGGCAATGGCCCCAATTCCAAAGGCAGCACCGGGCGACCTCCGCAGAACTTGAAAGAGCAGGTTGCGATGCGTGAGGCTCAATCCAAGCCAGAGGCTGGGGGGCCGGTAGACGTTCGAGGCGGGATGCAGGACGGTCGCTGGCCGGGCTCCGACGGGTGGGAAAAGCGGAGACAAAACATCAACGGCGTGGAAGTTCACTATAATTACAACACTAGAACGCGCGCGACAGATGATTGGAAAATTAAATAGGACGCTATGGCTATGAAATGTGTGTGTAAGTATTCGAAATACGGTGACGTTCCCAATGAGGAAAAGTCATTCGATGGATTGGACAGTGCAATTTATGACGTCGATGTCGGATCAACATACACAATTTATGGGCAATCTATTTTTAAGGGTAAGTTGAAGTATTTGATTGATCCGCAAGATAACTCGCGCCCAAATTGGTATCCAGCGGAGCTATTTGATATTGTAGATGGTTCCCCTGGGAGGGGGTGGGAGTTTCAATACTTTCCCCGCGACGCAAAGGGTGATCTTGGCGCGCTTTGGGGCTACAGAGAACTGGTTCGCGATGTCGAACACTTCAACAACCTGGCAGACAGGGAGGAAGCAGCCTTGCTGGCTTTTGCGAGGCAGAAAGCCGTCAGGCCTGCATAGTCGCTCCCCTAGCGCCGCCGCAACGGTCTTCGCTACGCCGATCGTTCGCTACGGCGCCTTGTGGTGGCGCGCTCCAAGATCGGCTCCTAGCGCCGTGGCTTTGTCGATAATCCGTAATTTTATGTAATGTCTCTGGCGTTTCCGCTCGCGTACCGCGATTGGTTGTTTATGGACCCCCTTAAGAGAGTCTTTGGGCGGCCTGTTCAGCGCAAAAATCCCCTTAAAATGGCACTACACCATACGCACCTCTCGGTGCTCGTAACGCTTTGACTTATCTATACTAATCGGATCGCTGATTTTTAGGGGCACTACTCGCCGTACTACCAAATCCCGAAAACCCCAATCTCATCAACGCCGAACTCACTACCGGGGGCACTACATCGGCGGCCTCGAACGCGGCGCGTCCGACAGGGCCGATTGCGGCCTGGAATCGGGGGCGCCAACATGGTCGTCGAGCAGGGCGCGGACGAGGCCTGGGTTGATTTGAGCCTTGGTGTTGATGGGTGGCAAGAGGCCGGTGCGCGGAGCTATCAGCCTGCGCAGCGTGCCGGCCGGTCTCTCCGCAGAAGGCGCTGGCGTACTCCCTGGGCGTCAT
>NZ_FORN01000101.1 GCF_900114015.1 Caulobacter sp. UNC279MFTsu5.1 | reverse complement strand
CGCGGTCGACGACCCGATCGTCTGGTACGAGGGCGCGTCCCTGGCCGACCGCCGCCACCTGCTCACCGACGGGCAGGGCAGCATCGTCGCCCGCGCCGACGCGGGGGGCGGATCGCTGGGCGTCAACAGCTATGACGAATACGGCGTTCCGGGCGCGGGCAACGCCGGGCGGTTCCAATATACCGGCCAGGCGTGGCTGCCCGAGCTGGGCATGTACTACTACAAGGCCCGCATCTACTCGCCGACCCTGGGACGGTTCCTGCAGACGGATCCGATTGGGTACAAGGACCAGATCAATCTCTACGCCTACGTCGGCGATGACCCGCTGAATAATAACGATCCGACAGGCACTACGTGTGAGGGTAGTGGAGGAGAAACAAAGTGCACATTTAATCGAGTGGAGCTGGATGGCGCCTCTACGCTCACTAGGGGGCAATCGAACGACATCAGAAAGTTCGAAAGAGCATACACGGACGCCGTAAAAAAACTCGAATCTCGTGCTGACCGAATTTTTACAATAAAGGTTGGTGGAAAAGAGATATCTGTGCGCGCTGGTGAGGTGGCGTCGTCGCTTCGGGCGCGAGAGTTTGTAGCGAGACCTAATGTGAATACTGTGGCTGGAACTAGCCTTAATGGCCGGTCAACTACTGTTGGCTCGGTTGGTCTGGCCGGAGCGGCGGACGGTAGGGATAGCGCAAGCCGCGATCGTCAAGTAACAACCGTGCATGAGGGTATCCATCGTGGCCCAGCGGAAAACTCTGTCTTTCCAAATCCGAAAGACCCAGCAATATATGGTAACCCAGGAGCGCAGGAACATAGTCCGCTTTATGACGACGCTGCTCGAGACCTTCTTTGGGGC
This sequence comes from Caulobacter sp. UNC279MFTsu5.1, assembly GCF_900114015.1. GTDB lineage: Bacteria > Pseudomonadota > Alphaproteobacteria > Caulobacterales > Caulobacteraceae > Caulobacter. The sequence continues at coordinate 625 of NZ_FORN01000101.1, read as the reverse complement.
GCAAGATAAGGATTTTGAATATGTTGAATATATTCAACTTTCTAGCGGCGTTGACAGTGTTGAATGGGTCTGTGGTGGATGGGGCAAGCTACAGTCATGATGCGGGTGTGCGATGTAAGGCAAATGCGTTTGTTGCGGTCAATTCGGTAATATCTTCAAGAGAAGATGCGATATTATTATTTGATTTACTTGCCCGTAAGCTGAATAACGGGAAGTTTGCGGGTAGGAAGTACAGTTATGACGTTAAATATGTAAAAGGTTTCTGGACAGTCTACGGAGAAGATGTGGCGATCAAATCTGACGGGGAGCCGCTGGGTTTTGGAGGGCTATATCTTTCCGTGGAAGCCTGTTCGGGGAGGGTGGTGGAATTTAGATATACTAGGTAGGAAACAGGCACTGGGGACGCACACTCTGTTGTTCCAGCAGTCAAGCCTTTAAAGCGGCTTCTTCCTGCGACTGACAAAGCAGGGTCTACGGTAACGGCGCGCTAATTCGGCTCTCTCGCCTCGTGGCCACCGTCGCGCCCCGGGGCGACCGTCCTGGCCACCTACACCTACAACGCGCAGGCGCTGCCGGAATCGCGGACCAATGGCGCGGCGGTCTCCAGCTATGGCTTCGACGGGAT